>DASZIV010000001.1:0-1566 GCA_035948775.1 Bryobacteraceae bacterium
ACAGAAATTTCGTGCGCAGACGAATCTTGATCAAGAACGGCCCCCGGCGAAAGACCTGGCCTAGGCTGGAGAAGCTCGTATCGCGAGAAATGCAGGCACCCCGCCCGCACTTAATCTAGCACCGCCAAAGCCGGCATGGCCTGGCCGCAAATGCCGCTGTTGTCGAATGAAGCAGGGTTGCGATAATGCTGAGGCGTAACGATGCCCCTTTCTTATTTCGCGATCGGGATTGAGGTAGCCGCGTTGGAGGAAGTGTCTTAGAATTGAACGGCACTTCATGTCGGGGCGTAGCGCAGCCTGGTAGCGCGCCTGCCTTGGGCGCAGGAGGCCTCCGGTTCAAATCCGGACGCCCCGACCAAATCTCCAAACAGAATCATTGAGTTAGCGTGTTGCCCGTTTCGGTGCCTGCTGCATTGTGGTGCAAGTCGGGAACAGTTCCGTCTCGACCACGGGGAAGCAGGTCTACAGGAGGAGGCACAACTGGATCGGTTGCTCGACCCGAAGAATGTCTCGGTGATGCTTAATATGATTGCTGGGGCGGCCAGGACTGTTAGCAAGGGCGAAATCATTCGTCTTGCAGACGTGATGGCGAAAGGCGCGTAGAAGCAGACCACGTAATCCACGGATGTACGGACTTACAGGAGGCGTCCGTCCGCCGAGGCAGACGGTGGGTTTGCCACACCGATGTGGGTGCGAGCCCAATGTCTACCGTGCCGGAACAATTGTGCCCGGGCGTGGCGGTGCGTCACGTCAGCCCAGCACGATGTCAACTTGATGCGCAGTGCCATCGTCAGCAAGTGGAATAATTGCAAGGTTGGCGAGGAACCTATCATCCAGGCTGACTGAAGCTACGCCGTGAGAAACGCCAGACGGATTGTTCACTCGAATCTGGTAGGTGGCCGAACGATAGCGAAAATTGATGGAGTAGCTGGGCCAGTTTCGGGGGATGCAAGGATCAATGGAAAGCATCCTGCCACGCACACGGAAGCCGAGAATCGATTCCAACCCCGCGCGATAAAGCCAGCCCGCTGAACCTGTGTACCAGGTCCATCCGCCTCTCCCGACGTGGGGAGGCTCGGCGTAAACATCACCCGCAACCACGTAGGGCTCTACTTTGTAGCGTTGCACGCTCGCACGTGAAGAAGTATGGGTGATTGGATTCAGCATCTGGAATAATTCGCAGGCCTTATCGCCGTCGCCGAGCGCCGCAAAGGCAATGACCGTCCAAGCGGCGGCATGGGAGTATTGGCCACCATTTTCCCGGATGCCGGGCACGTAACCCTTGATGTAGCCGGGGTCATGCGGTGTGTGGTCAAAGGGCGGAGTGAAGAGGAGAATCAGCCCCTCTGGACGGCGCACCAGTTGATGATCTACAGCGACCATCGCGCGCGACGCGCGGCCCGGTTCAGCAGCTCCGCTCATAATCCCCCAGGTCTGCGCGATCGAGTCGATCTTGCATTCCTCGTTTTCCGTTGAGCCCAGGGGCGTGCCATCGTCGAAGTAAGCGCGCCGATACCAATCGCCATCCCAGCTATCGCGTTCGAGCGCCGCTTTCAACGCGCTCAC
>DASZIV010000002.1:0-6869 GCA_035948775.1 Bryobacteraceae bacterium
TGCGCGGGAGTGGCGAAGTTGAAGCTGGCGCCCGTCCAGGCGTTGATGTCCTGGAAGGTCTTGTTCTGCTGTTTCCAATCCAGGTAGTCGCCCGCCGAGACCCCGTTGTGGTTGCCCTGAATCTTTGACCACACCATGACCAATTGGTCGGGATTAGGGTACGGCATGGGGGCCAGCAACACCGCGTAAATCACACTGAAGATAGCCGTGTTCGCGCCGATGCCCAGCGCCAGTGTGAGGGCGGCAACGGCTGTGAAACCAGGGTTCTTCCGTAGCAGGCGGAAACTGTGGCGAGCGTTCTGCAGCAGCGTTTTCATAAGTCCCTCATTCGTAGCGCAGCGCCACCATGGGATCGACCTTGGTCGCCCGATAGGCTGGCGCGATGCTGGCAATGAATGCGACGGCGACCAGGATCGCCGCAACCGCCAGGAAAGTGATAGGATCCGTCGGCCGCACGCTGTAGATCAGGCTCGACAAAACGTGTCCCAGCGCCAGAGCGCCAGCCGTTCCTATTGCGACGCCGAGCAAGGTTGGCTTCATCGCCTCGAAGACCACCATCCGCAGCACGTCGCCCAAAGGGGCACCGAGAGCCAGACGGATTCCAATTTCGCGCACGCTGCGTTTCACGCTGTAGGAGAGCACGCTGTAGATGCCCACCGCGGCCAACAACAAAGCGAGTCCTGCGAAGGCGCCCAGCAACAGCATGTTGAAGCGCTGCTGCGATAGAGAGTTCGCGACCAGATCGTCCATGGTGGAAATGTCGACAAGAGGCATGTCGCGGTTGACTTCGTGCACGGCATTCGACACGGCGGAGGCGAGGTCACCGGAACCGGAGTGCGAGCGCACCACCAGCGTCATGGGAAACGAAGTCCATCCGCCATTCGCCGGCACGGTAACCTGATCGAGCGGAAAATAAAGAGTGGCGCTGGGACGCGCCTGGTCCAGGCTGTCGAGCTTGACGTCGCCCACAACTCCCACCACTTCGCGAACTGCGTCAGGAAAAAATGTGAGTGTAAGGCGCTTGCCCAGCGGGTCTTCGCCCGGCCAGAACTGCCGAGCCATCGACTCGCTGATCAGCACCACGGCCGGTCTTCCGGCGACGTCAGTGTCGCTGAAGTCGCGGCCACGCAGGAGTGGAATGTGCAGCGCATTCCTGTAACCCGGAGTGCTGAGGCGCACGTCGACCTCGGGCTGCTCGGACATGGGCACGACAGCTCGGCCCTCGACGGCGATGGGTTGATGCGAACCTTCATCGTTCAAAGGGAGGTCGTCAATAACGCCGGCGGATTCAACCCCCGGCAACGACCGCACGCGCTCGAGCACTCGGTCGAAGAAACTGACCTGTTGGGCCGGCGAGGAAAACTTCGCGCGGGAGACCATCGCGGTCATGGTCAAAACGCCGCGAGAATCAAACCCTGGATTCACGTTTCTGAGCTTCTGAAAACTCCGAATCATCAGCCCCGCGCCGATCAGCAGCATGAGTGAAAGAGCGACCTCCGACACAACCAGGGCGCTGCGGGTGCGATGTCCGCTTGAATCCGCGTCCGTTCGACCCAGGCCCTGCTTGAGCGCTTGATTGACGTCACGCCGTGTCAGTCGCAACGCCGGCAGGGCTCCCGCGACAATGCCAGTGATTATGGAAATGACGGCGGTGAAGGCCAGAACCTTTGCATCCAAACCAACGTCGGTCGAGTGCGGCAACTTGTCGGCCAGAAAGGCCACAATCAGGCGGACTGCAAAGTGAGCAAAGGCCAGGCCGAGCGCTCCTCCCAAGAGTGCGAGCAGCACCGTTTCCGTGAGAATTTGGCGAAGCACACGGGCCGGAGTTGCACCCAGCGCGGTTCGGATTGCGATCTCCTTCTGGCGACTGAAAGTCTTCGCCAGCGCCAGGTTGGCGACGTTGACACAAGCGATAAGAAGAACAAAAGCCACGGCTCCCAGCAAAACCAGGAGCGCTGGCCGCACATCGGAGACCAGATCGTCATGCAAGGGCACAACCACCGCGCCCCATCCCTTGTCATCGTCGGGATACAGTTGCTGCAGGCGGTCAGAAATTGTGTTCATCTCGGCCTGCGCCTGCCTCAGGTCAACCCCGGGCTTGAGACGCGCGATGACGATGGAGTGATGCTCTCCCCGCACGGCGCGTTCCTGGTCAGTCCAGGCCATCGGGGTCCACATCTGGGCGAAATCCGGAAAGAGGAAGTTCGCCGGCATGACGCCGGCCACGAGATAAGGTTGACCATCCAGATGGATGTCGCGGCCGACAATGTCAGGATTCGCGCCGAAGTGCTCTTGCCACAAACGGTGGCTGAGAACCACAACGTGGGAACGCCCCGGCTGATCTTCGTCCAGTGAAAGGACGCGGCCGAGCATGGGCTGAACTCCCAACGTTGCGAAGAAGCCAGAGGACACCGCGCTGGCGGCCAGTTGTTCCGGCTTGTCGCCGCCAGTCACGGTAAAGCCGTGGTAGGTATAGATTGCCATGTGGTCAAATACCTGGTTCTGGCGCTCCCAATCCAGGTAATTCGCAGCGGACACGGAAAACGTGGTCATGCCGGGAAAACTCTTTGGGGGTGGAACATGCCAGACCCGCACCAGCCGGCCGGCGTCGGCGAACGCCAGCGGACGAAGCAGTACGGCATTCACCACGCTGAAAATGGCGGTGTTGAAGCCGATCCCCAGCGCCAGCGTGAAAACCGCAACGGCGGCGAAGCCGGGACTCTTGCGGAACTGGCGCACTGCGTAACGGAAATCCTGGACTAATCCATTCATGATTCGCCTCCTATTCGTAGCGCAGGGCCACCATGGGATCGACTTTTGCCGCCCGTCGTGCCGGGAGGTAGCTGGCAACCAAGCCCACGCAAGCGAGCAAGAACGAAACCGAAGCGAGCACAATCGGGCTCGACGGTTTCACGTCATAGAGCAACGTCCCGAGCAGGCGAGTGAGGCCGAGGGATCCCGCGACGCCAACTCCGACTCCCACTGCCACCCAGGTCATGGTTCCGCTCACCATCAGCTTCAGCACGTCGACGGCGCGTGCCCCTAGGGCCATGCGAATGCCGACTTCATGAGTACGTTGCGCCACCGAATAGCTGACTACTCCGACGATGCCCACAGCCGCCAGGACCAGCGCCAGCAAGGCGAACGCGGAGAGCAAGAGAGTGGGAAAACGTCTTGACCCGAGCGAATCCTGCACAACGTTCTGCATGGTTTCGATATCGGAGACCGGACGGTCCGGCTCAACTTCGATCAGAGCCTTCTTGATCGCCGGCATGTACGACATGGGAGCTGCCACGGTTCGCACGACGACACTCATGACGGGCCAGGCAGCCTGAGTGTAAGGCCGGAAGAATTGTGGCTGGTTCCCACTATCCAAACCCCAGTTCCGCACATCGGCGACCACGCCCACCACGGTGAGCCAGGAGTCATCCTCTAGAATGCGCCTGCCCACGGGACTTTCTTTGGGCCAATACTTTTGCGCCATGGTTTGATTGACGATCGCGACGGCGGGGGCGGCCACCGTATCCTGATGCGTGAATTCGCGTCCTGCAAGCACAGGCACACCGAGCGCTTTGAAATAGTTGGGGCAGGCCACGCTGTAGCTGGCACCGGGCCGGTGTCCGCGGCCGGGATCGGGTTGTCCTTCGACGGCGAAACTTCTGCCGGCATCTCCTTCCATCGGTAAGTGACCCACGGCGCCGACGGCGGTTACCCCGGCAATCGCGCTCACACGCTCGTCCAAATCCTGGCAAAAGCGCGGATGCCCGGGAGGTCCGTTGTAGAGATCTTCCTGGGGCAGCGACATCTGCATGGTGAGCACGTTGCTGGGATTGAATCCGGGATCGACGCCGAGCAGGCGCGACATGCTTTGGATCATGAGTCCGGCGCCGGCAAGTACAACCAGCGCCAGAGCCACTTCCGAGGCAACCAGGGCGTGGCGTAAACGGCTGCCGCGCCCTCCCGTAGAACCGCGGCCGCCTTCTTTCAAAGGTTCAGAAACATCGCCGCGCAACGCGCTCACGGCCGGCACCAGGCCAAATAAAATTCCGGTCAAGCAAGAAGCCAGTAGCGTGAAGCCGAGCACCCAGCGATCGACTGGAATAGCATCGAGTTGGCGGAGGGGAAGGTTCAGACCGCCTTCGGGAAACATGGCCGGCAACAGGCTGGTGCCCCAGACCGCCAGCACCAGACCGCAGACTCCGCCCAGCAGCGCAAGCAGCAAACTTTCCGTGAGCAGTTGCCGCGCCATGCGGAATCCGGCGGCGCCGAGCGCCTGGCGGAGAGCGAACTCCTTCTGACGCGTAGCGCCCCGCGCCAGCAGCAAATTGGCAATATTCACGCAGGCGATCAGCAGCACGAAAGCAACCGCCCCGAAGAGCGCCCACACAATTCTGCGGAGACTTTCGAGGCCGAAGTCGCCCATCGGCATTACGGTCGCGCTCATGTTGGCATCGTCGGCTGGGTATTGCTGTGAGAGCCGGGTGCCGATGCCTTCCATCTCGGCCCGCGCCTGTCGAACCGTCACGCCCGGCTTGAGCCGGGCAAAAGAAGTAAAACTCTGCGCGCTCCGATACTTGTCGCCCTCGGTGTAGCCAACCGGGACCCAGAGTTGACGGTGTCCGCTCTCGAACTCCCAGTGAAACTCGCGCGGCATCACGCCCACCACGGTGAAGTCCTCGCCATCGACTTTGATGGTCTTGCCGACCAGTGAACGGTCTGCGCCATAGCGGCGCTGCCAAAGCCCGTAATTCAAAATCACTTCATGATCTTTTCCACGGATCTCTTCCTCCGGCAGAAAAGTGCGCCCCAGGAAAGGCTGCACCCGGAGCACACTGAAAAAATTTGCCGAAACGCGCAGCCCGGAAACCTGCTCCGGCTCAGCATTACTTCCGCCCGTCGAAAGGTTATAGCCGCGGCCCGCGGAGTCGAATAGGGCGATGCCTTCGAAGACGTGGTTCTGCCGCTCGAAGTCCCAGTAGTTGGGCGCCGAAACAATGCTGTAGTTGTCCGGTCCCTTGCCGAAGGTTTGCCACACCAGGACCAGGCGGTCGGGATCAGGGAACGACAGCTTCTTGAGGATGGTTGCGTTCATGACGCTGAAGATCGTCGTGTTGGCGCCGATGCCCAATGCCAACGTCAGCACGGCAACCAGCGTGAATCCCGGACTCCTGCGAAGCTGGCGGAGTGCGTAACGAAGATCCTGGAACAACGTTGTCATCTGGCTTTACTCCTCACTCATATCTCAGTGCGACCATGGGATCGACTTTCGCGGCGCGGAATGCGGGAACATAGGCTGCGGCCAGTCCCGCCAGCGCGACTGCGGCGCAAACCAGCATCAGCAGAAAGGGATTGCGCGCTCCGACGCCGTACAACATGTCCCGCAAGACGGAAGCAGAAAGCAGGGCGGCCACGACGCCAATCACGATTCCAGCGCCCAGCAGGACGGCCGCATCGCGCAATATCATGGCGAGCACCGCGCGCCGCTGCGCTCCCAGGGCCATGCGCACGCCAATCTCGCGGGTGCGCCGCGAAACCGAATAGGTCATCACGCCGTAGAGCCCAACAATAGTGAGAGCCATGGCGAGTCCGGCAAACGTGCTCAGCAGGACGGTTGCGAATCGCGGCTGCGAGAGCTGGGTGAACATCAGCTCACTCATGGTGCGAACCTGGGTGACGGGAATGTCCTTGTCCATCGCCGCGACGATGTGTTGAACGCTGGCCCCAACGCTGGTTCGATCGAGCGACGTGCGCACCACGGAATACAGGCAACACCATTGGGGCAGTTGGCTGGACGGCAAGTACATGGCCGGGCTCACTTCGCGATCGGTCGCTCCCAATCTGATATTCCCGACCACGCCGACGATTTCTCGCCACGGTGGTCCACCCGGAGTTCCGTTGCCGGCACCGGGCTTCAACTTCTTACCGAGCACATCTTCGCCCGGGAAAAATCTTTCGGCGAAGGCGCGATTTACGATAGTCACCTGTTCGGCCTGCATATCGTCGCGGTCAGAAAAATCACGGCCCTCGAGGAGGGGAATCTGCATCGTGCTGAAATATTGGGGCGTGATCGGTGCGAGATCGGCGCTGGGGCGCTGACCCTCGGTAGTGGGGTGCTCGGGATCTTCGAAGCTGATCACGATTCCGTCGTTTGTCATGGGCAGAACCATGACGCCGGCGGCAGACTGCACGCCCGGAAGCGCGCGGAGTCTTTCGAAGTAATCGCGATAGAACTGTGCGCGCGTGTCTTTGTATTGTGCGTCCGGAGTTTCGAAGCGCAACGTGGTCAGGTGATCGGGATTGAATCCTTTGTCGGTGTGGAGCAGCCTCGAAAAGCTGGTGATGAGCAGGCCGGCTCCGACCGTCAGCACAAGTCCCAGCGCCACCTGTCCGACGATCAGCGAGGAGCGCAGCCAGTCGCGCCCAAAGACTTCACTTCTGCCGCCTTCCTTCAAGGTTGAGACCAGATCCGTTCGCGAACCGGCGATCGCGGGCACAACACCGAAGATGATTCCAGCCAGGAATGACAACGCGATCGCGAATGCGAGCACGCGCACATCGACGCCTGCGTCGGCGGCGCGCGGAACACTGTCGCCGATCAAGGAAAGAATCACCGGCGTGCAGAAAAAAGCCAGGGCGCATCCGGCGACTCCCCCGCACACGCTCAAGACCATACTCTCGGCCAGCAACTGGCGCACGATGCGCCGCTTCCCCGCGCCCAGAGCCGCGCGCAGGGCGATCTCGCGCTGCCGCTCGCGCATGCGCGCCAGCAATAGATTGGCGATATTGCCACACGCAATCAACAACACCAGCGCAACCGAGCCCAACACCACCAGGAGAGAGGTTCGCGTATCACCGATGAGGGCATCGAT
>DASZIV010000003.1:0-20879 GCA_035948775.1 Bryobacteraceae bacterium
CTGATATGCGCCGGCAGCGACGATCGCCAGCGCTTGCATGATCACTACGTGCATGCCTCCCGCCAGGATGGATAAACCCAGCATGAGACCCGCAATCGCGGAATTCAGGACCGCGCGGCGGGTGTCGAAAGCGTGGAGTGCACGCAGGAAGAATAGAAAAATGAGTGGCAACCAAATGGAGCTCTCTAACATGTGCGGCCAGGCCACACGAGCGACAAATCCGCCGCATGAAAAACAGATCCCGGCCAGGAACGCAGCGAACCGACTCAGCCTTAATTCGCGGGCGAGGGCGAACATGAAACAGGCGCCCAGGAAATGCGCAAGCGCAAACCACCAGTGATACAGGTAGGGCGAGAGGACCCCGTCCCGATTCGGGGGAAAAAGAGCTAGCAAAAAATGCAGCGGGTAGAAAGCCGCTGTTTGCATTTCTCCCACGAAACTATGTCCCGCCAGCGTGTATGGGTCCCACAAGGGCACGAGGCCGCGCCGGATACCAGCTGTCCAGAATCGCATCCAGGAATATGCCTGAGTGACGTCCTCCGAGCCCGTGAGCAGTGAAAACTGCCGGGTCAGCAAGATGCGCCAATAAAACAGAACAGTCGCAAAAATCAGCAGCGACAGCCATCGGATGGTGGCCCGCCGGGGGGCGATCGCGGCCGACCGGAGCCAGCGAACCAGAAGTTCCTTGTTCGACCACGCGCCGAAGGGGGCGCGAACTGTTCTGGATGTCACGATTTGCCGTTATAAAAACCGAAGGGGGATTCAAATTCGGGAGAGACGTAAGCAACAGCGCCGCTCGGAATCAGAAGGCAGTAATTGAATCTTTCCCGATATGCGCATCTCCCATACCTAAGACGCCACAATGCGGATTTCAACTACAGCAATTCAACTACAGCAAGGTTGACGGGCCGCCCGCTCACGGTCGCTTAGCCAGAACGATGTCCTGCACGCTGTCCGGAATCGTACGGTATCGGACGTCGCTGAAGCCTGCGGACAGTCGTCCCACGATGTACTCTTCGGAGTGCCAGGTGGTTTGGTACCAATCCGGAAGAAGGCCGCTGAGCTTCGGCGAGCGCCTGTGCAGAAATCCGCTCGCCTGAAGGATTCTCTGGCCCTCCGCGTCCATTCCCTTGGCGGCGTTTATGCCGTGAACCGTCAGCAGAAGCACTCCGCCTGGCCTCAAGATCCTCCGCAGTTCCTGCAACCACGCGTCCTGCATTACCTCGTTCAAGTGTGTGAACACAGACAGGCAGTAAATAACATCGAAGTGCTCATCCGGGTAAAGTAGCGGCGGTGCCGGCCCGGTGACCGCGAAGCGATCCGGCGTCAGGTGCTGCTGGCACCAGGCAACCGCCTCCTGGTCGACATCCACGCCATGGAATTCTGTATTCCTGTCGCCGAGAAGCCACCGCGCCGTGCGCCCGCAGCCACATCCAAAATCCAGAACCCGGCGCGCGTTTCCCCGATCCTGGCCCATGTCTTCGGAGTGCAGTCGGATCAGATTCGCCCAAGCCTCACCGACGCGCAGAAATTCCTCCACAGGGATGGACTCACTTACCCGGAAGCGCAGCATTGCGGGCGGTACGGGGACTTTCAACCGCGGTGTGCGAAAACGGTCCGCAAACCAACATCGTGTGCGCAGGTTTAATCGAAATAGTCTGTAGTAAATCGCTTTGGCGGCGGGCTTCCAGGCGAATGGGATCAGGCGCTCGAATGCGACGGGCGTCACTGTGCGGGTTTCGATGGGTTAGCCGCAATCAGCTTCTCGAACCGCTCCAATTGCGAACGGGCGTCAGCGGCATCTTCAGCTTGGGGAGCGAACTTCAGATAATCGCGCATCTCAACGGCGGCGCCCTGATAGTCGTGCCGGGCCGCCAGGATCACGCTAATCAGATGCGATACCTCTGGAATCTGATGGCGCGTGTCCAGCTTCTGGGCGCGGCGCGCGCTTTCCTCGGCCGCATCCATCTGCTGAAGGTTGTAGTGGGCCATGGCGTTGAAGAAGTAGGCCTGCGGGTAATTGAACGGGTCCAGTCTCAAGGCCTTTTCGCTGGTCTCGGACACTGCCTGCCATTGGTGCGCCCGCAGTTCCATCAAAGACATCTCCACGTAAGGCGGGACGTATTTCGGATCAGCCTGGATGGCCTGGTCGAATGCGTGTTGCGCAGTCGCGGTGTCGCCTTTGGACGCTTCCAGCATGCCCAATTCGGACCAGGCGGCAGCGTAGCGCGGATATTCTTCCACGGCTTTGGTAAGGCTCGCCTGGGCATCGTCGAACTTTTTCTTCTTGACCAGCTCCAAAGCCTTTTCGTAAGCCTTGCGCGCACTCTTTGGGGCGGCCAGCGTGGTAGCGCTGACCATGGTC
This sequence comes from Bryobacteraceae bacterium, assembly GCA_035948775.1. GTDB lineage: Bacteria > Acidobacteriota > Terriglobia > Bryobacterales > Bryobacteraceae > PSRJ01. Next base: position 2,366 of record DASZIV010000003.1, read on the forward strand.
CCTTCGGACTGACCAATACGGTGCAGTAGGATGGTGCCGACGTTCGGATCGTCCATGGCACGGCGGTTCATCAGGCTGACGCTCTGCGACTGATATCCCGCCAGCTGAGCACGAATATCGCAATACGCCCACGGGCGGTCGCTCAGTCCTGGCGTAGTGCTAAAGGTATTGTTGTTGCCGTTTAACGTGCCAGGGCTTCCACTTGTGGTGTCGGGAAATCCGTTGCTGCTGGCATCCTGCTGTGCTGTGGCGGGGCTCGCGCCCAGCGTGATGGAAAAATCGCCCTGCCGGTTGGTGTAGCCTTCGGTGTACGGACTCCCCCCACATACCAGTTGAATCGCAATCGGTTCCGGTGGTGGTGCGCCGTCTTCCAGCATGACGCGGCCCGAGAGGAAGACAGGCTGGTTTGGCCCCTGCGTGGAGGCTGGAGGTTGCGTACTGCGCGAATTGGGCTGTCCGGCACCCGGCTGGGTAGTGCCACCACCGCCTGTAGTGGTGCCACCGCCGGAAGGAGGCGAACCCGTCGAGCCACCGCGCTGGCCGAAGGCCGGTGTCAGAAGCGTCGCCAGACCGACCAGTAAAATAAGCTCTCGCGACCGTTTCGGGACAGACATGGCCAACCCGTGTGCCTAATTATCCCACGCGGCAACACTTAACGCTTATGAACAGGTGTGCCGACCTGTGCGAGAATACCCTCGCATCCATGTTCTCGTTCGAAATCGCCTGTGACGAAGAGCACCACGACTTGCTGATTGCCGAGTTGTGGGATCAGGGGTGTGCGGGCATTTCGGAGCTGTCTGACGGCCGCCTGCGCGCATTCTTCGAAGACACGGCCGACCGCGCGGCTCTTCTGACCCGTTATTCCGACGCCACTGCGCGCACCGAGGAGCAGCGCAACTGGGTCGAAGCCTCGCAGTCCTTGCTTGAACCGATGAACGTGGGCAACCGCTTTTTCCTTGTGCCTGAGTGGCGTGACGATGCCGCACCGCCGGGCCGTTTTCGGATCATCGTCAACCCCGGCATGGCGTTCGGCACCGGCGTTCACGAAACCACGCAACTGTGTCTGGAAGCCCTGGAAGACTTTCTCAAGCCGGGTATGACCGTACTCGATGTGGGCACGGGCTCCGGTATTCTGGCCGAGGCGGCTGGCTTGCTCGGTGCGGGAAAGGTGTTTGCCTGCGACGTCGATCCAGTGGCCGTGGGCATCGCCCGTGCGCGCTGCCATCGAAGTTTCACCGGCTCCGCCGGCGCGGTCCGCTCCGACGTGGCCGAAGTGGTCCTCGCCAATATCAGCCCCGAATCCATCATCCAGCTCGCTCCAGACTTGATACGGTCGCTGCGCCGCGGCGGTGTGCTACTCGCCAGCGGGTTCGAGGCTCACGAGGTCGAACTGGTAAAGGCGGTGCTGCCGCAAATGAGAGAAGTCCGCAGGAAAGGAACATGGGTGCTGGCCGTTATTCCCCGTAGCTGATCTCCGCCCGCCGGGCAGAGATCGCCGCATAAGTCAGGACCGCCAAGGCGACGACCGCGAGGCCCGGCACCGCGAGCCAGGCGGGCGGCGGATCGGGTTCCACCACGAGTACGGAAAACGGCCCGGGGACCGAAACCGATACCGGGCAGAGACTCTTCAGGTAGAAGATCACACTGATTTTCTGCAGGAAGCCGGGCAGGAACGGGTTCAGGTTCTCCCAAACCATCATCGCTGCCGCAGGAATCATGGGGTTGCGGATGAATAAACCAGCGGCCAGAAAGATTGCGCCGTAACCCACGCACCCTAGAGCGGTAACCAGCGCGTACGAGCCCATCTGCGCCAGTCCCGGGCCATGAGTCAAGAAATCCGACCACGCTGCGCCCTGGTGGCGGCCCATCAGATAGAAGGACGCCGTCACACTGACCAGAAACAGAACCAAGGTGACCATCAGGCCAGAGAGATATTTTCCGATCACCAGCAATTCGCGGCGCATGGGTGTCAGGAAATAGTAATGCAGCGTCTTCTCCAGCATTTCTCCACGGAACAGGTTCGAGAAGATTCCCACACAGCCGAAGAAAATCGCGAGCCGCAAGAAATACAACTGGAACATGATGGCGAAGCCTTCGGTATCCCCGGAAAGGGGATGGCCTCGGCGGCCGGTGGAACCGAGGCGCAACAGGATCAGTGTGTGCATCAGCGTCAGGCCCACGGGCGCCAGCGCCAACAAATATACCCACCAGCCGCGCCGCGAGAAGAACGTTTTTTTCAATTCGAGACGGATCACGGCCGCCACCTGCCGCAACGCCTGGTTCATACCGTTCCTCCTTCGCCGCCGATCAGATACTGATAGACGGAGTTCACGTCGTCGTCGGCCGGAGCGACGGATTCCACCTCCAGGCCGGATTCGAGAATCACGCGGTTCAGCAGCAAGTAGAAGCTGTCCGCATCGCGTGTCCGGAGCAAAACACCTTTGCCATCGGCGTGAATCTTGGCTTCCACCACGTGATCCTGCTGGAACAGTTGCGACGCAAGGCGGTTGGGCTGGTCGCAGCGGATGAGGATCTGCATGGGCTGGTCCTTCACTTCGCTCCGCACGCCCTGAATCTGGCCCTCCGCGACCACGTACCCATGGCTTAGCAGGATCACCTGGTCGGAGATGCGGTCAACCTCGTGCAGGATGTGGCTGGAGACGATCACGTGGCGGCCCTGCGCTCCCCAATCGCGAAAGAGCGCGATGGTTTCCGCGCGAGCCATGGGATCGAGCCCATTCAAGGGCTCGTCAAGCACGATCACCTGGGGGTCGTGCGCGATGGCTTGGGCAAGTTTGACGCGTTGCCGCATGCCCTTGCTGTAGGCGGCCACGGTGCGGTGCGCGGAATCGGCCATGTTAACCGTTTGCAACGCAGCCCAGGTGCGCCGTTCGCATTCGGCGTCGCTCATGCCGCGAATCCTCAAAAACCAATACACGAATTGGTAACCGGTGAGACCCTTGGGAAAGGTGTCGAATTGGGCGCAGTAGCCGACCAGGCGGCAGAGTTCCTCGGGGTGATCGGGTGAAATGCCGAGAACGCGAATCTCACCTTTGGTGGGGTGGAGCAGGCCGGCCATCAGGTTCATGAGCGTGGTTTTGCCCGAACCGTTTGGCCCGACCAGGCTGGTGATGCCAGGCGGGATGGAGAGGTTCACACGGTTGATGCCGAGTACTTCGCCGTAGAAGCGAGAGACATCGGAGAAGGTGACCAGGGTTTCGCTCATCGCGCCACCTCCGCCCCTCGAATCTTTCGCCTCAACATCGACAGAAACACCGCACACATCACACCCAACATCAGCCAGCAGCACCAGGCCGGAAGATGGTCGCCAGGAGGCAGTCGAAAGAAAGCACCGCCGTTGCTTTCCTGGTCGCCACCGGTAAACAGATTCACCCAGATGGTGCCGACCAGCGTGTTGATGCTGAGCAGCGATCCCCAGCTCGTGCCTTCCACCTGGTTAATGGCCCCGCCGAATCCCGACGCGACGAAGAACACTCCAAACATCAGGGCGCCCGCCGCGGGCTTCCACTTTACCCACGCCGAAAGAGCCAGCGCCAGCAGCGACAGCACCAGGATCCATACCCACGCGCCCAGGAACAGGCCCGCCGCGATGGAAGAGTGTTTCGCCATCCATCCGGCCCCCTCCAGATATCCTTCCAGGCAGAACAGAAGGAGCCCCGGCACCCAGGTCATCAGCGACATCAAGATCCAGAGCACGGATAGCTTGCCCAGGATATACTCGGCTCGCGAGAAGGGGCGCGCCAGGTAAAGGGATAGCGCATTGTTGGCGAGGTCGGGCGACACTTGCCCCGGGCCGATGAAGGCGGCCAGGAACAGAGCCAGCATGCTCTGCCACCCCAGGAACGACATGAAAAAGCTTTCGTCGATAGTGATCAGGCGTGCGGCATTTTGCGCGTTGAGTAGCTTAAGAGCATCCACGTTGTGCTCGACATAGATGATAATCGCGGCGATCAGCGGATAGAGAAAACTCGCTAGATAAAAGATGTTGAGGAATCGCGAGCGGTGCAGGTCTTCAAAGGCGTAGCGCGGAATCACCAGGAAGCGCTTCCCGGAAGCCGTGAGGGTGCCTTCGTACGGCCGGTAGGTCTTCTTATAAACGGCCATTGCCAGTCTCCATGGCTTTGAGGAAGATGTCCTCGAGCGAATCGCGTTTGCGGTTCAGACGCCGGATCTGCACGTTCTGCTCGGCGGCCACGGCGTACAGCCGCCGGACCTCCAGCCCCTCGGGCAGCACCAGCTTAACGCGGCCTAGCGCGCCTTGCGCGATCTCACAGCCGAGCTTTTCCAGGGCTTCGAGGAAGCATCCGGAGGGCACCCCATCGCTGCGCGTCTCCAGTTCCAGGAAGCGGCGATTGGCGCGGCGCTCCTCTTCCAGGTTGCAATAGGCTGCGATGTTGCCGTCTTTCAAAATGAGCACCTGGTCGCAGCACTCCTCCACGTCGCGCAGCAGGTGAGAAGAGAGGATCAAGGAAAGGTCGCCGCGTTCGCGGATTTCCTGGATGAGTTGGATCATCCGCGCGCGCGCCGGCGGGTCCAGGCCGTTAGTCGGCTCGTCCAGAAACAGGAGCTTCGGCCCGTGCGCGATGGCCTGTGCCAATTTGGCCGCCTGCTTCATGCCCAGCGAGTAGGTACCGAGCGCGCGATAGCGGACCTCGCCCAACCCGACATAGAAAAATGCCTCATGCGCACGTTCGAGCGCCTGCTCCGGCGGCAAGCCGGACAGCTCCGCCATGAGCCGCACAAAACGGACGCCGCTCATGGAGGCAATAAACGCGTCGTTTTCCGGCATGTAGCCGATGAGCCCGCGCACCTGGCGCGCGTCAGTGCGGATGTCGTGGCCCAGAACCCGCGCGGTACCCGCGGCGGGCTGGTGAAACCCGAGCAGCGTATTCAGCAGGGTGGATTTGCCGGCCCCATTGGGCCCCAATAAGCCGATCGACCGGCCCGTGAGGGAAGCCTTCAGCTTCTTAAGAATGGGCCGCCCGCCGAAGCAGACTTCCAGGCCGTCGAGTTCGATCACCGGATCCGTCATACGTCAGGCGCGCTAGCCAAAGGGGCGTAGCGAGACCTCGCAGGGCCGCCCCCCACATTCTATCGAGACGGAACTTTGTCCCGGTTTGTTCCCATCACTTGCGCCCACGGCAAAGCGTTGCCCGCAATGCCGGCGACGTTACCGCTCAGGAACGTGTTGAGCTTCATGCCCAGCAGGTCGCCGGTGGTGGCCAGCGCAATGTGGTCGGAATCGGCATAGGCCGCGATGAGAGACGGCTGAAGATTCCCGAGAGCATGGCCCGCCTGGGGAGGGAGCAGGCCTGCAAACGGCGCCAGCGTGGCGCCGAGGTTCTGGTATACCACCGCCGAGAAGTCGGTGTGCGGATCGCGCGGCAGCATGCGTGCGAACACCGGGGAGCGCACGATTCCGGTGCCATTGGCCTTGGTTTCCAGCGCCCGGACCAGCAGCGCGCGTGTGGGGGCCGCAATCAGGTACCCGCTGGCAAAGGTGTAATGCGCCTCCGTAAGCGGGCCGGTGTCCGCTCCGGCCAGCATGTAATAAGTGCGGCCATCGATGGTCTCCTGTCCGGTGACAGGCGGCTTTCGGCCGTGAGCTACCGCATCGCGGCTATACTCGGCTACAAATTTGCCCAGCGCCATTTGGAATCGGGCAGAATCGTAAACCTCAGCAACCAGTTTCCACGAAGGCACTGGGAAGGGCTGGCCATCTAGGGCCAGAGCAAACTCCCCACCAAGCGTGGACGCCGTTTCCTTCAGAAGATCGAACCCGGGCTGCGGGAGCGTGACTTCCGGCTGGTGATCCAGGGTGGCCGCCGGGCTGGCGACGGCAAACGCGGCCACGAAAGTGGCCTTGTCTGAAACGTAGTCCAGCGCGCCCATGGGCGATGGCGGCGCGAGCCACGCCGCTACACCCGTCCGAGTTCCGTCGAACGTAACGGCCGCGCGCGTTTCCATGTGGTGGTCGATTTCCTTTTGTTCCGCAATCAAGTAGCGAACACCTTCTGGCCCCGGATGCGAACCCATATGCGACAGGTCGGCGCAGAGCAAAAGGCCTGCGCCCTGACCATAGGCCTCTACGATGCGCGCATAGAACGGAGTCTTCTGGAAACCGGAATCGAGAACGGTGGCGAGCGCCTGACTCCGCGGGCTGAACAGCACCATGCCCGAACGGGTTTCCACTGACAGTGGTGCGCCTGACTTCTTCAGGAATTCGGGGAAGCCCTCGCGCTTTACTTCCGCCAGAAACACCGGGCCAGCCGTCTCCGGAGTGCCGAAGATGACGATTTCGTCGCCCAAATACTCGTTGGCCGCTCGCAGCGTTCCGAGCACTGCCTGCGTGCCCGATCCCGGTCCGGAAAGCCACGCGCGTAATTCCGGGCTGTCGGCCGCTTGCTTGCGGAACACGCCCTCGGCATCGCGCAGATACTGCGCCAGGTTAGGAACGCTCGCAAAGAAAACCGTCGAGGCAGGCAACAGCCCCACCAGGCGGCTGGAGTATCGCACCTCTGGCATCTTCACTTGATCGAGGCCCGCGCGCAAGAGCGCCAGTTGACGTTGCAACCCCGCGTTGCGGCTCCACGACATATCCTGCCGGACCGATACCTTTTCCAGACGATCGCTGGTGGAGGCCTGTTGTCCAGGAAGCAGCACTCTTTCCTGATTGTCGTGCGTGAGGTGTACTTCACCCTCCATGACGGAAATACGCGAGCCGGGAATGCCGCTGCTGACACTGAAAACCGTGCCGGTAACCGCTACGCGGCAATCGGCCGTGGCGACGTAAAGGTGGCCCGAACGCCGCTTGGCCGCTTGCACGATGATGCTGCCATGGTCCAGGTGAACCGTGACATCGCCTCCGGTTTGCGCTGCTGAAAAATCCGAACGCTCCCGTAGTTCCACCAGCGAGCCGTCGCCCAGTGCAACCGTCGCGTCGGAAGCGCGCGCAGTCCGGATTTGGACGCCGTCGCGCAGAACTTCTCCCGCGGCCATCACGCGGAGACCTGCCGGCGACACCTCGAAGAGGGTCCCATTCACAGATTGGACAATGGCGCGTCCGGAGCCGTGTCCGAATTGGGCGATCGAGAGCCAAACCACCAGGCCGCCTGCCGCCATGACTCCCGCCGCCACGGCCCACCGCGCGGCGTGATAGGCGCGCGGCGGCGCTATCACCGGTATTGGTACCACCTTGCCTTCCGCCACGTTGCGGCAAGTTACGCATTCGTGCAGGTGATCCTGCACCAGCATGGCGCGCGATTCGGGCAAGCGGCCCGCGCGGAAATCCGTCAGCAGCGCCTGGAAATCGGCGCAGCTGCGAATGCGTTCGTGCGGCGTCGAAGCCGTTTGGGACAGCCGCGTCCAAACTCGCTGGGCGGCTGCTTCCACCACCGCGTCAGAAATCTCTTCGTCGCGAATTTCCGTAGCGGCCTGCTCCAGGGCGAGGTCGAATTGGGGGTTGTCAGGATTCACGCCACGCCTCCCACATACGCACGATATTCCTTCTCCAGCCGGTCTCGCGTGCGCGACAACGTGACCGCTACCGTCCCGGGCGTGGTATCCAGCAGGCGCGCGATTTCGGGATTGTCCTTGCCCTCGAAAAACCGCAATGCGAACATCTGCGCGATCCGCGGATTCAAACGGGCCAAGGCGCCTCGCAACCACTCGCGAATCTCGCCGGAGCTCTGCACGCGATCGGGCCGCCTGTGCGCCGATTCCGCCAGCACCGGTTCCCACTCATCCAGAGGCACCTGGCGTACGTGCTGGCGCTCGCGCAGCAGATCGAGAGCCGCGTTCACAGCGGCCTTGTGGAGAAAGCTCGGCATATTGTCCACCGGTTGGGCGCCCGGGTCGCGCTTGACCATCCGCAAGAACACGGTTTGTAGCACATCCTCGGCATCCTGGGCATTGCCTGTGACGCGGTAGGCGGCGCGGAACACCGAGGCGTGATGCTCACGAAAGATCCGTTCCAGCTCCGCCACAGGTGATGGGGCCGGTTCCATGGGGGCTGCCACTTGCGCTTCCATCCTATCAATCCATCGGCTCAGTCCAGCGGCGGGACCCGGCGTGGCCCCTAAACACTGAGACGCGCGCTCACCAGCGGAATTAGCGGCCAGAAAAAAAGCCCCACGCTAAGAAGCGCGGGGCTGGAAGTCTACTGCAATCTGTCTCGGAGGATGACAGACCGTGTTGATGTTAACATTTGGTTGCAGTCAAATCAACCGGAAGCCGTAGGAAAACCCATCAGAAATGGACGACCCGTTACCGGAGTTCTTCCATAATCTCGTTCAGGGCAGCACGTGTAGGACGGACTACGCTTTCCGGAAGCGTGGCTAACGGCTGATCCACCAGGTTCAGTACGTCTATGAAGTTGGGCCTGGTGGTATTGACATAAAGCACACCGGTCAGCACTTCGCCCTTGGCCTCGGCCTGTTCCAGAGCATTCAGAGCTGCCATGCGGTCAGTGGGATCGTATTCACGAGCCAGCTTACGGATCTTCAGGTGGGAACCGTCGTGCAAGGCAACATCCCGCACCTCGCCCTCCTTGATTTCCACCGAGATGTCCTCAAAGAACGGCACAAAATCGAGCTCGTGCAGGGCTTCTTCGTGGTCCTTCACATACGAGTAGCTCTTGGTGGAGCCATCGTGGTCGTTGAAGGTCACACATGGCGAAATGACGTCGATCACAGTCAGCCCGTTGTGGGCGATGGCCGCTTTCAACAGGCTCTGTAGCTGTTTCTTGTCCCCGCTGAAGGAGCGGGCCACAAACGTGGCGCCCCATTGCAGCGCGAGCGCGCAGCAGTCGAATGGCGGCAACTGATTGGGAGCCCCCGTTTTGAGCGTCGATCCGACGTCCGCGGTCGCCGAGAACTGCCCCTTGGTCAATCCATACACGCCGTTGTTCTCGATCACATAAATCAGCGGTACGTTGCGCCGCACCATGTGCATAAACTGGCCCAGCCCGATGGAGGCCGTATCGCCATCGCCCGTGACTCCCAGGCCCAACAGGGTACGATTGGCGAGCATGGCCCCAGTGGCCACGGCCGGCATGCGTCCGTGGACGCTGTTAAATCCGTGAGACTGGCCCAAGAAATAGGCCGGCGACTTGGAGGAGCAACCGATTCCGGAGAACTTGGCCACGCTCCACGGCTCGATCCCCAGCTCGTAGAAACATTCGACAATGCGCTCGGAAATCGCGTTGTGGCCGCAGCCCGCGCACAAAGTGGTCTTGCTTCCCTTGTAATTCAGTACTTCCAGCCCGATCCGGTTTACTTTCTTCGACGCGGGCGTGATCGTCGTGCTCATTTCCTCTCCTGTCTGACCACTTCATCGGTGACGGTGCGCGCATCTAGCGGCATCCCGCCGAAATAGCGCACACTGCGCAGCTTGGCGATCAGTTCCGGCTCATACTCCAGTCGCATCAGCGACAGCAATTGGGCGTCGCGGTTCTGCTCCACCACGTAGATCCGCTCATGCCGCTGGATAAAGTCCTTGAGCTCCGGCGTAAACGGATACGCCCGCAGCCGCATGTAGCTGGTTTCGATATCGTATTCCTGCCGCAGTTGATCGCAGCTTTCGCGCACGGCATAGTCGGAGGTACCCACCGCGACGAAGCCGATCTTGGCTCGGTCGTTGATCCGCACCAAGGGCGCGGGAACATGGCTGCGCATGGTCTCGAACTTGTGCGCGAGGCGCTCCATGTTGTGGATGTAATCGTCTTCCCGCTCGGTGTATTGCGCCTTCTCGTTGTGCCCGCTACCGCGCGTGAAGTACGCGGCGGCCTGGTGTTTAGTTCCGGGCAATGTGCGGTAGCCGATGCCGTCGCCGTCTACGTCTTTGTAGCGGGCGAAGCTGCCAAGCTTCTCGAGATCTTCGGCGCTCAGCACCTTCCCGCGCCGGATCGGTTTTTCGGGATACGGGAACGGATCCGCCATCCAGGAATTCATCCCCAGGTCGAGGTCGCTCATCACGAACACAGGAGTCTGGAACTGCTCCGCGAACTCGAAGGCTTCCATGCTCATGGAAAAACATTCTTCCGGTGAGCACGGGAAGAACATCGGATGCCGCGTGTCACCGTGCGATAGGATCGCGTTAGTCAGGATGTCGCCCTGCGCGGTGCGCGTCGGCAGCCCCGTGGAGGGACCCACGCGCTCGATATCGAAAATCACCACCGGCAGCTCGGCGTAGTAGCCCAAACCAATGAACTCGGACATGAGCGAAATGCCTGGGCCGGCCGTGGCCGTCATCGAGCGCGCGCCCGCCCATCCTGCGCTGAGCGCCATGCCGATCGAAGCCAGTTCGTCTTCGGCCTGCACAATGGCATAGGTGGCTTTCCCCGTTTCCGGGTCGTGCCGGTACCGCTTTGCGTAACCAATCAGCGATTCCACCAGCGACGACGAGGGCGTGATGGGATACCAGGTCACCACGGTCACTCCGGCGAACATCGCTCCCAGGGCGCAGGCTGCGTTGCCGTCGATGATCACTTTACCAGTGGTCGCATTCATCCGCTCCGCGCGATACGGATCGGTTTTGGTGAGGGTCTGCGCGGCCCAATCGTAGCCCGCCTGGGCAGCTCCCCAATTCAGCTCGGCAGCCTTGGCCTTCCGTTTGCCAAATTGCTTGACCAACGCGTTACGTACTTCCGCCATTTCCAGCGAGAGCAGCCAGGCCACCACGCCGTCATAGATCATGTTGCGCACCAGCTTGCGCAACTTGGCGTCAGGACAAACCGGCGCCACCAGCTTGTCGAACGGCACAGGGTAGAAGTGCAGATCATCGCGCAGCGCGCGCAATTGCAGCGGCTCGTCGTAGACCACGGCGGCGCCCGGCTGCAGGTTCATCACATCTTCGCGCGCCGTTTCCGGGTTCATGGCCACCAGGAAATCGATTTCCTTGCGGCGGCCGATATAACCTTGCTGGCTGGCGCGAATGGTGAACCACGTGGGCAGCCCGGCGATATTCGAGGGAAACATGTTCTTCCCCGACACTGGAATGCCCATTTGAAAGATCGTCCGCAGAAGAACGGTGTTGGCGGTCTGGCTTCCCGATCCGTTCACTGTTCCGACTTGAATACTGAAATCGTTGGTTTTAGGCTGGCCGGATGCGCCGGAAGAAGGCGCAAGCGGGGAGACCTCTAATGTCGACACCGATAGGGTTCCTCGTTTGGGGGAGTTCCCTAATCGATTATACGGCAGGCCCACATCCCTGTGCTGAAGCGGAGCGGATGACGCCACCGAACCAGAACCGCGAAGGAGTCATCCACGAACTTCGTATTACACTGACTTCGTGTTGAAGAACATGACCATCACCGTGACCGAGGATACCGCCGGGCTGTTCCGAACTTAGCGCGCCGCGGGTGCAGCCGGCCTGGCAAATTTGGCCGCATCGAGCGGCACATTCGGCTGCACTTCCGTCAACTCAATACTCGAACGCCCATCTAACCACGTCACCGTCCAGCGAAACGGCATCTTGACGCCTGCCACTTCGCGATAATCGGCGTAGTCGATCTGAGTGGGATTCAATCCGACTGGCGAGTCGGTGTAACGCACCAGGCGCACGAGGAGGCCTGACTCCTTGTCAAAGAATAGCCGCACCGGGCTCCGCGTGGCACTTCTTCCTTGGACGACCACGACCGCGCGGTTGTCAATCTTATCCGGAGGGCCGACCCGCCATTCCGTGAGGACTTGCTTCAGCCGCGTGGGGAAACACAATTCCGCGTCCAGCTTGGCGCCGTCCAGATCATCACCGCTTAGCGCGAGCAGCGGTACCGGCCGATCCGTGGGTGGCGCCGCGGTCCAACCGTTGCGGCCATCGTAGGTCGTGGTGCTGTCGCCGTTGGGCGTGTGGACAATTAGAGTGCGCTGCCCGGGAGCTTTGGCAAACAGTTCGGCAGGGTACTTATCCGTTTCGCCATATGCCTGGCTGGTCCCCTTGGCGACAAAGCTCGTGAGGCCGGCCAATTTCTGTGCGCCGCCCAGCGCCTGGATAAACTTGTCCAAAACCTGATCGGCCGATGGCTGCTTGGGGGCCTGCTCGGTAATCTCATCCGCCTCCTGCGGAAGCGGAGGGCCGTACAACTCAACCAGATTCGGGATGACCTTAGGCCGATCCAAACCGCGGTGGCAGGAGTAGCAGGTCAGCACGCGCCGTCCGCCGAAATAGCTCTTGTTGATGGCTGCCATCATGCCGATCATGCGGCGCGCGGTTTCCTTATTCGCGTTATCGTCGGCGTACTTGGCCCAGTTGCCGCCGCTCTCCTCCACGTGGCAGTGTGTGCAGTTTTCGCCCAACGAGGCGGAGAAGAAACCCATGGTGGCCATGAACTGGCTCACGGGAATCCCTTTGAGCACCTTGACGTTCTTGAATGCCTCCTCGGACATCAGGGGCTTCGGTTCCGGCCTGGTCTGGCCGCCCGCGAATGAGACAGTAAGCAGGCCAGTAATAATGCCAAGGATCATTCGTTGCATGCGGTCTCCCGGTCCTCGGTCAGTATATATCAGCCGGCAGGAACTCCGGCCGCAGGCCGGCGCGCATGTTATAACGATAGGGAGCCTGCCTATGACTGTTCGCTAAAGGCGCGCGAGTTGCGCCTTCGAAGACAACTCCACTGAATCTGCGGGTGAAGTGTGTCTGATTGGAGCGAACCAAATGTTTCTGGAGCAAATTGGAGCGGACGCACGTGTCCGCGAACTCTTCCGGTCTCAGGGTATTGCCGGAACAGAACTTGGGCGTGTTTCATTTGCCTCCCACGAGCAGTATCGGGTCCTCTTAGAGAGTGCCGAGTGTGAGGCTGTGCCGGCCGGCCGGCTGCGGCGGGATAACGTTCTGCCAACCGTAGGTGATTGGGTCGCGGTTCGGCATATTGATTCGACTGTAGCCTTGATTGAGGCCTTGCTTCCGAGGCGCACACGGTTTTCGCGACGCGCCGCGGGCAGGGCGGTGACCGAGCAGGTGATCGCCGCCAACCTCGATTTGGCGGTGGTCGTCTGTGGGCTGGATGGCGATTTCAAATTGCGGCGACTTGAGCGCTATCTTGTTCTGGCGCACGAGAGTGGGGCGGAGCCAGTCATAGTTCTGAACAAGGCCGATATCTGCACCTCGCTTCGTGAAGCGGTCGAAGCCGTAACTGGAGTATCGGGCGACACTCGCGTGATCGTCCTGAGCGCCCATGAGAGCGTCGAGCCGTTGGCCGCTCTGGTTCGGGGCCACACGATCGCGCTCCTAGGATCATCGGGCGCTGGTAAATCTACCATCGCGAATGGACTCCTCGGCGAGCCACTGTTGGCGACCGGAGCGGTCCGGTCCTCAGATTCACGCGGCCGGCACACAACCACCAGCCGGATGCTCATGGCAATGCCAGGGGGCGGCGCAGTTATCGACAGTCCGGGGCTGCGCGAACTGCAGCTCTGGGCAAGCGAGGAAGCGCTGGACGATGCCTTCGAGGATATCTCGAAGTTCGCGCACCGGTGCAGGTTTGCCGACTGCTCGCACCTCAATGAGCCCGGGTGCGGGGTCCGTCAAGGAATCGAGAGCGGCGAGATCGACCTCTCACGCTGGCGCAGCTATCAGAAGTTACAAAGCGAAGTGCGGCATCAGTCCCTTCAGCAAGACACGCACGCAAGGATTGCCGAGAAAAAGCGCTGGAAGACGATCACCAGGGCTCTCCGAAAGCATCCGAAGTATCGGCGTTGAGCCCAACCGCCGCTGTAGGGACGCGACTATAATTGACTGAGATCGAGCGATCATAAGGAGGACCTACGTGCATCGTGTTTTGACCATCACACTCATCGCGGCGCTTTTCAACGTGATTACCCTCAACGCCCAAAACAATCCTTTCAGCAACGACGCCCGCCAGACGTACGCACTCATCAAGGGCAGCCTCCTAAAAGCGGCGGACAAGATGCCGGAGGAGAATTATTCGTTCCGAACCACACCGCAAGTGCGCACGTTCGGAGAAATGATCGCCCACGTCGCCGATGCCGGGTTGATGATGTGCGCGGGAGTGAAAGGCGAGAAGGTCACCGCGAATGCACGTTCCAAAACATCCAAGGCCGACCTGGTGGCGGCGCTTAAGGCATCGTTCGATTATTGCGACCCGGTGTATGCATCGATGACCGATGCGGCTGGCGCGGCCCAGGTCAAGTGGTTCGTTTGGGATATGAGCAAGCTCGGGCTGCTGAACTGGAATATCTCACACGATAACGAGATGTATGGCATCATCGGCGCGTTCCTTCGGGTCAAGGGGATAGTGCCGCCATCGAGCGAAGGCCGGCCTTAGATCGGTGCCTGGTGTGAGTGGCCGAACCTATTGCTCGTGCACTTCTTCCAAGTATGTGTATCCGTGCAGCCCTTCTTCGAAGAACTTCAGCAGCGCACCGCTCTCCTCATACGTCAGGCGGGATTCGCGTAGCGCGGCTTCCACGTCTCTCCGCAGCTTCGTCACCAGCGAGTCCGATGAGAATTGCACGTAGTTCAGCACTTCGCGCACGGTATCGCCCTTGATCACCGAATCGAGAAGCACCTCGCCGGTGGGGCTAAGACGCACGTGAACCGCATTGGTGTCGCCGAACAGGTTGTGGAGGTCGCCCAGGATCTCCTGGTACGCCCCCAGCAGGAACGCTCCCAGGTAGTAATTGCCGCCATCGAACGGATGCAGCGCGAGCGTCCGCTTCACATCACGGCGGTCGATGAAGGCATCCACTTTCCCGTCAGAGTCGCAAGTAATATCGCCCAGCACGGCGTGGCGCGTGGGTTCCTCTTCCAGGCGGTGAATCGGCATGATCGGGAAGAGCTGTTTGATGGCCCAACTGTCCGGCATGCTTTGGAACAGAGAGAAGTTGCAGAAATAGGTATCCGAGAGCATGGCTTCGATACCTTCCAATTCCTCCGGAAAGTAGTCCAGCTCGCGCGCCTGCTTCTGAATGCGCCGCGATATCGCCCAATAGAGGTTCTCCGCGGTGCAGCGTTGTTCCAGCGAAAGGTAACCCAGGCTGAATAGGTTGAGCGCCTGGTCGAGTGCCTGCTGGGCGTCGTGATAACTCTCCAGCAGGTTCTTGGCGCTAAGCGAGCGGTAGGTCTCCTGCAAATCGATGAGCGGCTGCTCGGCGTCAGCGGGCATTTCGCCGATGGGAACTTCTGCCTCGCCCATGCCGGACACGCCCAGAACGTTGAACACCAGCACGCTGTGATAGGCGGCGATGGCGCGGCCGCTTTCGGTGACGATGGTCGGATGCGGCACACCCACTTCGTCGCACACGTTTTGCACGTGATAGATCACGTCGTTGGCGTATTCCTGCAGGGTGTAATTAACGCTCGATTCGAAATCCGTTTGCGAACCGTCATAGTCAATGCCGAGGCCGCCGCCAACGTCCAGGTACCTCAGCCCGGCGCCGGCGCGCGCCAGGTCGACGTACACGCGCACCGCTTCATTCACCGCGCCCTTGATCTGGCGGATGTTGGTGATCTGGCTGCCCAGGTGGAAGTGCAGCAGGTTCAGGCAATCGGCCATGCCCAGATCTTTCAATTCCTGGAGGGCGCGCACTGCTTCGGTCGCGGAGAGGCCGAATTTCGAACGGTAGCCGCCCGATGACTTCCAGCGGCCCGAACCGCGGCTGGCCAATTTCACGCGAAGCCCGATGGTCGGCCGCACGCCCACCCGCTGGCTGTACTTCAAGATCAGATGCAATTCGGTGTATTTCTCGACCACCGGAATAATCTGACGGCCCATCTTCTGCGCCAGCATGGCCATCTCGATGTATTCGTCGTCCTTGAAGCCGTTGCAGATGATCGGGGTCTCGTTGTCTGCCAGCGCCATGACGGCCATCAATTCCGGCTTGGACCCGGCCTCCAGCCCGAAACGGAAAGGCTTGCCGAATTCCAGTACCTCTTCCACAACCTGCCGCTGCTGGTTCACCTTGATCGGATAAACGCAACAGTACGCGCCCTGGTAGTGGTGCTCGGCAATGGCGGTGTCGAAGGCGCTGTGGATCTCACCGAGACGGTGCTTCAAGATACCCGCAAAACGAATCAGGATCGGCAGGCTGATGCCGCGCAGAACGAGCGTGTCCACCAGTTCCTTGAGATCGATCGAGCGGGCCGGGTCTTTCTCTGGATGGACCCGGACGTGACCCACGTCGCCCACCGAGAAGTAGCCCTTCCCCCAACTGGCCACATCGTACAAATCGCTTGCGATCTGGGGTGTCCATCGCTCGGTTGGCTCCACGACCAGGGAGCCCTTGCGGCCGCCATTTCTCTCCAACTCCGGGATCTCCTTAAGCCTTCAGTGTCCTTCGAAAGCGGCAATCTGGCAAGAACAATTGAGTTACAGCCGTGGGTACGGGGCGGGCATGACCGTTCGGGAGCGGGGTCTACCGCTGGCCGTGATGGTCGTTGTTGAGCAGTTTTCCGCCATCGGCTTCCACGCAGCGCGGCGACTCTTCCAGCGAATCGTCGGAAGGTTTCACCACCCGCGGCGGCATGGTCCAAGGCGCGGTGAGGACTGCCGGATCCTCCACCGTGGCCTGATAAACCAAATTGTCGCCGTCCCGCCAGAGACGTTCGACCACGTGCATCTTTTCCGTATGGAAATAGCCGTCTTCCCCGAACCAGGTGTCGGGCACGAAATTGATTACATCCACCACGAGCTTGTCGCCTTCCCAACGTCCCACCGAATCGCCGTAGAACGACGGGTTTGCATTTACGCGGTGCGGGCGGCCATCGGTGGGGATGATCCGGTAGGGATCGCCGGAAATATCCTCATAGAGAAACACCACCTCGCCCGGCGTTTGAATAATCTTGCGGGGCGAGCCGATGCGCGGTACACCCGGTTTACCGCAATAGAACACTCCGTCTTCCTTACTCTCGTGGTCCGAAAGATATTTCACTTTGGCCTGAAACTCGGGCTTGTAGGAAGGCGCCGGCGTCGAGGGCAGAGCGCCCGCAACGGCGGTCTTCGCCGGTCTGCGCGAACTCTGGTCGATGGTCTTGATCGATACCGACCCGTTCACCTGTGTCTTGAGAGCCGTGGGAGGCAGATCGATGGCAAACGCCCAGATCCCGCTCAGGTCAGGATGGCCATCGGGGGTGCGGGCCGGCCTTTGACTCTTGGCTGCCGCAGGGATAGTCTGCTGAGCCGCCGCGAACACGGGGAGCAGAACCGCTACTGTCATGACGCTAAAGAGACGGTACCTCATGCTGCACTCTCCTATTGGCCGCCGCCGGGGTTCGCCAGTTCGAGGAAGTTCCCATCCGGGAAGGTGATCTTCTGCAGATAACCGTACAGAGTGCCGTCCTTGGCGCGCACACTCTCCACAGTTACGGTCTGCCCGATTGCCTTGGCAAAATCCGCGCGGGCCACGCCCACTCTCCGGAACCAGGCCGGTGGATTGCTTTCAAAAGTCCAGGCTTGCACTTTGCCATCTTCCCCCTTGGCTTCCACGTAGACCACGATGTGGGGATTCACCCAGTCGACCTTGGTGACCATGCCAGTGAGCACGAACTTCTTGGACATGTCGAAGATGGCCGAAGGGGAGTGGTGCGCCCACAAAGCCCCCGCCGCAAAGAGAACGGTGCAGGCGAGAAAAGCGCGGCCCAAGTAGTGTCGCAAGGTGGTCTCCTTCCAAAACTTGTAGGGGAGTATATCATAGGCAAGCGGAGGTCGAGATGAAGCTGACGAACGGTGGGCAATCCGCCATTCTGGTGTTTCTGGCGTGCTTACCCGCCGCTGCTCAGTGGCTGAAGGTCCCGTCCAAAGCCACGCCCCGAACCAAGGATGGCAAGCCGAACCTGACCGCCCCGGCGCCGCGAAAACCGGATGGCAAACCTGATCTTTCGGGAATCTGGCTGACTGAATCGCCCAAATACCTGGCCGACATCGCGGCGGATTACAAGCCCGGCGAGTTACCCATCCAGCCCTGGGCCCAGGCGCTTACGGACGAACGCAAAACCGGCGTCCATGCAAGCGAAGAGTCCAACGCCAATTGCCAGCCGCAGGGCGTCCCTCGTATCAATGCGACGCCCAATCCATTCAAGATCATCCAGGATCCGGGCCTGGTGGTGATCCTCTATGAGGCGTTTGGTCAATTTCGCCAGATCTTTAGCGACGGCAGGGAGCCTCCCAAGGACCCGAACCCGACGTGGCTCGGATATTCCGTTGGCAAGTGGGAGGGCGATACGCTAGTGGTCCATTCCACCGGTTTCAATGGCAAGACCTGGCTGGATCAAATGGGCCATCCAACCACCGAGGCCTTACAAGTGACCGAGCGTTTTCGGCGAAAGAACTTTGGCCATCTGGAAATCCAGGCCACGATCAACGACTCAAGGACGTATACAAAGCCGTGGACGGTGACGGAACCGATGCAACTGCTGCCGGACACTGACCTAATTGAGTTCGTCTGCAACGAGAACGAGAAGGACTTGAAGCACTTGCGGAAGACCGCTCCATAGACCGAAAGGCAGGCTTCAGCTACCCGCCAGCGCCTGCTCGAAATCG
>DASZIV010000004.1:0-1992 GCA_035948775.1 Bryobacteraceae bacterium
AGCTTGTCGACACCGCTGGGCTTGGAGAAGGTGATGTTGGCCGTATAGGTCGAGCAGGCGGCAGTCGCGCATGTGTACTTCTGGAGGTTCTGCTTGTTCCAGTAGCGGGTGGTGTAGGCTTTCGTATCGAACTTCCATCCATTCCCGAGATCCGTATTGAAGTCGAGGTATTCGAAGTCCGTTTGAACGTGATAGAAGTTGTAGCCGTAGTACGCGGGATCGGGCTGGCCGTTGGAGAAGTAAGGCGTCCCGTCCAGCAGGTAGTTGTCGCCGAAAGCCGCGCGTTGACCGCTAGCAGCCCGTGGCAGAAACCCCTCTACCGAGGAACGACTCGCCAACCGGGTAGAGCGCTGATTTCCGGAAACAGTTGCGAGCCGAACCGTCCCAGCCCGTTGGAGACTGCGCGGCAGGCGTCAGAGAGCGCTAATACAGGGAAAAGAAGGGACTGTAGCCGGTTCAATCGCCCCTGGGCTTGCCGTGGCTTGCCCCATCCGCTCAACGTGCGCAGCAGCAAGCCGATGTTGAACGCCGCCGCCTGCACCAGCACCCGCTTGAACACGTTGTCGGCGCCGCGTACGTACATTCGCCGCATGGCACCGGTCTCATAGCAGTGCGCGAAGCTTCGCTCGCACAATTCCCCGCGCAGTTTCTGTAATCGCTTCGACCGCTGCTGACGCACCCGCCGCCGGTTCCCGTACACACGACGTTGTTCTTCCGCTTTGCCAGGCCAGCGCCGCTGGCCGCGCTCCGGCTCCGGGACATAACTGCGAATCTCGCGCTCTGCCAGATCCATCAAGACCGTGCCGCTGTGATAGCCCTTGTCCATCACCACTTCTTCGATCCCCATCGGATGCGAT
Source organism: Bryobacteraceae bacterium (assembly GCA_035948775.1). Taxonomy (GTDB): domain Bacteria; phylum Acidobacteriota; class Terriglobia; order Bryobacterales; family Bryobacteraceae; genus PSRJ01. The sequence goes on from DASZIV010000004.1 coordinate 858, forward strand.
TGCATTGCCTCGCACTGCGCTGCAGCGAGCGTCTCCACGTAGCTGGTCGTGTCCCCGCGATCGGCCGGCTGCACCGTTACCGCCAGCAACGCACCGGACGCCAGATCTACTGCGTGCTCGGCCTTATACGCCAACTTGGTGCGCCCGTCCTTCAGCTTCGTAATGCGCGCCGAAGGGTCGTGGGGATTGGTCCAATCGTCATTAGACGCTTTCTTCTTGCGCTTCCGATCCAGCCGCGCCAACTGCTCTTTGGTCGGATTCTCGATGCCTTCGGCTTGCGCCAACTGCCGCAGATAATCGTCGTAGCTCACACCCGTGTCGCGCCGCACCAAGCTCTTCATCGCCGCGTTGGCCTCCAAGGTGGTGGCGTCAATACACACGCTCTGCGCATCGGCCAGCCCATGCTTGCGCAGAATCTTTAGCACCCACTTCATCACCGCCCGGTGCGTCTCCACCGAGTACAAACGCCGGGTCCGCGACACCGTCGAATGATCCGGCGTTTGCTCCCTCAAATCGTAGCCCAGAAACTTACGGTAGCTTAAGCTGTCCGCCGCCCGCCACGCCATGCCCCGCTCCGAATCGAGGCCCTCGAAATAACCCAACAGCAGCATCCGGAAATACGTTCCCGGCGTGATGGATGGGCGGCCCGAACTGCTCTTGTAGTACTTCCGGCAGATGACTTCGATTCGCTGATCGAACTTCTCGGCATTCAAAACCGCGTTCAGCCGCTCATAAAACACATGTCCCGGCGTGGTCACGATCTCGCTGAATGCCACCCATAGATCCTCTTGCTTCTCCCGATCCTTCTTGCGCCCCATGCCCATAGACAAAAGACGTGCAAAACACAATCCAGGTCACATGTTCTGGAAGGTTTTTACCACGGGCTGCTAGAGCAGAATAGCATTCTTCGCCTAGTGTCCTAGCTGGCCGAAAAAGCCGCCCGGCAGCCGAAAAATGGTAGTCGGATAAATATCTGACTACCCGAAAAATCGCCGCTGTAAACTGGTACAATGTTTCCCATGCGCTACTAATGGGTAAACCAGAACCAGACCTTTCGGCGAGAGCTGGCCGGCGGATACCTGTGGTCGCCCAAAGCGCAATGCCAATGGTGTGCGGAATCCCTTCTTTGAGTCGA
>DASZIV010000005.1:0-1531 GCA_035948775.1 Bryobacteraceae bacterium
CCATGCATTGGGATAGCGACAAAAACGTGAACCAGCTTCTGGAGGTCTTTGAGCGCGTTAGTAAGGAATTCCCCATCGCCAATCTGCGCTGGACGATCGCCCATCTCAACGACGGCTCCGCCGCCACGTTCCAGCGCATGAAGGCGCTAGGCGTGGGCTGGACGATGCAGGACATGATGTACAACGATGGCGATCAGCTAGTCGCAAAAGAAGGCCCGCAAGCCGCCCAGCGCATGCCGCCAGTCATGACCGCGAAAAAGATCGGCATCGTCGTAAACGCGGGCACGGATGCGCACCGCGTCTCCACGTACAATCCCTTCACCGTGCTGCAGTGGATGATCGATGGCAAAACCGCCAGCGGCCACGCGCTGCGCGGCTCGGAGGAGACGCCCAGCCGCGCCGACGCGCTTCGGTTCTACACCATGGGCAGCGCTTGGGTGGCTCACGATGAAGACAAGCGCGGCTCGCTCGAAGTTGGCAAATTCGCCGATCTCGCCGTTCTCAGCCAGGATTTCATGACGGAGCCCGTGGAAGAAATCGGGAAGAATTCATCGCTGCTCACGATGGTCGGCGGAAAAATCGTTTACGCCGCCGGTCCCTACGCGCAGCTGGAAAGCAAGCAGCGAGCGGAGGGAGAAAACATTGCAGGTCGAACTCGGTGAGGTCATCGCAACCCGTGTTCTTCGCTTGGCCGAGGGCGAAGCTTCGTCGGTCAGGGAAGTAGTCGTAAAGATTGGAAAGCCAGTTCCCTTTCCAGACCGCCGTGATTATCTTTGTCCGTTTCAGATCACTGGCATGGGCGACGAGGAGACACGGTATGCGGCGGGAATTGATCCGGTTCAAGCTCTTCAATTGGTGATGATCGCCATAGCTGGCTATCTTGTCCGCCTCAACCGATCCTGCGGCGGTCGACTCCGTTGGGATGGGGACGAACACGGTGACTTGAGTTTCCCAACGCCAGAATAGTCTGCGGCGGCCGTTCAGTGAAGGGGGAGGAGATGTTCAAAATCAATTTAGCTTTTCTGATTGGCGTAATGATCCTCACGGCCCAACTGCAGCTTCACGCGCAGGGCAACGAGGAAACAGGTCTGGTGACCATCGAGATTGGAAAAGACCGCTTCGCCGCTGGTCAGGATATTACGGTGACGAATACCGTCGCCGGAGATCTCCTGGCCGCGGGCAGCGAGATCATCTTGAATGAAAAAGTCGGCGGCGATGCGGTGGCGGCCGGCGGCACCGTGCGCCTGAACGGAAACTTCTCCGATAACGCATACGCAGCGGGCGGCCGTGTCTACGTTAACGGCACGATAGCTCGCAATGCCCGCTTGGCTGGCGGCAGCGTGGAGACCGCGCCCTCCTCGAGAATCGAAGGCGGCGCCAGCATCGCGGCCGGCCAGGCGCGGGTGAATGGTGCGATCGGCAGTTACCTGCAAGCCGCGGGAGGAAGCCTCTACCTGAATGGCCCCGTCGGTGGAGACGTGAACGCCAGCGCGCGACAAATCGAGCTGGGACCGGACGCGCGCATCAACGG
>DASZIV010000006.1:0-49713 GCA_035948775.1 Bryobacteraceae bacterium
GCGGAGAATGGCCGGACATCGATCTCGATCTCCCCAGCGGAGAACAGCGCGAACGAGCCATTCAATATGTATATGAACGTTATGGAAAATTGGGCGCTGCCATGACCGCCAACGTGATCACCTATCGCGGCCGCTCCGCCGCGCGTGAAATCGGCAAGGCGTTATCTTTTAATCCGGAAACATTAAGCCGTTTGACCAGCCTGGTGAGCGCTTGGGAATACCAGGATGCCAACGATACTCTCGCGCGGCAATTTCGCGACGCTGGATTCGACATGCAGCATCCTCAGATTCGTAAATTTTTCGAACTTTGCCTGCAATTCCAAGATTTGCCGCGTCATCTGGGCCAGCATTCCGGCGGCTTAGTGGTGTGCCAGGATCAGTTGGACTCAATTGTTCCACTGGAACCAGCCACCATGCCCGGTCGCGTCGTCGTGCAGTGGGACAAGGAAGATTGCGCCGACATGGGCATCGTCAAGGTGGACCTGCTCGGCCTGGGCATGATGGCCGTGATGGAAGAGTGTCTCCAACTGATCCCGGAAGTTTACGGAGAACCGATCGACCTGGCGCATCTGCCGGCCGACGATCCAGCCGTATACGAAGCGCTGCAAAAGGCCGACACCATAGGTATGTTCCAGGTGGAGAGCCGTGCGCAGATGTCCTGTTTGCCGCGCATGAAGCCGAAGAAGTTTTACGACATCGTGGTGCAGGTGGCGATCATCCGGCCAGGACCGATCGTAGGCAAAATGGTTCACCCGTATCTGAACCGGCGGCTGGGCCGGGAGACGCCGGATTGTCTGCATCCGTCTCTTGAGCAGGTGCTCCAGCGCACGCTTGGCGTGCCGCTGTTTCAGGAACAGTTGCTACGGATGGCGATGGTCGTGGCCGGCTTCACGGGCGGCCAAGCCGAGGAACTGCGGCGAGCCATGGGGTTCAAGCGCTCGGAAAAACGCATGGCGGACATCGAAGTGAAGCTACGCGCGGGCATGGAGAAGAACGGCATCACCGGGGAAGTGCAGGATACCATCGTGCATTCGATCACTGCGTTTGCGCTGTACGGCTTTCCGGAATCGCACGCCGCCAGCTTTGCGCTATTGGCCTACGCCAGCGCGTACCTGAAGTGCCACTACCTGGCTGCATTCACCTGCGCCATGCTGAACAACCAGCCGATGGGATTTTATGCGCCGGCGATTTTGATCAAAGACGCGCAGCGGCATGGGTTGCGGGTGCTGCCGGTAGATGTAACGCGGTCGGAATGGGAGTGTACGGTAGAGCCTCCACACCTCCGTCTCGGCCTCCGCTACGCCAGGGGCCTGCGCGAGGAAACGGGCCGCGCCATTGTGCGCGCGCGTCCGTTCACCAGCGTGGACGATCTGGCCCTCCGTGTCCTCGAACTGCGCAAAGACGAAATCAACCGCCTGGCCGAAATTGGCGCGCTGAATTCGCTTGACCGGATCCACCGCCGCGATGCGCTGTGGCAGGCGCAGCGCGCGATTCTGCCGGTGGGCCCGCTGCTCGAGCCGCTGGAAGAAAAGGGCGCGGCTTCCCCGCTTGCCCCCATGCAGACCGAAGAGCGCCTGTGGGCCGATTACCGCGGGACCGGCCTGACCATCGGCCGCCATCCCATGGCCTACCGCCGCGCGGAAATGAACGCGCTCCACGTCACGCGCGCCGCGGATCTGGCGAGTACCCCCGATGGCCGCCTAGTACGGATTGCCGGCTCGGTGATCGTGCGCCAGCGCCCGGGCACGGCCAAGGGGTTCGTGTTTTTGAGCATGGAAGACGAAACCGGCGTCATGAACGCCATCGTGACCCCCGCCATTTTCGACCGCTACAAATTGGCGGTGTTGGGCGAGCGCTTCCTGCTCATCGACGGCGTGCTGCAGAACCTGGACGGTGTGATTTCGGTAAAAGCCGGCCGCATCGCGGGCCTACCGGCAGGAGCGGCCGCGGAGTCGCACAATTTTCACTGAAGACGTTATACCGTCGCTTCCGCAGGCTCCATGGCAACCACGCGCCCCCATTTTTGCCGGACCCGCCTGACCTGATCCTTGATCGCCTTGGCCATGGGGATCACCAGCCACAAGCTCGAAAGCGCCGCCGTGGCAGCTGTCATCCGCAGGAAAAATGGGCCAGATGGCAGTTTTGCAAACTCCCAGGCCGCTACCAGGACGGTCACCCAGACGAAAACCCACAGGCCGAGCCTCCCCAGCGAAGCGAAAAGTTTCGCCACCCGCTCCGGCACCCGAACCAGGTGGTAACACAAATACGCCACCGCCAAGAAATCCAAAAGCCGCAACGGTCCAACGCGACTACCGCTGTAGAGCCACCCTGTAGTGTCCAGCGACGAATGCCGGAGCACAAAACAGACAACGGCGATGGCAGCGGCCAGCCGCAGCAGCGTCTCCCGGCGCGGCAATGGTCCGGCGCCGCTGGCTTTGCGGTGCCCGAAGAGGAAGCCCACTGAAAAAAGCAGTTGCCAGGAGAGCGGATTGAACACCCACCGAGTGAACGGTGCGGGTAACGGCACCCAGAAGGCCGCCAGCCAGCCGAGAACACTCACCGCCACCACGCCTTTCCACCAGCCGCGCGTGCACACGGGCGCCAACACTCCGATCAAACCCCAAAAGACCACATACATATACAAGATCCCGCTGAGATTCGACCACGCCCTGAGGATGGAACAGGTCATCAGGAGAATGATCCAACTCCACACCACACCGCTCCCGACTTTGGCCATCCCGCCGGTAGCGTATGACCTCTGATACTTGAGCCCGGCAGCAATTCCGGAAACAAAAACAAACAGGTCGGCTCCCGAGAAATGCCCGAGCGGTCTCGAAGTAAGCAGCGCCAGGGGATTGCCCAGCAGGTGGTCGGACAACATCACGAACAAAGCCATCCCACGAATCATGTCCAGCTCGAGGGATCGGGCACGGTTCATGAGGACGGGAGTTCTTGAAAACCGGGGGAGCGCATCAGCCATGATCGTCGTCTGGCTGGCCTCTGGATGACACAAGGCGAACGTTGACATGCGTTGTTGAAGAATTAAGATAACATTGTCCGCAATTAAAAACTCGCGGGAAATTGAGAACTGTCCGCCGCGCTTTTGCGGGGATTTCCGCGAGGTCGATTAATCCGGCTCGTCGAAAGAAATCAATCCGAGAGTTTCCAGAGTTTGCCACACGCGGCGGCAGCTCTCCTCGGGACTCTCCCGGGAGGAATCAACGACAAGTTCGGGCCGTAGGGGCGGCTCGTAAGGGTCGGTGATGCCGGTGAATTGAGGGATCTCACCTGCGAGGGCTTTCTTGTAGAGACCCTTGACGTCGCGTGCAATCAAGATTTCAATCGGACACGTGACGTGGATTTCTACAAAGTTCTCGATGGAGGCGCGCAGTTCGTCGCGGATGGCGCGGTAAGGAGAAATAGCGGCGGCGATGGCGATCACCCCGTGGCGAGTCAACAACTCACACACGAAGCCAATGCGGCGGATGTTCTCGTCCCGATCCTCTTTGCTGAAGCCCAGCCCCTTGGACAGGCGTGTGCGGACGATATCGCCATCGAGCAGTTCGACGCGAGCCCCGTGCCTGCACAGGCGCTGGCCGACGAGTTGCGAGAGCGTGCTCTTCCCAGCCCCCGAAAGGCCCGTGAACCACAGCGTGAAGCCTTTATGCAACCCCCAAGTTTAGGAAGGGCTCAAAGGTCTGTCAATCGCTGGGTCCGGCGAGACTTCTTCCGCAGCCAAAACGATCCCGCCAAAAGCGAGAGACCGACCGTAGAACCGGTCCACGGTTCGGGAACTTGCGTTCCGCCGCCTAAAGGAGTATCTACCTGAATGGTCACCGAGTTTGGTCCCGCGTCACAAAGACCGGCAACACAAGTACTATGGTCCGCCGAATTGATATCCGCGTTCGCCAGCACATTGCTTGCGCCAGGGTCAAAGATGCTGAACCCGCCCAATGAGCTGCCTGGGGCGAGATCGGTAGACGGATCGTTGCTCCACCATTGAATGGACATGACTCCGTTGACCAAGCCGATCGAGTCCGCCCAACCGGCTGGCGTAGCGGTTACGGAGATCAGGTTTGCGGCGGTGGGATCAATAGCAATGGTGAACTGGTCGACGAAGTTCGGACTGTTGGCAACCTCGTTGTTGAATATAGTGTACGTCCAAACATCTGGAACACTGATATCGGTAGTGATATTAGCGGCCAGGATCGAGGCCGACAGCGGCTGCAACGTCACTGTGAGAGCTAGTAGAAGTAGAAGGCTGCACCAAATACGTCGCAAGCGGGTTCTCCTTTTCATCCAAAAAACAAGTACTATGGGTCCTATTATTGGGTGGGGGTAGAACCACTAATAGACTGGCTTTGGTTAGCTGGACCTAAGTGAACAATCGTTGCAAATCTCTACGTGACAGCACCTTGCGGGGGTGGTAGAGCTCTCAACGCGGTGGCTTTGCGCCAATGGCGATGAGGGAAATCGGCTGCCACGGCAACAGCGGATCGAGCCGGCGCCAGAACCATACCAGGTGGTCGAACAGCCAGAGCTGGAAGCGTCCAAAAGTCCGTTTTTTCAGTATTTTCCCGTTGAAGAACCAGGCGGGCCGAGTGACTCGGTTGAACTTCAGGATAGTCTCAACCTGGAGGCCCGCCTCTTCCATTTTGCGCCGCAGTTCATAATCCGAATAGCGCCGGTGGTGCCCCAACACCTCGTCCAGGGTTCCGAAGATCGATTGACCTTGAGGAACCAGCACGATCGCCCGGCCGCCCGGCTGAAGCGCGGACGCGATGTTAACCAAAGCCAGCCTGTCGTTCTCGACATGCTCCACCACATTGAGGCAGATCACGGTATCGAACTGGCCGACCAGAGGCGCGAAATCTTCCGGATTCTCCAGATCGCAATGCCGCACCTCAAGGTTGGGACGATTCTGGAAGCGGGTACGTAAACGGGCCAGGTGCTCGGAATCGATGTCGCTGGCGACGTAGCGCCGGCGCCGGGGCGAGAGCCCGCGCGTCAGGTTGCCGATGCCCGCGCCAAGTTCGAGAACGCGCGCGCCCGCAAAGGGCCGCAAGGTATCGGCCATCCACTCGTTGAACCGCGGCGTTTGCGCCAGAGTGTCTAAAATCCGCGCGTCGCCGTCGGAGTAGATGTCGCGCACCAGCCAGTAGCGCAGGATGATGAAGAAGGCTTGCAACGCATCGCGGACTCCAATCTTCTTGCCTTCTTCATAGGTGCGCCCGTGGTACCGAATGGGCACCTCGTAAATCCGTGCCTGGCGCTGCGCCAGCTTAATGGTGATCTCCGGCTCGATTCCGAAACGCTGGCTACGCAGCGGAATGCTCTTGATCAGGCTGGTGCGGAAAGCCTTGTAACAGGTCTCCATATCCGTCAGGTTCAGATCGGCTGCCATGTTGCATACCGTGGTGAGTAGCCGGTTGGCTAGCGCGTGCCAGAAATACAAGACGCGTCGCTCGCCGGCGCTCTGAAAACGCGATCCGTACACCACGTCGGCCTTGGCATCGATGAGCGGCTGAATGATCTTGGATAAGTCCCTCGGATCGTATTCGAGGTCGGCATCGTGGATGCTGGCGAACTCCCCGCGCGCGTGCTGAATGGCGGTGCGAATGGCGGCGCCTTTTCCCAGGTTCACGGAATGCCGCAGCAGCCGGACGTTCGGATACTGCGGAAGGAGTTGTTCCACTACCTCCGCAGAACCGTCCGTAGAGCCGTCGTCAACTACCACCACCTCCAGTTCCACGCCTTCCGGCAGCGGAGCATTTAGCAACCGCTCTAGAGAGAAGGCAACATACTCCTCTTCGTTATAAACGGGTACCAGCACTGAGTGCAGCAGCTTGGCGCTGAACCCACCGGGTTGGATAGTCGCCTCGCCGGGCGCCGCAGCGTTCTCCAAGTGGGGGCTCAATCGGCTAGAGAACGACGGTTTACTGGGCATGTCGAAAGATAGAGCCATTCTAGCTCACGGTTTACTTTGCGGGAGTATGGTGGATATGGTGAAATGAGACGTGCGCACCTTAAAATGGGCCATTGTTCTTCTGTTGGTTCTCTTTCTGGCGGCCCTTAGCTACCGCGTGGTAAGTCGCAAATACTACGTGTGGCTCCCCGGTTACGCGCACTGGCTTACACATCAAGAGAGAGCCAAAACCCAACCAATACACATCTTCTTTCTATACGCAGACCATTTCGAGCCCGGACAGCGCTTTGATCTGATGGAACGGTGGCTGAAGGAATATCCCAAGATGGCCGAACGCCATCGGGACAGTAATGGCCGCCGGCTGCAGCATACCTGGTTCTATCCCGCCGAGCAGCCCATCGACCGTAATTTATTGGCATTGCGAAAACTGGTTGCCGCCGGCTATGGAGAAACCGAGCTGCATCTCCACCACTTCCACGATACGCCGGCCTCCGCGCGGCGGCGCTTTGAAGAGGGGATCTCCTATTTTCAGCGGTTTGGTTTTCTCAAAGGTGTAGACGGACACACACATTTTGCATTCGTCCACGGCAATTGGAGTCTCGATAACAGTTTGGGAGATGCGTACTGCGGCAATAGTCAGGAATTACGCATGCTGAAGGAACTGGGTTGCTTTGCGGATTTTACCTTTCCGAGCCTCTGGGAGCATTCGCAGCCGGCGTGGGTCAATAACATCTACGATGTGACCGATGATGACAGGCCTAAGTCATACGATCAGGGTGTGCCGATTGCTGTTGGTTGGCACCCGTCTGGCGACTTGGTGCTGGTACAAGGGCCATTATTGATTCTGCCTTCGATCAATCCTGCAAAGTTATTCTTCTCGGTGGTGGATGGTGACATTCATCCGGGAGTGCCGGTGACGCCGCAGCGCGTGGACGCATGGGTGCGCGCGAACATCCATGTGGCGGGGCGTCCCGACTGGGTCTTGATCAAAGTGCACGGTCATGCGGGAAGCTCCACCGCGGACCTGGAAGAAACCATCGGGCCGGATTTCGACAACGCCCTCACTTATCTGGAGAAGCACTATAACGACGGCAGGCAATATCTTCTGCACTATGTGACTGCCCGCGAAACGTACAATCTGATTCGGGCGGGCGCCGATGGCAAACAGGGCGACCCTCAGCAGTACTACAACTTGGTGACCCCACCTTACGAAGCTGATGTGACGCCAGTGGTGCGCGGCGGCAGCTAGACTCGGCGGGCCTTCGGCTTGCTCTTGCCCTTGAGATTGAGCGCCACTGCAGCGCGGATGAGATCCTTCAAGGCCGCCTCATCGACCTTGTCGCCTTCGTGGATGTCGATGGCGCGCCTGACATTCCCGTCGAGGCTGGAGTTGAATAGACCGGAAGGGTCCTTCAACGCAGCTCCCTTGGCAAATGTCATCTTGACGACGTTCTTATGCGTCTCTCCCGTGCAGACGATGCCGCCGTGGGAAAAGACTGGAGTCCCCGGCGATGTCGGCTTGACCCACTTCCACTCTTCGACGATCTCACGGTCTGCCTCGTGTATGATTTCGCGGACTTTCGCGAACGTCTTCCCGCGCCAGTCGCCAAGTTGCTTGATCTTCTCGTCGATTAATGCAGAGGCAGATGCCACCGGGACGGGTTTTTTCATGTACGCTCCAATTCCGTACCTATTCTAGCTGTGCTCAGCGCAACCCGTATCCTCCGTCAAGGCATAAAGCAGTGGGACCGAGCCGACCCTTTCAGCCAGCGTGCGGGGATGCACAGTCTGATGCGATTTTGGCGAGTGCGATTCCCGGCCGAACAGAGCTAGGTAGGCAGACAGGGTGAGAAGGTTCTTGTGGGGCGGGCTTTAGCCTGCGCGGGACTTCAGTCCCGCTGGTTCGGATGGCGGACTAAAGTCCGCCGCAGGCTGAAGCCCGCCCCACGCAACACAGCACTATTTCACGCGGTCGCGGAACTAAAGTCCGGCTTTCGAGTAGTTACAGGCTTCGGGAGGGCCGCGTCGCTTGAGTTCAGCCGCCACGCCAGAGTACGAGGTCAGCATCCCCTTCACTGTCGCCACCGCGAGATCGCCGGCCACGGTACTGTCGAATTCATCTGTGAATTCAGCTCGACCAGTCTCCTGCGGCAAACGGAGAATGAACGGAATATAGGACCGCTCCGTGTCTCCGGTAGCTCTCCGTTCTTCTGCAGCCGATCCGTCCCGGAAGCTCTGGAGAATGCTTACCCGCAACGGGTGATCGGAGGTAACCAAGACCGCCGTTCGGTCCCAAAGTCCCGCCCCCTCCAGGGCCAGTCGCACATCCGCAAGCACCTTGTCCGCCAGAACCAGATTGTCGAAATAGTTCCCCTTACCGGTCGCATCCAGTGCACCGGTATGGCGATCGTACAGCGCAGGCAAATGCGGGACGGGCAGGTGCACCACCGTAAACCGCAAGTACGGACTGCGTATCGCCGCCAACGCATGACTGTACAGGTCCTCAAACTCATCGAGATGTTCTACGCGTTCCTCTCGAACGACGGCCCGACTCGGTATCGGCGCCTGGACCAAGCCCATGCGCTCCGCTAATGGCACCTGCAGTAGCTGCCGCTTCAACAGGTCAATAGCCATTTCCGGAAACTTCTGGTTGCGCGCCTGTACTTCCTCTACGAATTGCGACTCCGCCGGTCGCGAATAACAATACGTCAGAGCATCCGCTAAGACTCGACAGTACGGGTGATACCATCCCACGATTGCGGTTGTGAAACCGAGAGAACGCGCCGCCGCAAATACTGTTTGCGTTGGGCGGAAGGCATGCGGCGAGCCGCTGCAAGGCGTGAGCACCAGCGAACCCGGACCGCGCACGTCGGCACCCTCCATCTTCTGGCAAGTCAGGGCGGCCGGAACAGCGTCAATCGTGTCCCTTCCCGGTCGTACCGCTCTGTCTCCAGACAAGCTGATCTCCCGGAACGAATCGAATCCGCGCAGTTGCAGCCCGGCAGGTCGACCCTCGGACAACAGGTACTGATCGAGTTCGTCGAAAATCAACCACACCAGTCTGGGGCCCGCATCCGTGCCACCTCCCACCGACGCATTCAGACTGCCGGTCGACCGTGAGAAGCGCACGGGGGCGCTTGCGTAAGCCTGAAAAATGCTTTGTCCGATCACTAAAAGCGGCAATGGAGCCATTACCAGCACCAACATGGAAGCCGCGCGGACAACTGTTCGCCGGTAGAAGGCGACAACAGCTGCGAGAAGCACCGCCAAGAGAATCAAACCAACCGTCGCAAGCCGCCCGTAATGATCAACCAGGCTCTGATAGGCAAACAGGTGATAATGCCTGCGCAACATGTTAATCGGAATGAGCAACAACAGCAGGAAGGCCGCATCCCTGCCCGCTTTCAGCGGCTCGCTATTTTTGACAAGCTGTGCGGCGACCACCAAAATACCTCCCAGCACCGCCATATCGAGTACGGCCGCTATCAACATTGCCAGTCGCTCGTTAATAGAAACCAGGGCTGGCGGCAAGAAGTAATTCAGGTAGGGGCTCTCAATATAAGACCAAACGTCAAGAAAGAGGAGACTCGCCAACGATAGGCCGATGAGTATGTGCCGCCGCAGCCGGGCGCCTCGAAACCGTTGGTCTATTGGTCCGTCGGAGGCACTCGTTGGTGGATTGCTCTCTCTGGCCGCCATACAAAGCTAGCGCCAGCCCCGCGAGGTGGCAAGGGCCGCGCTTTGACTACCCTGCGATAGCACCGGATCAGTTGCCTTTGCAGGCTCTTGCGATAGTCGGGTGAATGCGACGCTCAAGCCCAAGAGCAGGGGTGCATAACCGTCATAGGCGATGCTGTTAAAGAATGCTGAAATACTCCAACCAATGAGTGACAGCAAAATCGCAATTCCCAACGGCTTATCCGCCATCTGAGTCTTTATGGCGCGAGTTAGCCGCCTAAGGTTACCCGCGAGCGCCGCCAAAAAGAATAGTAAGGCCGGAATGCCCAACTCACTCGAGATCTGCGTGTAAGTGTTATGTGATTCGCGATGAGCGCCAGTAATGTGCAGCGCTTCCATTTCGTGCATCAACATCACCGTGAAAGTGCCGGCACCCCCACCCAAAACCGGCTGACGCGCCGTAAAGAGCAAGCTCTTCTGGAAGAGGAATACTCGATTCTCTTCTGAACTAACAGCAAACTCCGCCTGGCTCTCACTCGAGTCGATTTCTCCGCCGCTCTGTAAAAGCGTCGCGTAGCGCGCTTTGATGCTGTTCGGCATCAGGAGGAGCACGCCCGGAATCAACACTACGGCGGAGGTGGTCAGAATCAACTTCGTTCCCAATGATGCCCTAATAAAGGAGATCAGCATCATCACCATCATTGCTACCAGGCCGCCACGGGAGCCCGTCTGCAATACAACCCAAATGACCGCAAGGCAAGCCGCCGACCAAACCACTGTACGGATTCCGATACCCCCGCGGGAGAGCAGCCATAGGAATGGAAGCCCTACCAGCAGAACCAGCGCTAAATCATTGGGATTGGAGTACTTACCGATTGGCAAAAGATACAATCGGCCGCTGGCAAAAGACCCGAAGGCAAACGCCAACAGCGACAGGCAAAACGTAGCAACGCCAACGGTATAAACAACAGTCCTCAACGCTCGGGTTGTCAAACAAAAACCCGTGACGAGCACGAACACCAGAAAGGATTCCAACCAGCTGTTTAAGAAGACAAAGAGGCTATGGGATCGCCATACGCTAAAAGGAATGCCCAACAACATCCATCCGGTAAATAGTAAAAGATACTTTCCTTCCCTGGCGGAAGACCAATGCAAGAGTTTTTGAGAACCGACCAGGGCGAAGAGAGTGAATATCCCTATCACCAACTGCACATGAAGGAATATGGAAGGGAGCCCTTTGATGATTCCAATTTCAAGGACGCGGCTGTAACTGAGAAACAAGTATAGACAGAGGAAGAATATGCCTACGCTAGTAACCGGGGCACCGGCCAGTGGCGCTGGGGATGACAGGGAGGTCGTGCCGGGTGACGCCGACATTCCGTTACCATTCACAGATGTCACGCGATGAGGAGGTTCTAGGACACGTCTCGGTTTCGTACTGTGAAAGGTATAACGCACGGTGAAGTTATGAAGAGTTAATCCGCCTTACTCGCGAAAGCAGTACGACGGAACCGCCTAAGTACTCTCCTAAGTGCCCCGAGGAAATAGTACTCGCCAGAAGCACTGATAGGCCCGTGAAGGCAATCACTTTGACTGGGTGCATTGTAACATAGGATGCCGCTTGGGACGCTCTGCCTGGGACTACTCGGGGCCTGTAAACGGAAGTTAATATCGCCTGCTCTTTGCTAGCGCTGCGCCCGCGTGAAATAGTGCTGTTTTGTGTGGGGTGGGCTTCAGCCCGCGGCGGACTTTAGTCCGCCATCCGAACCAGCGGGACTGAAGTCCGCCGCGGGCTAAAGCCCGCCCCACAAGAACCTTTCACCGATCTGCCTACTAGGTTGCTTCCCATCTCGCTTGACCAGGTGACAGCGCACGATCGACGTCGTGAATTCGCGTGTCAAGCGGTTCTGGAAACGTCGAAGCTTTCCGATAGGTACGAGTTCGATGCTCTCGATCTGGAGAGGGCTACGCGCAACCAATTCCTCGAACCTCGAAATGCTCATTTGGTTCAAGCCCCCAGCTACCTCGCCAAATCGTGTTGCTCCATCCGCCTTGAACCTAGACCGCCAACGAATAAGGGCCTTCTCGCTGAATAATAGATGCGCCCACGGAAACACGGAAAACAGATGACCGCCCAATGGGTGATACCAGGTCGGGCCGAAGCTGGCGAACACCTCGCCTGCGGGATGGAGGAGGTTGCCCATGATCCATAAAATTCGGGCGGGGTCGGCAAAGTGCTCAAAAGCGTCCGCCGAAACGATAACATCTGCCGGCTCATCGGTTGAGGATACGAAGGAGCACTGATTCTGAACACCTGCCATACGTGCCTTCTGTCGTGCCGTCTGGAGAACATCCTCGCGGATATCAATACCGATCACCCGCTTGGCCCCTCTCGCGGCCATCTCTACGGCATCATCCCCTTCGCCGCAACCAAAATCGATGATCACCTTACCGGCGATCTTAGTAAAGAATCCATCCCCCATTAGTACTGCCAGCTTTGACTTCCCTTGGTAAACGCAACCGCTACAGCAATCTGGGGGACCGGGGGAGATGCTCTTTAAAATTCGGTATTGAATCTCGGTTAGCACCTTACTGGCTGTCCTACTGTTCATGATACGATGATCAACAGCAGTGATGATGAGATATCCGGGGGTTGGTTCGTTTCGCCCTATATTAACATTAGTAAGCGGCTTCGCTATTTACTTCGGTTATATTACCCCGGAGCTACTGGGTCAGTCATCTTCTCTGCAGCCACCCACGATCATAGCCACCGCCAAGGGTCCTAATCAGATCAACCTTAGCTGGTCCCCGGCCGCCAACGCCGGTTACGGCTACCTGGTTGAGATACAGTCCGCTAGCGACACCCGCTACTCACTGTGGACGGAACTAAAGCCCGTTCCTGCCGCTGGAGGCTATGTTTGCAGTAGTACTGTGGTACTCAATGGCGCAGTATGTACCACCAGCGACCCAACCGGCATACATGTTTACACTCCTCCCACGAATAGCGTTCCCTCATGGGTAGCGGAGAGCGGCTATATTGACCCTCAGGATGGCTCGCATGTGCAGTTCATCGCCGCGGGTTTAGCGCCGGACACGGACTACACCTTTCGGGTCAGGACTTACTCGGGCAATACCAATCCTACATTTAGTTCTTATTCCAATACAGGTAAGGCCAGAACGCTGAACTACGCGCGGCGATATGTGTCGCCGGCCGGCTCGGACTCCAATAATGGGACTGCGGCCGATGCTTCCCATGCGTGGCGGACCTTGATGTACGCGTCTAAGACGATCGCATGCGGCCAGGAGTTAATTGTGCTCGGCGGGAATTATCAACACGACGAGATCAACCTGACGCAGTTATGCTCTCCGTTGAGGAAGGTCGTAGTAATGGCTGATCCGGGTGACACGGCTATGATTCAGTCTCCTCCCGCGGGCATCGATCAGACCATCGCTCTGGCGGGCAGCAGCCTGGTGGTGGACGGCATCAAGTCGATAGCCGAAGGAAAGAACCCGGGTGAATACGTTGTTTTGGTTACCGGCAACTACAACGCGCTGTTCAACGTGGAAGTTAGTCCCGATATCATCCCGGTGACCAGCAACGGTGTCGTAGTTTACGGCGGCCACAATCTTCTGTACGGCTCTTACTTGCACGATTTCGGCAGCCCGGAGGCAGCCCAGAATCCGGATGGCGGCGCGGGGTGGATTTTAGCGCTACTCGGTCCGGCGGCCGTAAACAACGTGATTTGGAGCAACCACTTGACCCGCGGAGGCCATGATCAGAGCTTATGCAAATCGGGCTGCAGCTACAACCGGTGGCTCAATAACATCGTCGACGGTGGATGGGGTCAGGCCTGGGCCACAGTCTTTGGCGATAACACCCTTTCACAGCACAATCTATTCGAGGGAAACGTTGTCAAGGACATTGGCCAGTTGGAGCAAGCATATAAGCCGGCGATCCAGCTCTCGCAAAGCTTCAGTACTGTTAGAAGAAACGTCGTTGTGAACACCAAGAGCCGCGCTCTGGAAGTGAGTGCCTTGTACTCCAGCACGGCGAGTAACAATCTGGTCTACAACAATGTGTTCTATAAGCAGGACACCTGCTTGTTCCAGTCCTCCAGCAGCGGCGTTACGGCCTATGATGGGGACATTTTTGTGAACAACATTTGCTACCCAATCACAAATCTTGCCACCGACATCTATTTACCCAATTCCACGAATGTGATCACGAACAATGACTTGCTCGCCGTCAACGCGAATGGTGCTCCTGTGCCCAATCAACCGATCGTGACGTGGAATCACGCAGCCCAAGGGGCGTTTCAGTATCCGAAGGCGCTAGCCTATGCCGATGGAAAGTACTCACCTCCATTCGCCAATAACAAAGGCCTGGACGTCAACCCAAGCTTTGTGGACGAGTCTAATATGGATTTTCACTTACGATCGGGTAGCGCGCTGCTCGGCGCCGGGGCTGCGCTGAACGATAGCGATTGGGGGTCGCCCACCGGGAGTCCGGATCTGGGTGCTTTTGGAATTGCCGCTAGAACGCAGAGTGCGGCCGACGCTACGCCTGGTCCGGTTGTGGCTTCGCTGGTGAATGGCGCAAGTTACCTCCCCGGCGCTGTCGCCCCGGGAGAGAATGTGGTGGCTGTGGGCACCAGTTTGGGTCCCCCATTTCTGACTGGTGGAAGCGTTGCCCCTGATGGTAAGGTGGCCGGATCAGTCTCGGATACGCAACTGCTGTTTGATGGGATCTCCGCGCCCATCCTTTATGCCTGGGGCCAACAGACAAGCGCCGTGGTGCCGTACGAAGTTGCCGGCAAGGCGACGACGACAGTGCAACTTGTATATCAGGGTGTACAGTCAGACGCGGTTACCTACGACGTAGCCCAGGCCGCGCCCGGGATTTACACACAGGACGGCGACGGCATGGGTGCGGGTGCCGTTGTGAATGCGGATGGTATTACCATCAACTCGCCGCAAACGCCTGCTCAAAAGGGTTCTGTAGTCGCCGTTTACATGACCGGCGGAGGAATTACCGCGCCGGCAACGGTCACCGGCGCCCTCATACCGGCGGATGGGTCCGTCTTACCGTTGCTGGCATCGCAAGTTACCTGTACCGTGGGTGGGATCCCAGCCACCGTTCGCTATGCCGGATCAGCGCCCGGGCTTATCTCCGGTGTGATTCAAGTCAACGTGAAGATACCCAGCCAAGCCCCCTCCGGTGCTGAAGTTCCCCTGGTGATTTCCGTGGAGTCTCCTGGCGACAGCTTCAGTTCCAGCAGCCAGGCCGGCGTCACCATCGCCATCCAATAGACTAACCAAGCCTTCCTCACCAAACGGCGTATACTCCGTTTATGCGCCGAATTCTTGCCGCGGCCAGAATAGCCGGATTCGCCTGGATAAGCCTGATAGCTGTTCCGAACCTCGCCGCACAAGCGGGCCGGAGCTTCTATGCGGTGACGCATGTGGACGTCATCGGAAGCGGCGGCAATCTCGCGGAAGCCGTCCGCCTGGTGCGGGAATTTGTAGCGGACAGCCGGCAGGACGCGGGAGTCATCCGCTTCGAAGCGCTCCAACAGGAAGGCCACGCGAATCACTTCACGATCTTTGAAGTCTGGCAGAGCCGTCAGGCCTTCGAGGCGCACTCCGCGGCCGAGCACACCAAGCGTTTCCGCCAGGCGTTACAGCCGATGCTCGGCAGCCCGTTCCGCGAGCGACTGCACAATCTGGTTCCGTAACGCCGGTCTTGCCGCCGGTGGCCCGCACCGGACATTCGATATAATCGAACGGCGCAAACGGCGCAATCACCGGAGGACCAAAGAAAAGATGGCAAACGTCGGAGCAGTGGGGTTAGATTGGCAAGAGCGCGTCAACTGGGACCGGCTGCGCAAGTACCGGCTGGAGCGCGCGCGCGAGCGGATGAAGGCCCATGGTTTGGGCGCG
This sequence comes from Bryobacteraceae bacterium, assembly GCA_035948775.1. Classification (GTDB taxonomy): domain Bacteria; phylum Acidobacteriota; class Terriglobia; order Bryobacterales; family Bryobacteraceae; genus PSRJ01. Next base: position 15,545 of record DASZIV010000006.1, read on the forward strand.
CTGCTTCTCATGTATGACGAGAATGTCCGCTACGTCACGAGCACTCTCACTCCCGGCTGGAACCGCCTGAAGCCCGGCCTGCGTTATGCCCTCTTGTGCGGCGACGATGCCCCTGTGTTGTTTGAACAAGGCGACATCGGTGCGCACATCGAAAAGCATTCGCCGTGGATTCCCAAAGACAACATCCGCTACTCGTACGCCTGGATCAAAGGCGCGGCCGGACCAGCCTCCACGCAACAGGTGGGTAAGTTCACCACCGCCATCCAGCAAGAGATGAAGAAGCGCGGCGTGGATGGCCTGAAACTCGGCGTTGATTTCATCGACATCAATATGATGCGAATTTTCGAGGACGCCAAGATCGATTGGACCGACGGCATGACTCCCATGATGGAAGCGCGCGCCGTGAAGAATCAGGACGAGCACGAATGCATGCGCATGGTGGGCGCCATTGGCGATGCCGCGCATTGGGAATTCATGAAGTTCCTGAAGCCTGGCCTTACCGAAAACCAGCTCACCGCGCACATCATGCAGTTCCTCTACAACATTCCCGGCATGGAAGACGTGGAGGACGTCATCGTTTCCTCGGGCCTCAACACCTGGCCCAACTGGCGGAATTTTTCGGACCGCATTATCAAGCCCGGCGACATGGTGTTCATGGACCTGGCGGCGCTCACCTGGAATGGCTACAAATCGTGCTACTACCGCACCTACATGGTGGGGCGCGAACCCAATCAGGAGCAGAAAGACTACTACGCGATTGCGCTGAAGTGGCTCTATGACTCGATCCGGGCAGTCAAAGTCGGCGCCACCACCCGTGACATCGCATCCAAGTGGCCCTCCGCAAAAGACACCTGGGGCTACGAGGAAGAAGACCAGGCCGCAGCCAATTTGTGGGGCCACGGCTTAGGCTTGGCGCAATACGACCAGCCGGTGATATCCCGCATCTGGTCACTCGACCACCCCATCGAGATCAAAGAAGGCATGGTGTTCGCGCTGGAAACCCAGCATGGCAAACCGCACGAGTGGGGCGTGCGCATCGAGGAGATGCTCATCGTTCACAAAGACAGCGTGGAGATCGTCTCGAACTTTCCGGTAGAACAGATCACCGTGGTAGACCCCATGCCGGGTTACTCCGATTACGGAAAGTTGCCGGGGAGGTAACCAGCAAATCGAACCTCTTGTCGTTCCACTCACCGCCCGTGAGGCCACCGACGCCGCCCGCTTCGGCCCCAAGGCCGCCAACCTGGCGCGCCTCGCCCAGGCCGGTTTACCGACGCCCGGCGGCTTCTGTCTCGATTCCGAAGCCTACCGCGCGCAAATCCGGGCGCTCGGTCTGGAGGCCGACGCGCGCGGTGTCTTCGCGGCTACCGAGAGTCCCCAAGCGCGCCGCCACGCACTCGCCATGAAACTGGGTCTGCTCGACCAGCCCATTACCCCCGAAGTGCGCGACCCGGTGCTCGCAGCCTGGCACGAGTTGAAGGCGCGAACCGGTGCCCTCACCGCTGTACGCTCGTCCGCTTTGGCCGAAGATCGCTTTGGATCGAGCTTCGCGGGCCAGTTCGAAAGTTTCCTCGGCATCGAAAGCGAAACCGACTTCCTTACCGCGATTCGCTCCTGCTGGGGCGCGCTGTGGGCCACGCGCGCGCTGCGCTACATGGCGACCCACGACATCGATCCCGCTGATACAGCGATGGGCGTGTTGGTGCAGCCGCTCGTCGCCGCCCGCGCGTCCGGCGGCGGGCTGAGTCAATCCGCCGACGGTAATATGATTCTGAGCGCGACCTGGGGTCTCGGCTCCGCCATCGCCCAAGGCGAAGTGACGCCCGACCGTTATGAACTGGCACGCGACGGTACAGTTCTAAACGTTACGCCTGGCCGCAAGGACCGTCAGGTGGGCTGCATTCATCGCGCCGAGCCGGCGGGGCAAGCCGTGCCGCGCGCCCTGATCGCGGAACCATGCCTCAACGCCACGCAAGCTACCGAACTGGGTCAGCTCTTACTTCGGGTCGAAGAGTTGATGGGTATCCCGGTCGAGATCGAGTGGGCGGCGGACGATCGCGGATTTCAACTGCTCCAGGCGCGACCCCTGCACATGGAAGTGACCACGGAGCCCGACGCCGTCTGGCTCAATCGTCCGCGCTTGAATGGCCATGCCGCGGGAATCGGTTGGGGAACGGGACGCGCGTGCGTCATTCATTGTGAATGTGAGCTGGCGCGCGTCGCGCCCGGCGACGTCCTCGTCACCAAGGTGGCCGGCCCGGCCTTGAGCCATATGCTGACACGGGTCGCTGGCGTGGTCGCAGAGCGCGGCGGCAGCACCTCCCACATGGCTTCCCTCGCGCGAGAGCGCGGAATTCCGATGGTTCTAGGAGTGCTTGACGCCACGCTGCGCATTCCCGATGGCTCTACTGTGGCCGTGGATGGCGTGGCGGGCGTGGTACGCTGGATGAGCTGATGCGCCCGCTGGTGGCTGTTTCCGACTCGGTTTTTCCCAACCTGGACCCGACCCGGGCAGTGCTCTCCCAATTGGGCGCGGAGGTCTGCCTGGCTCAGGAGCACACGCCCGAAGCGATCCTCGAAGTCGCGCGGGAAGCCGACGCGCTACTCACCACCTACGCCAAAATCCCGGCCGAGATGATCGCGCAGATGAAGCGCTGCCAGATCATCGCCCGCTTTGGAATCGGCGTGGACAATGTGGACATCCCCGCCGCCACCAAAGCCGGCATCGTGGTCACGCGAGTCCCCGACTATTGCCTGGACGAGGTCTCCGATCACGCCATGGCTCTGCTGCTCGGACTGGCTCGCAAGATCCCTTTCTCGAATACGCGGACGCACGCAGGCCAGTGGGCGATGAAGGCGGTAGTCCCGATTCATCGGCTCCGCGGTTCCGTGCTGGGATTGGTGGCGTTCGGGCAGATCGCGCGGCTGGTGGCCGAAAAAGCGGAACCGTTTGGCCTTCGTGTGGTGACCTACGATCCCTATGTGCCGCCGGAAATCCTGGCGCGCGCCGGCGTGGAAGATGTGCCGTTTGACGACCTGGTGCAGATCTCCGACTACATTTCCATTCACACCCCGTTGATGCCGGAGACGCATCATTTGTTCAACGCCGATGTCTTCCGCCGCATGAAGCCGACCGCTTACCTTATTAATACGGCGCGCGGTCCAATTGTCGACGAAGCGGCACTGGGGCACGCGCTCGACCAAGGACAACTGGCAGGCGCCGCCTTGGACGTGATGGAGAAGGAGCCGCCCACCGGCTCGCCGCTATTCGGACGGGACAATGTAATCCTCACGCCGCACACCAGTTTTTATTCGGAAGAATCTCTGTTAGATTTGCAAACCAAAGCCGCGGAGGAAGTTCTTCGAGTGTTGACCGGCCAGGCGCCTCGCAATCCGGTCAACCCTGAAATCTCGAAATCCGCCAGCAACAAAACGCAGTGATTGGAGAATCGCACCATGTCGCAAGAACCCTGGAAAACCGACAAGTGGTTTGTCAGCCCCTGGAATTTCAACGACGCCGTTCGCGCTGAGTTCCATTTCCCCAAGCAGATCAAGATCCACGACATCACGCTGCGTGATGGTGAACAGCAAACCGGCGTGATCTTCACCAAAGACGACAAGATCCGGATCGCCGAAGGCCTGGCGGAAGCGGGCGTGCATCGCATAGAAGCCGGGATGCCTGTAGTGTCGCCCAGCGATCAATCGGCCATCAAGGAAATCGTCAAGCGTAACCTGGGGCCGCAGGTCTTTGCGTTTTCCCGGTGCATGGTGGACGACGTAAAGCGCGCAGTCGATTGCGGCGTCTCCGGAGTCGTGATGGAGGTGCCCTCCAGCCAGCACATTATTCAATACGCCTACCAGTGGCCGCTCGAGCGGGCCATCGAACTGTCCATCGAATCCACCGCCTATGCCCACTCGCAAGGGCTGGAGGTGGTGTTCTTTCCCATCGACTTTACGCGCGCCGATATGAACTGGGTGCTCGACCTGATCCTGCGCGTGGCCAATGAAGGGCATATGGATGCGCTGGCCCTGGTGGACACATTCGGCGTGGTTTCGCCGCACGCTATGCAATATCTGGTGCGCCAGGTGAAGGCACGCGTCAGCAAGCGCCTGGAAGCCCACTTCCACATGGACTTCGGCATGGGCGTGGCCAACACGATCATGGCGGTGGCCGAGGGCGTGGAGGTGATCCATTCCACGGTACTCGGGATTGGCGAACGCGCCGGCAACACTCCTATGGAAGAAACCGTCATGGCGCTTCTCACGCTGTACGGCATCGATGTCGGCATTAAATACGACAAGCTCTACAGCCTGGCACGCCTGGTTCAGGAACTATCAGGCCATGCCGTTCCGAGCAACCGGCCGGTGGTCGGCGATGCGCTATTCCAGATCGAGTCGGGCATCATCGCCAGCTGGTTCCAGAACTGCGGCGCGAACAATCCCACCGAGTTGTTCCCGTTTCACTGGGATGTGGTGGGCCAGCCGCCGGCGAAAATCGTCCTGGGCAAGGGCAGCGGCATCGATTCCATCAAGGCAGCCTTGAAGGGTATCGGCGTCGAGTTCACCGAAGACGAGGCCATGCAGGTGGTCACCGCCGTGAAGCTGTTTTCGCTGGAGCACAAGCGCCTTCTGACCGACGCCGAATTCCGCACGATCGTGGCGCGAACGCTCCCTAACCGCGCCGGACAGACCGTAACCGCGTGACTCCCGGAGAAGTCCTCGCGCGATGGTTGGCTGCCATCAACAACCACGACGTGAGCGCTCTTGCCGCGCTCATGGCGCCGGACTTCGCGTTCATTGACTCGCTGGGAAATCGAGTGGATGGCGCCAGATCCATGGAAGCCGGCTGGCGCGGGTACTTCGACATGTGCCCGGACTACTGGATTCGCGCAGACTACGCGATGGGTGAAGGCGACACCATGCTGCTGGCCGGGGAGGCGGGAGGGACCATAGATGGCCAGTCGTGGCGGACGCCGGCGGCGTGGAAGGCGGTGATCCGCGACGGCCACGTCATGGAGTTCCGGGTATTCGCGGACAACAAGCCGGTGTACGAGATCCTGGGAAAGCGGCGTTAGCGGACTTCATCCGTCGGGCCACTCCCGCATCATCCATAACTGGACAATTAGTCCAGTTCCCATCCCTGCTCTCGACGGAGTTGCCGCAACTGAACGACTGAGGTTCTGATCTGATCCTCGAAATCAGCCGGTAAAGGCGAGAACCAGTCGATCCGGTCTAGGAACTCCCGACGTCCCCCGAGCTGGTCAATTTCCCTGATCATGTCGTCGATGTCGGGAGCGAAGACGGGTATTCGGTGTATAAGGATGTCTGTCAGCGGATGGTCACCTGGCTTTCCGTTCGCCATTTTTGCTAGTGAACCACGGTTTAGTTTTCCGAAGGTCGGGACGAAACACGGCGCACTCGGAGATCGTGTTACTGGGCAGTAAGCGATCTAAGCGCTCCAGGAATGGATGAAAAAAGCGTCGGCTTGCCAGTTCGGCCGGCGTCACACTGCTGAATTCGCGGAATTCGGCGATCATGTGGGACTGGTCGGTGTACCCCATCTCGACAGCCACCTGTGCCCAGTTCACGCCGTCACGCGCGCAGGTCAACGCAGCCCGAAACCGGGCGAGCCTGCAATACAGTTTCGGGCTCACCCCGACGCTCTCGCGAAACACGGTCGCCAGGCGCTGCCGGGAAACTCCGGCTGCGTCGGCCAGGCACGGTACGTTCAATTGGCCTCGCCGGCGAAGTGCGTATGCCGCAAGACCCGCCACGTCCACCGCGGTATTGGAACCTCGCGCGTCAGCCAGCTGTTTGAGCAGAGCGGACTCCAGACTACCGACACGTTCGGCGTCACCTTTGGCCTCGACGATTCCTTCTTGGAGCCCCGAGCCGGCCGCCCGCCATAGGTCTTCCAGCGCCACGACTCGGTCCGTTAACTCGTCCGTCGGGACATGCGTGAAAAGGGACGCCCGCGCTGCGCGTAGGTAAGCTCCCACCGTCTCCCGGCGCGGACCAGAGGAAGCCGGCAGGGCAGCGGTCATGGCGCCGATCACTGCGGCTCGCGGCTGCACCGAACCGGGATGCCAGAAACCGTCCTCACGATATTCCCTTCCGAAGGAGACGACGATGGAAACGTGTCCATCCGCGAAGACTGCCGGGCAGAACGAGCTAACCATCGCGTCACGCGTGATGAGGCGGTCCGCCGACCGGCTCTCCTCTGGCGCTGTACATATGAAGAACGCGCGGACGTATTCCCGTAACTCATCACAAGGCGTAAACTCGCGGTAATGCGCGGCGGGCCGGGACATCTTCCCGTTTATATCAAACTCGACGTTCCGAGACATTCCATTTTTCCTATATCGCTACATCGCCGAGACCTATACTCGCTTCATGCGCAACCTGGAGGAAGAGACAACCATTCCAAGCAAAATCCTCGCACTGGAGCGTGCGGCGCTCGATCGCTGGGGCAAAGGCGATCCTGGCGGTTGTTTGGAACTATCCGCCCCCGATGTGACCTACTTCGATCCGGCCGTGCCGAGACGCATCGACGGGCATGACGCCTTGCGGAAATACTATGCTCCGTTCACGGGAAAGATCTCCGTCGATCGCTTTGAGTTCGTGAATCCACATATCAGAGTGAACGGTGATATGGCCGTCTTGACGTACAACCTTGTTGACCACTTACGGAGCGCTGACGGAACCGAGTCGATCGGAACTCGATGGAACGTCACCGAGGTCTATGAGCAGTCCGGCGGCGGCTGGAAAATCGTCCACACGCACTTCTCATACACCGAGCGTCCGTGACGGTGCGGGCCGGCTCAACCAGAGCCACAGCGTCGTCCCGACCAACGGCATGATCGCGATCAAACCGAAAATGGCGATGTACCGCTGTTGATCGAACCAGCGCCCCGTCAGCGGCAACAGCATCGCCGCCACGGCGGACCAAGCGCCGGAAGCCGTTCCCCCAGCCAGCGCCGTTTTCTCTCGGGGGTAGGCGCGCGCGCCGGTCCGCAGAGCCAGCATCTGAAATCCGCCCGTGATGAACATCGACCAGAAGAAGAGCAGCAGGACGATTGTGGGCGAGCCGCTCCAGGGCACCGCCGCCACGGGAATCGCGGCGACGGCCAGCAGCAGGAACATCCGTATGGGGCGCGCCTGGTCCGGGGCGAAGCGGTCGGCCGCCCATCCCCAGAAAAAGTAGCCGAGTTCCCATCCGAGCGGCGGAATCCACAGTACCTTGCCCAGGTCCGCCTCGGAAAAACCGACTACGCGGTTCAAATATAGGGGGCTCAAATAAAGGATGGGACCGATGGCGATCGCGCCCAGCGCGTAGCTCGTCACCAGCGCCCAGAAGCGCCGCTCGAAGGGATTCGGCCATTCCATCCTTTGTGGCTTGCGCTCGGGCCGCGGCAGATAGGGCGGGCGTGCGATGAAGCTCCACATGACCAGCCACGCGACACCCAAGGCTCCGGAGAATAGAAATGCCGCCCTCCAGCCGAACCGCAGCGCAATGGGTACCACAACCAGAGGAGCTACGATCGCGCCGAGCGATCCGCCGCTGTAGGAGATGGCAATGCCGCGCGAGTGGCGCTCGGGTGGAAGCGAATCCATGGACGCGCGCAGTCCACCTGGGAACGTTGCGCCTTCACCAAGCCCCAGCAGTGCACGCACCGCCGCGAATCCCCAAAAACCAGCCATCCAGGCGTGTGACGCCGATGCCACCGTCCATATCGCGACCGCCGCCAGCATTCCGATCCGCATGCCGACGAAGTCAAGGATCGATCCCCACAGCGGATTCGCGATCATGTACGCAATGGAAAACGCCGAGACGACTTCCGCATAGCTCTGCGCCGTGAGGTGCGTATCTCTGAGGATCATGGGCGAGAGCACCGCCAGGATTTGCCGGTCCACGTAGGAGAGCCACGAGCAGAACATCATGGCAACGCTGGCGGTCCACACGCGCCAGTCCATAGCCAGGTGGCGCGAGACGACGTCGGTGGAGACGCTCGCCCCGCGGGTCAACGACATAGGCCTCGATGCTACCATAGGCCCCACGAAGACGGATTTGGCAATGCCCGCCGCTTAAATTAAGCGGTAGCGCGAACGCGTCACGTAGTGGACTCAGTCACTTACAGGAAAAGAGCCGTTCAACTTGAGCGGTGAGTTTCGTGACTTGGGAACGGACGGCGCCGCTGCCGGCGCATCCTGCATCGGCAGTCTCGAGCGGCGCTTGCCATCGTAGGCGTACAACGCACCAGCCACAGCTCCGGCCGTCGGCACCAAACCAATTTCACCCGCGCCCTTAGCCCCGTAACCGCCAACCTCGTCGGGAACCTCGATCAGAATGACGTCGACCTTCGGCGTGTCCTTGGCCTTCATGATTCCCAGGTCTCGCAGCAACAGCGAATCCGGCCGCGCCTCGGTGCACGGAAAATCCTCCGAAAGCGCATAGCCGAGCCCCATGTGCACGCCGCCTTCGATTTGTCCGGCGCAAGCCAGGGGGTTGATGGCACGGCCCACGTCGTGCGCTGCCACGACGCGCTCAATCCGTCCGTCGTCACCCAGGATCACCACTTGCGTCGCATAGCTGAACGTCAGGTGCGTAGTCGGGTTGGTGAGCGCTTCGGGCGTTCCCGGCTTGGTGGTGAAGTTGCAAATGTAGTCGCCGCTGTATTCGCGGCCTGCCAGCTCTTCCAGGGTCGAGCGCTGCAGATCGGCGGCTAGTTGGCTCGCCGCGCGCTGCGCCGCTGCGCAACTGAGCGTGGTGGCGCGCGAGGCCCAAGTCTCGCCGCACTTCGCGCCCAACTCTTTGTCCCACCGAACCGTCATGATCTCCAGCGGCAAGCCCGTTTCCTGGCACACCGCCTGGCGGATAGTGGTGAAGACGCCCTGACCCATTTCCGTGTAGCCGGTCAGAATCTCCAGCCGGCCGCCTTTCACCACGCGGATTACGGCGTGGCCGCTATCGATGGTGCCATTGCCAATTCCAGTGCTCTTGATGCCGCACCCAATACCTGCATATTTGGCGCTCTTGTAAACATCTTTCACCGCTTCCAGCGTCTGCCGGATGCCGCAGCTCTCGCGCATGATCTGTCCGGTGCCGAAGGCGTCGCCCGGATCGAGGACATTGCGCTCGCGGATATCGTAGCCATCCACGCCCACCCGCTCGGCCAGGAGGTCCATAACGCCCTCCATCGCAAAGTGCGCCTGATTGGTGCCGAATCCGCGCATGGCCCCACTGGTCGGGTTGTTGGTGAACACGGCCTTGGCTTCGATATCCACGTTAGGTACGCGGTAGGGACCGCAGGAGTGACAGGCGGCGCGCAACAAACACTTGCCGCCGGTGCCCGCATAGGCACCCGTGTCGCCCACGATCCGCACGCGCGCCGCGAGTAAGCGGCCTTCCGCATCGGCGCCGACTGTGTAGTGCAAGGTCATGGGATGGCGCTTGGGGTGGAGTTGCGTGGACTCCTTGCGCGTGAGGACAGTCTTCACAGGGCGGCCCAGCAGATACGCAGCCAGCGCCGTCTGCGCCTGTATCGAAAGCTCTTCCTTCGCGCCGAACGCGCCGCCACTCGCGGCCAGCGCGACTTCCACTTCCTCCGGCGGGATGTTCAACACCTTGGCGATCTGGCTCTGATCGAAGGTAGAGCCCTGGCTCTGGCTGTGTACCTTGACGCCTTGGCCCTGCGGCAGTGCAAGGCAGGCCTCCGGTTCGAGGAAGGCCGGATCCACCAACTGGGTAGCGAACGTGTGGTCGATCAAATGCGCCGCGCCGGCCAGCGCGCTATCCACGTCGCCGCGCGCAAAGGCCGTTGTATCGAGCAGGTTCGGGTGGACGTGCAGATTGCCGGCAGCGTGCACCTGAGGCGCATCGGGTTCGAGCGCGGCGAACGGGTCGGTCACCGGGCGCAGTACCTCGTAATCGACATCGACCCTTTCCGCGGCCTGGCGCGCGTGGAATAAGGTATCGGCCACCACCAGGCACAGCATGTCGCCTACGCAGCAGGTAGTCTCGCCCACGGCTACGAAAATCGGCAGATCCGGAATCGCCAAGCCGGTGCCGCGCTGCCCGGGCACATCGGCGGCCGTGAGAATCCGGACCATCCCCGGCATCGTCAGTGCGGCAGCGGTGTCCATCGCGAGGACCTTCGCTCGGGGATGCTCGCTCAGTACCGGTGCCGCGTGAAGCATCCCGGGGACGCGCATGTCATCGACGAACGGGTTCTCGCCTAACGCCTGCTCCACCCCACGATACCGCGTGAGCGACTGGCCGACGCCGTTGGCGTGCTTGCCATTGGGAAGCATCGCGCCGCGCGTCCTTCCAAACTCCTCACCGAAATAAAAATGCCGGCGCGGTTCGCAGCGAGGTAGTTGTTGGTCGTTCTTCCACGCGTCGCCGGCGGTTTGAATGGCGTCGATAATGCGGGCATAGCCAGTGCAGCGGCAGAGATGGCCGGAGAGCGCTCGAGCCACAGCATCGCGGTCGTCAGTGCGCCCTTTCTCCACCAGCGAAGCCGCGCGGACCAGGATTCCCGGGATGCAGAACCCGCACTGGACCCCGCCTTCGAGCACGAAGGCTTCGCCCAAAACGCGCCGCATCGGCTCCGGAATTCCTTCGAGGGTCACTACATCATGGCCTTCGATTTGTTCCGGCTTGCGCAGGCAGGCCAGCACCGGCTGGCCATCCACCAGGACGGTACAGCAGCCGCAGCTTCCCTCGGGGGCGCAGCCGTTCTTGGCGGAGACCATGCCGCACTCCTCGCGCAAAACCTCGAGGAAATGCATTCCCGGCTCGTAAGAAGCTGTGATTGGTTGTCCGTTCAGGGTGAAGTGAGTATTCGGCATCTAGTACTGCGACCGCGTGAAATAGCGCTGTGTTGTGTGGGCGGGCTTCAGCCTGCGGCGGACTTTATGTCCGCCATCCGAACAAGCGGGACTGAAGTCCCGCGCAGGCTAAAGCCCGCCCCACAAGAGCCTTTTCACCCGAGCGTATCAATGCCGGTATCGCAGTGTCAACGACGAGTGGGGTCAGGCGGGCAGGGGCTTACCCTTGGTCTCGACTCCGAGGGGCAACAGCAACAGTCCCACGGCAAAAGCTACGGCCGTTAGCGCCACAGGCGTCCCCAGGGTCTGAAAGTGCCGAATCCCTGATCCCACCAGATAGGTGAGCCCCGCGCCCGCAAAGCGTCCGACGTTGGTGCAAAAGGCAAAGGCGCTGGCACGGCACTCGGTTCCGTATTGTTCAGGCAACCAGAAGGAATACACGGCGAAGTTGGCGCCGCCCACGCCGAGGAAAAACGTCGACAACAGGAACCAGCCCAGCGCGCTGGTGCCTAGATAGAACACATAACCGAACGTGAGCGGCAGGAATACCAGCATCATCGCGAAGAACACGGCGAGGGTGGCCCGGCGATTCAATCGCCTGGTCAGTAGGGGAGTCAGAACGGCGCCGATGATCGTGCCGATTCCCAAAATGGCCGTTGCGTAGGAGGCCAGTTGCGCTCCATTCTTTGCAGTTCTGCCGCTTTGCTCAGCGAGATACGTAACCGCCGAAGGCACATACACCGACCCCGCCCACAAGCCGACAATCGAGGCGATCAGGTACATCGAATTGAAAATAGTGCGGCGGCGATACCGTTGTGAAAACAGCTCCAGAAAGGCGCGCCGCATGGTGAGTTGCTTCCCTAGCTCCGCGCGTTTGTTCTTCCAGCGGGACGGTTCGTGGAGCCGGTTATAAAGGAAAGCCACCAGCAGCGCCGGACAGCCGCCTAATACGAACATGTATCGCCAGCCGAACTGGCTACCAATAAAGTAGTTAGCGAGGGCGGCCAGCAGGAGACCGAAATAATACCCGGTGTGCATCATGCAGGCGCCCCAGGTGCGTCGCTCCTCCGGCCACGCCTCGGAAAGGAGCGAGGCCCCGATCGCCCACTCCCCCCCGATCCCGATACCGGCCAGGAAACGGAAGATTGCCAGCGACCAAACGCCCTGCGACAAAGCGGCCAACAGCGTGAACACAGAAAACCAGATGATGGTCAGCATCAAGGTACGGGCGCGCCCGAAGCGGTCGGCAACCGGGCCCCATACCAGAGCGGTGCCCCATCCAACCATGAAGAGCGCGAACAGCAGCCCGCCGTAAAACCCAACGTTGGCAGTGGTCGCGGGAATTCCGGACTTGGGCAAAACCTCGCGCAGAGCCGGTACCAGCACCAGCGAGAGGATAAACGAATCCATCCCGTCCATCGTCCAACCTCCCCAGGCAGCCCAAAAGGAGCGCTTCTGATGGCTGGTGAGGCGGGTTGTAGACACTGCAGCTTGAGCCATTGGTTCCGAGCGGAAGGATGTCGTTCGATTAGATCACCGGCAGACGGGGAAAGCAACCGGCGATGTATATTGAAGTCTCCATGCAAGCGATGGTGCTCAAGGCTGCCGGCCAACTGACGCTCGACAAGGTCACTACGCCTTCCGGCGGCGCCGGCGACATACTCGTGCGGATCAGCCATACCGGGCTCTGCGGAACCGATCTCAAAATCTACAACGGCGCCATCCCGGTCACCTACCCGCGGATTATGGGCCACGAAATCGTGGGCGAAGTTGTGGACAGCAATGGAACCTCCAGCATGCGCCGCGGCGATCGCGTGGTGATCGATCCCGTCGTTTTTTGCGGCGTGTGTTTCCACTGCCGCAACGGTCAGACCAACCTGTGTCCCCATGGCAGCCTGATCGGCCGCGATACGGACGGTGGCTTTGCCGAGTATGCGTCCGTTCCCGCCAGCCACGCCTTCCGGCTGCCGGAGGCTATTGACGCCCGTACGGCGCCACTGATTCAAGTTGCGACGACGTGTCTGCATGGGCAGCGACGGACACCATTGTTCGTGGGCGAATCGGTGGCGGTGGTGGGCCTGGGAGTTTCCGGGCAGTTGCACGTCCAGCTTGCCAAAGCGCGGGGCGCCGGCACGGTTATCGGAATCAGCCGCAGCCCATTCAAACGCGAAATGGCGAAAGCCATGGGAGCCGACGTAACGATTGAGACCGGGGAGCGTGCGGTGCGCAACGTCTGGGACGCGACGGGCGGCCGCGGCGCCGATGTGGTAATCGAATCGACGGGGGTGATGTCGTCGCTGGCCGAGGCCATCCGGATGGCGCGCGTGGGCGGTCACCTGCTGCTGTTTGGCATCTCCAGCGCCAAAGAGGGCGCACTACCGTTCTACGATCTGTACTTCAAAGAGCTTACGCTGACGAATGCGCGCGCCGCCAAGGCGGAGGATTTCCCGGCCATGATCGATCTGTTGGAACGAGGGGCGGTGCAACTGGAGCCGCTGGTGACGCATCGGATGTCACTGGGCGAGCTGGAGGCTGCGCTGGGTATGGTGGAAGACGGCTCCGATGGACGTTTGAAAATTATCCTCGATCACACTTGAGGCAGCACAGTCGTTGACAGGTCTCCGAAGCCGGTGATATATTGGCCCGGACCTTTAGAGGTGCGACATGCTACGTAAGTTACTGACCTTCTTAGCCGTAACCGCTGGCCTTCTGCTGGCCCACCATGGGCAGGCCGGATATAACACCACCGGGCCCGTCACTGTCAGCGGGACGGTGGTTGATTTCCAGTTTGTGAATCCGCATTGCATCGTTTCTCTCGATGCGAAAGACGAGCACGGCGAGCTTCAGAAATGGCAAGGGGAACTTACCAGCCCAAATCATCTGCTCCGCGCCGGCTGGGCTTCCGATTCGCTCAAGCCCGGGGACAAAATCACCATCACCGGCTTCCGCGCGAAAAGCGGCGCCAACTCCGTGTGGATCACCAAGACCGTGGTGAACGGAGAAGAGCTCAAGACGGCTGCCGGCAATTAGCCCGGACTGCGGGAGGGACTTCAGATGCGACATCGCTCGATGGGATTGATTCTTGCGCTGGCGGCCGGGCTTGTCGTCCCGGCCATGCTCTCTGCGCAGCAGCCTGTACCCGCAAAAACGCCCGACTTGTCAGGCGTTTGGAACGTGCAGGGCGGCCCCAACGCCCGCTACCTGTCGTATACCTTCAGCAAGGATGAACCTTCCATGACGCCCTGGGCCGAGGAACGGTTCAAGGCCAACAAGCCTTCGTTCGGACCCCGCGCAGTGGAGGATTCGAATGACCCCGTGAATCCGACGACCATCAGCGCCACTGGATGTTTCCCCCCCGGAGTGCCGCGCATTTACCTGCAGCCCTTCCCCATGGAAATCGTTCAGACGCCCGGCCGCGTCCTGATGATCTTTGAGTTCAACCACCACATCCGCCAAATCTTCACCGACGGACGGCCGCACAATACCGCCCTCGGCGCCACATGGTTGGGCGACTCGATCGGCAAGTGGGAAGGCGACACGCTGGTAGTGGATACGATCGGCTTCAACGACAAGACCTGGCTCGATCGCGGGGGTCATCCGCACAGCGAGGCCTTGCACGTGGTGGAGCGCATCCGGCGCGTGGATGCGAATACCATGCAGAACGACATCACCATCGAAGATCCCAAGGCATATACCAAGCCCTGGGGCGGACAAATCCGCTTCGCGCTACATCCCACCTGGAACATCACGGAGATGGTCTGCGAAGACAACGTGAACTTCGACGCATTCCTGAAGAACGAAGCCAAGCCGAAAAAGTAGCTGACGGAGGCCGTATGAAGAGTCTGATGTGGGCGCCGCTAGTGGCGCTTGCGTTCGTGATGGTCACCGGAGCCCAGGCCCCTCCAGCCGCCGGCGGGCGCCCTACCTGGGCGTTTCTAGTGCCGGACAAAGATCAGCCACCTGCTCAAGAGAGCCAGAGCATGATCCACATACCGGGCAGCGCCAAGGGTTATAGCGCCGCGGAAATCGACGATCTTTCCAACCCGCCCGACTGGTTTCCCGACGAGCATGGTCTGCTGCCGCGAGTTGTTCAAGGAGGCAGCGGTTCCACCGCGCTGGCATGCGGCGCCTGCCATCTCATGACTGGACAGGGCCACCCCGAATCGGCCGACATCGCCGGCATGCCCGTCGAGTATCTGGTGCGGCAGATGGCGGACTTCAAGAACGGAAAGCGCAAAGATCCGGCACGCATGAACGCTATCGCGAAGGTCACGTCGGAAGAGGATTCACGCATAGCCGCTGAGTGGTTCACCGCCCTGAAGCCCACTGCCTGGGTAAAGGTTCAGGAAAGCCAGAGCGTGCCAAAGAGCTACATTGCCGCCAAGGGGCGCATGCGCCTGCCGCTGCCTTCGGGCGGTTCGGAGCCGCTCGGCAACCGCATCGTCGAATTGCCTGAGGACGCCGCGCGGGCGACTAGCCGCGATCCACATTCCGGCTTCGTCGCGTATGTCCCGATGGGGAGCCTCGCGAAAGGACAAAAGCTGGCAATGACCGGCGGGGGCGGGAAAACCATCGCCTGCACTATCTGTCACGGTGACTCGCTGAAGGGGTTGGGCGACGTGCCGCGAATCGCGGGCCTGCATCCGATCTACATTGTTCGCCAGCTTTATCAATTCAAAGGCGACGACTATAGCGGGACGTCCGCTGCCCTGATGAAAAAGGTCGTGGCGAACCTGAACGAGGACGACATGCTGGCAATCGCCGCGTACGCGGCCTCGCTGGCGCCGTAGGTCCAGCTAGGCTTCTTCCACCAGATGCCGGGCCGCCCAATCTGCAAGCACGGGCGGCCGCATTCCGCGCGGCCCGCCGGCGTTAGAGGCTTGCGCGTGGCCCGTGCCCTCCACCATCTCGCGCTTCGAGTTCACGGCCGCCTGATATAGCCGGAGAGATCCCTGCGGATCCATAATTCGGTCATCTTTGCTATATCCGATCAACATGGGGCATTCGATGTGGCGGGCTCTTCCCTCCAGTGTGTAGTCCCCGAGCTTCTTCCGTGCATCAGCCAGATCTTTGGCGCCGATGATCCATCGAAGGCGTTCCTGAATGGGCGGATAGTAATCGAAGATGTCCTGCTGCAGGCAATAAGAGCCACTGCTCATGAGGGCAGCCTTGATTCTCGGGTCTCCACTGGCGGCCCGTGGAACTCCGTAACCGCCCATGCTGATGGCCTGCATACCGATCCGATTGGAATCGACATCCGGACGAGTCGCCAGATAGTCGATCACGGCCTTCGCGATTCGCTCGGTGTCCGGCGGCAGGTGCAGATCCTTCAGACGTAACGCGCCGCCCTGACCTGGGAAGTCGATCGCCAGATACGCCATACCGCGGGCAACATATTGCCCACCGTTTTGAATGGTGGCCTCAGCCATCGTGTCCGCGCCCTGGAAGGCGATCATTGCGGGGAAGCGCCTACCCGCGGGGCCGTTCGGTTTGCGAAAGTACCCGTCCAGGGTTTTCCCTTCGTAGCTAACCTGGATTCGCTCAAATGGCGGCCGCACCAACTCCCACGCCTTGTCGAAAGTCTCACGCATTTTCTTGTAACTAGGCAGCATGCGGGTCTCGGTCACCGGCTGCGGCCAGCAAGCTTCCCGGTAAAAGTTCGAAGCTCGAAGATAATACTCGTTGGCAGTGACCTTCAGCCCCAGCCTGGCGAATTTCTCTGCTAACTGTTCGTTTCGCTCGGCAACGCGCAGCCATTCGGCAATCCAAGATTCCAGGTCAAATGGCTTCAAACGCTGTGCCACCTCGAGCTGATCGGGATCACTCGTGTAGATTGTGGCAGACAGGCGAATTTCCAACTGGCCTCCGCCGGGCAGTCCTTTGCCTGGATACAACTGCTCCTCAGCGCGTCCGCCGACGGCACCCAACGTCCCACCGTCGGGGCCAGCGTCCTGAGCGCGAGCAGTCGGCGTTACCAGCTGCGATAGCGGAGAAATCCCTGCAGAGAGCAGCCCGAGTTGGACCATCCCCCTGCGACTGAGCTTCGAGAACGGGCCCATAAATATTCCATCCTGTCTGCGGGCAGATTCATAGCAACATTACGCCGCAGGGCCGTGAGAGTCAAGCAAAGTAGGGGGGCATGCTTGCCTGCCTGTTCGGTTGGTGATATTGTACGCGGACAAGCTCACGAGGAGGGAACAATGCGCCGGCATCTGGCTATGGTCTTGGCAATCACGGTAGTCTTCGTACTCGGATTCGTGCTGGGTAATCGCGTGACGCCGGTCCAAGGCAAGGAGAAACCCGGCCTTGGCTTCGCAGCAGTTCCGGGACAAACCGGCGGGCAGGATCTCTTCGGCGGATACGAAGTAGTCAAGGACTGGCCGAAGAACATCAGCAGCCTGCCAGGAAACGAGAAGTGGACTTGGGGAGCGGGTCAAAGCGTGTACGCCGAAAGCCCGAATCGGGTCTTCTTGGTATTCCGCGGTGAGCTGCCGAACATCCCCCGTCCCGAGACCCGGCTGATTCCCGAGTTCGGACCGAGCCTCCAGTTTCCGATTGGTCGTCTACCATGGCGCGACGCGACCGTCGCCGCGCTGCCCGGAGCAGGCGGCACCGGTCAGGACCCCGACGATGGCCCCAAGCTTTGGAAGGGCACCGTGGGCGTCGATGCGAAATGGGAACACTGCCTGACCGTGGTGGATGCGAACGGCAACATCGTCGAGACGTGGACCCAGTGGGACAAGATTTTCAAGCGGCCGCACTACGTCGCCATCAATCCCTACGATGCGGAGAAGCACGTGTGGGTGGTCGACGATCACATGCACGCCATCTACAAGTTCTCGCACGACGGTAAGCAGTTGGTACAAACCCTGGGCACGCCTACGGTGAAAGGCGCGGACGGCACGCATTTCAACCGACCGACCTTCCTTGCGTGGCTTCCCGACAGCACCTTGTTCGTCGCGGATGGATACAACGGCACGCGCGTAGCGAAATTCGATAAAGACGGCAAGTTCCTGCTGGACTGGGGGCAGAAGGGCACCCCTCCGAACGACAAGCGCCCGGGTTACTTCAATAACGTCCACGGCATCGCGCTCGACCCGCAGACACGGCATGTATTTGTAAACGACCGGGGCAACCACCGGATTCAGGTATTCGACGAGAACGGCAAGTTTCTTTACGAATGGAGTATGGGCGCGGAGCCGTCCGACATCCATCTGCTCTATATGGGTGCCGACCGAAACCTGTGGGCCTACGATCGCGGAACCTCCAAGATGCTGAAGTACGATGTGGACGGGCACTTCCTGTACTCCTGGGGAACTTGGGGCGATTTCCCCGGCGGCTTCTGGGGAGTTCACGGTTTCAGCGTGGATCAGGAAGGGAATTTCTATGTCGCGGAAGTGGACAATGGGCGGGTGCAAAAGTTCCGGCCCCGGCAAAATGCGAACGCAGCGTTCTTAGTTGGCAAGCCCGTTTACTCAGCGTGGAAGTAAGTCACAGTTGTTCACTTAGTACTGTCAGATACGGTTTGTGATAGCGCCCACTCCGTCACGGTCGTGGTTGAGTGACGCGTGTCCCACGGGCAACACGAATTTAGCTTGACATCGAACAGCAGCAGTGATAGCTAATATCAAGCGGTGAGAGCAGCCTGTAGCTTTGGGTCTCGCGGCTTGTTTTCACATCATCGCCAGGAGGGTTCCCATGTCGTCAGTAACCCACGGCAACTGTCTTACGGGGTGCCTACGTGCCAGGAAGTTAGTTCTACTTCTGGGCGCTTGCTTCTCACTATTTCTGGCGGCTCCGCCGCTTTTTTCACAGGGCGCCGCCGGCAGTATCGCAGGCACCGTCACCGATAAGACCGGCGCTTCAGTGCCCTCTGCAACGGTGACCATCACCGATACGCAGAGAGGCTTCACGCGCACCATGACGACGGACTCCGCCGGGGCCTACGCCGCCCCGAACCTCAACCCGGGGACGTACAACGTGCGCGTCGATTTGCAGGGGTTTAAGATCTACAGCCGCAATAACGTTCTGCTCGAAGTCAGCCAGGACGTTCGCGTCGATGTCACGCTTGAGCCGGGCAGTCAAAATGAGACCATCACCGTCACAGCGGAAGCCCCGGCCTTGAACACCAGCAACGCCGAAGTAGGCGGAACCATTAGCAACCAGGTGATCAACGATCTCCCCTTGAACGGCCGGAATTTTGAGAATCTGCTGGATCTGCGGCCCGGCGTTGTGAAGTATCCCGGCAACTCGGGCTGGACCCAGGCCACCAACGGCCTGCGCCCCCATGACAACTTCTTCATGGTGGACGGCATCAACAGCAACGATCCCTGGATGGCACAAAGCATGATGAACGCCGTGATGGCGGCCGGCGACGCCGGCACCATGCTGCCAATCGACGCTATCGATGAGTTCATGACCAATCAGAATCCCCGTGCCGAATACGGCTGGAAGCCTGGCGCCGTGGTGAATGTCGGCATCAAATCCGGCACCAATGGCTTCCATGGAACGGCCTATGCCTACGGCCGCACGGATTCGTGGGATGCCAACAATTTCTTCAGCAACGAGGTAGGTCAACCCCTGCCGCCACTTTCTCTCGAACAGTACGGGGGCAGTTTGGGCGGCCGAATCATCCGCGACAAGCTCTTCTTCTTTGGTAACTTCGAAGCCCAACAGTACAGTGTCGGCAGCCCATTCGTTCACTCGGTCCCGTTCACCGCCCCGGGCAGTGGACCTGCCTCGCAGAACTTGATCGGCGCCTGTCAGGCCGCACTCGCGCAAGGCTCGGTCACCGCGCTTAGCGCGCAACTTGCAGGCCTCAGCACATCGTGTGTCCCGCTATCCAATTATCCCGGACTGTTCCCCGCCAGCTCGACCGGATCGTTCGCGACTGCACTCGCGAGTTCCAACTCGATATTTTCAGGAGTGGGCAAGCTGGATTACCACATCAACGCCAAGAACACGCTCAATGGGATGTTCTTTATGAGCCCGGGTAGTGGCACCTTCGTCGACGCCCCTGCTTCCGAAATAGCAGCGCCATGGCTGACTACCCAATACGCACGTTCACAAGTCATCTCTGGGAATTGGATTAACATCACCACTCCCGCAGTGGTAAATTCGTTGCGGATTGGCGTGTCTCGTTATCACCAGATCTTCGGAACCCCCGATGTCAACGAGAATCCTGCCAACTACGTCTACAATGGTTCCACTTACCACTTTTACACGGGGCAGACAGACCCTACTTTCTTTGGCTTCCCTCGACTCCAAATCAGTGGTTTTCCCAGCTTTCAATTAGGCGGGCCGGTCAGTTGGCCCAAGACGGTGGGACCCGACAGCGTTTACCAGTTCACTGATACGGTTTCCTGGCAAAAGGGCAGCCACTCAATCAAGTTCGGCGGTGAAGTTTTGTTGAACCGGAGCGACGATAACGTCACCAGCAATAACAAGGGCCCCACGTCGTTCAGGAGTCTTCAGAACTTCTTCAGTGGAAACCTCAGGACCGCGCGGATTACCAGCGGGGATACAGCCCGAAGCTTAAGAGACAATGGCGTTGGTCTTTTCGTTGAGGACGACTGGCGGCTCAAGCCGACGTTCACCGTGAACCTGGGATTACGGTACGAATTAACCACCGTGCCCCAGGCTAACGGAAATTTGCTTGGGAATTTCATTCCCGGACAAGGGATGTTCCAGGTGGGAAGCAGTCAGCTCGCCAACGTCACAAACGGCGATCATAAGGATTTCGCGCCGCGGGTTGGGTTCGCCTGGGACGTCGGCGGGAACGGGAAGACCGTGGTTCGCGGCGGCGCCGGCATCTATTACTCGCAAGCCAGTTTCGACACATTTATGGCCGTCGCCAACCTGTTCGGGTTGCGCACCATCCCCACCGGCGTGCCACTCTACGCCAACGGCAATCCTACGCCAACCACCGCGGGGGGGAAAATCAACGTTGCGACCATCAGCTACTCGGGTTCGTCGCTCGGCTCGGCCAGTACTCCGGGAAGCATCGCTTACGGGTGGGCAAACAATAGTTCGACCACGCCGTTGTACTCCCTAAGTTCGGCATGCGGCGATGGCTCCGTCACTCTACCCACCGGGTTTACCCCCCAGCCTTGTTCGATTCTGGGAGTCGATCCGAATCTCAAGACTCCTTACGTAGTCACTTATAACATCGGTATTCAACGGGCTATCACTAACAACCTTACGCTCGAAGCCACTTATGTCGGAAACCACGCCGCGCGATTGTTCGGAGTAACCGACTTGAACCAGCCTCAAACAGTTGGCGGCTTTAGCCCCGGTTGGGGAAACCCATCGAATCCCAACAGCCCGGCCGGACAATGTCTCGCCAGTGCTTCCTCCGGCTATAGCAACTGTGCTCCGGATACAGGGGCCGAAGTTGCCGCTCAACCTTACAACAAGAAGTTCCCCTTCTTGAACTATATCGATCTTCTGCAGAACAGCAATGAATCCAATTACAATGCCCTGCAGGTTTCGTTGACCCAACGGTCGCGGCATGGCCTGTCGTACGTCCTGGGTTACACCTGGTCCCACGCGCTTTCGGAAAACCCCGACAACTGGAGTTTCTTCGTGCCGATCGACAGCAGGAATCAAAGGTCCATGTATGGAAGCAGTATGTTCGATATCCGGCACCATTTCACCGCTTCGCTGACTTACTTGATTCCCGGGAAAAAGACGCGCAGCCAGCTCCTGGAAGGTTGGTCGATCAATTCCATTATCTTGCTCCAAACTGGCGCACCCTGGGACGTGAATGATCTCACCACAGACTTCAGCGGAACGAATGAAATCAATCAACCGATAGGCTCACACGGCGAAGCGTGGAATTTCTACGGCAACCCGAGCGACTTCCAAACCCGAAAGTCGTTCAACGATACCAATGGCGGAAACACTGGGATTCCGTATTTTGGCCCTACCGGTGACCCGAACGCCCCCACGTCGAATGCCGCGTGCAATGCCCAAGCCGCCAGGAATGGCCCCTTGGCGATGGCCGCGCTCTCAAACCTGGGTTGCTATGCGAATGGCAAGTCGATTCTGATTCCACCGGCGTTCGGCAGCTATGGCACAAGCTCGGCCGGCATGTTTCGCGGCATGCCGTACTCCAACGTGGATATGTCGATCACCAAAGTCTTCCGGTTTCGGGAGAGCCTCACCGCCCAGTTCCGTGCCGAATTCTTCAACGTGCTCAACCACGTAAACATTGCCAACCCGTACGGCGGGCCGGGAGGCGGCAACGGCTTCACCGACCCCAGCGGTACGGGCGGCGCGGGTTTCGGTTTCCAGAATTCCACCCCGGATGTCGTCAGCTCGAACGCGGTGCTCGGCTCGGGCGGCCCGCGCGCAATCCAACTGGGCCTGAAGATTATCTTTTAGGCCGCGACAGTCAGCACAGGTGGCTTGTGGGGCGGGCCCTGCCCTGCCCCGATAGGTCCGCGCATCGTTAAAGGGTCTTGACAAAACGATTACTCCGTTTCCTCCATTGAAGTCAAGATCCTGTTCACCCAAGCAGGATTTCTGCAAGCCGCACCAGTGGCCCCTCGGGTAGCGTAAGATGAGCAGAACCGAGGTTCGCCATGCACCACGTTTCCAAGATCGACTCAGCATCCGCGCAAACCCCAGCCCTCTACCAGAAGCACAGCACGGGTTTCGGACGAGCCACCTACGTGGACCGCGCCGTAGGCTCCGTGCACATGGGTGTGGGCATCTGTTTCCTGGAACCGAAGGGAGTCATTGAACCGCACGTCCACTCGTTTGAAGAGAGCTTCTACATCCTGGAAGGAAGCGTCCTGGTTCGTATCGGCGAAAAGAATTACGCGCTAGGCCCGGGCAACTTTGGATTGATCGGCACAGGCGTTCCACATGCGTGGCGCAACACTGGCGATCGGCTGGTCCGTTGGCTGGAGATGCAGGCGCCCCAACCGCGGCCTCTGAACTACGGCCGCGATACATTCTTCGTAGACGGCGACGCTCCCCGCCAGGCCGCGGCCCCTAATCAGGATCCGCTTATAGGTCACTTCGACGAATCGCAGCTGCCGAGTCCGGGCGGAGCTTCTCAAATGGAAGGCTTCAACCCTACCACCGGCGTAGCAATTAAAATGTTCGTCGACCGCTCTTTCGGCGCCATCCACCAATCGCTGTTCTTGATTCAATACATGGCAGGCGCGAAGATCGATACTCACGACCACACGTTTGAAGAGTCCTACTTCATCGTGAGCGGGCGAGTCCGCGCCACTGCCGATGGCCAGACCTACGACCTGGGCCCTGGCGATGTGATCTGGACAAGCGTCGGCTGCATCCACAGTTTCGCCAACCTGGGCACAGAGCCGGTGCGCTGGATTGAGACGCAGGCGCCGCTGCCCCCCGCCAAAGAGGTGTTCCGCTTCGAGCGTGATTGGGCAAAGTACGATACCGTGCCCGTTTGAAATCTCCAGGAGGATAGTCCGTTGGCCAACGACAACACCCAGACCGCCGAAGCGACCCCCGCGGTGCGCACGCGCCCCTTCACCGGAAAAGAGTACATGGAGAGCCTGCGGGACGGGCGCGAGATCTGGATTTACGGGGAACGCGTGAAAGACGTGACTACCCACCCGGCGTTTCGCAACACCGTCCGGATGTTGGCCCGCCTGTACGACGCCTTGCACGATGAGCGCAAAAGCACTCTCTGCATCGAGACCGATACAGGCAGCAGCGGATACACCCACAAGTTCTATCGGGCCACGCGCAACGCCGAAGAACTGGTTGGCGCGCGCGATGCCATCGCCGAATGGGCGCGTGTGACCTACGGCTGGATGGGCCGCAGCCCCGATTACAAAGCGGCATTTCTGGCCACTCTTGGCGCCAACGCGGATTTCTACAAACCGTACGATGAGAACGCGCGGCGGTGGTACAAGAAGGTGCAGGAGGAAGTCACTTTCGTCAACCATGCCATCGTGAATCCTCCCGTCGACCGCAACAAGGAACTCTCCGAGGTGCGCGATGTCTACATGCACGTGGAGAAGGAAACCGATGCGGGCCTGATCGTCAGCGGCGCCAAAGTGGTGGCCACCACATCTACACTCACGCATTACAACTTCATCGCCAACAATGGCGCGCTCCCCATCAAGACTAAGGATTTCGCCTTCGTCTGCA
Organism: Bryobacteraceae bacterium; assembly: GCA_035948775.1. Classification (GTDB taxonomy): domain Bacteria; phylum Acidobacteriota; class Terriglobia; order Bryobacterales; family Bryobacteraceae; genus PSRJ01. Next base: position 39,515 of record DASZIV010000006.1, read on the forward strand.
TCGTGCCCACGGACGCGCCCGGCCTCAAACTCTTCTGTCGTCCGTCCTATGAAATGGGAGCCGCGGCCACTGGCAGCCCGTTCGATTACCCGCTCTCCAGCCGCGTCGATGAGAACGACTCGATCATCGTCTTCGATAAGGTGCTGGTGCCCTGGGAGAACGTCTTCGCTTACGGCGATATCGACAAGGTGAACAACTTCTTCCCGCGCTCCGGTTTCCTGCCGCGCTTCATGTTCCAGGGCTGCACGCGGCTGGCGGTGAAGCTCGATTTCATCGCCGGCCTGCTGCTCAAGGGCGTGGATGCCACCGGCGCGAAAGATTTCCGAGGCGTGCAGGCACAGGTGGGCGAGGTGCTGGCGTGGCGCAACATGTTCTGGGGCCTGACGGACGCCATGGCACGCACCACCACGCCGTGGACACCCGGCTACGTGCTCCCGAACCTCGACTACGGCCTCGCGTATCGTGTAGCGTCCAATTTCGTGTATCCGCGGTTGAAGGAGATCGTCGAAAACGTTCTGGCCAGCGCGCTGATTTACCTGCCATCGCATTCGAGCGATTTTAAAGTGCCCGAGATCCGCCAGTACCTCGACCAATTCGTGCGCGGCTCGAATGGCTATACCGCCGTCGATCGTGTCAAACTAATGAAGCTGATGTGGGACGCCATGGGCACGGAATTCGGAGGACGCCACGAGTTGTACGAGCGGAACTACTTCGGCAATCACGAGAGCATTCGCTTTGAAACTCTGATGGTGGCCGATTTGACAGGCCAGTCCGCCAAGTACAAGGGCTTCGCCGAACAGTGCATGGCCGAGTACGATCTGGACGGCTGGACAGTGCCCGACCTGATCAACCCCGACGATGTGAACCTCATCACCAAGAACCTCAGCCGCAAGTCGGCGGGCACCGACGCCTGACCAGAGGGAGATAGAAGATCGATAGCGCGCCCCCATCTTTCGACACCCGACAGTTCCGCAACGCGCTAGGACGATTCGCCAGCGGTGTTACCGTGATTACGGTACATCACGAAGACCATCCGCACGGCATGACGGCAAATGCGTTCGTCTCCGTTTCGCTCGATCCGCCTCTGGTTCTGGTATCGCTGGACAATCGTTCGGTCATGCACCGCATCCTGCCCGGCATCGGGCGGTACGGAGTTAGCGTGCTGGCTGAGCATCAGGAAAAGTTAAGCAACCACTTTGCGGGCCGCACGGTAGAGGGGCTGCACCTGCGCTTCACCACGCGGCTCGGTATTCCCTTGTTGGAAGGCGCGGTGGCCTATTTCGTAGTGCGATTGATCGATGCCCACCCCGCCGGCGACCACACTCTCTACATCGGTCGCGTAGAGCACTTCGAATCGCGCGACGACCGCCCCCTGCTCTTCTACGCCGGACAGTATGGGAAGTTGCACCCCGGAAAACCGGCGTTGCCGCAGTGGCCCGAAGACGAATTCTCGCTCTTCTCGATCGGCGGATTTGACCCGCCCATCAAATAGAACCGGCCGTTTGCGTTAGCGAGCGATCACCGCGTTATTCCGGCACGTCCTCCGGGGCAACCCCTCTAATCACAAAATCCGTGAACCGCTGCAGCGCCGAAGTGTAGGCCTCATGCGCGGTGCCATGGATCCGCCTCGCCCGATTCAGCGCATAGGTACCATCACTGGTGCCCATGCTATCCTGCGCAACCCCACATAACATGTGATACTCCCGGGAAGCTCCGTCAAATCGTCGGCGCGCCTCCAGCAGATCGGTTTGCAGGCTGGCGTAGATCTCTCTCTTGCGGTTGCTTCGGGATAGCTCCAGGCGGCAGCCGTGCATTTGGACATGCTTCCAATAGATGCCGCGCGCGCGCGACAGCGCCAGGTAGGCCTCCTCCCGTCCGATTGGTGCCCTGTTAGTGACTGGCGTTTCCACCAAGGTTCCCGCCGGTACAGGCTCTTGCACAGTTTGGAACACATGAAGAGCGTGGGTGTACGCTTCGAGAAGCCGGATTGCGACGGCGCATTCCATATCGAAACTGATTCAGCCTACCACAGGCGGCAACGGGTTTCGCGCCGATGACTCTAGAGTCCGATTGACATCGGTTACAGTAGGCGAAATAATGTACCATCGAAACGGGTCTACACCCGGGAGAGCTAGCCGGAATCCGGCTGGCTGGAGGAATACCGATCCATGCGAAATCGGTTGAGTAGCTTGAAGATATCAGCAATTCTAACGGCCGCCATTCTGGTGGCAACAGCCACTCCCGCAGTGGCCCAGGGCCAGGCATACAAAGCCCCCCGCACCGCCGATGGCCATCCCAACCTGAACGGAATCTGGCAGGCCATGAATACAGCCAACTGGGATATCCGTCCCCACGCCGCAGCCATGGGACCTGTGCCCATGCTCGGTGCGCAATTCTCCACACCCGGCGGACTGGGTGTGATTGATGGCGACGACTTGCCCTATCTGCCCGCGGCTGCGGCCAAGCAGAAGGAGAACTATGCCAACCGCGTCAAGCTCGACCCCGAGGTCAAATGCTATTTGCCGGGCGTGCCGCGCGCGACTTATATGCCCTTCCCTTTCCAGATTGTGCAGTCGGCCAAGACCATCATGCTGGTCTATGAATATGCCGGAGGGGTTCGCACCGTCGATATGGAGAAGGTCACCAAAGCGCCTGCCGACAGCTGGATGGGGTGGTCCACCGGAAAGTGGGATGGGGACACCCTGGTCGTGGATGTCACCAGCCTGAATGACTCAACCTGGTTTGACCGGGCGGGTGATTTTCATAGCGATGCCCTGCACGTGGTGGAGCGGTATACACCCCGCAGCGCCGACACCCTGATGTACGAAGCCACCGTCGAAGATCCGAAGACCTTTTCGCGGCCTTTCAAAATCACCATGCCGCTCTATCGGCACGTGGAGAAGAACGCGCAGCTGCTGGAATACAAGTGTCCGGAGTTCGCCGAAGAAGTGCTGTATGGGCCGCTCCGCAAGAAGCCCAATAACAACTAGACCTCAACCAATAGATTTCCCATGACGACCTCTCGATGTATTTCCATCATTGTCCTGGCGATCGCGTTGCTCGCGGTTGATCCCGCTTCGGCGCAAGCCCTCGCTGCGGCTAAGGCAACCAACACGCCGGCGTTCACGCCGCCGCGCACACCCGATGGCGTGCCGGATCTCCAGGGCGTATGGACGAATGCGTCTGCGGTTCCCCTGGAGCGTCCGAAAGGACTCGGAGCGAAAGAATTCTACACCGACGAGGAAGCCGCGCAACGCGAGAAGCAATCGCAGGACCAGGCCGAGCGCGCCGTGGGAGGGCGTCAGACGGAGCCCGGAACCGTTGCCGACGTCCATTACGACCTCGGACAGTACGGTTTGTCCCGGAGCCAATCGAAGACGGCAGAGAGCAAACGGACCTCGCTGATCGTTGGTCCGGAAGGGCAGGTTCCTCCACTATTGCCCGAGGCGCAGAAGCGCCAGGCCGAACGTGCCGCCGCCAATCGGGGGCACCAGTGGGACGGCCCCGAGAACCGCGGCTTGAGCGAGCGCTGCATTTTGTGGCCGAACGAAGGGCCACCTATGTTGCCGGTGGGCTACAACGGCAATCTCCAGATTGCGCAGGGCCCGGGGTACGTCGCCATCATGCAGGAGATGATTCACGATGTGCGCATCATCCCCACCGATGGCCGGCCGCACGCTCCCCAGAGCATCCGGCAATGGATGGGCGACTCACGAGGCCATTGGGAAGGCAACACGCTGGTGGTGGACACCACGAATTTCAGCAACAAAACTGCGTTCCGGGGGTCGAGCGACAAGCTTCACGTGATCGAGCGCTTTACCCGCGCCAACGATGACACCATCCTCTATCAGTTCACCGTGGAGGATCCCACAACCTGGGCGAAACCCTGGTCGGCCGAGATCCTTATTACGAAGTCCGCCGGCCCTGTGTTTGAGTACGCGTGCCAGGAAGGCAATTACGGCATGGCGAATATTCTGAGCGGAGCGCGTGCCACGGAGCGGAAGGCTGCCGAAGAGGTGGCTGCCAAGAAATGATCCGAATCCCCATGCGAAGAAATCTACTAGCTCTGGCGGCGGGCGCCTGTCTGGTGTTGACCGCGGCCCCGGTATGGGCGCATCATGCGTTCGCCCAGGAATTCGACGAAAAAAAACCCATCACCCTGAAGGGCACCGTGACCAAGTGGGAACTGATCAATCCGCATTCCTGGATCCACATGGACGTGAAGGGCGCGGATGGCAAGGTGATCAACTGGATGGTGGAAGGCGGCAGCCCGAACAACCTGTTCCGGCTGGGCTTCACTAAGGATGCTCTGCCGCCCGGAACCGAGATCGTGGTCGACGGGTATCAGGCTAAGGACGGCGCGTTTCGGGCCGTGGGCAAGGACCTCACGTTCCCCGATGGCAAGCGGCTGTTCATGGGCGGCTCTGCGCCGGGTTCCCACGGCGAGTCGGAGAAGTAGATGCATTGGCGGAGTCGTGTTCTGCTGTTGTCGACGGCTGTGGTGCTGATGGGCTTGCCCGCGGCGGCACAAACCAAGACGTGGACCCCGCCGAAGACACCGGACGGCCAGCCCGACCTGCAGGGAACCTGGACCAACGCCACCATTACACCGCTGGAGCGACCTGCCGATTTGGCGGGCAAAGAATTCCTCACGGCACAGGAAGCGGCCGAATATGAAAAGCGGATTGGGGAAGCCAATAACGCGGACCGCCGCAACCTGCCGCCCGAGGCTGACGTGGGGCTGGCCTATAACGACTTCTGGTATAACCGCGGCACCAAGATCGTTGGCACCCGGCGCACTTCGCTGATCCTCGATCCCAAGGATGGCAAGGTTCCAGCCCTGACTCCCGCAGCACAACAGAAACAGGATGCTCTCCGTGCCGCGGCCCGTGGGCACGCCTCCGATGGTCCGGAGAGTCGTGCGCTGACGGAGCGATGCCTCTTGTGGCCAACCGCTGGCCCACCCATGCTTCCCAGCTTCTACAACAACAACTATCAGATCGTGCAGAGCCCCGGCTATGTGACGATCTTGGTGGAAATGATCCACGATGCACGCGTCGTTCCGCTCGACGGGCGTCCGCATGTTTCCGGGAAGGTGCAACAGTGGATGGGCGACTCCCGCGGGCGTTGGGAAGGCAACACGCTGGTGGTGGATACGACCAATTTCACCGACAAGACCAGGTTCCGTGGGGCAGATGAGAAACTGCACCTGGTGGAGCACTTCACGCGGGTGGATACCGACACCATCATGTATGAATTTACGGTAGACGACCCGACGGCGTTTACCAGGTCGTGGACGGCACAGGTTCCCATGCGGAGAACAGCGAGCCCGGTTTACGAGTACGCCTGTCACGAAGGGAACTATGCGATGGCGGGAATGCTGGCTGGCGCTCGGGCAGACGAAAAAGCTGCTGCGGACGCCAAAAACGGATCGAAATAAGGAGAGCAATCGGATGCGAACGAAATTAGCGGTAGTGATGGTCGGTCTAGGATTGGTTCTGACCGCGGTGCCCGTGCGGGCGCATCATGCCTTCGCGGCTGAGTTTGACGCCAAGAAACCGGTGAAGCTGCGGGGAACGGTCACCAAGATGGAATGGATCAACCCGCACGCGTGGATCCACATTGACGTGAAAGGGGCGGACGGCACGACCACCAGTTGGATGGTGGAAGGTGGCACCCCGAACACGCTGTTCCGTCGCGGTTTGACCAAGGATTCACTGGCCGTGGGCACCGAGATCGTGGTCGATGGTTACCAGGCCAAAGACGGGTCCAATCGGGCCAACGGCAGGGACATCACCTTCACGGACGGGCGGAAGCTCTTCCTGGGCGCCTCCAGCTCGGACGCCCCGTACGCTGGCAAAGACGGGGAAAAGTAGCCGACATACCACTCGGTTGCGGCCGGCGTGTCGTGCCGGCCGCAACCGCCATTGTTCCCTCTTACAGGCTTAGATGCTCAAACTGCCTACGGCTTCCGCGCCTTCAGCGGAGCCGGCCGGCCGAACCTTGCCTCATCAATCGCAACGTTGGTCTTGATCTCATTGAGCACGATCGAATCGCGTCCATCCAGCCACGCGTAGGTGAGGCGGAATGGCAGCTTGATTCCGTTCACGTCGCGATAGTCGGCGTAGTCAATCTGCGTGGGAACGCGGCCGATCGGCGAGCTGGAATAGCGCAATTCACGCAAAAGCAGGCCTGTCTGCTTGTCGAAGTACATCGTTACCAGAAGCCCCCGCGGCCCGGTACCCTGCACCACGTCGACACTGTGACTCTCCAGTTTCACCTCCGATTGCAAGGAGGATTGGCTGGATGGCCCCGGAAGATCCGTGATGCCGGTTGGCGGACCCGTCTTCAAGTTCGTGAGGAGCTGCTTGATCTGACCGGGAAACGACAGCTGTGCGTCGAACCTGGCGCCGTCCAGATCGCCGCCATTTAACTGGAACTCCCCTAGGACATTGAGGGGCGTTCGAACCCAACCGGTCCGGCCGTCGTAGGTCCTGATCTGGTCTCCTCGTCCGGTTTCTTCCTTGAACAGGATGATCGTGGCGCGTTTGTCCGGGGCCTTCGCGACAATCTCGACGTCACCGCCACCTCCGAAGCCCCCGAATCCCACGCTGGTTCCCTTACCCACAAAACTGGTGAGGCCGGCCAACCGCTGGGCCCCGCCGGACGCCTGGATGAATTTGTCCAGAATGGACGCGGCAGAAGGTAGTCCCGGAGTCGTTACGACAACGTCGTCCGACTCTAAGCTGGGCATCCCATATATCGTTTCCATGGTCGGGGTTACCAGCGGCCTGTCGCGGTTGCGATGGCAGGTCCAGCACGTCACCATCTGGCGTCCCGCGAAGTTCTCCCGATTGATGTTCGCGACCATGGTCACCATCCGGCGCGCCGTCCGCTTTCTCGGCGTGTCCGCCGCCCAATCTACCGTGTCCGTGCCGGCCCCGGTATGACAATCCGAGCAGTCGAACTGCAGGGCGGCCGTCATGATCCCCATCGTCTGCATGAAATCGTCCACGGTAATTCCCTTGAGCGCCTGGACGTTCTTGAAAACCTGTTCCGCCAAAAGGGGTTTCTCTGATGTCGCGGGCTGGGCGGCCGCGTGCCCTGCGCTCATCAGTCCAACAACCATCGCTGCTGTGACCGCGAGTATCCTTCGCTTGGACGATTGCCTCATTGGTGTTGATGCCCCTTTCAGGAGGAAAGTTAAACGTGTATATTATCGTTCGGGCCCCGCCCACGCAAGGCCCGAGACACAGACCGCACATGCCACGAGGGGCGCGGACGTACTATAAGACTACATGTTGCATGAATCGCTCCCTTACGATTCTGCTTTCCTAAATAAACTGTAGAATGAGGATCGATGTCTTCGGCTGAAATACGATTGGCTCTCATGAGACGGGCTAGACGGCCCGGACGGATTGGGGCGCTTTTGGCTGGGGCTGCTCTCAAAGTTGTACCCCACGGCGCGGGCGATTTGGAGGTCCAGGTCTGGGGACGACGGTTGCGACTACCTGCCAATCGCCATCTGCCGTACATCATCGGCACCCATTTTGGTCGATGTCATTAGTTCATTGCGCTGCTGCCTTGAGCGCACAAACGCTCGCAGTTGTCGACGTTGGCGCAAATGTTGGGGATAGCGTTATCCTGCTCGAACGCCACCTTCCCGGACGCTGCAAGTTCCTTTGTATTGAGCCGAATCCAGAGTGGTTGCCCTATCTAAAAGCCAATACTGCCGGAATACCCGTAGAAATCATCCCGTGCTTCATCGGAGAGGGCCAGTTGCTGGCGGTGAACTCTTCAGCTCCGGGTACCGCGGGCTCAAAGATTACGGAAACGGGCGACCGATCGCGTCCATTGGACGAAATCTGCGAAGGCCGGCAAATCGATTTACTCAAGGTCGACACCGATGGCTTTGATTTTCCTATCCTCCGTTCCGGCAGCCGAACGCTTTCGTCGAGGAAGCCCGCTCTTTTTTTTGAGTGGGATCCACTTTTGTGGAAGGAACAGGGCGAAGATCCCGAAGGCGTTTTCGAGTGGCTTTCCACGCTTGGTTACAAGGATTGCTGCTTTTTCGCAGACGGCGGTTTCATCTACTGCCGCACGACTCTTGGACAGGCTGAGCCCTTCCGATCTCTGGTTGCCGCTGCAGAATGCCGTCGAGGAATCGACAAACCGTATTGGGACGTCTTTGTAGCGTCTTCCGAGGCCTGCGATCGAGCGATCCAGCAAAACGTCGCTGCGGCTCAGGCTCTGACGAGTAAGGTCCCGCTGTGGACTCGACTGCAGTCTACGTACTGGCAAGAAGACCAAAACAAAATAAGCCGCGGCTGATCTACGCCTGGCGAAGCAGCGCCAGGCAATGGTCCGCTAATGGATCCTTGCCGGGCAGGAACGCTTCCGCGCGAAGGCCGAGGTCGTGCAATAGCGATTCGGCGCGTGCACGGTCGGTTCGCGCGGACGCCCAAACGCTAGGATGCATTTCCACCACGACCGTGGCGCGATGCTCCACCAAAGTCTTGCGTGCGCCTTCGAGCACCGCGATTTCAAAACCCTCCACGTCAATCAGCATGAAGTCCGGCACCACGCCGGTTTCGGACACCTGCCGATCGATCGTTGTCACGGGAACCGTGAACCGCTCAGTGTCTTTTAAGCGTTCATTGGGAGCGCCCATGCGGCCCATCCCATCCCAAGTATCCGCGAAAAAGTCGGCGCTACCTGGTTTGTCGCCCGCGGCTGCCGCCACAATGTGAACATTCGAAAGCCGATTAATGGCGACGTGGTGTCGCAACATGCGCAGCGTATGCGGATTCGGTTCGAATGCAACTACCTTCCCCGCAGGCCCCACCATGTTGGAAAACTGAATGGCGTACACTCCGAGATTCGCTCCGACATCGTAGCAGACCGAGCCTTGGCGAATCGTCCGCCGCAGGAACTCCACGGCTTCCGGATCATAGGCCTTCCCCATCGCACTGCGGCAGCGGGGATCGACGCGGCAAGGGATGCCGTTAATTGACCACGCTACGCCGCGGCCGAAAGTCAGAGCTTGCAGTACTCCCTCATAGAGTGGCCTGGCCGCATTTATAATTCTGGAATCGCGCCCGAGGCGCGAGGAAACTTTCTCAGCAACTGCCTGAATCATCCTATCCACACCATAACACCTCCACCTCGATTTTTCTGGTGTATATAGGTGGTAACCCCGTACCCTCCCATATAGTTACCTATGCAGTATGGATGCCGAGGCGTGGAAAATCAAGGTTGGTCTTAACTGAATTCGATAAGAATTTGGCTTGACCAGAGTTTGAATTTGATCTAATATCTTTCTGCGGTGAATGCAGTCCTGGTTCTGGACCGCTCCGATACTGATGGATGTCGCCGGCATGGTTGCGGATCTCCGTTTGGAACTGGATCGCATCGAGAGGTCGATCCTGATCCTGGAGGAACTGGTTTGTCCGCACCAACCGAAGTGGCCTCCGCCTGTGAATCGTGGCAGCAAATCCCCAGTTCGCTCGGACAGAGTGATTTCCATCGAACGTAGGAGCAACCGGCCCGAAAGAGCAGCGTCCCCTTTGTCTGGATCTCCGGAAGGCATCTCCGGACGATTAGGAGAATTGCGGATCCAGACGTTGAAGTTCCGGCAAGCAATCTCTGCGCTGGTTGGAGAACCCGGCGATTGACGCGCAACCTCCTCGTAAGTTATTCAGGATAAACCATTCTTGGTCCTATGCCGAGGTTTGACACCTTAGATTTCCCCAGCATCGCGATCGATAGGCTTTCCTGAAAACGGCCGATAAGGCCTTCGAGAGAGCCGTGTCAGCTATATTGCAGGATAGGGGTGCTACTGGCGAAGGGTAGTCCCAGTCAGCTTGCAGATGATTTCAAGGGGCAATATACTGACAATGCTCCCGGGAAGCGGGCCGGCGAAGTACCGCCATGCCAAGCCGATCCTGACAAGTTCAGGGCGTCGCGGAGGGCGCCACGCATGGCTGTTCTGGTCGATTTCGGTTTGGAGGGTCTATGCCCAAAGGGATGAACCCCGCCTTCCTGTTGGAATCCCAGGCCGATTCACCCCACGCTCGATTTGGTCCTATGCGAATCCTTGTGGCTCATAACGTGCCGCGCGGGCGCAACGGTGGCATGAACCGGATCATGGGCTTCATTCATGACGAGATCGAAGCCGCCGGCCATTCCGTGGAGTACTT
>DASZIV010000007.1:0-1824 GCA_035948775.1 Bryobacteraceae bacterium
CAGTACCTGCCCGGTAAAAGCCATCGCGAGCGTCATCAGCAACAAAAACACGCCGATCATCCAGGTCAACTCTCGCGGGAACTTATATGCTCCGAAAAGGAAGACCTGCACCATATGGATCAGGACGATCGCCACCATGAAATTCGAGCCCCAACCGTGCAATCCTCGAATGAACCAACCCAGCGAAATACCGTGATTCAGAATCTGCAGGCTGTTCCAGGCCTCTCCGGCGGAAGGCACATAAATGAGAGCCAGGAGAATCCCGGTGACGATTTGCAGCATGAAGCAGGTCAGCGCAGCGCTGCCGAACACGTAAAACCAACTTGCAGTCTCGCGCGGCACACGATGCTCGGCGGTCTCGCGAATCTCCGCGCCAAGCTGAAGCCGTTGATCAAGCCACGCCCAGACTTCCCTGATCACGCGCATGTATTCCTCGCATAGGTCCTACTCGCGGTTGGACTCCCCGTGGTCGGCATTTCGCCGGCCTTGATAAACAGTTTTCCGTCCGCAACCTTGTAGTGGTAAGTAAAGAGACCGCGGGGTGGAGGCCCGGAGGCGCGGGAACCATCCTGATAGTACGCACCGCCATGGCACGGACACATAAAGAGGTTCGATTGCGGGAACCAGCGCACTGGGCACCCAAGGTGGGCACAATTAATGGCAAAGACCTGAAAATTTTGCCCGTCGACATTTCGAACCCAGCAGGCAATATCCGCGGTTTCTCCATCCCAGGGATTCACCACTGGATTTCGATACGTGGCCAGCCGGGTCTGACCCGCAGGAAATTGTTCCAGATCGCCGAGAGACAGCCAGGACTCGTAGCCGATCTTGCGCGCGTGAGCGATGGGCGAAAGGATGTAGCGCACAATCGGTATTGCCAGAATCAAGCCGACAACACCATTCAAAAGCAATCCGAGTTTCACCAGCATCGCCCGCCGTGATACTCCGTCGGTTTCAGTCATGGAAGCCCTCCCGCAGCGCGGTCCGTCGACGTTTTCGGATATGGCTGGCCCGGGAACTGTGGCCGCTGTGCCGCCAGCCAGGCGACAACGTCAGAGATTTCTTGCGCTGACATCGGCCGACCCGGCACATCACCGCGCCAGTCGGGGGCGCCCAACTCTGGCCGTCCGACAATCACATTCGTCCGCAGGTCCTGATCGCTCACTAAAGCGAGGTATGACCCGCTTACGATCGAACTGGCTTTCTCGCCTCCTTTACCGTCAGGGCCATGGCAGGCCGAGCAGTAGGTTGCGTACACATCGGCGCCGCGATGCGGATCGCCAGCAGCCCGCACTGCATAAGAAGGAGGGCTGACGCCGCGCAGAGCATCAGGCTTCGCCCAGGAGCGGAGTCCGCTGACGATGGCGTCGATTTGTTTCTCGGCAAGCATGCCGCCGGCGCTCCGCGCGAAGGCGGGCATCGGCGTGCCGGGCACGCCGTTGGTGGCAACGCGGCGAATCACGGTATCGTCCGCGATGGCGAGAAAGACAGGATCGCTGAGAGAAACCGCCGCTCCTCCTTTGCCGTTCGCACCGTGGCATCCCGAACAGTTGCTCGCGTAGAGAACATTGAACTCCATGATCTGGTCGGGAGGGATAACCTCAGAATCGGGGCCGGGACGGCCGGGTGCACTGTTACAGCCAATGCAGGCCACCAGGGCGACCAGTGCGAAAATAAGAAAGATAGCTTGCGCCTTCATGGCCGCTGGCCCTCTTCGTTCTTCTCGTCCATCGCTCCCGGCGCCTCCATGCCGGCGCGAATCGCGAAAGGTAGATGCTGCCAGGTACGCACCCGCTCTTGCTTTGAGACGACGATGCCAGCCAC
>DASZIV010000008.1:0-1657 GCA_035948775.1 Bryobacteraceae bacterium
CCATCGACGCCACCGGCCTCGGTGCCATCCGCGATCTGGCCGACACGCTGCACGCCTCCGGTCGCTCGCTGTTACTGTGCGGAGCTCGCGAACAACCCGCCCAGCTCATGCATCAAGCCGAATTCGAGCGCCACGTCGGCACGGAAAACATCTGTGCGAGCATTGCCGATGCAATCGAACGTGCCGCCAGTCTCTATAGAACACACCACACTGCCGCGCACGAGGAGTCTGCCGCTAAGGTGGTCTAGCAACGCGAAAAAGGCCTGCCGTTTGCCGCCAGCGAGCATCGGTACTCGCCCAACAAAAAAAAGCGGGCGCCTCTTCGAGACGCCCGCTTGCGCGTATTTATTGCCGTGTCTTGCCAGCTATTGCGATTCGGTGCGAACTGGCGCTAATCAATCGTTGCCGCCGAACTGCACAGCGGGAAGAACTGGCGTGCCTTCCATGCGGACGGCATCCAGCTTGTTAGGATCGAGTCCCAGGATTTCGAGGATTGTGGGAGCCACCTGAGCGGTCTCGACGAAGCTGTGGACCGTACGGGGGCTGATGCCTGGGTTGGAGACGAGCAGCATGACGTTGGTATCATCCCATGCGTAGCCGCCGTGTTCGGACTGCTTTTTGTCGCCGCCGGTATAAACCACGCCGACGTTTGGAATCACTACGATGTCGGGTGTACGCGGATCGCCGCCCGCCCTGAGGAAGCAGCAAGGACCGGGAACAGTCGGTACGCCCGGCGGGTTAAAGAGCGTGTTAAGAGACGAGCCATAGTAGATCTGGCCCAGTCCGATCGCTGTCCCGGCATTCTCCAGAGCCGTTACCGCGGCCGCGGTGGTGCTTGAATCTGCCAACCAGATTTGGGAGATGTCGTCCTCAGCTATTCCGAGGGCGTTGTTCGGGTCGCTATAAACTGCAGGGAGAAGGTTGGGATTAGGGGGCAGGAGGGCCGCGGAGGGCGGCTCACCGTTGTTGGTCTTCCCAGGAATCGGGAAGAAGCGATACGGGTCGATCGGCGACTGCCCGTGTTTCGCGGTGATGATGATGGTGGTCGAATCCAGAAGACCTTCGTGCTTGAGCGCAGCGACCATCTGCCCGATGGCTGCATCCACGAATACGATTTCCTTCATCATCAGGGGTCTGGGCGTACCCTGGGCGTCCTCATAACCACCTGAGTTGCTGTCGCTTCGCGCCGCGGGCAAGGCGGCGGGACTAATAAGCTTCTCGCCGACGCTGACCGCCTGGAAGTTCATGCCGAGGATCACCGGGACCGGAGCCTTGCTCGTCCCGAGGTGGTTCTTGCCGTTGATCCAGTTCACCACTGCGTTCACCTTTAACTGGTCGTAGCACTTGATGGCGTCGAAGTCGGTCGTCCAGTCATTCCCGTCCATTGCGACGTTGGCGCAATTGTAGTTGGTTCCCGCTGTGGTCAGGCCAGCGAGTGGAATCTTATTGGAATTGACTTCCGGGGAATAATAATCATCCACATTGCTGGGTTGATTAGTTCCGGTGGGGCCCGAAACAAGAGCGTAAACAGCGTGCTTGTCGGACCAGGCTGTGTAGCCTCCTGCGGCGTGGATCACGCCATAAACGGTGTTCGTGCGAATGAAGTTCCAAGGAAATACGGGTTGGCAATTGTTAAACGGATCGCGTATCAGCCTGG
>DASZIV010000009.1:0-12531 GCA_035948775.1 Bryobacteraceae bacterium
GATCGCTGTAACTGAGAATCGCACCACGCTGCTTCAGCAGTAGTAGCAGATCGAGCGCCGGCGATTCGCGCACATCGTCGATGTTGCGTTTGTAAGCTACTCCCACAATGTGAATCCGCGAGCCTTTCACTGGCTTGGCGGCGTCGTTCAGGGCGTTCTGCACCTTGTCTACCACGAAGAGCGGCATCTGCCCGTTGATGTGGCCGGCCAGTTCAATGAAGCGCGCTTCAATGCCGGCTTGCTTGGTCTTCCAGGAAAGATACCAGGGGTCGATGGGAATACAGTGGCCGCCCAGGCCCGGCCCCGGGTAGAACGGCATGAAACCGAAGGGCTTGGTGGCTGCGGCATCGATCACTTCCCAAACGTTGATGCCCATGCGATCACACATCAGGGCGATTTCGTTGGCCAGCCCAATGTTGATCATACGGTAGGTGTTCTCCAGCAGTTTCACCATTTCGGCAACCTGCGTGGAGCTCACCGGAACTACTCGTTCGAGCGCTTGCGAGTAAAACAAGCGACCCATCTCAGTGCAAGCGGCCGTGCAGCCACCCACGACCTTGGGTATGTTAGCGGTTTGGTATTGAGGATTTCCGGGATCCACCCGTTCGGGCGAGAAGCAGAGGAAGAAATCGCGGCCCACTTGCAAGCCGGATTTCGCGAGCATCGGCAGAACTAGTTCATCGGTGGTGCCGGGATAGGTGGTCGATTCCAGTATCACCAGTGTCCCGGCATGGAAGTAGCGCGCGATTTCCTGACACGCGGAGACGATGTAGCTCATATCCGGATCTTTGGTTTTGCGCAGTGGAGTGGGGACGCAGATGTTTATGGTATCGAGCTCGCCGACCACTGAGAAATCGGCCGTAGCATGTAACTTTCCGGATTGGACCAGGGGGGCCAGGGCCGAACCAGGCACGTCGCCCACATACGACTCGCCGGCATTTACGCGTTGGGTTTTGGTTTCGTTGACGTCGATGCCGGTGACTGGGAATCCGGCTTTGGCAAACTCCACTGCCAGCGGTAAACCAACATAGCCCAAGCCGATGATTCCGACACGGGCGCTACGGTTGCGGATCTTTTCTTCGAGGATCTTGGCGGTGGCGCCGGCGACTAATTGGGCTTCAGGCATGGTTTACGAACACCTTCGATTCTCACATGAAAAATTCGCCTTGGGCCACGATTTCGGAGGGACCGGTTAAAAACACATCTTCATCGCAGCGCAGATCCAGTGGACCGGCGGGAGTCTGTACGCGCACCGGCCACGCAGCCAAACCGCGTGCTACAGCAGCGACGGCTGCACCGGTCGATCCGGTGCCGGAGCTCATGGTCTCCCCCGCTCCGCGCTCGTAGAAACGGGCGGCGATGGTGTGGGCGTCAACCGTTTGGATGAAGGAAACGTTGGTGCGATTGGGAAACTGAGGGTGCGATTCTATCTCCGCCCCCATAGACCGCCAGTCGAAATCGAAGTTTCCCACGGGTACAGCACATTGCGGGTTGCCGGCCCACAGCAGCGTGACATCGCGCGGGCCGCTTGCCAGCGGCAGAAGGAATCTCCCTGCGGTGACTTCAGGCCTCCCCATGTTCATTTCGAAATCGAAGTGGAGGCCCGACCGCTCGAGCAGGCGCAGCGCTTTGATGCCGGCGCCCGTCCGAATCCTCACAAGGCCCGGCGCGGAGCCATGCTGGATGACGAATGCGGCGGCGCAGCGCGTGCCGTTCCCGGAAATCTCTGCGATGCTGCCGTCGGAGTTGTAGAGCTGAATGGACCCTTCGGCATCGGCGTCTGTGGGCGGCGTAACGAGCAGCCAACCATCGGCGCCGACGCCGCTGTGGCGGTCGCAAATCGCACGGGCTATTTCTACCGGGTCGCCATGGGGGACATCGCTTTGCCAGGTGAGCAGGAAATCGTTCTTGGCACCGTGGGCCTTGGTGAATGGAATCTTCATGAGAGTTCAGCCTGGACTGTGGCTGCCGGCGCGCCGGTAGATCTCGATCACCGGGGATTTTGGCGCGGCGATAACTTTCTCCAGACTATAGCGAATACCGTAATGGCCGGCGCGGTCGATGGCGCGCTGAACCGCGTCTCCGTGCATGGCGACCGCCCATTCCTGCCACAAGAAAAGTTCGGGACGCATAACCGTGGCCTGCCACGGCACTTGATCATCGCCGGTGAAAGTCTCGCGCAGAGGAATCCCGGCTTCGCGATAGATCGCCATCAAATCGCCGAAGGAGGTCACAATGCCGGAGCCGGGCACGTAGCGCGGGCCCAGATACGAGGCGGCCTCGTGGACCCACTGGCGGCGGCCCTCCGAATTAGCCAGAGACTCCCTCCAGGTAATCCAGTTCTCCGGGTGCGGATGGATGGCCCAGTAGCCCAGGCCGCCGACAACCACGATCAGCGCCGCAACCGGACGCATCGGCTCTGGCAGGAGCGCTACCAGCGCCGCGCCACCAACAGCCAGTAGCAGCAACGCGGCCAATCCGTAGCGCGCGTTGTAGTAGGTGTTCGGCCAGAGCGTCGGCACGAAAATGGGACTGGCCACCGAGTGCACGTTCCAAAGGTAAAAGACGGTGGGCAGAATCAGCAACAATACAGGCCAAAAAGCACGCTTGGCGCAGGCCGCCAGCACGCCTGCCAAACCGATCCACAGGAGGACAGGCCCCGCGCAGAACTCCACCGCTGTCCAAAAGTAAAGCCAGGTGAGCCGCCAATTACCGAGGCCCGGGTAGGTTGCCGACCCTTGAATCGCTTTGGCCGAGTACGGGCCCCGGTAGAAATCGAGCGCGTCGCCAACCATCCACCAATTGTGCGCCAACCAGTAGGCAGGCCCCAGAGATGCAAGAATCGCAAACGTGAGGGCTGCGGCGATCCGCTGTTTCCTGGCGGCTAGCAAGAAGTACGCCGCTACAAAGGGAATCAGGAACCAACCTTCATAACGCGTCAGGGCGGCCAGCCCGCCGGCGATTCCCGCGCCTACAACCGCACCCCAACCTTGCGTCTGGCGGAAGCAGACGGTGGCATACAGCAGCGCGGCCAGACAAGCGAGAAACAATGGCTCATTCATGGCGGTGGACTGCAAATAGAGCACGTTGGGATTTCCAGCGAGCAGCGCTACGGCCGCAGCCGCCGCGGCTGTGGAATCGAAGAGACGCCGCACTGCAGCAAACAGAAAAGTTCCCGCGGCCACGAAGGCAGCGGCGGATGGAATGGCCCCCGCCAGACCGCTGCGCCACAGGCTATCGACGCGCACGAACGGCAGCATCAAGGCGTGCTGCAGCGGCAGCCAGACGGTTCCAAACTGGATCATTCCGGGAGTTTGCGAATCGAACACGTGACGCGCAATGTTCAGGTGCGCTTCCGCGTCGCCGTAATACAGCAGCCAGCCGTGGGTGTAGAAGAACCAAATTGCCAGGGCGCTCCACACGGCCAGCAAGAGCAGGCAGAGCCATGGAAATGGGTGGCTTTCGAGCGGGTAACCTCGCGCCTTTAAAACGCCGTGCAGCTCTTGAACTCCTGATACCGCCCGTCGATCTCCTCGCGGCTCAACGTACGAAAACGGTCGACGCCGAATTGTTCGCAGCAGAAGCTCCCCATCACGGAGCCGTAGATGACCGCTTTGCGCAGCTCGGCCATATCCATGTTGCCGTCCCGCGGCGCGATGCCGCGGCCCGCGAGGTAGCCCATGAACCCGCCCGCAAAACAGTCGCCCGCCCCGGTCGGATCAAAGACATCCTCCAGGAGGTATCCGGGCGCCATGAAATGACAATCGCGCGTGAAGAGGACGGCTCCGAATTCGCCGCGCTTCACCACCAGAATCTGGGGACCCATCTCCAGGATCTTGGCCGTAGCGCGCCGCAGGTTGTGCTCGCCGGAGAGCAGGCGCGCTTCGCTGTCGTTGATGAGCAGGAAGTCCCAGTCCTTGAGGGTTTCGAGCAATTCACCGCGGAAATCGTTGATCCAGTAGTTCATGGTGTCGCCGCCGGTGAACTTGACCGAGCTCATCTGCTGGCGCACGCTCTTTTGCAGGGCCGGCTGAATGTTCCCCAGCAGAAGGTGGGGAGCGGAGCGGTAGCCCGCGGGCAACTTTGGGTTGAAATCGGCAAACACGTTGAGATCGGTGCGGAGGGTGGTGCGGTCGTTCATATCGGCCGAATACACACCCGCCCAAAAGAAGGTCTTACCCCCTTTCACCCGCTCGATCCCTGAGACATCGATCTTGCGCGAGGTGAGCAGATCCATATCTTCCTGGGCAAAGTCGTCACCCACTACCGCGACGATCTGACAAGGGGTGAAATAACTGGCCGCCAATGAAATGTACGTCGCGGCGCCGCCCAGCATACGGTCTACTTTTCCATGCGGCGTTTCCACGCCATCGTATGCAACCGAACCGACTACGACAAGAGACATAAACAGAGATTGTATCCCATGGATCGCAGACGTTCGCTTTGCTACGCCTGGAAATGCGGAAGTTCTATTCCGCACCGACACACGAAGCAAGGCGGATTGACAATGTTCGGCAGGAGGTTTTGTATGCAGAAATCCATAATCGCGCTGGCAGCGTGCTTCCTGATGGGCGCCGCTTGGGCCCAGAAACCGGACGAAAAGGGTTCTCAAGCCGCGACGAAATCAGCCGACCCGCCGAACGTGCAGACACAGACCTATAGGGGGACGCTAGTGGATGCATCCTGCGCGGGGAATGTAACCCAGAAGACGCCCGCAAGTACCGAGAGCAACACAGCCGATCGGACTGATGGCAACAAATCGGGAAAGGCCGCTGCTGACCAATCGCAGAGCTGTGCGGTTTCTGCGAATACCAAGGAGTTTGCGCTGCGAACCAAGGACGGCCATGTGCTTCGTTTTGACTCAGTAGGAAATGAGCGGGCGCAAGAAGCCATCAAGGACCAGAAGAAGTGGAATGAGGCGGCGTCCGCGGGCAAGGCGATCACCGTGAAGGTAAGCGGCACCCTCGACGGCGACAACCTCACGGTACTTACGCTCGGTTGACGCTACTTGGGGAAAATCTCCTGCGTGAGATCTTCGGTTGGCTTTTCTCGCGAGGCGTCCCACCACCCTGCGCCAAAGGCCGCCAGGCTCAGCAGCCAGACGCCGACATCAATGGCATCGGTGGGGTGCCGTAGCGAGACGGCGACGCCGCAAAGGGTGGCGCGGATAACCCACGCATAGAGCCGCGGGAGTTTGAGGCGGCCCTTCTGTACGGCCACTGCCGTTCGCCCGGCGAAGTGCGCGAATAGAACGCAGAGCACACCTACGACTCCCCGCAGGAACTCGATCGACACCGGCATCACCCTAAACATGCCGCAGGGCGAGGCGCATTGCAAGCGGGGCAAAGATTTGCCTACTGTCAGCCCTAAAGTTCTAAAGCATCCTGCCGATAAAGAGTTTACTGGACCAGATTGGTCCATTTACTTGGAGGCCTAAGATGCTACAAAGACGTTCCGAAGAGCGCTTCATGTGCGCGGATCTGGTGAAGATTCAAGTGGGTAGGGGCCGTAAACGAACACACGAAACGGTGGCCAACCTGGAGGACATCTCTCCTTCGGGGGCATGTCTGCAACTGGAAACGGCGGTTCAGGAGGGCGCCGACGTCCAGATTCTTTGCGCTCGCTGCAAGTTGCGAGGCAAGATCAAGTACTGCCGGCTGATCGAGTCCGGGTATTGCGTGGGGGTGGAGTTCAACAAACCCAAATCGTGGACGCTGCGGCGGTTTAAGCCGCGGCATTTCCTGGACATCGCCCTTCTCGGGATCTCCATCACCGGTCAGGGAAAGCAGGCGTAAGACGGGGCGAGCGAGGCGTGGGGACAGCATACTATACTCGCTGGAGAGGACCCATGAATCGCTCGCTCATTCTAGCTCTGCTGCTAGCAGCCGCCGCTGGCGCGGTGTTCGCCCAGGCCAGCCCGCCGGCTCAAACGTCGGTGACGATCAACGGCAAGAAGCTTACCATCGCCTATAGCGCTCCTTCGGTACATGGACGAAAGATCTTCGGGCCCGGCGGGCTGATCTCGCGCGATCCTACGTATCCGGTGTGGCGGGCGGGCGCCAACGACGCCACTGCTTTTCATACCGATGCCGATCTGGACGTCAACGGATTGGCCGTTCCCAAGGGGGACTACACATTGTGGGTTTTGGCCGACACCAACCAGTGGAAACTGGTTATCAACAAGCAGACCGGCCAATGGGGGCTCGATTATAGCCAGAACCGCGACCTGGGGCGCGTAGCCATGAACATGAGCAAGCCGCCGGCTCCGGTCGAGGCTATGAAATTCACGCTCACGAGTGAGGGCGGAAACAGGGGCAAGCTGCAACTAGCGTGGGAAAACGTGGTGGCGTCCGTGCCGCTTACCTTGAAATGACCGGCCGGGCCATGGCGATGCCATCGGCGCCGTCTTCGTAGTAGCCGGGGACCCGCCGTATGCGGCGGAAGCCGTATTTCTGGTAGAACGCCAGAGCTGGCCGGTTGCCGACGCGGACCACCAAATTGATTTTCTGGACGCCTCGCCTGCGTAAGCGGCGCAGCGTGCTCTCAAGGAGCGCAGCAGCCGCTCCGCGGGTGCGTTTGCGAGGCTCGACGGCGATGGAGACCAGTTCCGCCTTTGCCGTGCCGCGACTCACCCGGATGCAGGTAATGCTGTACCCGCAAACTCGCCGGTTTCGCTCGACGACCAGAAAAAGATCCCCGCACCGGCGCAAGAAATGTGCAAATAGCTTGCAATCGTAGGCATCCTTGCCGAAGCTGGCCCCCTCAATTGCGACGATGCGGACCATGTCATCCGGAGCCGCACGGCGAATCCTATGTTGCGCGCGCATCGGTTATCTATTATCTTTGTTTTTGGTCAGTTGGAGGTAGGCGGAAAGCCGATGGCCCGAAAGAAATCGAAAAAGCGATCGGCCCCACTTGACAAGGATTTCAGACGCCCTCATACTGAATCCATGTTGCAACTGAGTAGCAACAACGTAACGCAGCCGGGCGCCACTCTGGTGGATCTGCGGCGGGGCGATTCAGCAACACTCGACTGCATCGACCTGACGGGCGAAGATGCCCGGCGGCTGATGGAACTGGGTTTCCTGCCTGGCACGGAAATCACCGCGGGGCGCAGCGCCCCCGGCGGCGATCCGCGGGTTTTCCAGGTGGATGGTTCGGAAATCGCGCTGCGCCGGGAGACGGCCCGGCTTCTAAAAATCCGCTTTCCCCGGAAATCTAAAAACTCGTGAGCGCTTGCAACGGTTGCCCCGCCGCCCCGGTACTGGAGTTTTCCGGCCGCAAGGGTGCCGTGCCGCCGTCGGCGCGCGTGGCCGTAATCGGGCCTCCCAACAGCGGCAAGACTACGCTGTTCAACCGCCTCACTGGTCTTCGCCAAAAGGTCGCAAACTTCCCAGGCGTAACCGTGGAGCAGCACACCGGCGTGGCGCAACTCCCGGACGGCCGCGAGACCTGGATCATCGACCTTCCGGGTGTCTATAGCCTCACTCCACGTTCCGAAGACGAACAAATCGCGCACGACGTGCTGACCGGTCAGCAGGGCGATACGCCCAAGCCGCAAGCCGTGCTGCTGGTGCTGGACGCTACCAACCTGGCACGGCACTTGATGCTGGCAGCGCCGATCTTGTCGCTGGGGCTGCCAACGCTGGTGATTCTGAACGTGGCGGATGACCTGCGCAAGCGTCACGGCCATGTCGATCTTAAGGCTCTGGCGGCGCAACTGGGCGCTCCTGTGGCGCTCATCAGCGCCCGCCAAGGCGAGGGCATCGACCAGATCTTCGAGTTTCTGGCCGGCGCCATGCCCAAGCCCTTGCTGCGGGAATTGCCGGTGCTTCAGGACGTGCCGAAGTGCCGGGAGTGGGCGGGGCATATCGGGAACCGAGCCAAATACCGCCCGCCGCTACCTCCCAAATGGACCCGCCGATTGGATGCTCTCTTTCTCCATCCCGTAGCCGGAGTAGTGGTGTTTGCGTTCGTAGTGATCCTGGTGTTCCAAACCATCTTCAACTACGTCACGCCGTTGATGGATGGCGTGAAGTGGTTGTTTGCCATATCGGGCAACTGGGTTGCATCTGTGCTCCCGGAGTCACTGTTCCGCTCGCTGCTTATCGACGGAATATGGAAAGGCGTGGGCTCGGTCGTCGTCTTTCTGCCGCAGGTGCTGATGCTGTTTCTGTTCATCGGCATCCTGGAAGACTCCGGTTACCTGGCGCGCGCAGCCGTGATTGCCGACCGCACCATGGCCAAAGTCGGACTGCAAGGCAAATCGTTCATCCCGCTGCTGTCAGCATATGCGTGCGCGGTGCCGGCCATCATGTCCACCCGCACTATTGAGAACAAGCGCGACCGCATCGCCACCATCATGATTGCGCCGTTCATGACCTGTTCGGCGCGCTTTCCGGTTTACATGCTCATCGTGCTGGCATTCGTTCCCAACAACAAGGTGCTGCCGTTTCTCAGCACGCAGACCGTGGCCATGATCGGGCTGTACGCGTTGGGCTTTGTGATGGCGGTGTTTACGGCGCGCGTTCTGAAGTCTTCGGTTTTGAAGAGCAGTCGCACGCCATTCTTACTGGAGATGCCGTCCTATCGCTGGCCTACTCTGCAATCTTTGGGGCTGCGGTTGCTTGATCGCTCGGTGGTATTTCTGCGGCGCGCCGGCACGGTGATCCTCCTGGTGATGGTGATTCTATGGGTGGCAGCGCACGTACCATTCTCGCACGGCAAGCCGCCGGCGCTCGAAAACAGCGTGGCAGGCATGGTCGGCCACACCATTGAACCGGCCATCAAGCCGCTGGGCTTCAACTGGAAAATCGGCATCGGCCTGATTACCTCGTTCGCCGCTCGGGAGACTCTCATCGCCACTATGGGCGCGATTTACGGGATGGACAGCGACAGCGCCGACGATTACAACAACCAGGACCTGCAGAAAGCCATCCACCGCGATCTGTCGACTGGCGGAGCGGTAGCGCTGCTGATCTTCTTTGCGTTTGCCATGCAGTGTATCTCCACCATCGCCGTGGTGCGACGGGAGACGGCCGGGTGGAAGTGGCCGCTAGTGCAATTCACTTACATGAGCGTCATGGCTTACGTTGGCGCCTTCCTGGCCTATCACATCATTGGGTGATTTCAGGACTTCATTGGCTGATTTCAACCCTTCCTGAAAAACCAAGGTGAAGAACTCGCGCGCCGTAGGTGCGCAGCCGATGTGCAAGTTCTCCCGGCCCTCCTCGACGAAGCCCAGATATCCATCCCAGCCCAACTCGTCCAAGATGAACCGGAGAGCCTCGTATTCGGCAGGAGGCAGGCCGGCGTAAGCGATGTCGAAGACCTGCCCCGAGGCGTGCGACGGGGCTTCCGCGCGAGAGTTGCGGACGGTGAACTCTTCGGGTTCTACCAGGGAGGTGACCGGCAGATCCACGTAGCGTTCGCCCTTGGGCTTCATCTCCTCCCACAGACGCCGCGTCTCGAAGGCGATATAGGCGAGAGTTCCGATAGCCGCGGGGGTGGCTTGTAACCGGTACGCGAGATTCTCTGGCTGGTCAGGCTCGATACGCAGGGCGAAGCCGAAGTACGCCGGCCGGTCGAAGGCGCTGACCAACTTCGTTCCCATGGCGGCCCGAACGTCGTCGCCGCTGTGATAGACCAGATCATCCCGCTTCAGCCAAAGCGCTAGCCGATGCTGCGCGCGCTGCGTACTGCCAAACTCGCCGCGATACGCTTTCGCCAAATCAGTGAAACCGTCGGGATCGTTGCGATACAGCGACAGCAACTGTTCCGCGCGCCGTACCCGGAACCAATAAGTAGGCGAGTAGTCGCGCTGCATTTGTATCTGGACTGCCTGAAAAAGTTCCCGATTCCAGGCCGGGCTGGCGGAGAAGAACATACGAGCGACGGTCACCTGATCCTTGGGAATGCCGCGCGCGTGCCGCGTCAGGTCGAGCATTTCCGACACGCAGCCTTCGCCGCAATGGTAGGCGAAGATGGCCCAATCGCGGCCGCCGAATTTCCGCTCCATACTGGCCAGATACATGGCTGCGGCCGGGATGGCGCGCTCGGGCGATAGGCGTTCGTCGCGTCCCGGAACAGCGTACGGCACTCTTCTACGGACGACCTTAGTGACCAGCCTGTTGTGCTTGTCGCGGATCTGGACTTTCTCTTTGACAGTCCGGTATTTTACGGTGCTTGCCACATGCAGTCCCATCTCGCGGGCAGTGCCGTGAGAGATCTGCATGATGCCGCGTGGGCCGGCCGGGCTCTCGGCTTTGGCATCGCCCCAACTTTCGAGATACGCGATGGCTTCGAGCAATGAGGCCGGCATGCCGCTGCGCTGGGCGGCCTCCTGGAATATCTGCTGGAGCTTTTTATCGGTGGTGATCCGCTTGGCGCCCGGCACAGCCATCGGCTCGCGCAGGATGGAAAATGTTTGGGACTCGGTCATCAGCTCGGTGCGGGCGTCCAGAACATCTTGGGACATGTCATCGCGCGCCACGCCAATCCCCGAAAGGCGTTGAGACGGCACGAAGTAATCTGCCCCAAATACCTGCCCGAGCGGGACCAAGGTTAGGACCAAAAGCAAAAACCGCATGGGTTACCGACAGTGTAAGCCCTGGCGCGGTATTTCGCGCCGATAATTTGTAAGACGCACGAAATGATGTGCCGGGGTACTGCCGATTGTTGTGGGAGGAAACGCTGCTGAAGTTATGTGACTATCCGCCGGTCAAAGCGTGTGCGACAGTTGCGCCGCGCGGAAGCGCGGCGGCAGGCCGGAAGGCCTGGCCCTACAACGCGGTATAACAACTACTAGGCAGACCGGGTGAAGAATTTCTTGTGGGGCGGGCTTTAGCCTGCGCGGGACTTCAGTCCCGCTGGTTCGGATGGCGGACTTAAGTCCGCCGCAGGCTGAAGCCCGCCCCACACAGCACTCTTTCACGCGGTCGCAGTACTAGTGGCATGGATGCGAAAATCGGCTTGTGCGAGACGTGCAGGAACGTGCAGGTGATCCGATCCGAGCGCGGCTCGATTTTCTATCTCTGCCGGCTTCACTTCACGGATGACCGGTTTCCTAAGTATCCTCGTTTGCCGGTGGTCGAGTGCTCCGGATACCGGCCGCGCGACCAGGAACCTCCGGAGAATGCCAATCTGTCACCAACCGTGCTGTGACATGCGCCGTGCGATCTCGGCGCTATATGAGTTCATGCGCGCGGGTTTGCGGCGTAGGGGTGAAGGAATTAACGAGGCCAGCCGAGCCGCTTGTTCGCGATTGACGCGGGCCGCCGGTATGCCATACCAATTGTGGGCGGCCTCCTCTGCGCCGTAAATGCCCGGCCCCCACTCGATCACGTTCAAATAGAGTTCCAGGATCCGCTCCTTCGTAAGGATCCGTTCCATCACCGGCGCCAGCGTCAGCTCGACGCCTTTGCGGATCACGGAACGATGAGTCGTCAGAAAGAGATTCTTCACCAACTGCTGCGTGATGGTGGACGCGCCACGCCCCAGTCGGCCGCTGTCCAGGTCCTGATCGATCACCTGCTGCACTTCCTTCCAATCGACGCCGTTATGTTGGAAGAAACGGCCGTCCTCCGCCGAGATCACTGCGTGCTGCAACTGGGGCGAGATCTGCGACAACGGCACGAATTTATATCGTTTGTGATAAGGTCGATTCCCGATCCAGGCTTCCACGCGGCGCTGGGCCTGGACGGTAGTGGTCAGCGGATCGACCCATCGCAGCGCGACTAACTCTGCAACTGCCAGCAAATAAAACAGAACAACTAAGCCGCACACACCTAGTACGACAATACTGAAGATCCGTGTTTTCCCCCGTTTCCTGACGTTATGATGGTAGGCTCCGGGGGCCGCGTAGCGCGCAGCCATACGCATATGATACGACTCGAGACGCTTTTAAGTTATGCGGAATCGCATCGAGTCACGGTGTGCGCTATCGCGGGTGCGATGATCGCCACGATTGCCTGGGCCGACGCGAAACTGCCCATGATGTCTCTCGGTTTCCTCTACCTGATTCCGATCCTGATCTCGGCCGCCGCGCTTCACACTTTTCAGATCATCGGCCTGGCTGCGTTGTGCGGGTTTCTGCGCGAGGCGTACGACCCTTTGAAATGGTCCCCAGGCGCTTCGGGGCGGTTCCTGGCGGCGACAGGGGGTTTTGCCATGACCGGCTTTCTGGTGGTGGCGTTGAACGAACGGCGCCGATTGTTGGGAAAACATCTGACCGAACTCGAAATCGAAGTGCGCCGCCGGCAGGACGCTGAATCCCAAGTGCGCACTCTGATCGACACCAGTCCGCTGGCGATTCTAATCATTGATCATTCGGGTCGGCTGCTGATGGCTAACGAATCGGCTCACCAGTTGCTGGACTTCGATAAGACCAGCATGCAGGAAGTAGACGTGGCGCCCTATCTACCGATTCTGCCGCGAATGTTGCAGAGACATCGGCATGGCACCATGCGAACCCACGTGGAGTGCCAGGCGCGGCGTCGAAACGGTGAAATGTTTCTGGCTAACGTGTGGCTA
>DASZIV010000010.1:0-2543 GCA_035948775.1 Bryobacteraceae bacterium
TCTCAAGTGGACGCGGGAAGATTTTGAAGAGACCAAGAACGGCCGCTTGCCGATGGGCAAAGAGTCGGAAGAATGGCATGTGGGAGATCTGGATGCGGCCTTTAAGAACGCAGCCCTGGTTCTCGATGAGACGTTTGTAACGCCGAACACCAGCCACCAGTGTCTGGAGACTCGCACTGCGATGGCTTACTGGCAGAATGGCAAGGTCTACGTTCACACCGGCACGCAGAGCACCGCGCAGACGGTCCCGGCGATCGCTCGCTGGCTGGGGATCGACGCGAGCAATGTTGTGTTCATCAGCGAATACACTGGCGGCGGATTCGGCAGCAAGATTACAGGCGATATTACGCTGGTGATTCCCGCGCTTTTGGCGAAAAAAACCGGCGCCCCGGTCATGATGCGCGTGAGCCGCGAAGAGGAAAATTATATTGGCAGGGGGCGTCCGAGTTTGCTCGGGCGGATGAAAGTCGGATTCTCCAAGGAAGGCCGGATTACGGCCCTCGATATGTACGTGATCTGCGACAACGGTCCGTACGACATGGTGGGCGATGCATTCTCGTCGGGCCGCATCGTCTCCGTTCTTTACCAGCCGCAAGCGATGCGCTGGCGTTCAGTGACCGTCCTGACGAACACCCCGCCGCGCAGCGCTCAGAGTTCTCCGGGCGGCATGCAGGGAATCGCGATTATGGAGCCGATCCTGGCCAAAGCCGCGAGGAAACTTGGAGTTGATCAAGTGGCCATTCGGCGAATCAATTGCCCGGAGGGAAAAGCCCTGTTCGGGCCGCTGGTGGCGGGCAAGCAACAATATGCCACGAGCGCTTTTATCAAGGAAGCGCTGGACCGCGGGGCGGAACAATTCAATTGGAATGAAAGAAAATCGCAAACCGGCAAGCGCAACGGCTCGAAGGTGCGCGGAGTCGGCGTATCGGTTAGTTGCTACTCCGGCGGCACCACGGGCTTCGACGGGCTGTTCGTCATCAAGCCCGATGGCCGGATCTATATCCAGTCTGGAGTCGGCAACCTCGGAACGGAGTCGTGGACCGACGTGCATCGCGTCGTCGCGGAACTTCTCGGCGTGCCTTGGGAAAAGTGCGACATCACTTGGGGCAACACGTCGAAGAACCTGCCGTGGACATGTCCTTCCGGCGGCAGCCAGACAACCCATGCCATGACGCGCGCGGCGCACGCCGTGACTTCAGACGCCATCAAGAAGCTACAGGAAATCGCAGCCAGGGACTTCGGCGGCAAGCCCGAGGATTACGTGGTTGCCAACGAACGTGTCTCGCGAAAGGGCGGGGGACAGGGAATGACGCTGGCCCATGCCGCTCAGCGCGCGATTCAGTTGGGAGGCATCTATGATGGCCACCAACTTCCGTCGGAGATAAACAAATTTACGGTGGTATCAGCCACGGCGCTGGCAGGCCAGGGTCTGCTAGCCGTCGCAAAGGATACTTACCCGCACGACGGCAATACTTTTTCCTTCGTCGCCACGTTTGCTGAAGTGGAAGCCGATGTCGAAACGGGCCAGTATCGCATTTTGGATTTCCTCGCTTACGCCGATGTGGGAACCGTCCTTCATCCCAAGGCTCTCGGTGGGCAGATTCTCGGGCGGTCGACATTAGGCATTGGCCACGCGATCGGCCAGAAGTGGGTCTACGATCAGCAGTACGGTATTCCAGTGTCCCGGCGTTTTCACCACACCAAGCCGCCGACGATTCTGGATATACCGGACAAGATGGCGTGGGGGGCCGTCGAAATTCCAGACCCGGAGACGCCCGTAGGCTCGCGCGGCATCGGCGAACCGCCAGTTGGCGGCGGTTGTGCCGCAATCTTGAACGCTCTTTCGGACGCTCTGGGTGACGAGATCTTCCGGCGAGCGCCGGTCACCGCTGACGTCATCCTGGCTTCCCTGGAAGCAGGCCGGCCGACACACGACCCGCTGAGATCCAATATTTAGGATCCCGGCCCTTGCTGGGGAAACGACGTTCAGGCCATAACCGGAAAGGCGCGACCGCAAGTAATGAGGAGAACGGAAAATGGCAGTCATTCATGATGTGATACCAGCGTTCGAACTCTTCCAGCCCACGTCCGTTGACGACGCGCTGGCCTTGCAGGCCCGGCACGGCGCGAAGGCTTGGGTGCTGGCCGGCGGCCTCGACAGCTTTGATTGGTTCAAGGACCGCATCAAGCGGCCCGAAGTGGTCATCGATCTGAGCCAGGTCAAGGAACTGCGCGGCGTGCGACAGGCGGGCGACGGCGTCGAGATCGGCGCCATGACCACGCTCACCGAAGTGGTCCGCCATCCCATGATTCGGGAGAAGTACGGCATTCTGCCGAACGCGGCCGAGGCGGCCGCCTCGCCGCAGATTCGCAATCAGGGCACGATCGGCGGCAACGTCTCACAGGATGCCCGTTGCTGGTATTACAGAGGCGGCTGGCCGTGTTATCGCGCCGGGGGCAACATTTGCTATGCGGATACTCCGACGGGCCTGAATCGCGAGCACGCTATCCTTGATGCCGACCGCTGCGTCGCCGTCAATCCG
>DASZIV010000011.1:0-1965 GCA_035948775.1 Bryobacteraceae bacterium
GCCATAGCTGGTGTCGGTATGTTCGCTGATGTTCTGGCGGTCGGCGGCGGCGAAGAAGCTCGGCCATCCGGTTCCCGAATCAAATTTTGTTTCCGAGCCAAAAAGCAGTGCGCCGCAGCAGACGCAGTGGTAGGTCCCGTCGTCGTGTTTGTTCCAGTACTGGCCGGTGAAAGCGCGCTCGGTGCCGCTGCCGCGGGCCACCTGATATTGCTCAGGAGTCAGCTGTTGCTTCCACTCCGCCTCCGTCTTGGTGATCTTGTCATGCGCAGTGAGTTTTTCGGTCATGTCGGGTCTCCTTGAATAGGATGAAGAAGGGCTGGGAAAGTTGCAACCCAGTCTTGTGTGGGGGGGGCGCCCCGCAGGCACGGGGCAAAGCCTCATCACAACACGGTAGTTTCTGGAACAGGGTACAGCAATCTTGGATCTGGCCTAGTGCGCCAAGGGTTGATTTGCACCGAGCAGCAGCCCGATGCCGGCGCGGTTGCGCAACTCCGACAGCAGCGCCGTGGCGGCGTTCAGGTAAGTAGTATTGGGGTCGGACGTATCGGCCCAGACCGCTTCATAGACAATCTTTGCCGCTTCTTTCGCGTCCATGTGGAGAGCAGCTTCCAATCGGTCGGCCTGCTGCCGGGCCTCGCCGTAGCAGCTATGGCAAACCGCGGCCGGTTCGGTGGCCCCGCTATGCTGGTGCTCGAGAACGCACCGGAACGTGGCTGCGGCGTTGATCTGAGTGTGGGAAGCGAAGGCCTGTGACTTGAGTTCTTTCAGGAAGCGCTCGCGATCGTCGTCGATCTGTGCTCCGGTCGCCGGTAGCGGCACGGCGCCAGGTATCGAATGGATCACTGCTTCGGTGGGCGACACACGATCCGGCGACTTGCAGATCGGACAGACGTGCATGTCAGCGGGATAGTAGGCGTGGCAACGTGCGCAAGGCATCCCGTAGCCGATGGCTTTTTTCTCCGACGGGAGTCCGGGCGCGGATCCCTGCGGCACACGCCGCTCTGGGGTGGATATTGCAGCAGGGTTAACGGACTTCTCCCGAGCTTGCTTGGCAGCGGTGGTTTCCATATCGAATGTTCGCCCCGGCGGCCCCACGAGCGCCGCGTTTTCTTCTCATATTTTAGGTTTGTTGATGGCCGAAAGGCGATGCACGTCAGTGCCATACAAAGGCATGTCCTACGGTTCAGGTCGCCGCTAGTTATTTCGGCTGGTGATCAGCCGGACGACCTCCTGCATGCGAGCCCGGTAAAGGTTCTGACTGGGATCCAGGCGGGAAGCGATTTCGAGTTCTCCGAGAGCCTCTTCGAGCTGGTTAAGGGCCATCAGGCAGGCGGCGAGGGAATAGTGGTTCTGGGCGCTCGGCTCGAGGCGGAGGGCTACGCGAAATTCCTTTTCCGCCTCAGCTAGTTGTTGGGTATTCACGAACGCGGTGCCGAGATAGTGGTGGGCCAGGCTGGATTCGGGACTGAGCGTAACGGCTTTGCGGAGGACCTCCACGGCTTCCTGATCTTTTCCCGTCAGCAGCAGTGCCTGCCCCAGAACGCGGTGTTCAGCCGCTCCCGTGGGATTGGAGGCGATGGCAGCCTGCAGCTCGCGAATCGCCGATGGGTAGTCACGCTTG
The DNA here is from genome assembly GCA_035948775.1 of Bryobacteraceae bacterium. Lineage (GTDB taxonomy): Bacteria > Acidobacteriota > Terriglobia > Bryobacterales > Bryobacteraceae > PSRJ01. The sequence continues at coordinate 1,622 of DASZIV010000011.1, forward strand.
GACATGTAGGCGCGGGCCAGGCAGTTGTGACCGCCCTCCCACTCCGGACTCTGACGGTAGAGGTCCGTGAATTCCGCGATGGCGCTCTCGAAGTCTTCCTTGTCGCAAAGAGTATTTCCCAGATTGTTGCGGACGCTGGCTTCTTCAGGCTGGAGGCGCTTGGCGGCACGATATTCCACGATCGCCTCATCCAGCTTGCCCTGATCGTGCAGGACGACACCGAGATTGCTGTGCGCTTCCCAGAAGTCGGGGCGCAGGCTGAGGGCGTGCCGATAGGCGATGGCGGCGCGGCGCAAGTCTCCGCGATCGCGATGCGTGATTCCCATGTCGAAGTAGACGTCCGC
>DASZIV010000012.1:0-2348 GCA_035948775.1 Bryobacteraceae bacterium
CAGTGGCCGCGTTTGCTTGGATGTGAGACCGTGTGGACGAGGGAGATCAATCCGACCTGAGATCAATCCGACCTCGGCGGCGAGGATAATCCTGTGGTAGACTGCCGGTCGCGCGTTGTTTTCCAGTCCGGCCCTTCGGACAGACAGGAGTTGAGATGCCCGCTGCGAAGCCTCGGCTGGTGATCGTACAAACCGCTCTTCTGACGTCTTTTCTGACTTCAGCCAACGCCCAGTGGCTGAATTTTCTGGACCCCGCCACACCGTTGACATCGGCCGGCAAGCCGGACCTCTCCGCAAAAGCGCCGCGAACCGCGGACGGTAAGCCGGACTTGTCAGGAGTCTGGCAAGTGGAACCGCCACCGCCGGGCGAGATCGAGCGGCTCTACGGCAAAGACGTGGCCGACGGTCCTCTGGCTACCGCCGGTGACGACGTCAACCTTCACAGCAAGTATTTCATGAACATCTTCATCGATTACAAACGCGGCGAAGAACCAATCACCCCGGCAGCCCGCGCAGTGATGGCCCGGCGCGGCCAAGGCGGAGGCGGCGGAGGCGAGCGTTCGGCGCTTTCCTACTGTCTGCCCACCGGAACGCCAAACCGCTGGTTCTACGATCGGCCGCTCACGATTTTCCAAACGCCGAAGCAACTGGGAATCTTCTATGAAGCGGACGGTGCTTTCAGGGAGATCCACACCGATGGCCGCAAACTGCCGGAGGACCCGTTCCCTTCGTGGACGGGTTACTCCAGCGGGCGCTGGGAAGGCGATACGCTCATCGTGGATTCAACTGGATATAACGACAAGACGCGGCTCCCCGGGGGCTACCCGCACAGTGAGACCATGCACATCCAGGAACGGTTCCACCGCCGCGACTTCGGTCATCTGGACATCGACATCACCGTCAACGATCCGGTGATGCTGACAAAACCGGTAACGGTGAAGGTCACCGAAATCCTGCTCCCGACCAGCGACATGGTCGAGTATTTCTGCGCTGAAGGCGAGAGGGACGCGGCGAACATGAGCGCTATTCGCGAGGCGACACAAAAAGCAGCACCGCCAGCTGCCCGCCCGCCGAAATCGCCTTAATCGGGTGCGGCGTTCGCATCGGCGGGACACGGGTGGCGCTTATCGGCTTCACACCCCGCTAGGATCGGTGAACACTGCGCGACAAGGCTGGACCTATTTCCGGTGGGCCACTTGCGAGCCAGTTTCCGAGTGGCCGATCCGGCTTCCTGTAGAATATCGCTATGCGGATAGGACTGTTGTGTTGGTTTGCCATTGCATGGACTGCCTTTGCTCAGCCACAGCGGCCGAACGTCAAAGCTCAAGGCGAGGCCATGAAGAAGCTTGCTTTCCTGGTCGGCACCTGGACCGGCGACGCGACAACGGCGCAGCCGAACCAGAAGGTCAAGGTCAAGCAAACCGAAGAGGTCTCCTATAAGCTCGACGGGTTGGTCCTGTTGATAGAGGGCACCGGGCGCAACCCGGAGAACGGCGAAGTCATGTTCCGCGCGCTTGCCACCGTCTCCTATGACGACGGCGCCGGCGCGTACCATTTCCGCGCTTACAACGATGGCAGCTATCTCGATGCCGAACTCAAGGTCCCGGACAGAGGCTTTGAGTGGGGTTACAAGGCCGGACCGGCCCAGATCGCGTTCGCTATGAAGCTGAATGATACTGGCGATTGGGTGGAGACTGGTGACGTCACTGTGGGCAATACCCCCGCGCAGAGGTTCTTCGATATGACCGTGCGTAAGCAGAAATGATCGTTGATTCTCGGGGCACTCGACGAGGCACTCGGAAGGTCGGATTTCAGGCGTCGCGGTCCAGTATCCCCGGTATGACGGTTTTGAACCGGATTGCTCCTGGCTAACGCCAAGGGTAGAGCAACCTGCTCTAACTCCCGAGTAGTCGGGCAACCTTCCATAAACAAATCTAAGGGGGGCGCATTTATGGATCAATCATCGCTGGAGCGCGCGGACGAGTCCTCTGCTGGCGATATGCCCCAAAGCATGAACTGCCTGCGCTTTGGCAAGATCTTCAGAAACGGCGCCTTGGGACAAGGCCGCTAAATGAGAAGAGAGTGATGGCGTTTCTGGATCACGCCATCGGCGACGAGCGCCCGGGCGCGCCTGAGGAGAGCACTCTGCTCCTTCGGAACCCACGCTACGCGTGGAGGGTGGATCGCCAGTGGTGGTGGCGAGGCAGGATGTGTCTGGTCACGAGGAGGTTTCCTGTGACCGATTACCCTTGCTACGGGGAGCGCAGCTCACTAGCAAGCGATTACCGTAGAGCCCTGGTCTCCTGAAGCACTTCACGGGCTGCCGACAAACCAAGCGGCTCCAGGGC
>DASZIV010000013.1:0-2301 GCA_035948775.1 Bryobacteraceae bacterium
CTTGCGTCGTCGACAGGCTGATCCAGCAGGCCTTGCTGCAGGTCCTCCAGGAACGATGGGACCCAACGTTCTCCGAGCACAGCTACGGCTTCCGACCGGGGCGATCTGCCCACCAAGCGGTGGCCCAAGCGCAGCGATACATTGCCGAGGGCTACAGCATCGTGGTCGATCTTGATCTCGAAAAATTTTTCGACCGAGTCAATCACGATGGCTTGATGGCGCGGGTCGCCGCGCGGCTGTCGGATAAACGCGTGCTCAGGCTCATCCGGGCTTTTCTCAAGGCCGGGGTGATGGAGGATGGTTTGGTCAATCCGGTGGATGAGGGCACCCCGCAAGGCGGCCCGCTCTCGCCCCTCCTCAGCAATCTCGTGCTCGACGATCTCGACAAGGAACTGACCCGCCGGGGTCTCCGCTTCTGCCGCTATGCCGACGACGCGAATATCTATGTTCGCAGCCGCCGCGCCGGCGAACGAGTGATGGCGTCGGTGAGCCGGTTTCTGACCAGCAAGCTGCGGCTGAAGGTCAACGAGACGAAAAGCGCGGTGGCGCGACCGGAGGAGCGCAAGTTCCTGGGGTTCAGCATCGCGAATGACGGGAGCGCGCGGCGCATCGCGCCCAAAACCCTCGACACGTTCAAGGTGCAGATCCGGGACATGACCCGCCGGACACGGGGGTCCAGCCTGCCGCAGGTGGTCAACGATCTTGCGCCATACCTCCTTGGATGGCGCGGATACTTTGGCTTCTGCCAGACCCCACGAGTGCTCACCAACCTGGAGGCATGGATCCGCCGAAGGCTACGTTCCTATCTTTGGCGGCAATGGCGAAATGGCCCCAACCGCTTCAAGGAGCTGCGGCGCCGTGGTGTGCCGAAGTTCCACGCGGCGATTGCCGCCGGCTCGCCGACCGGGTTCTGGCGCATGTCAGGACATCCGGCGGTCCAACAGGCCCTGCGCAACCCCTATTTCGACGGCCTCGGTCTTCCCGACTCTATGTCTCTGCTCAAGCTTAACCCGATCGAACCGCCGTGGTACGGACCCGTATGCCCGGTGGTGGGGGAGGGGCGGCGCCGCGAGGCGTCCCCCTATCCCGATCAGCGCACGGAATCCGTCTTGGCTATCCGCTCCTCCATTCGATCTGAAGGAGCAATCCGACCAGTTCGTAAATTCCGATGCCGAGACCGATAAAGAGCGCCCAAGCGGCTAGTGCCAGCGGGATCAAGAGCAGGACATTCCTGCGGCGCCGAGCCGCCTGCTCGCGATAATACGCCGCCCGCCGCGCCGCTGATGTCGGATGTGAGCGCACGGCCCATTTGGCTACGGAGATAACCTTAAGATTCCGCTAAAGGGGCCCCCGAACCGGGTTTCTACAGGTAGGCCTCGCGAGGTTCTGGCAAAGCCCTTAGAAACCGGTACACGCGCGTTTCGGCGGCATTCGGGCTTTAAGTTGACTACTTAGGATGGCAGGTAACGGCTGCGAATCCGTTAGTCACGGATGAACGAGGCGCGATGCGGCTCCGGTACCCAGCTCGTGGTGGCCGCTTATGCCATAGGCTTCGTTCCGGCATTGCTGCTCTCGGACGGTAGGGACTACTACGGCGGCCGGTTCGAATGGGGCATATACTGGTTGTTCGCATTAATCGTCCCGACCATCCTGGCCGCGTTCATCCTGTTGATCAGCTGGGTGGTTTCGCCGCCTCGCTCACGGCGGCATTGCCGCTAGCGGCGCTCGGGAGTCCGTACACGCGCGAAGCGGCTGATCCCTCCCGCACGTCCGAGTCGAATAGGCCATCAGGCGGCCGCCCAGGGCGCCACCACACCCCCATACGGGGTCTGCCATCGCCTGCGGGATCGACCGACCAACCGGTGATGGCCTATGCGTATGCGCACAGCGCCGCGAATTAAAAACCGGGGGTCAAATGTGGCAAATTCCGCGGAAATCTTGCAGAAATGCTCAGGATTTTCAGGTCGAGACGGCAAATTGAGCGCGTTCTTTTGGCTGGAGCGGCGGATAAACGCGCGATCTTTCTTCAATATCAATCCCTTGCTAGGCGCGGCCGGCGCTCGCGTGCGTCGGAGTTGAATGAGAAACCACGATAGGTCAATGGCTTGACTGTGATGCAACCAGATCTTTGCCGAATTCCAATGCGCGCACCGATGTATGGTTGTTAATGGTCTGTTAATTCTGATTATCTACAAATCTCCTCTTAAGGCAGGGCATCTTTCCGGTTCAATTTTAAACGAATTGCTGTTAATGGCGCCGTATCTTAGCCAAACGAGGCTGGAATGACGAACGGTTACCTTG
>DASZIV010000014.1:0-2339 GCA_035948775.1 Bryobacteraceae bacterium
TGCTTGGCCTCCGGACATCCCAAGGAGTTTGCCAATTTGATCCCAAGTCTTCTCAAGCAGGCGGTAACGTAGCATCAGGCGGATTTCGTGGTCGTGGTACTGCAATACCTGGTCGACCCAGATCGTGAGCCTTCGGTAAGGCTGCGTAAAAGTGAGCTTGGTGAGGCGGTCGGGGGTCACTTCGCGCGAGAATGGGCGGCAAGGAGTCGCCGTACTGATGTCCGCGCCAGATTCATGCGGCGGGCGATCTCGGCTTTGCTGACTCCGGCGCGGAAGAGTTTCCGGACCGCGACGGCGTGGACGCCCATGGTCGCCGGGCGGCCGAGCTGTTTGCCTTTCAGTCTGGCTTCCGCCAGACCGGAGCGAACGCGCTCGCGCAGCAGATCGTGTTCGAACTGAGCAAAGACGGCAAGTAGCCCGACCATGGCGCGACCCGTCGCGGTGGTCATGTCGAGCGCTTCGGTGAGCGAGACGAAACCGACTCCGAGTTCGGCGAGCTCTTTGAGCGTAGTGACCAGATCTGCCAGCGACCTGCCCCATCGATCCAGTCGCCACACCAGCACGGCGTCGATCTCACGGCGGCGGGCGGCGTCTATTAACTTCTCCCGGAGTTCTCGCTGTGCGGCGCCCGAGCCGACTTCCTTAACCTGCAGTGCAATCGTCCAACCACGTGCGGCGGCATATTCGCGCATAGCGCGCATCTGCGCTGGCAGCGTCTGCTGATCGTGGGTGGACACGCGAGCGTAGAGGCCAGCGCGGAACATTTTCGATGGTTTCTGTGTCTGGCCGAAAACCCTTCCGGATTTCGTGCTGCGTGAGGGCCGTTTTACGGACATTTGAGGATATCGATTCCTGGCGGCCGTTATCTATCCTTTTCGGCCAGGCAGAATTCAGCATACCCTATGCCGCATCCAGGAGGGCGCCGGTCCGCGCCAACGTCGCACGGTAGTTCCAGGGCATCCACTCCGACGGCGTCTGCTTCAGTTCTTCCGCGTGCCGCTGCAACTCATTCAGATAGTCGAAAGGATCGGCGCCATTCAACTCGCAGGTGTGGATCAAGCTCATGAACAGATCGCCAACCCGGGCTCCATTTCTAGTTTTGTAAAACAGAGAGTTCTTGCGGTGTAAGATGGACTTCTTCAATGCTCGCTCACAAATGTTATTATCCAGCGGTGCTCCCGCTTGCCGCAGAAATAGAGTAAGCCTATCCCAGTATTTGAGTAAGTAAGATATCGCCGTGCCCAAGCCGGAGTTAGGTTCCACTCTCCTCTCGTCGAACTGTGCGTCAAGCCAGATATGGAGCTTCTCCATCACTGGTCCGCTGTGTTCCTGGTGGAAGCGGAGGCGCTGCTCGGAGGACATGCGCTGCGCCCGCGCCGCTTCGTCGAATCCGTAAACTTCACCCAGGCTCTCCAATACGAACTGGCACTCCAGTGGGAAGTTCGGCGTGACTTCCACAAAGTGGCGGCGGGCATGCGCCATACAATGCGCGATAATGATTTCCAACGCCTTCGGTAGATTGCGCGATAGCGCGTCGCACATCTGGATCGGCGCGTCCAGGCCCGCCGCCCGGTGCTTCAGCACGTCGGCCAGGTTCTCTCCGGCATGCTTGCGCCCGGTGAAATACAGCCCGATCCGATATCCCTCCCCGATAGATACAATTCCGCTGGTGAACACTCCCGTCCGTTTCGCGGCAATGTCCACATCGCTCGCCGCATCCCGATCCAGGGACAGCACCCGCATGGAAGTATCGTCGTTGTGCACCACGCCGCCCTGGGCTGCCTGGCGGACCAACTCATCGCCTGCCGGCAGGATCTGAGCGGCGGTTTCCTTGACGATCTCGCACTGTGTCGCCGATGGCAGTGGGATGCCCATATTCTCCTGCAGGCCTTCGAGCCGATACCAGGGAAACCCGCTGCCATAGCGCAGCAGGGCGATCATGCTCGCCGCCGTCTCATCATACTTTTCTTCGCCCGCTTCTTCCGGCGCGGCGGCGGTAAATACATCCCCGCAGAGGTTACACCGCAACTTCTCCAACTCATATACTGTCGCGGCGATGGGGGCTTGCCCTTTGATCCGCACCAACACACCAGGCTCGCGTTGCGAATAGACCTTGCCGCCGCATTGCTCATCGGGACACGGATCGCCCGCCTTCAACGATGCGTGCGGAACCTCGACTTTGCGCGCGCCCCGATATGCCGCGGCGCTGTTGCGCCCATGCCCAGGAGCCTTACGCTTCGGGGTGTGCTGCCCGGGAGGAGTGTGCTTCTTGTCGTCAGTCTCGATGCCGGCCTGCTTCAGGACCTTTTCAGTCTTCTCCGTGCTGGAGTGGCACAACA
>DASZIV010000015.1:0-1628 GCA_035948775.1 Bryobacteraceae bacterium
GCCTCCTGGTCCCGCTCCAGCGACATAGCCGCATCCTAGATGACCTCTGGTGGTGCAGAAGCTGGGTTAAGGTGCGCATCTTGACGTCCTCTCCGCCCTAAGCGCGGAGATTTTGGCTGCTCGATTCCTGGTCAGGGAGCAAGCAGTTGCGGTTCGCGGTTCATCGGCCCGGCATTCCGGAGGCCTCCCCGCGCAGTCACGGCGTGCCCCGCCGCGATATTCCTGGCTGCATTGATGTCGGCGTTGCAGGCGTATCCACAAGCCACGCAACGAAACAGCGCTTGGTTCTCGCGACTCTCCGCTGCAATGTGTCCGCACGCTGAGCAACGCTGGCTCGTATACGCGGGTCTCACTTTCTCTACCCGCCCCGGCGCCTTATCTTCAAGGCGACGCACCAACAGGCCCCAGGCGGAGGCCTGGATGCTCCGATTCAACCCAGTTTTGGCTCGGACGTTCCTGCCCGGCTCGGCGATGGTGCCCCTGGCCGAACGAGTCATGGCGCCAATGCGCAGGTCCTCTACGCGAATTATATCGAACCGCCGTGCGATATTTGTTGATACTTTCTCAGCCCAGTCTTTGCGAGTGTCTGTATCGTGGGCTTTTAGCCTGGCGATGGCCAGTTTCAATCTCGCGCGCCGGTTCGAGTTGCGTTCGGCCCGGGCTAGCCTGCGTTGAAGATGGCGAAGCCTTCGCTGCCGTCCATGAACGGGCCTGGGAGCGGTCAGCATTTCGCCTGTGGACAGTGCCGCGCTAACGACGACACCGCGGTCGATGCCGACCACCGCACCCCTGCCAGAAGCAGGAATGGGTTGAGGACGAATGGCGAATGCAATGTGCCACCGTCCCGCGCGGTCCCGGTTGACCCGGTAGGACTTTATGCGTTCTGGTACGGACCGAGACCAACGAAATCGCATCCAGCCAACCTTGGGGACCCATACTTCGCCGGTCTTCCGACTGAGACGGTGCACATGCCCGGGTTTCATGGCGACGATTCGGAAGGCTTCATCACGTCCGGCTTTACGCCACGAGGGCCTGCCGTGCGTGCCGCCGAAGAAGTTTGTCATCGCCTGGGTGAAGTCGCGCAGTGCCTGCTGCTGCACCATCTGACTGCCGGCCCTCAGCCACTTAAACTCGGCACGGGCCTCGGTGAGTTGCCGGGCCTGCTCGAGGAAGCCTGGCGCTCTTCCTCGTCCAGGACGCCACCACGACTGCTGTTCAACCGCTAGGTTCCAGATAAACCGCGCGTGAGTACAGTGCTCCAGGAGAATCAGTTCCTGAGCGGGAGTCGGCACTAGGCGGTAGCGTGACATTCAAACAGTTTATCGAGAGCTACTGACATTCCGAGGGAGGTGAGCGGCGTGTCCTCCAGGATTCGGCCGCGTATCTAGTGACCCACGACGATGCCGACCCGAAGAACGCGGAGATCTCGGGCGCCATGCCGGATGGCATGCGCGGACTCATGGTTGGCTTCCCTCCTCCAGCGCAGTCGCAGGTCACCCTGGCCAACTGGCAGGATCCGCCGTTCAACCGCTGGGCGTTCCAGCACGTGCGCGAGCTCATTCCCAGCCACCCGATCCCGGCCGGGCGGCCCGCGCCGCTGCCCGCCGGTCCGCCGCTGGGCAACCCGG
>DASZIV010000016.1:0-3237 GCA_035948775.1 Bryobacteraceae bacterium
GTCACGACTTCGTCTGCCCCCACCAACACCGGTACAGCGGGACGCGCGAACGTGGTGCCGGGCGTGCCGCTCTATCCGAGTTCGCAGGGCCCGAGCCTTTGGTTCAATCCCGCTGCGTTTACCACACCGCTACCTTACAACTGGGGGAATGCGGGCCGTAACATTCTGCGCGGTCCCGGCGCCGCGAACTTCGACCTGACCGCCGAAAAGAAGTTTCTCTTCACCGAAACGCGCCAACTATGGTTCCGCGCGGAATTCTTTAACGCGTTCAATCATCCGCAGTTCCTGCTTCCGGCCAGCACGATCGGCGCGACCGGCGTGGGGACCCTTTCCGCCACGGCGCGGCCGTCGCGCCAAATTCAATTTGCCCTGAAGCTGTTGTTTTGACAATACGAGGTCCGAATATGAATCCAATCACAACCCGTCGACGTGCCCGGCTGACGGGCCTGATCGCCGCCCAAGTCGCCGCGGCACAACCCGCCGGTGCTGCCAGGCTCGAGGTCACCGCGCTCCGCCTCTTCCCTGTCCGCGAACCCGTGTCGGGCCGCTCCTACGTGGTGCTGCGGGTAACGACGCGCTCCGGGTTGACGGGTTTTGGCGAATGTGCCCAGGCAACGGCCGCCGACCTTCGTCAAGCGGAACGAGAGTGGGTTGGCCGGCCAGCGACTTCCTATGTCACTTTGAACCAGCCTTCGCCCTTGTCGGGAGCCATCGACATGGCCCTGCTCGACCTTGTGGGTAAGGCCTGCAAAGCGCCGGTCTACCGCGTACTCGGAGGGCCGACGCGCAACAAGGTACGCGCGTTGGCAGCTCTCGAAGGGTCCGCTAATGCCGATCTCCTGACCAGTATGGAACGCGCGATGTCTGCCGGCTATCGGGCTTTTCGCGTCCCCGCACCCGATCCCGCCACCCGCAATCAGGGTCAGGCATACCAGTTGGCCATCCGCGCTCGCTTGCAACAACTAAAAGACAAGGGAGGAGCCCAAGCCGATTTCGTCGTAGACGGCGCCGGATTTCTCACACCCGGCGATGCCGGCAGCGTCGCCACCACCATTCAACCCATGCATCCACTGTGGTTCGATGAGCCGTGCCCCGTCGCGAATCTTCAGACTATCCGTAAAATCAGCGAAGAGTCTGTGGTGCCACTGGGCTTCGGCCGAACCATTACCAATCCCGGTACTTTCCAGGAGCTGTTGCGTGAGGGCTTAATCGATGTGGTGCGGCCCGATATCTGCCGGGAGGGCATTACAAGCGCCCGCCGCGTGGCCGCCCTGGCCGAGCCATACTATGTCGCAGTGGCGCCCCACCATGAAGGAGGGCCGATTGCCACGGCTGCGGCCCTGAACTTGGCCGCCACGTTGCCAAACTTCTTCATCCAGCACATCCCGTTTCCAGCGACAGATGAGGATCGCCGCATGCGTGCGGAGGTGGCCGGCACTAACCTAGAGAGTGTTCGAAATGGATTCGCGGCGCTGCCCACCGCTCCTGGGCTTGGCATTACCGTCAACGAAGCAGCACTGGAGAAATATCATGTTGCGTAGAGGATTCTTAGCATTAGGTGGCACCGGGCTCGCATTGGGAGCACATCACGGGCTCCGGGTAGCCGACTCTTGCGGTTGCGCCCTGGCCCCTCCTCCGGCCGTCGCCGACGCATTCGACGGCCTGCATTCCGGCATTACCATTACCGGAATGAAGGTATTCGGCGTTTCGCTCACGCCCGAATCAGACCGGCCTTATGTCTTCGTCAAGCTAGAGACCAATCAAGGCGTCGTCGGATGGGGAGAAGGCACTCTGGAAGGCAAGGCCGGCGCCGTCATGGCCTGCATAAACGACTTTCATGATTTCCTGATTGGCCACGATCCCATGCAGGTAGAACATATCTGGCAATCGATGTACATCCATAGTTTCTATCGCGCCGGACCCGTCATCGGTTCAGCCATTTCCGGGATTGATCAGGCGCTATGGGATATTCGCGGGAAAGTTCTGGGCATGCCCGTTTACCAGTTGCTGGGCGGACCACTCGACGCGCGGGGTGTTCGTGGGTACTATCACTCCAACGCCAGTAGCCGGGAAGATCTTATAAAACTCCGCGAAACCGCCCTCCAGCAGGGCGTATCATGCTTCAAATACGGCATCCCCGGAGAATACGAATACATTGAAACGCACGAGAAAATCGAGCGCGCGGTGAAATCCATGCAGAATCTGCGGGAAAACCTTGGGCCCGATATCGATATCGCAGTTGATTTCCATGCCAAAACCAGTCCCAGTGTCGCTTCCATCATCGTCAAGGAAGTGGAGCCGTTGAACCTGCTGTTCATCGAAGAGCCTTGCCCGCCTGAAAATGTTGCGGCCATGGCCCGCATTGCCCGGCGTTCCACTACACCGATTGCTACGGGCGAACGGCTGATCGCTTCTTACGGTTGCCGCGAGTTGATCGAGATGGGTGTCATTGATATTCTGCAAACCGACATTAACCATGTGGGTGGCATCTCCGGTCTGTGGAAAACGGCTTCGCTAGCTGGCATCTCCGGCGTCTCGATGGCGCCACACGCCTGTGAAGGCCCGATCGGCGGGCTGGCCACACTTCACGTCGATTCTGCCATCCCCAATTTCGTGGTTCAGGAAATCTGCGGCTTCGTCCAACCCACGCGGCAGAATCAGATCTGGGAAGAATGGCTAGGCTTCCCGGCCATGCGCATGGTCGACGGCCGGTTCCCGTTATCTAACCGGCCCGGCCTCGGTTTTGAACTCTCCGAAGCCAGCCTGCAGAAGTTTCCGTTCGGAGGTACCAGACCGATGGCCCGTGTCTTTCACGAGGACGGATCGGTCGCGGAATGGTAGTTTCGCCGCGTCGCTGATAGAAATCTAGATCCCAGCGCTTGACGCGGGTCAGTGGACGAAGACTCGGCCAACCGGAGATTGGGCGCCCGCACGACCGTTTTGTCCCCTGATTTTGTGAAATTGTCGGAAGCGCTGTTCGCGACTCAATTCCCGCGAACGGCCGCTTCTTCAGTCACTCGCGGAAAGTCGACCAGACATCTATGTGGCTTCTGTAGTGTTTGTAGGACAAGTCGCTATCAATCGGCCAATTTTCACATAGTGGTTTCGGCTAGATCGCTCCGCTGCCAAATGCTCGAATCGATCCGAGCACATCTCTTCGCGCGAGCGGTAGGCCAGCCGGCCGGCAGGCCTGACTCGTGAAACAACGAGGAGATAAGCGGCCTTGACACAGCCGTT
>DASZIV010000017.1:0-3589 GCA_035948775.1 Bryobacteraceae bacterium
TGGTTCCGGTCTTGAGCGAGAACTTTGCGTGATCGTGTTTCGCATAGCACTTCCAAACGCGCTCCTTTTCGATCCAGAGAAGCTTTTCAGATCCGCATCGGGGGCACTTCACGACGCCATCCGGCCAGCGGAGCTCAAGCATGAACTGGCGGCAGTGCTCGAAGTCCGCGAACCAGATAATCGCTTCTCGGAGGGTATCGGGGCTTTCCATGGGTTGAGTATGCGCTCATTTACTCAGTCTGTCAAGTATGTTATTGCCATTCGATTGATAGGCCACGAAGCGGCCGTCAGGGGAAAACCGGGCGTCACTTTCGCTGAACTCCGTTTTGAGGTACGGCTCGGGCTTGCGGGCCCCCATCATAGGCAGGACCCAAATGTCAGGACCCGTCTTCGGATCGGTGTTGGTGAACAGGAGGAAGCGACCGTTGGGAGACCAGTCAGTGGGCGTTTTTGGATCGGCCGACTGGAACAACGTTTCTTCGTTGCCGGCGCCGCTCGACACCTTTTGATAGAGGTTGAGAGGGCCGTCCCGTTCCGAGGCAAAAACGATATGGCTTCCGTCCGGAGACCAGACCGGCGCAACATCGGCGGCAGGATGGAACGTGAACCGAGTACTGGTCCCCCGGGCAACGTCAAGCAGCCAGACATCGGGATTGCCGGCTCCTCCGTTTTCCCTTCGGGTGAACGCCACTTGGGTCCCGTCTGGCGACAAGGCGGGGCTATTGTGCTGGCCTAAGTCGCCCTCGGTACTCAACACCTTCCCTTGCCGGTCGAACCACGTCAGTCGCAGGTTCCCTCCGACCGCGGCAACTCCGGTCCGGTACGCCAGGGCGCCGGTCGGCGAGACGGAGAAAAACGCGCCCACAGCGCTGTTGAAAGCACCCACTTGTTCGGCCACCGGGACAGCATCGCCCTCCACCTCCAGCCGGCCAGCGTCGAATGGCTGCGCCATCAGCGTGCCCTCGCGGATGAACAGCAGATATCCCACCTTGGAATCGGGCGATGGCGCGTAGACAGCACCGGATTCCGATGCCAGCAGCCGTTTGGAACTCTGCTCTTCGGGCCGGGCATCGAGCGACCCGACGTAGATGCCCTGGTTCTCCGGGCGGCTCGAAACGCGCAGGTAAACGAAATGGCGGCCATCCGGCAAGAAGGAAGGTAACCGGTGAACGATTTCCCCACGGGCGCTGTCGGGCTTGGTCAGCGGCGAACAATCGCCGCCAGCGGCCGGAACCCGAAACATCCCACCGTGAGAAAGGACAATCACGCCCTCACGGCTCCAAGTGCCAGTGGGAACACTGTTACCGGTTTCGCAGAGAGTTTGAGGAGGCCCTCCGGAAACCTCGACCCGCTTCAGTGCGATCGACTTTTCCGTTGTAACGCCGAATGCAAGGGAGCGGCTGTCCGGCGACCAGAACAGCACGAGGCCCGCGTTTTCCGTGCCGGGCAGAACCCGCGATTCCAGCGTATCCAGAGAGCGAACCCACACTGACCAAACTGCCCGCCACGTGGGCTGGCAACAAACGCCAGCCGCCGCCCATCAGGGGATAGGACCGGCGGAGTGGCAACGGAATAATTCATGTTCTCGGGCGGTGGAACCTGGAATCGCACCACCTCCGCTATCGGCGCCTTACGCCACGGCGCCCAGAAAGCGATGGTGATCCCTAACGCGACCGCGAGCACCGCCGCGGCCGCCGCCGTCCAAACTTCGGGCCGGCGCCGGCGGGCAACAGGCAGGGGCGCGTAATGCTCCGATTGCGCGGCGGGGTTTCGCAGCACGATCCGGGCTTCTCCGATCGCCTGCAGACGCTGCCGCGGATCTTTCTCCAGGCAGCGCGTCAACAGATTCCGGATTGCGGGCGGCGTGTCCTGCGGAAGCGCATCCAATTTCGCGTCTTTCAGCAAAACCAACGCCATGGTCTCCGCCACCGTCTCGCCTTCGTGCAGTGGCTTGCCAGCCAGCATCTCGTACAACACCACGCCGAATGCCCAAATGTCGGCTCGCCGGTCTACCGGCTTGCCTTTGGCCTGCTCGGGCGACATGTATGCCGCCGTGCCCAGCAGTACGCCCGCGCGCGTGGCGGTCATGGTCAGCGTGGGCGAGTTAACCGCGTCGATCGAATCGGGCTCGTCAGCGAGCGCTTTCGCCAGGCCGAAATCGAGCACTTTGACAGTGCCCTCGGGTGTCACTTTAATATTGGCGGGTTTCAGATCGCGGTGGACCACGTTGTGGTCATGCGCGTATTCCACAGCTTCTGCAATCTGCGCCGCAATCGGCAGCGCTTCCTCGATCGGAATCGGGCCGGTCATGATGCGAGCCGCCAGCGTGGGGCCAGGCACCAACTCCATCACCAGGGCCCGGTCTTCCACACCGTAAATGTGCGCGATGCCGGGATGGTTGAGCGACGCTAGCAGCAACGCCTCCCGCGCAAAGCGCGCGATGCGGTCGGGGTCGGCAGCGAAAGCTTCCGGTAGGACCTTGATCGCGACTTCGCGCTGCAACTTCGGATCCCGCGCGCGGTATACCTCGCCCATTCCGCCAGCGCCGATGGGCGCGACGATTTCGTAAGGGCCCAAATGGGTTCCCGCGGAAAGGGCCATGAGTATTGGAACAATTCTACCCCGTAGGCATCCCCGATCCTGGATCGCGCGTAAACCGGAAAGTGCGCGACACCCCATTTCTGTACAGACTTGATAGCGTTATTCGGTCTCGGAAGCGATACCGCCGAGCGCGTCGAGATACTCCAGACTAGCGGCGCAGTGTTGACCAAGTCGTTTTGAATGCCCGCGGCGGGCGGCAGTTTCGCGCCTTCGCCGTCGTCATACGCCATGACGCGTAGAGCAAGTCGTGCAGACCGTCTGGTTCGATGCGCGACAGACGGGCCAGAACGAGGGGATATCTTCGATAGTAGTCCGTAAGGTAGTACGTCTCGGGCGCATCCTCCACAAGCCTTTCGCGTTCCTCAAGCCCGGCCCTGACAACCAGGGTTTCTGGTTCCGCAGATGGATGCTTAGCAAGGCCAGCCAGGAAGATGCCATCGACTTTCAGCACGGGTGATCCGTCGTACTTCGTGGTCGCTTCGACCCTTGGCAACGTAAGCCCGACGGTCCTGACAACGTCGAAAGCGGACGTCACTAGTTGCTTGCTGGGTCTTCGTCCGCCTGTGACAACAGCGACTTTGGCGTCCAACTTTCTCATCGGTGACATCTTCTCATGTTGTTCATTGAAGAATATGCCCGACTCAATGATTTTAGTCGCGACGTCGCGCGAATGGGCTGGAGTTGCTGGGCGTGATAGACCACGCCCGTGTCACCATCATCGAGCTGCCCAACGAGCCTGTACGGGCCCAATGACAGCCCGGGCGCAATCGTTGATCCTCTCGAACGGAAGCTGCGTCTCTGCGCTCAACCTCACCAAGCGGCGGGTTAATTAGGCGCACCGCCCCTCGGCACGTGCACGGACATAATGACCAGCCGGCCCTCCACCTGCGTGAAGGAGTGCGCCGTGTTTTCCGGAATCATCACGTAATCGCCTTTGGCAATTCGCCGTGGCGTTCCGCCTTCGAGCTTTGATCCTGTGCGGTTTTTG
>DASZIV010000018.1:0-1517 GCA_035948775.1 Bryobacteraceae bacterium
GAGCAGACCGATCGAATCGCCAAGACCAAAGAAGTGATCTACGACGCTTTCAAGCTGGCCCTGACCAAGGGGCTCGCGAAGGACCGCGCCGGGATCCTGGTGGACGAGCAGTTCGGAGCGGCGATCCTGCGCGATGCCGTCAGGAACGGCTATATAACCGCGATGCCAGCGGAAAAGAGCGGTAAGGCTGAATTTGAATTTGAATATGGAGAACAATGGGCGGCACATATCGACGCTTTCAAGCCCACGTTTTCAAAGGTGCTGGTGCGCTATAATCCGGAAGACGACGAGGCGATGAACCGGCGTCAGGCCGCCCGGCTCAAGCTGCTGTGTGACTATTGCCATTCACACGGCGTCTACTTCATGTTCGAACTGCTGGTTCCGGCGACCCACGAACAGATGGACCGCCTGGACGGCGACCAGCACATCTACGACACGGACCTGCGGCCGTCGCTCATGATGGAGAGCATCAAGGAGTTGCAAACGGCGGGTGTCGAACCTGACGTATGGAAGATCGAAGGACTCGACCATCGCGAGGACTGCGCCAGGATCTCCGAAACGGCGCGTCGGGACGGACGGGATAATGTCGGCTGTATAATTCTCGGCCGTGGGTCCAATGAGCAGAAGGTTATACAATGGCTGCATAATGCGGCGGGAGTGCCGGGATTCATCGGATTCGCGGTGGGGCGGACCTCATTTTGGGAACCACTGGTAGCTCTGCGCGACGGTAAGATAGAGCGCGAGCAGGCTGTTGACCAGATCGCGCGGCGCTACATGGAATGGGTCAGCAGTTTCGAGAAAAGTGCGGGCATCTGAGCCGGGATCATGTCTATACAAATTTCTCCTGATCGACAGACCCTGATCGAGAGTGCCGCCGCCTATATAGCAGAATTAGCGGCCAAGAGTATCAGGGATAGCGGACGCTTCACGCTGGCGCTGTCCGGCGGCAACACGCCGCGGCCCGTCTATGCACGGCTAGCCCAGCCTCCGTACGCCGGCCACATCGACTGGTCCCGAGTGCATATATTCTTCGGCGATGAGCGCTGCGTTCCCCCGCAAGACGAACGCAGCAACTATTACATGGCGCGCGCTGCTCTGCTTGACCACGTACCTATTCCCGCTGGTAACGTTCATCGCATACGCGGCGAAGATCAGCCGGAGACGGCTGCTGTTCAGTACATCAGTGAACTCCAGGATGCCTTTGGCGGCAAATCCGGCGCGGGAGCGCCAAACTCAGGTTTCGACCTCATCCTCCTGGGGATGGGTGATAATGGCCATACAGCTTCGCTTTTTCCGGGCCTGGCCGGGGCGACTGAAGGGTCGAGATGGGTGATGGCGCAATACGTCGAAGTGATGACTATGTGGCGCGTCACGATGACGCCGGTGCTCATCAACGCCGCACGCAACGTCGCATTCCTGGTATCGGGTTCGGACAAGGCCGGCATGTTGAGCAGGGTGCTTGAGGGACCGTATGAGCCCGTGGTGCTGCCCTCGCAAAGCATCAAGCCCGACAAGGG
>DASZIV010000019.1:0-27526 GCA_035948775.1 Bryobacteraceae bacterium
ATCGGAGACGATCGCCGGCATTTTCTTTTCAGGAACGATGACAGCAATTACAGTCGCTGCGGGGCCTCGCCTAGCTTAATCGCGATCCGGCTGGTGCGCCCGCCGCGGTAAATCGTCAGGTTCAGCGTCTGGCCGGCGCGCTTCCGATCCAGCACACGCTGCAGCGAATCCGCGCCCTCCACGGGTTGGCCATCCACCTGGGTAATCAAATCGCCGCCGATTCCGAGAGGATAATTGTCCACCAGAACGCGCCGGCTGTACCCCCGCAAGCCCGCCGTGTCCGCCGGCGAACCCCGCTCCACGGTCTGAATGAGCAGGCCGCCACCGCTCGGCAACTCCAACTGTTCCGCGAGATAACCGGAGATCGGAAACACTGTGATTCCCAATGTGGGCCTGGAGATTTTTCCGCTCTGTGCATATTCCTCAATGAGGGGCTTAGCGCGGTTAATCGGCATGGCGAATCCCAAACCGATATTGCCTTGGGGCCCATAAATCGCCGTATTGATACCGATCACATTCCCGTGCGAATCGAGCAGGGGACCGCCGCTGTTACCCGGATTGATGGCCGCATCCGTTTGAATCATTCCTTCCAGCCGGTTGCCTTCCTCGGCTTCAATGGTGCGGCCGAGGGCGCTCACTATACCCGTGGTCAGCGTGCCGTCCAGGCCGAACGGGTTGCCAATGGCCAAAACCTTCTGCCCCACAACCAGCGATTCGGAGTCGCCCAGCCTTAAGAACGGCAATTTTCGATCCACGGAGATCTTAATCATGGCGAGATCGTTGCGCGGATCATTCCAAAGCAGAGTGGCTTTGTAAACCTTCTTGTCGGAGAGCGTTACCGTTAAACGGCTGCCGCCGCTTACCACGTGATTGTTGGTTAGAATTTCGCCGTTGGGATTGAGAAGAAATCCAGAGCCCGTGCCTTTTTCCGGAACCAGCTGAAAGAACCAGCTCTCTCTGTACACAATGGAATCGATGTGCACGGTGGCGTCGTGAGCGGCTTTGTAAATATCGATATTATTCTGTTCGTCGGGTGAAAAACCGGGACCGGCGGCGGCAGCCTCGCTATACGTCCGCCCGTCTGTTCGGAACGGCCGCAGCAAACCCCCTGCGCTCCAATGCGCCACCGACGTGACGTAGACGAATCCGGCCACCAGTACGGCGGCCCAAAGAAATGGCCGTAGAACTCTCATACCTCTATTCTCCGCAATTCTTCGTAAACCGCGCGAGTTTGGCGCAATGTGTCCTCTTTCGCGCGGGACGTATCTATGACGAAATCGGCGAATTTTCGTTTCTCATCCAAGGGCATCTGGTTGGCAAGCCGTGCTCGCACGTCGGCCTCCGCGGCCCCCTTGCGGCGCATGGCCCGCTCCAGTTGCTGCTCCTCGGCGCAAACGACCAGAATCAAACGGTCGAATCGGCGATAGCTACCCGTCTCGATCAAAATGGCGCCCTCCACAATCGCAATCCCGTGCGGCTGCTGAGCCCGAAACCCTTCGATCAGTTGCTCTTCGCGGCGCACCACGGGCGGATGAACCAGGGCGTTGAGCCGCGCCAGAGCTTCATGGTCTCCGAACACCCGCGCCGCCAGCCGCCGCCGGTCTATCTGGCCATCCGCGCCCACAATTTCCGAGCCGAATTCGCGAATCACCGGTTGGTACGCTTCGCCTCCCGTCGCCAACACTTCGTGCCCCAGCTCATCCGCCTGAATTAACAGACATCCATAGCTCGCCAGGACCTCGCCTACGAAACTCTTCCCGCAGGCCAGGCCGCCGGTGAGCCCAACCTTCAACATAGCCCGAGTCGGCGTTCGGCGGATTCCACCGTGTTGACCATGAGCATCGAAATGGTGAGCGGTCCTACGCCGCCCGGAACTGGCGTGTAGGCGCTCGATTGCTCCGCCATATCGATCGGATCCACGTCGCCCACCAGAACACTGCCTTTCTTGTCAAAAGCGGCCAGCTTTTGCTCGGAATTCCGAAAGATGCGAGCCACCTCTTCGCGCTTTTCCAGGCTGGTGGTGCCGACATCGATCACGGTAGCCCCCGGCTTGATGTAGTCCTTCGTGATCATGGCCGGGCGTCCTACAGCCGCCACCAGGATGTCGGCTTCGCGGCATATGCCCGCCAAGTTCGGGGTCTTCGAATGACAAATAGTAACCGTGGCATGTTCGTGCAGCAGCAGCATCGCCGTCGGCTTACCCACGATGTCACTGCGCCCCACCACCACCGCACGCTTACCGGCGATCGGAACCTTATAGCGCTGTAGCAACTGGATGATACCTGCGGGGGTGCAAGCGCGCGGAGCAGGTATCCCCGCCACCAGGCACCCCACGTTGAATGGATGAAATCCGTCGACGTCTTTGTCGGGCGCGACCGCCAGCAAAATCCGCTTGGTATCGACCTGCTTGGGCAACGGAAGCTGCACCAGAATGCCGTCCACGTTGTCGCGGGAATTTAGCTGATCGACGATCGCGAGGAGTTCCTCGGTGCTGATCGAATCGGGGGGCGTTAGTTTTTCCGAACACATACCCAAGTCCAGGCAGGTTTTCACTTTGTTCCGCACATAGACTTCGGAAGCAGGATTATTTCCCACCAGCACCACGGCCAATCCAGGCGGTCTTTTCGCGGCCGCAAGCCGGGCAATGCGCGGCTTCAGTTCCTCTTTGATTTCTTCGCGTATGCGATTTCCGTCAATGATCGTGGCCATGCTTCTCAATCATAGCCAATGCGATTCTGCATCAATGGCAGGCCTGCTCAGGCAAACGTTCCGGGAACCCGCAGCGAAATCCCACTTACCACCGGTCCGGCCATCACCTGCGGCGGCGCGAAGGAAGGCACCGGCCCTGCCCCGATCACATTCTTGACGACCGTACTGGTCTGCCACATTGTAAATCCGGTCTCGATGGCCCCGGCCAAAGCGTCGAATAGCGGCCGGTCGTTGGGAGCTTGGCTGGTCAACTCGCCGAGAAATTGTTCCCGCAGAAGCCTGCGGCTGAGAGCGCCTCTATCTTGCGCGAGCACTTGCAGCGGAATCGGAGTACTCGGCGTGGGAGGAGCTTGCGGCCCTGCCACCATGGCGAACGTGGGCCAAAGAGGCAGCCCCGGAACGGAGATCGAGTTTTGGTACAGATTCCATTGGCTGCTCAGAACGCCGGCCACCGCTCTCCAATGCGGACCGAAGGAACTGGTGGGCGTCAAACGGCTCTGCAGCAACGGCCCCCACTCGGGCCCCGTCACCCTTCCTCCAGTGCCAATTGCGGCATTGATCACCACGTCGCCGAGAGAAGCCTGAATGGCCCACTGGTTCCAGGCTTGATGAATGGCGCCGCAGATATCATCGAAGAAGCTGGCGACGTCATTCTGCGGCTGCTGCATCTGAGGCGCAGCGCGAAAATTCATCTTCGCGAAACTGCTCATCACGCTGGCAGCGGGTATAGACAAGGGTTCCCTCCAAGTCGGGAGTATAACTGCCTTCGCTCCCCGATGTTGGCTATCGTTTGAGAGGATCTTCCACCCACGGCGGCGTAGCTTCGATCAACCGCCCCAGCTCGGGCTCGAGCTGCTCCATCTTGCACTTCATCTCCCACGCGATCTCGCGGTAACTGAAATGGCCCTTGACACCGCTGCGGAGCCGCGAGATATATTCCGCCTCGGCGAAATCCATCTTAAAGAGGAAGCGGGAGCGCGCACCGAACGGGAGCAAATAGTGCGCGCCCGGCGCGGGGAGGCGGTGCATGGTATCGAGCGCCGCCGTAAGCGCCGATTGGAATACGGATGTTGCCCCGGCTTCCACAACCAGCTTGGGCGTGTCGAAGCCCAGGTTCCCCGAATAGTCCTGCCGGAACTGTTGGCAGCGGCGGTGGCGGTGCAGGTCGCGGTAGGCGCCTATATCAATCACGAAATCGTAGGCATATAGGCCACCGCGAAAGTTGTCCAGGATGGCATCCCGAGGCGTGCGGGAAGCCAGCGCCACATCGATCACCTCGGCGCGCTGCTGGTCGCTCCAGCTGCAGGCCAGATCGTATAGTTCGCGGAAGGGCCAGCTGGTGACGGGATAGAGAAGCGTCGCCACGATATCAGCGGGCACGCTAGTGGGGCGCAGCAGATCGACGCGCGGCGCATCCCCGCCAGCCGCGTGGGGCAAATTCTGCTCGGCCCACAGGCGCAGATCATGGCGTGCGCGAGCGGAGTGCTCATCCGGATCGGCGTGGCGGGCAAGCGTCGGCGCGAGCGGCTCACCAGGCGCATTAAGGTCCCAAGGGCAGTCTGGCGCTTCCGCACAGGCCTGCGCAATCTCCTCGGCCACATTGCACAGCTCGGCATATTCGCAGGCCCTCAACCGCCGGATCTGCTTCTCCAGTGTGCGAATGCTGGTGACCTGGCCGACATTCGTCGGCACACCCCAGAAAAGCAAGTAGCGGGCGACATCAAAGGCGCGGGCCGCCACGTTGCGGCGGTACGCCTCCGGCTTCATGCTGTCCGGGCGCGGAAGCCGCTCGCTCAGATGTTCGAAGGCGATGCGATTCACTTCACCATATGCTGCTAGGAGCGCCTCGCCCGCGGCGCGGTAGTCATGGGCTTCAGCCTCTGAAAAGTCGGGCGGCGTCACGAAGCCCGAGCGTGAAAAATCCTGATAACGCGACGATTTGGCCTGACCGTCCCAGACCTGCTCGGCTTCGATCTCGGCGGCTGCCAGTTCCGAAATTCCTTCGAAGCACACCACTGCGTGGCCCAGGTCAGCGATGGAGGCGTGGCCGTACTGAAAATAGAAGCTCTCCAGGAACTTCTCCGAATCGTGTGCGCGCACCCATTCGATGGAATCGCGGATGGAATCGGGCGACCGGCTATAACGGGCCAGGGCGTACGCGCTCTTCTCCGGCGGCATGGGCGCCACGGTGATGACACGTTTCGGTGGGGTCAAGACGTTATCATAATAGCTTGATCCTGAACTCTACCAGCCACGTCTCCGATACGGTCCGCCAGGATGCGGAACGCCACCGCGAAGCCTTCCTGCGAGCGCAACCGTTCAAGCACGTCGTCATCGAGAATTTCTTCGAGCCCGCGTTTGCCAACCGGCTCCTCGACGACTTTCCCAACTTCGATCCCAAGCTCGCGATTAACGAAGGCGGTCAGGTCGGCAAGAAAGGTGTGAATCCGAACATCAAGGAGATCAGTCCGGTCTATCAGGAACTCTACGAGTCGCTCTCGGCCTCTCCGTTTCTCGATTTGATCAGCCAGCTCTCGGGGATTCCGGACCTCATTCTCGACCCGAAGATGTACGGTGGCGGCACGCACGATAACCACCACGGACAGGAGCTCGATCCGCATGTCGATTTCAACTACGACATCACGATGCAACTGCACCGCCGCCTGAACCTGATCGTCTACATGAACAAAGAGTGGCAGCCCGAGTGGGGTGGTGCGATCGAGATTCACTCCAATCCACGCAAGCCATTTGAGAACCAGGTGCGGGCTTACGATCCGGTGTTCAACCGTGCGGTCATGTTTGAGACCAACGAATACTCGTGGCACGGTTTTCCAAAGATCAACCTGCCGCTTGACAAACGCCACATTTCCCGTAAATCGATATCGATTTACCTGTACACCAAGGAGCGTCCTGCGGAAGAGATCGCGCCCCTGCACGGCACCTTCTACGTGCAGCGTTTTCTCCCTGAGCACATCCGCGCGGGCCATACGCTCACGGCGGAAGATGCCGACGACCTGGCGCGCCTGCTGATCCGGCGCGACAATTGGATCGAACTCTACCAGCGCATGGAACTCGACAAGAACCGCGAGATCGCCGAGAAGAATTATCTGATTCAGAATTCGCCCAACCGCTTGCGGGCGCGCCTGACCGGTTACGTCGTACAGGCAGAAGAATCGGTCGGGCTGTACGCAGACGACTGGGCCTCGCCCCACGCCGAAATCGCGATTCAGCCGGTGGCGGCAGTCTCGGGTATTACCTTGCGCGGCTGGCGGCCGGACGATGCCCCGCAAGCCCGCATTCGGCTGTCCGTCGGCGACGCGGTGGGTGAACAATCGGTAGGCGGCGGCAAGTTCTCCGTAAACCTAAAGTTGCCGCACCCGATTTCGGATACATTCCGGTTGAAAATCGATGTGGAGTCCTCGGGCAAAGCCTCGCGCGGAACCGACTCGCGCGATCTGGCCTTCATACTGGCCGAACTCCGCGCCCACCATCCCATCGCGCAGGCACTTGGCATGAGGCTTCGCTGAGAGATGCGCATTTCGATCCGGCGGGTGCACCCGAACGCCGTACTTCCCACCTATGCGCATGGCCCGCAGGAAGACGCCGGCATGGATCTGCACGCGGTGGCCAGCGTCACGCTCGACCCCGGACTGCCACAGGTGGTGCCGACCGGCATCGCCATCGAGTTGCCACCCGGTTTTGAAGCGCAGGTGCGCCCGCGCAGCGGCCTGGCCTTGAAGCACGGCATCACCCTGCCCAACGCGCCGGCAACCATCGACCCCGGATACCGCGGCGAGATTCGCGTGATTCTGCTTAACCTTAGCCCACACCCGTACACCATCGAGGCCGGGGACCGGATCGCCCAGATGATTGTGGCGCGCTATGAGGCCGTCGAGTGGTCTGAGAGCGAACTCACAGAATCGCGGCGCGGCGTCGGCGGCTTCGGCTCCTCGGGGCGGTAGACTAAGTTTTATGAGTCTGGCTGAAAAGCATTGCGTCCCATGCCGCGGAGGCGTCCCGCCGCTGGCTGGCGAGGCATTGGAAAAACTGAAATCGCAGGTGACCGGCTGGGAAGTCATCAATAATCACCACCTGCGAAAAAACTACACCTTCCCCGATTTCTTGCAAGCGCTCGACTTCGTGAACCGCACGGGCGCCATCGCGGAAGAGCAAGGCCATCACCCGGACCTCTACCTGGCGTGGGGCAAAGTGGGCGTGGAAATCTGGACGCACAAAATTAACGGCTTGACCGAAAGCGACTTCATTCTGGCGGCCAAGATCGACGGCATCCCGCACGGCTGAACCAGCTACCGGGTCGGCGGCAGCGGGAAAACTTTGCGATCGGGCGGCAGGTGCTGATCGGCAGCGCTGAGCATAATCGCCGCCATGGCATAATCACCCATCACCGCAGCCATCTCCACCATCCCCTGCTTCCCGAAGAGTTCCACCGCTTTGGCGTAGAGATCGGAGCCGAGCTTGTGATCGCGCAACAGTTCGCGCCCGCAGCGGATGATCACACTGTCTTTTTCCGAGAGGCCGGTGACGTCCCTACCGTTCCGAATCACGTTAATGACGGACTGATCGACGCCGTTGGTGAGGGCTGCCTGTTCGTGCCCGGACCACTCGTAGACCTGGTCGAACTCGCGGGCCGCCACCAGGATGGCCACTTCGGTGTTACGGCGTCCCAGCACGCCTCCGAAGCGCAGGTAGTCGTTCAGCAAGCGCATCGCCTCGGCGACTTTCGGGCTATATAAGGACACTGCCACGGGACCTGTCGCGGGAGCGGTCTTGTTGGGGGCCGCCACCGCATCGTAAATGTTCTTACCGCTTTCGTCCAGATCGTCGCGCTTGATGAGCGGCAGGCGAGAGTAAGACTGCGGGTCGATGTCTGCCGGGAGCGCAGCCGCTCCAGATGCCGGCGCGGTTTTCTTGTCGGACTGGCCGAGGGCAATAGTGGCGAAGCCCGCAATCATTGCGGCAACAACGAGTTTTCGCATTCGTCCAGCATACACGTCAGCGCGTGAGGTCGGTGAGCAGCTTTTCATACGCATCCGTCACGGCCTCCCACGAATACTGCTGGCGCACACGCTCCATAGCCCGATAGCGCAGGGCGTCGCGGTCGGCTTCGCTCATCTCGAGTGTCAGCCGCAGTTTCGCCGCCAGTTCCTCCGGCTCGAACGGAATTCCGGCATCGCCGGCGACTTCAGCGTTCTCCGGCGTGTTTCGGTAGAGCACCAGCGCCCCGCGGCCCATGGCTTCGATCAGCGCCGGATGTGTGCCGCCTACTTCGGTAGCGTGGATGTACGCGAAACAGTGCGACTGCAGTTCGTGGTAACCCTGGCCGTAGATGGCGCCAGGCGCCAGTACGCGTGAATCCAGCGTCTCGCGCACTCGCCGGATGTAGTCGCGGGCATACGGCGCATCGCCAATTAAAGCCAGCCGCAAAGGCGTGCTTACGGTTTCAAACGCCTGGCGCACTTCCAGCGCGCGATTCTCCGGCTCCATCCGGCTCACGTACAGAAAGTAGCAGCGCGTCTCCAATCCCAGCTTCTGCAGCGTGGCCGTGGTCGCGAGCGGCCCCACCTCGGCGCCATAAGGGATGAACACGCTGGCCTTGCTGTAGCGCTCGCGATAATAGTCCTGAATGGCGCGCGCGTCGGTAACAACCGCCGTTGGACAGAATGTGGCCATCCTCTCCGAAACCAGATACCAGGCCTTCGCCAGCCTGTTCCACTTCTTGCGCTTGCGTTCGATGCCGTCTACATTGAGCGCCACCGGCACCCCGAGCCAACGTGGCCAAATGGTGAAAATGGCGTTGGCTCCGTTGCAGTAGAGCGCCACATCGGCGCGGCGCCCCAGCAGGTGTAAGGTAGAAACGAACGTGTGGGCCAGAGTGTCAAGATACTTGTGACGAATGGTGGGCAGATACTGAAGGTGCACACCCCGGTAGGGATTCTGGGAGGAACGCTCGCGACAGTAGACTGTGACTTCATGGCCGCGCGTGGCCAGACGCGTAAAAAGCTCTTCGGCGAAAGTTTCAAAACCGCCATACCGGGCTGGGATGCCGCGCGTGCCGAGTAGGGCGATGCGCACGGCTACATGGCGCCCGACGTCTTAGCAGTTTCGGATTGAGGCTGGAGACGCGTCATTTTCTTGGGCGCCTTCTTGGTTACGGGGACGTACTGAAACCAACTGGCCATGTACTCCTCGTCCACGCGGCGCCGCGCCTGGATCAGCCGCCGCTTCGCCAGAACACGTTTCCAGTTCTTGACGAGGAACCAAAACGCCTTGAGGGATGTATGCTCCCGAACCAGACAACAGGCCACAACCGTGATGTCACGCGCCGTTATCGACAGCCAGTTCCGGCGGTAGAGATCGCCGTCGATATTCTTCAGCCGCATCAGGAAGCGATTCTTCACCGAGTGCATGTTGATCTCGGGCGGCAGGGCGCGGCGGTTGCCCGGTAAAACCTTGCGCACGTGATAACCGCGCGCATAAGGGACGTACAGGCACTTCCAACCCATCAACTGCGCGCGCCAGGCGACATCGGCATCTTCGCGGTATACGAAGAAATCGGCGTCGAAAAACTCGCCATCGAGAGAAATGTCTTCGATCATCGCGCGGCGATAGAGCGCCGCTGCGGCCGTTGCGCCGAAAACATATTCATACCGGAGGTAGTGGCCGTTGTCCACTTCCTGGCTGCCGCGGTCCAGATGCCGTAACATCGGGGTGAAGTAGATGCCGGTCGAATCCACCACCGGTTTGGCCGGGATTTCGAAGTGCGCCGACATGGTGAGCAACTTCCCGCACACCGTGCCGATTTCCGGATCGAACCGCCCGGCATCCACCAGCGATTGAACAAATCCTGGTAGAAGCAGTACATCGGGATTCAGCGTCAGAATCCAATCGCCACCCGACAATCCGATGGCTTGATTTTGGGCGGCCGCAAAACCGATGTTGTCCCGGTTATAGACGACTCGGCACCGATCTTCAAACTGTTCCAAAATGCCGATTGTGCCGTCGGTGGAGGCATTATCAATGACAATGATTTCCCTCCTGGCGTATTCCTGCGCCAACACCGACTCGAGGCAGCGTTTGATAAACCGCCCGCTGTTGTAGGTAACTATTGTGACCGATACGAGATCGTTATGCGCCATGAACCTGAACCCGAACTTGAGAGGCCGAACTTTCTGTACGCGCGCTTACCCTTTGAGATTGAGGACGGACGGAATCGCACCGACCTCATGGCCGAAGAAAACACGACCGGCCAGCCGCACAACACTGCTATATGTTGCAAAAGGCCGCAGGCTTTTTTCGAGTACCGACTCCAACACGGCACGCAAGCAAGAACCTACGACAACCGCCGCACACACCGCTCCCACCCCTACCGGACGGAAGTGCTTGGCGCAGTAACTTAGTAGACTACGATACCAGTAAATACGCCGCATCTCCAGTGTTATGGCTGAAAACGAATGCGCACCCGTATGTTTAACGACAGCTTGCGGCTCGTAATGGAAGGAAAATCCCGCATTGACCGCGCGCCGGCAAAAATCGACATCCTCAAACCACACCGGCCAAAACTTCTCGTCCAAGCCGCCTAACTGCTGCCACACTTCCCGACGGATCATCAAAAACGCACCCGCGGGTTGCTCAACCGCTTGGGCGCGAGAATAATCCAGTCCCAAACAACGGTAGTTGCGATTGACAGGGTTTCCCGGCCAAATTCGGTTCAGCAAGAGAACTTCCAAAATCAGCGCGGCCGGTGTGGGCAACCGTCGGACCATAAACCCGACCTGTGGCTTACCATCGGCGGCTAGAAGTCTTCCACCCGCACCGGCCGACTGAGGGCGGTCGCACGCCGTTCGAAGCGGCTCCAAGCTGCTCGTGACGATCGCGTCGGGATTGAGCAGTAGGAAATAGCGGCAGTTCAGTTCCGCGCAGCCCTGATTGATGGCGGCGGCGAAACCGCGATTCCAAGAATTTGCGATCAAGTGCACGCCGCGACGCTCCACCTCGGCTCGCGTCGCATCGGCTGAAGCATTATCCACCACTACGACATCGGCCCCGGTCGCCATCGCCGCATCCAGGCAAGCGCCGATCACCGCGGCCGAATTATAGGTGACGATGATGATGCCAATGTCCGACATGTGTCACTTTGTCGCACGTCCGGTGAGAAGAAAGTACATGCTCCAGTACCGGTGCGCGTCGGTAGCTTGCTCCGTGTCGCTGATCAATTGCTCATTCTCACGGAGCCATTGGTCGAGTGTCCCGGCGTTTCGAAACTCGCGTTCCTTTCGAAAACTCGGGGAATTCCGGAGGCCTTCCAGCTTTCCCCTAAGCCAGGCCCTTGCCGCGCCATGACGCGCGGCCACCAGCCCCCAGAGAGTCTGTCCCACCAGAATGGCCCAGGCGTAGCGCAACGGATAATGCAGCGCTGCGATGTAACACTGGTTTCGCGCGATACGGCGGACGGTTTCAGGGTGCCACCGGCCGAGCGCGGCGCTGCCATGGTGCCAGGCTACTGCCTCCGGCACATACAAGCCCGCGACGCCTGCGCGCGCGCACCGAATGCCGAACTCCACGTCTTCCAGGTACGATTCGAACGCTTCATTCAGGAATCCGAGACGTTGGAAGATCTCGGCGCGAAACACCACCGCGGTCCAGGGCGCGGACCAGATGGCGCGGCGTTTGGAAAAAAGCGGCCCATCTATCAAACCGTGACCCAACCGTGCCGCGCAGCCGCTCCGGGCAACTGCATCGAAGGTCGCATCGATGCGGTCCGGCGATTTGGCGGACAAAATCTTTCCGGTGGCGAAGGGCGCTCCCGCCTGGCGCAGCGTGGCGAAATAATCCGGAGCCAGTTCCACATCGCTGTTCAGCACGGCGACCCATTCGGTTGTACTCTCCCGGATGCCGCGATTCACCGCCGGCGCGAAACCCGCATTGCGCCCCATCGCGATTACGCGAGCGCCATGTTCTCGAGCCACTTCCGGCGCGCCGTCAGTCGAGCCGTTATCTACCACCAGCAGTTCGCTGGCTGGCTCCGTCTGCCTTCCCAAGCTGGCCAACAGATGCGCAAGATAGTCCCGGCCGTTCCAGACGGGCACAATCGCCGTGAGGCTCATCGAAAGAAGCGCTTCTTCACCAGAAATGCCAAGTTGGCGAAACCGTCGCGCCACGCATTCAACTTGGTTTCTCCCAGGCGCGAGGAGTACTGGATGGATATTTCACGAAAGCGAATCCGCGGACTGAGCAGCGCTTCGACTTTGATCTCCTCCGAGAACGACATGCCGTCGGACTCCAGCTTCATCTCTTTGAGGATGGAGCGGCGAAACACCCACATCCCCGATTGGGAGTCGCGTACCCAGCGCAGAAACAGCACCGTCATTGCGATGGAAAGCACCAGGTTCCCGAACTTGTTCTTGAAGCTCATGGCATGCGAGTCTTCGACGGGAAACCGCGAGGCATTCAGGAAGTCGACGTCCAGGTGGCGGAATGCTTCGATCAGGTAGGAAAGCGCATCCACGGGATAGCTGTGATCGCCGTCCAGGGTGATGATGAGGTCGCCCGACGCCATGGCAAAACCGCGCTTGTAGCTGCGTCCATAGCCGCGCACGTCTTCGCGAATCACCTTGGCGCCCAGCGACTTAGCCACTTCGGAGGTGCGGTCGGTGGAGTTGTTGTCCACCACGATCACCTCGTCCACGAAGTCCGGCATGGCGCGCAGCACGCTTTCGATGCCCTGCTCCTCGTTCAGACACGGAATTATTACGGTGATCGATTGGTCTTTATACATGGCCAAGAACGTCCATTGATATGATGGGACCAATGAAGCGTCTTTTCCTTCTCCTCTCCTGTTCCGCAATGTTAGCGTGCGCCGCCGAACTGGGGGCCGTGCATTCGGTGTACCTGCTGCCCATGTCGCGCGGTATGGACCAATACCTCGCAAATCGGCTCACCGGAGAGCACCTGTTCCTGGTGGTGACGGACCCCAAGCGCGCGGACGCGATTTTCACCGACCAGATTGGCGAGCGTTTCGAGGAGAAGCTGACGGACATACTGCCATCGCCCGAACCGGTCAGCAAGCCAGTCGCCGGCCCGACCGCCGACGAACCGGATGACCAACCCCGCGGGCGCACCCTTCCCACGGAGACAGTCAACAAGTTGGCCAATCCCGCATCGACCTCGACCTTTGGCCGCGGCAAGGGGACGGTTTTCCTGGTCGACCCGAAAACGCACCAAGTGCTGTGGTCGGTATTCGAGCCTCCGAAGAACTCCAGTAACACAGAATTGGATCGCACCGCCTCCGACATTGTAAGCCGTCTCAAACATACGCTGAAGTCGAAGTCGGAGAGATGACGAAGGAACCACACCCGTACACGGGAGTGGTTTTTGGGTTATCGCACCACGACCGCGCCCAACCCGTATTCCGCCAGGTCGACCCAGAGGTTGTGCAACGTGTTCTGCACAAACACCGCGCGCTCGGCGCGGAAGCTGCGCTTGCCCTGGTAGCCTTGCCAACGACGGCAAGCCGTGGCGTGCGCGGAGGTGACATCCGCACTTGTCAATTCCTGGGCCAGAGTCACATGGGGATGGTACGAGAACGGTTCATGGAATGCCAACGCGCGGCTGTTCATGGCAGTATGCAGCTGCCGCAATTCCGCGGCGCCGGCGCCCAGCTCGAGGTAGATCACGTTGGTAACCGGGAAGACCTCAATGTTCGTCAGCTCAATTTCAAACGGCGACCAGGATTCCGTCAATGACCGAACCTGCTCCGACGCAACTTCCCAATCCACCGCCAGCGGGCGGGGCGGCAGCACACTCACATGGGCGTGGGGCTTGTCGCGGGGAACCAACTCGCAACGCAGATCATCCAGGAAGCGGCCTAACGGCTCAGGCAGGTAAATGACAAGAGCAAAAACATTTAGGCGTTCCTCAGCGGGGACGCGACGCTGCGCCCCATTCGACTCACAACTCATGCTCTCTCTATCGTACCCATTTTGTGACGGTCTGTACGATACCTACGCCTCCGGAAAGTCCCTTACCCCCTTGCTACGCCGGAACGCCCTACCACTTTCGTCGCCTGCTACTCTCGATATTGATGCCCAGTCCTAGCCTAGTCAATCCGCTTCTCACCCCCGATTTCCGAATTCCGTTTGATCAGATACGCGCTGCCGATGTACAACCCGCCGTCACCACATTGCTCGCCCATAGCCGCGCGCGGTTGGAGCAGATCGCCGCCGAGCAGAGTGAGCGAACGTTCGTTAACACGATGCACACCCTGGACATCCTCACCGAGCCTTTGGATCATGCCATGGGAGTGGTACGGCACTTGGAATCGGTTGCTACGTACCCGGAGCTGCGTGGCGCCTTCAATGCCGCACAACCCGAGGTGAGTGCATTCTACGCGGGGATTCCCCTCCATGCGGGCCTGTGGAACGCAGTGAAAACCTACGCAGCCACCGCGGAAGCCGGCACTCTTTCCGGCGAACGGCAGCGCTTCCTTACCAAGACGGTGGAGTCGTTCCGCAGGCACGGCGCGGACCTCGACGCGCCCGGCAAGAAGCGCCTCGAAGAAATCGATGTAGAGCTCACTCGGCTCACCACCAGGTTCGGCGAGAACGTGCTCGATTCGACCAACGCCTTCGAACTCGTGATTACCAACGAGAAGGATCTGGCCGGACTACCGCCCACCGCGGTGGCAGCAGCCCGCGAGAGTGCCAACCGCAAGGGTCTCGAGGGCTGGCGCTTCACGCTGCAGGCTCCAGATTATTTCGCGGTGATGACGTACCTCGAGGATGCCTCGACTCGCCGCAGGATGTATGACGCTTACAGCGTCCGTGCCACGTCGGGCGATTGGGACAATCGGCCGGCGCTCCGGCGGATTCTCGAGCTGCGACACGAGAAGGCCCGGCTCCTGGGCTTTACCGATTTTGCCGACTTTGTGCTGGAAGATCGCATGGCCCATACCGGCGCGCGCGCGCTGGCGTTCTTGGAGGATCTGAAAGCCAAAACCGAGCGGCGGTTTGTCGAAGAAAACCGCGAGCTGCTCGAATTCCGGCGGTCCATCGAAGGACCATCCGCTCCCGAACTCGATCCGTGGGATGTCGGTTATTACGCGGAAAAGCAGCGTGCGGCGCTGTACGCCTTCGATGAAGAGGCGCTGCGCCCATACTTTCCGCTGGAACGTGTGGTGGCCGGCCTGTTCGATCTGGTGGGCCACCTCTACGGGATACGGGTTACCGAAGAAGCGGGCGTTCCAGCTTGGGATCCGCAGGTGCGCTATTACAATATCCACGACGCCGACGGCGCGTTTTTGGGAGGATTCTACGCCGATTGGTATCCGCGCGAGAACAAGCGCGGCGGCGCCTGGATGGACTCTCTGATCACCGGCGGACCCGCGCCCGATCGCTTTCACCCGCATCTCGGTCTGATTTGCGGCAACCTCACGCCGCCCATCGGCGACAAGCCGGCTATACTGACGCACCGCGAAGTGGAGACCATCTTCCATGAATTCGGCCATCTCTTGCATCATTTGCTGAGCCGCGTGGAAATACGCACCCTGGCGGGCACCAACGTGGCTTGGGACTTTGTGGAGCTGCCCTCGCAGATCATGGAGAACTGGTGTTGGGAACGCCAGGCGCTGGACCTGTTTGCGCGCCACTGGGAGACAGGAAAACCGATTCCCGAAGAGCTGTTTCAAAAAATGAAACGCGCGCGCACGTTCCGCGCCGCCAACGCGCAAATGCGTCAGGTCGGCTTCGGTTTCGTGGACTTGCTGCTGCACGTCCGCTACACGCCCGAGCGGGATGGCGACCCGGTCGAGTACACCCGCAACGTGCTCCAGCAGTTCAGCCCCGCACCCTTACCGAAAGGGCACGCCATGATCGCTGCCTTCACCCATTTGTTTGCCAGTCCAGTGGGCTACGGGGCCGGCTACTACTCTTATAAATGGGCGGAAGTGCTGGATGCCGATGCCTTCACGCGGTTCCGCGACAATGGCATCTTCAGCCGCGAAATCGGCGCCGCCTTCCGCGCCACTATTCTGTCCAAAGGCAACAGCGAAGATCCCGCTGAGCTCTACCGCCGGTTTATGGGAAGGGAGCCGGATCCTTCGGCTCTGCTCCAGCGCTCTGGATTGGCGTAGCGGGCGCCGGCGAGTCTCCCCGTCCCGTGCTCGCAACGGGAGCCGGCGGCTCCCGCGCAGGCATCACCTTGCTCAGCAGTTCTTCGATTCGCTCGATCAGACGGCGTAGCACGATAGGCTTGGTCTCATAGGCGTCGGAGCCGGCTTCGACGGCGTCGGCCACCGAGGCCGGCGTGGCCTGCGCGGTTAACACCAGGACTGGAATCTTGAACGTGTGGGGATCGCTTTTGAGCGAGACGGTGCGCGTCGACGCTTGAAACACAGCTGCCACGCGGGGCGACGCGAAATTGGGAAATAACGCGTGTGATCCGAGCGAGCGCCGCCGTATACCTTCCAACGCCGCCACACATCCCACTCCTGTTGCGCGAACAGCGCCAATCCACGCTCTGGATGGCTGCTCCAGTCTTGGACTCCGTCTGCGTCCAGGTTGTACTGCAGGTCGTGCAGCTCCCACGATCCGCTGGCCCCCACCCTCAACGGCCCCACGTGCGGTACCGGCACGCGTGACGACGTTGATGTTGGCGAGCATGCCGTTGGACCCGTACAGAGCCGAGGTAGGGCCGCGAATGATTTCGATGCGCTCAACCAATTGCATGTCGAGCCCGAAATCCTGCTCGAAAAAGTTATTCGAGTTGTAAATGTTGTCGGTCAGCGGATGGCCGTTTAGCATCACCAGAATGCGCCTGTTGAAGTCTCCCGGAAGCGAGAACCCACGTATCCCGACGTATTCGTAACTGTGGTCGTTGGTTCACGTAAAAGCCGCGCACCGATGCCGACGCTTCGCCCAGCGTCCGCTATCCGTCGCGGTGAATCTCCTTTGCCGTGATCACGCTGACGTTAGCGGGTGCTTCCGCTATGCTTTGGGGATGGAGCGAGGTCGCCTCGACGCGGGGAAGGTCCGCAAAAAGGATGGCTTCCTCTGCGGGAGCCGCGCCCGGAGATTGGGGAGGCGTCTCCGCCAGCGCGGCCGGAGCCCAAATCAGCGCCATGACCAGATAACTCGCTTGGCCATAGTGGAGTCGGCGCGCCTGTCCAGAGGCGCCTCAAATCACATATCGGCGCAAGGCGGGTTTCTTGAGGTGTGAGCCTGACACGGTACCGCGAAATTACTGGAGCCGCTGCTACAGCAACTGTTCCATCAAGCCGATCAGGTATTCCTGATCGAAGGGTCCCGAGCGGTGCGTGCGGGCATCGAAGAAGCGCCACATCTTCTTGTCTTTTTCGAGGGTGTAAAAAACCAATTGCTCCTCCACCAGGTCCTTTTCGAGCAATTGCTGGTTGAAAGCGCGAACCGAGCCTTGGATGGTGTACGGAATGCGGAAATCCTCGGTGGAAACCAGTTCGGGCGTGGCCGCAAACTCGATTTGTAGAATGCGGCCGCGGCTGTTGATTTGCAGCAGGTGAATGCCTTCCTCGTGAAAAGCCTCCTCCGGGAAACCCGCGGGATCGAGGATCATTTCACCGCGCGAGAGAAGCCGGTTGACCGACATGACGAACTCGGCGCAGATGGAATGAAGCTCAGCCGCGGCGCGGCGGCGCAGGCCGGCCATTTCGCGGGCGTAGCTCAGCAGATCCTGGTCCCTATCGGCCAGGGCATCAATACTCGCCGCCAGACGTTTCAGGCGCATCTGGTCCATCCGAGGCACTCCTTCGCCGGCCCTCCTTCTCCAGCATACCGAAGTGTCTCAGTGGCGCTTTCTCAATCAGCTCACAGGCTGGTCGTGGGTCTGGATCAGGTCCATCAAGTCGAGGTGCAACTGGCAAAGGATCTGGTCGGACTTTTCGAAAGACAGAAAACGCTTCCCCTTGAGAACGTTGTGGAGGTGAGGTTGTGAGATCCCGGTGACGCGTGCGAGGCTGCGTTCGGTTATTTCACCGCTGCTCACGCGGTGCCGTAGATGCACGACCAGCCGCGTCTGGAGCCCCTGAAAGTCAATGGCCATGGATCGGTGTATTCCTTGTCGAAATAGAGGAGTACTTTATCCTCTTATCAATAAATGATAAATACGATCCAGATTTATTAATAAAACGCATTCCTCTCCACATTTTTAAGCACTCTGATTGCAATAGCTTAACACAAATATCAATCGGCTATCAACTTTAGTTATTTCCTATAATTTATTTGAATTAGCTTGACGGATTTTGGCGCCGGGCTAGATTGGAGAAAGTTGTTGCCAAAGGGTTGCGGCCCGCCCCGGAGTGGTCCGCGCCAGGAGGGCATTCTCTCGATGCAATGGAATCGCTCAAACGCAATCGGCTTAGCCAAGGTATCGTGCAGTTCCTGTCACGGCCACGGCTCCCGTCTTGTCCACAAAGGGAAAGAGGTTACGTGCCATTGCGTATTTCGCGCGATTTTTCGCGCTTGTCATAACCGCTTCCGCGAATGCGCCAGCAAATCGGGCCATATCAGCACCATTTCGCTGGAGTTCAGTGGAGGCAAGGACGGCCGGCGAGTCTATTCCCGGAAGCGGGAAGAGTTCATGGCCGATTTCTGCCTGGTCAGCAGGCGAACCCTGGACGATGCCGAGCACCGCATCTTCCGGTATTACTTCCTGCTCGGGGCGGACTGGAAACTCTCCTGCCGCCGTCTCGGGATGGACCGCGGTAATTTCTTCCACGCCGTCTACCGAATTCAACAGAAACTGGGGCGGACCTTCGCCGAACTGGAGCCGTATCCCTTGTATCCGTTGGACGAGTACTTCGCCGGCGTGATCCGCAATGAGTGGATCCAGCCGTTCCCGCCCCTGCCACCACCTAAAGCAGCCAAAATCCCGGCTGTTCGACTCCCGCTATCCGCGTAAGCCCATCGGGAAAGGGGAGCGCTCCCACCGCTCCCCTTTCCCGACTTCACTTAAAATAGGGAGTCCTTCGCCATGGACCCTCTCACCCATACGGCTACCGGTTTGTTCTTGAGCAGGGCGGGATTGAATCGGCTCACCCCTATGGCAGCGCCGATCGTCATGCTAGCCGCCAACGCGCCGGATATCGATATCGTGACATTGGCGGGCGGGCCACTGAACTATCTGCACTATCACCGCCACCTGACCCACGCCCTGGCTGCCATGCCGCTGATGGCCCTACTGCCTGTGGTGCTGGTATGGGCCGTGGGGCGCCGGCCGATTCGCTGGGGCGGAGCGTTCCCGGCAGCGCTGGTGGCAGTCGCCTCTCACCTGCTACTCGACTATACGAACGTGTATGGCATCCGGCTACTGCTCCCGTTCTCGCCCGCCTGGCTGCGGCTGGATTGGACGCCCGTGGTGGACCTGTGGATCTGGAGCGCCCTGCTGCTTGGGATCGCAGGGCCGTTTCTATCACGGCTGGTGACTTCCGAAATCACTTCGGGCCAACGGAAGCCGAAGTACCACGGGCGCGGGTTTGCGTGGTTCGCGCTGATGTTCCTGCTGCTCTACAACTGTGGTCGGGCGGTACTGCACGAACGGGCCGTGGCGGTCCTCGACGCCCGGCTATACGATGGCGGCGTGCCGGCGCGCGTGGCAGCGATACCCACTGCCAGTCCCTTAACCTGGCGGGGCCTCGTCGAGACACGTGATTCATACAGAGTGCGTGAGGTCGATCTGACGCGCTTCTTTGATCCGGGACGTGGCCCCACGTTCCAGAAGGCGTTGGAAGATCCGGCGATTAACGCCGCCCGCCAAACCTCCACCTTCCAGGTCTTTCAAATGTTTGCGCAATTCCCACTGTGGCGCGTCACCCCCGCTTTCGACCCGCCCGGCGGTCGAAATGTGGAACTCTTCGACATGCGATTCGGCACGCCGCTCGAGCCGGGATTTGTGATGGCAAGCGCCCTGGTGAACGGTCAGAATCAGGTATTGAGTACGTACTTCCAGTTCGGCACGGCGCGTACGGCGCGGATCCGCTAAGGTTCATCCCTAAAGAATCTAAGGCGTCTGCGGGATTCCCAACCCATCCGGACACTGCCAGAATCAAATTGTGGACTCTCTCAATCAACCTACCGTTTTAGACTGGGACCAACTCCGGGATGTGACGCTGGACGATGAAGCTCTCATGCGGGAGATCGTCGCAGCGCTGATCGACGACACTTCGCGACAGATGGAGTTGCTCAACGCGGCCATCGTGCAGCACGATGCATCGCGGTGCATGCGCCTGGCGCACTATTCGAAGGGGGCCTGCGCCAATGTCGGAGCCAACTCCGCGGCGGCGATTTTGAAGGATATTGAGGCCAAGGCTGCCAGCGCCGATTTCACGGAATGCGGCGCCGCCCTCAACCGGCTTGCCAAAGAGATGGATCTGCTACGGTCCACCGCTGTTTCGATGTAGCGTTTCCGCGCGACGCAACAGTGCTTTCACGCCGTCGACGCACAGCACCGCCGCATGTTTCGATTCCGCTCCGAGGCCTCCCACGGCTTCTTCCACAATGGAGGTATTTACCTTAGCGATTTCGGCGCGTGTCTTGCCGGTAATCCATTCGGTGAGCGCCGACCCGGCTGCGATGGACGCCGTGCAACCGCGCACCTTATAGCGCGCTTCGGCTGCGGTATCCCCCGCAAACCGCACCGAAAGCCGCAGAATGTCACCACAGGCGGGGTTGGAGACTTCCACCATCACCGCCGGGGGATCCAGTTCCCCGACATGGCGCGGATTCTGAAAATGGTCTAACAGCCGCTCGGAGTACATCCAGCCTTCCATTCTAACTGGCGTAAGTCCTTCATTTTACGTGAGGTTTAGGGGCTCCAGTACCCCACCAAACCACTAGAACTTTTACCCAAATTCGTTTTACCGCAGAATGCGGTTGTAGGCGGCCCACCGCCACAAGAAAAGGATTCTTGAGGAGATTCAGGTTATGAGCTTATCGATTATTCCAAAGACGTTGGGAATGGCACTCCTTACCCTCGGGGTCATTGCTGGTTTTGACATCGGTCTTACCGAGAGCGGCCGGCAACTGGTGGCTTCGACCTTGAATCCTCAAACGGAAGCGCCGACAAAACCAGAAGTCCTGGTGGTCGCCGCCAGTCGTGCCGATCAACTGAGCGTGATTACCACGGTGGAGCCGCGAGGCTTCGATGTGTTGGTGGCCAGTAACAGCAAGTCGGGCATGCAGGCGCTGGGCAATGCCACGAAGCAGCAGCTCCGGATTGTCGTACTCGACACGGCGATGCCCAATTCAAGCACGCTTTTGCGCCGCATAAAAACTGCCTACCCTAAGGCCCATATCATTACAGTGGATGGCAACCACTCCGCCGTATACCTCGCCCGCCAGCTTCTGAACGCCATCGCCGTCGTCTAGTAGTTACCCATGCATCGTACCGGCGCATAAGACCGCCGGTCCACACCTGTAGCTTTTCCTTCCAGCTGCCGATTACCAATTCAACGCCCCGGTTACCGGTGGCGCCAGAAAGAGCTGGATTGTTGCGATTCGTTTGTACCCTTTCCCTTTTACTCACTGCCGCAAGCGCCGCAGTGGCTGGCGCGCTGCCGGCTGAACCAGTGGCTTCGCCTGTAGCAGCGGCGGGGATCACTTCCCGGGAGCGTGGTGCGGCGCCGCGAGACAAATGGCTCCGCGTCGGTTTGATCTGGGGCGCAACAGCGTTGGACCTGGCCAGCACCCGGCATGCGCTTGCGAGCAATCCGGCCACGCGCGAATCCAATCCCCTCCTCGCCACAGGCAATGGCGGCTTACGGACCGGCGCGTACCTGGGCATCTCCTTGCCACTGGATGCGCTGGCGAGCTACGCAAATCTGAAATATCCGCACAGCCGCAGCATCCGGATGCTCACTTATGTAACGACGTTCGCGAAGTGCGGGATTGCAATCGGCAACTTCAGGCAAGGGAAATAGAGTTGGGGTTGGGTCCTGTGGTCCAATAAGCCATGGTCCAAGTCGTTGCGGCGATTCTCGAACGGGATGGCAACGTTCTGATAGGCCGGCGGAAGCCGGAACAGTCCCATCCATTGAAATGGGAGTTCCCGGGTGGCAAGGTCGAGCCGGGAGAAACGCCGGAACAAGCACTCGCTCGTGAGCTGGAAGAGGAACTTTCGATTCGCGGCGCAGCCGGCACTGAGATCACGCGCTACGAATATCAGTATCCTGGCAAGGATCCGATCCGGCTCTTCTTTTTCCGCGTCCGGTCTTATACCGGCGAACCGCGGAACGTGGACTTTCAGGAATTACGCTGGGAACCTGTCGGCCAACTCGGTGCTCTCGATTTCGTGGAGGGCGATCGCGATTTCATCCGCACGTTCACCGGCACGAAGTGTGCCGGATCCGACTAACTCGATGGGTCACATGCACCGCTCCCGTTGGTCACGGCCTGGTAAGGTATCTCCGCCCACCTATACTGGTTGCTATGGGAACAGCGATCAAGATGGTGGACCCGCAGCAGGATGAATTCCTGGCCGGCCTCGAAAGCAAATCGCACCGCGCCAATCACTTCTTCCGGACGATGGCGAATCGCCCCGAAGTGCTCAAAACGTTCGTGCCCTTTTATGGAGCGGTGGTGGGCCCGGGCTCGGTCGAGCGCCGGATCAAGGAGCTCGTCTACCTGGCTTGCTCGATTGCCAATGAGTGCGGCTACTGCACCACCTCGCACACCGCCAGCGGCAAACGTGCCGGCATCACCGAAGACGAACTGCGCGCTCTGCAAACGGAACAAGACCATCTCTTCTCCGACCAGGAGCGGGCCGCCATCCGCTACGCCCGCGAATTGACCCGCGATGCGGACGCACCGGACACGAGGGATGCGCTGTTCGAGCACTTCGACAACCAGCAGATCGTGGAAATCACGCTGGTGGCGGCGATGGCGAATTTTACCAACCGCTTCAACAACGGATTAATGCTCCAGCCGGAATCGTAGATGGCGGTTCTGAGCGGGATACATCCGGTCACCGAAGCGCTGCGCACCGGACGTCCCTTGGACCGTGTGCTGGTGGCGCAAGGCGCGGGCGGACCGAAAGTGCAACTTATCGTCGATCTGGCCCGTCAGGCCGCGGTTCCGGTTCGATTCGAGCCGCGCGCCGCGCTCGACCGCGTGGCCGGGACTCCGGCTCACCAAGGAGTGGTGGCCCTGGGCGCCGCTAAGAAATTTGCGGATCTGGACGCGGTTCCCGCAGCCGGCATACTGGTCGTGCTGGATGGCGTCGAAGACCCGCACAACCTGGGCGCGATCATTCGCACGGCGCACGCCGCCGGGGCCGCCGGGGTTGTCATCCCCGAACGACGCGCGGCGGGCATCACCGACGTAGTGGCGAAAGCCGCTGCCGGGGCGCTCGAACACCTGCCGGTGATTCGCGTCACCAACATCAACCGCACGCTGGAACAACTTAAGGAACGCGGCTATTGGATTTACGGCCTCGACGAGCGGGGCGCGGAAGATTACGACCGCGTCGAGTTCTCCACACCCACTGCGCTGGTGCTGGGCGCCGAAGGCACCGGGCTGCACGAACAGGTCCGCAAACACTGCGACGTGCTGGTGCGCATTCCCATGGAGGGCAAGATCTCATCGCTCAACGTGTCGGTAGCCGCGGGTGTGGTGCTGTTTGAGTGGAAACGCCGTGCGCGGTCCACATAGTAGAATCGAGGGTACCCCCGATGAACCACGCACTGTCCACTCACTTGTTTGTCAATCATCGCCTCACCACGTCGATGTTGAGCAAGATCGAGCAGGCGGGTATTCCCTCCGTTGAAATCTTTTGCGCCCGCCAGCATCTGGACTACTACAACAAGGAACAGATCGCGGAACTTGGGCATTGGTTTCGCGATTCCCGGGTAAAGATGCACTCGCTGCATGCTCCGATGTATACCGACGAGATCTGGGGGCGCTCCGGTCCGCACTCGGTCATCACCATTACCGAGCCGCTGAAGGGGCAGCGATTAAAGGCTGTGGATGAAATCAAGCGTGCACTGGAGATTGCCGAGGTGATCCCGTTCCGATATCTCATCCAGCACATCGGGGTCGGCGGTGAAGAATTCGACCTGCGTAAATTTGACGCAGCTTTCAGCGCGCTCGAAGAACTGAGTTTGTTCGCGCGGCAACGCGGCGTGGAGGTCCTGCTGGAGAACATCCCCAACGAACTTTCAAGCGCCGAGCGTCTCCAGCAGTTCGACGAAATCACGCACCTCGGCTTGAATTTCGTATTCGACACCGGACACGCCAACATGCACGAGGGCGTGGCGTCGGCGTTCGGCCTGATGAAGGATCGCATACGCTCCACTCACATCCACGACAACAACGGTAAGGATGACGTCCACCTGTTCCCCTTCCTA
Organism: Bryobacteraceae bacterium; assembly: GCA_035948775.1. Lineage (GTDB taxonomy): Bacteria > Acidobacteriota > Terriglobia > Bryobacterales > Bryobacteraceae > PSRJ01. The sequence goes on from DASZIV010000019.1 coordinate 24,098, forward strand.
TCGTCCGGGGGGACCATCGATTGGCGGAAGACGATGCAATTGTTCCGTAGTTGTCCCGACCAATTCCCGCTGGTGCTCGAACTGAAGGAACGCCCCGACGTTGCCAATCCGCTCGATCAGGTCAAAGAGATTTTCGAACGTCTGGAAGCGCAGGAAGACGAACCGTGATCCTTCCCGGAAGCTATGTCCGCGACCTGCTCCGCGGAGCCCCCGGAGCCAGGGTGACGGCCCGTGGATGGGTCAAGACGCGGCGCGATGGCAAGAATGTCCATTTTGTACAGTTGAACGACGGCTCCTCGACGGCGGACTTGCAGGTGGTGGTCGACGAAGGCGTCGTACCCGGCGAATTAGTTGGCCGCATCACCACGGGCGCGTGCATCAGCGTGGAGGGCGAGTTGGTGGCTTCTCCCGGCAAAGGCCAGGCCGTCGAACTGAAGGCGCGCTCCCTGGTGGTGCATGGCACCGCGCCGCCGGAAGACTATCCGCTGCAGAAGAAGAAGCACAACATGGAGACGCTGCGGCCGCTGGGGCATCTACGCGGGCGCACCAATACGTTTGGTGCGGTATTCCGCGTGCGCAACGTGCTGGCGCGGGCGATTCACAAGTTCTTCCAGGACCGCGGCTTCCTCTACATCCACACGCCCATCATTTCTGGCTCCGACGCCGAGGGGGCCGGCTCCATGTTCCAAGTGACCGCGCTCGATCTGGACGCGGCCGTACGCTCCGGCAAGCCCATGGACTTCGCACAGGATTTCTTCGCGCGCCGCACTTTCCTCACGGTCAGCGGCCAACTGGAAGCTGAGATCCTGGCCCTGGCGTTCGCCAATGTCTACACCTTCGGGCCCACGTTTCGCGCCGAGAACTCGAACACGCCGCGCCACCTCGCCGAGTTCTACATGATCGAGCCGGAGATGGCGTTCTGCGACCTGAACGACGATCAGGACCTGGCCGAGGCGTTCCTCAAGAGCCTGGTGGAGCAGGTTCTGGCGGAGTGCCGCCCCGATCTGGAATTCCTCAGCAAGTGGTACGAGCCCGAATTGTTTCGCAACCTGGAAGGCGTGCTGGCGGGCAGTTTCGAACGCATCTCCTACACCGAAGCGGTGGCGCTGCTCGAGAAATCGGGCCGCAACTGGGAGTTTCCCACCGCGTGGGGATCGGATCTGCAGAGCGAGCATGAGCGGTACCTCACCGAGGAGCTTTTCAAAAGGCCGGTGATCGTCACGAATTATCCGCGCGAGATCAAGGCGTTCTACATGCGAGCCAACGACGACGGCAAGACCGTGGCCGCCATGGACGTGCTGGTGCCGCGTATCGGCGAAATCATCGGAGGCAGCCAGCGCGAAGAACGCCACGATTTGCTGCTTAGCAAAATCCGCGAACATGCGGGGATGAGCGAAGAGGCCTACTGGTGGTATCTGGAGCTGCGCCTGTTCGGGGGCGTGGAGCACGCCGGCTTCGGCATGGGCTTCGAACGGATGATGATGTACCTCACCGGCATGAAGAATATTCGGGACGTGATCCCGTTCCCGCGCACACCCGGCAACGCGGAGTTCTAGTGAATTGACTATGGCGTCCGCTCCCTTACGGCCGCAGTTCAGTTCCGCCGAGGAACCGCGACCTTGAGGGAGTGGACGTTCTGCCAACTGAGGATCTGATTCCATGCGACCGTCGCACATCGCGATCATCGGCGCACCGCTCGATTTGGGACAGGGCCGGCGCGGCGTCGATATGGGCCCTTCTGCTCTGCGCGTGGCCAACCTGAACGCGCGGATTGCCTGGCTGGGCTACGAAGTGGAAGACCTCGGGAATGTGGAAGTGGCACAGGCCGAGAACACTTCCGAAGGAGATAGCCACGCCAAGTACGTCGCCGAGATTGCCGTGTCGTGCCGGCACCTGGCCGTCACCGTCGGCCAGGCGCTGGTGCGCGGCCGATTCCCGCTAGCTCTGGGCGGCGATCATTCGATTGCCGTCGGCAGCATGAGCGGCGTCTCGCAGTATTTCCGCGAGCGGGGCCAGAAGGTCGGAATCATCTGGCTGGATGCCCATGCCGATATGAACACCCCCGACAGCAGTCCCAGCGGTAATGTCCACGGCATGCCCCTCGCCTGCGTCGTGGGGCTGGGACCGCCGGAGCTGACGCATCTGTTGGGTTACGCGCCAATAGTGGATCCGCGGAATGCAGTGATCGTGGGCCTGCGCGATGTCGATCAGATGGAGAAACCGCACGTCCGCGATTCGGGTGTCCGCGCGTTTACCATGCGGCACATCGACGAGCGGGGGCTGCGCGCGGTGATGGACGAAGCCATCCGGCTGGCGAGCGAGGGCACCGCGGGCTTTCACCTCTCGCTCGACATGGATTTCGTGGACCCGCAGGACGCACCCGGCGTCGGCACCCCCGTCCGCGGCGGCGTCACGTACCGGGAAGCACATTTGGCAATGGAAATGATCTGTGATTCGGGACAGATGGTCTCGATGGAAGTGGTGGAGGTTAACCCCGTAATCGACGAGGTGAACCGCACCGCCGACCTGGCGGTCGAATTGGTGATGTCGGGCTTGGGAAAGCGAATCCTATGAAATTACGCGTGGCCCTTATCTATGGAGGCCGCAGCGGCGAACACGAGATTTCGATTCGCTCCGCCAAGGCCATCTCGGATGGGATGGATCCTGCCAAATACGAGAAGACCCTTTACCAGATTGCCCAGGACGGCACGTGGAGTCCGCACCCGATCCTGCCCGAGCCCGGCGCCCAACCTGAGATCGATGTGGTCTTTCCGGTTTTGCACGGAACCTTCGGCGAAGACGGCACGATTCAGGGCTTGCTGGAACTGGCGGACCTGCCGTACGTCGGGGCGGGCGTCCTGGCCTCGGCCATTTCCATGGACAAGGAAATGACGAAACGTGTCTGTATGGAACGGACGTTGCCGGTTGTAGACTACGTCGTCGTAACCCGCGAAACGCCGGATCCATGCCAGGTAGCCAGTAAGCTGCCGTTCCCGGTTTTCGTCAAACCGGCGAACCTCGGTTCCTCGGTGGGGATTTCCAAGGCCCACAACGGAGCGGAGCTGGAAGCTGCGGCGCGCCTGGCGGCCCAATATGACCACAAAATTATTGTGGAGCGCGCGATTGTAGGGCGCGAACTGGAGTGCGCGGTGCTGGGCAACGAAGAGCCGCAAGCTTCCCTGCCCTGCGAGATCCTACCGTCCCGTGAATTCTACGACTACGAAGACAAATACCTGCTCGACCGCGCCCAGACCAAGATTCCAGCCGATCTGAATCCGGCAAAAACAGACGAATTGCGCCGGCTCGCGGTGGAGGGTTATCGGGCTGTGGAATGCGCGGGCATGGCGCGCATCGACTTCTTCCTCGAGTCCGCGACGGACCGGCTCTACATCAACGAGATCAACACCATACCGGGATTCACGTCGATCA
>DASZIV010000020.1:0-24961 GCA_035948775.1 Bryobacteraceae bacterium
GGCATCACGATCTGCTACGACAACCCAGCCGAAGTGGGCGCGGACCGGCTGGTAAACGGCGTCGCCGGCTTCTACAAATACGGGGGCCCGTGCGTCATTGTGGATTTCGGCACCACCATTAACTTCGACGTGATTTCCAAGAACGGCGAATATCTTGGCGGGGCCATCGCCGTCGGCATCAAGATCGCAATCGACGCCTTGTTCACGAAGACCGCGCGCCTGCCGCTGGTGGATTTCCGCCCGCCCAAGGACGTGGTGGGCACCAACACGGTGGCCAGCATGCAATCGGGCCTGTACTTCGGCGCGGTCGGTATGATCGACGGCATTCTGGAGCGCATCCTCCAAAAACTCGGCCCCGAGACTAAGGTGATTGCCACCGGCGGGCAGGCGCACTTGATTGCCTCCGGCTCGCGCTACTTGAAACAAGTGGACGAGCACCTGACGCTCGAAGGCTTGCAAATGATCTGGGAACGGAACCATCCGCAGTGAGCGAGAGCCAGGACTGGGTCTACAACTACTTCAACTACTTCACGGAAATCGAGGAGCACTTCCAGCGCGCCCGCGGTACGGGTCTATTTCTGCTGTCGCCGCTCGATTGGGCGCTGATCGAAAGCTGGAAGAACGGAGGCGTGCCGCTCGAAGCTGTGCTGCGCGGTATCGATGCCGCATTTGAAAAATGGCGCAGCCGCAAAGTGAGAACGCAGATGGTGAACTCACTGGCCTTCTGCGCCCAGGCGGTGCTCACGGAAGCGCAGGTCATGGCGGGCGCCGCTCCTCCAGGCGCTGGGCGTAAGCAGGCTGCTCCGCCCTTCAGTGTGGAGGAACTGCGTGCATACTTGTCGGGCAACGCCGCTGCTTTGCCGGCCGGCTACGAGGAGATCGCCGCGGCGCTTACGCGCCTGGCGGGTGAGGTGGAACGGCACCATGCGGACCTGGAGGCTCTGGAGCAGCGGCTCACGGTGCTGGAAGAAAAGATGATCGCGGCCGCGCGCTCGCAGCAGAGCGAAGAAACGCTGCTTGCCGCGCGGCAGGAGCTCGACCGCCAGCTTCGCGCCTATCGCGGCAAGATGACGGCCGGGCAGCTCGCCATGCTGGAGAAGCAATACCTGGAGCGCAACCTGCTGGAGAAGGCGGGGTTGCCGCGGCTGAGTCTGTTCTATATGCGATAGTGCGACGCGCCCGCAAAGTCCTTTCCTAACGAGTTTCCTGAACCCAAGTACGTTGAATAATCCAAGAACCTAAGTGGGGCAGGCTTCAGCCTGCGGCCAGCTTCAGCTGGCCCTCAGGGTGGAGATGGCGCGGGGAAAGCGGGCTGAAGCCCGGGGAAGCGAATCGAAATCGGCGAAGTCAAACTCAATTATTCTCCCGACTTCGGATATCTTCCCGCATTGCTCAAGCAATTCGGCTTGCATATCGATTCTCAAGTCCTCGTCTTTCCAAGACCAGTTTTCAAGCCACCAAGATCGGGCGCCGCGATACCTGCCTGCAGTGTCACCAGGGGTTGAGCACGCTGGGGATTCCGGGCATCCTGGTGAGCTCCGTGTATCCCGGGGCGGACGGGATGCCGGCCTTCCGCGGCAATGCCATGATCACCGACCATCGCACCGCGCTCGATCAGCGGTGGGGCGGTTGGTACGTGACCGGCACTCACGGCTCGCAGAATCACATGGGCAATGCCGTGGGCCACGATACGTCGCATCCGCAGCTTCTGGAAATCAGGGAATCCTCGGCGATACCAAGACTAACCTACCGGCTTATTGGGCTGCCAAGTAGCGGTTACGTGCGCCTTCAAACAGGCTTGCGCGGACCAACGCGCTTGACGCGCCGACGCACGTAGTGGAACCGCACCAGATAGATGTTCTCGCCCTTACCGTGCTTCGCCACCTTGAGCAAATCGATCACACCCAGGAAGCCGGACTCGCGCGCCAGCTGCGGAGTGATATCGGGAAAACCGATCGGCGTGATCGAATCGATCTCGATCTCCCCTTCCTCCATCGGGTACCGTCCGCCCACCTTGACGTGGGGACGCATCCAGATGCGAACGCTGCACGTGATCTCTCCGCGGCGAACTCCCTCGCGCAGGCGCTTGGTGAACACCATGAGGAAAGTTTACCCCCAACTAAAGTTCGTGGGACAATCGCTCCCAAGGGGGTAGTCTCACAGTGATCCGCTTGGTCCGTTCGATCCTTCCGGCGGCTGCGGCTACGGCCATGCTCCTGCCGTTTTTGGGCACGCTTGCCTCCGGACAGTTTCCGGCGGAGAGCACCATCCCGCGCGAGAAGCGGCGGCCCCGGCCGATCGCGAAAGCTCCTACCGGCCCCACTCCGCGCACCAAGGACGGCAAGCCCGATCTCTCCGCGGTCTGGGGTTACTCTGGTTACACGTCGGACATCGCCAAGGACTATGACGTCGGCCAAGTCCCCATGACGCCGCTAGCCGAAAAGCTTTTCAAGGCGCGGCAGGCGAACCAGGGCATCGAAGATCCCGAAGCGCGGTGCCTGCCCACAGGCGTGCCGCGGCGCGATCCGTATCCTTCGAAGATCATCCAAACGCCCAACCTGGTGGTGATCCTCTTCGAGGGCAATATTCACAGCTATCGCCAGATCTTCCTGGACGGCCGCGGCCATCCCAAAGATCTCGACCCCACCTGGTACGGCGACTCAATCGGCCATTGGGAAGGCGACGAGCTGGTGGTCGATACGATCGGCTTCAATGGCAAAACCTGGCTCGATCTGGCAGGCCATCCGGCCTCGGACCAGTTGCACGTGATCGAGCGCTACTCGCGCCCCGACTTCGGGCATCTCAAACTGCGCATCACCATCGAAGACCCCGTGATGTACACCAAGCCGTGGGATGTCACTCAAATCACGCCGATCCTCGACGGCGAGATCATCGAATACATCTGTAACGAGAACAACCTCGATGTCCCGCACCTGGTAGGCAGCAAGGAGTAGAAAGTTGTGCGCCGCCGCGAGTTTCTTTTGTTGGCGTGTGCGGCTGCGCAAGCGCAAACTTCGCGAAGCGATCTTGGTTTCGTTGCCTATGTCCAGCGTGATGGCCTTTGGGTTCGTGATTTGCCCGATGGCGCGCCCAGGCAGCTGTTCGGAAGTGCCGTTGAAAATCCCCGGTTCTCACCCTCCGGAGAGTGGATCGCCTACGACGGAGGCGTGATCCGCGCCCGCGGTGGGCCGGCTTTGAAGCTGCCCAAGGGGGAAGCCGTTTGGCTACCCAATCGCGATGTCCTGGCGATTGCAACCGACGGCGGCGTGGCCCTGTTCGACGCTCCTAACTGGACTACCCCGCGGCTTACGCGCAAAGACGCGGGAGGCGCCTTGTTCAGCCCCGACGGATCGCAGTTTGTGTACGAAGCCGAGGTAGAGAAAGGCAAGGGACCGGGCGGTGAACCGATGCGCGACGGCCAGCTACGCCGCGAACGCGTTGCGGGCGGCTCGCCCGAGACCTTGGTCTCGCAATATCTAATGGGCTTCGAGCCCTTCGTCTGGACGCGGGATTCGCGCTTCATCCTTTATTGGAAAGATCCGGATTTCTCGGTCTCCGTGCAGGCGGATGGATTGGAGTTGTTCCGGGTTCCAGCCGGTGGCGGCAAAGGGCAGGGCCTGGGCGTCGGGAGTTTGGTCCACCGGGACTTGCTCGCTCTGGCGCCCACTGGCAACCTGCTCGCCATAACCACAGGCGGCGGGCGCGAGACGTGGACGGGCAAGCGCATCGCCGTCCTCAATCTGGATAACCTCTCGCGCCGCTACCTCACTGGCAGTGACGTGGTTGCCATTGCTCCTGCCTGGTCACCGGACGGAAAGCAGATCGCCTATTCGGCGGCGAAGGACGCCGGCCAGATCGGCGGCGGTCCCGAGGCTCAAACGGTATTAGCGCGACGGCGCATCTGGGCGGTGAATACCGCCGGACCTCGAGCTCCGCGACAGCTCACTTCGGACCGGCGCTATCGCGACGAGGAGCCGCTCTGGTCGGCGGATGGCCAACACATCCTGTTCTGCCGGATGGACACCGCAGGCGGAGCTTCGCTCTGGCTGATGGGTGCGACAGGCGACCATCCTGTCCCGGTGTCCGGTCCGCTGGCGCTCAAAGGGCCGGCATTCCCCGACACCTGGTTCGGATTCTATGGCTACATCGATTGGCGGACGACGTTCGACTGGCATCGGCCGACGGGTTAAGATAGATCCAACCTGCTATGCAACGCCGAATACTGCTGCTCCTCGTGGCCATAGCCGGCGCTGGCTTCGCGCAAAAATATGACGGCCCGCGTCCCGAAAAACCCGACCTTCCGTACCTGAAGCACGCTGACAACCTGATTCCGACCGAAGCGGCCGAAGCCAAGGAAGAGAAGCACAAGGACGACACGCTCTACATCGTGGAAGGGGCCAGTTCCACGGCAAAGACGCCGCTGCCGTCCCCGGTGTTTCTGTTCCAGGCGGACAAGATCCAGCCGGAGAAGCTGGCTCTGTATAAATTGGAAACCACCAAGAATGGCCGGCGCGAGATCCTGTTCTCACCCAAGAAGAGACAGAATGCCGTTCCGATCCGCATCGAGGTGAAGCGCCTGAGCTCCGACAACCTCTACCGAATCGAAGTGGACGATACGCTGAGCAATGGCGAATATTCGCTGAGTCCAGAGGGTTCCAATCAGGTTTTCTGCTTCCAGGTGTACTGACGCCGCAGTTCCCTCGACACCGTTCTGTGATATTCTGGATGGGTACAAAAACGAGATTAAGAGAAGACAAGGAGCTTGAACCTCTAGAATGGCACTGGCGATTGAAGCGAAGCGGCAGATTTTTACCTCAAATCAGCGCCACAAAACGGATACCGGGTCGCCAGAAGTACAGATTGCTCTGTTGAGCCAGCGTATTACTATGCTGACGGAGCATTTCAAGACGCACAAAAAGGACCATGGGTCGCGCAAAGGTTTGCTGACCTTGGTTGCCAAGCGTCGACGGCTTCTGACTTACCTGCGCAATACCGATCCAGAGCGTTATAAGACTGTTCTGCAACGCCTCGGCATCCGCCGCTAGTCCATTCCGCGGGAACACTCCCGGTTAACGGATGTTTCCCAATTCATTCCAATGCAGCTTGGGCAGCCACCGGCGTGTGGCCGCAGCAGCCAGGCTTCCTATTCCTGTCAACTCCATTCTCAAATGGCTCCCGTGAGGGGAGACCGCTACCGTGACTGGCCGTGTTCCGGCCGAGGTTGGAGGTTTATAGAAAGATGTCGCATAAAGTTGAAATTGATCTGGGCGGGCGAACGCTTACGCTCGAGACCGGAAAAATCGCCAAGCAGGCCAACGGCTCTGTAGTCGTTCGCTCGGGGGACGCAGTCGTCCTGGTGAGTGCATGCATGGCGGAACAGCCCAAAGTGGGAGCGAGTTTTTTCCCGCTCACCGTGGATTACCGCGAGTATACTTACGCCGCCGGCAAGATACCGGGCGGCTTTATCAAACGCGAGGGCCGTCCCTCGGAAAAAGAAGTTCTGACAAGCCGGCTCATTGACCGGCCGATCCGTCCCTTGTTCCCCGAAGGGTACATGAATGAAACCCAGGTGATCGCCATGGTGCTTTCGGCCGATCCGGAACAGGACCCGAACTCGCTGGCGATTGCCGGCGCCGCGGCCGCGCTGGCGATTTCCGATATTCCGTTCCCCTACGTCTTGGGCGGCGTGCGCGTGGGCATGAAGGACGGGCAGTACATCGCCAATCCGACGTACACCGAAGGCCGCGAGTCGGTGCTGAATATCGTGGTGGCCGGAACCGAAGACGGCATCGTGATGGTGGAAGCCGGGGCGCAGCAGGTTTCCGAAGCGGAAGTGCTCGGCGCCATCGAATTCGGCCACAATTGCTGCAAGAAGATTGCAGCCGGAATTCGCGAACTGATGAAGGCGGCCGGCAAGAAGAAGCGAGTCGTCGAGGCGCCGAAGCACGATGAAGCGCTCTATGCCAAGATCGATAAATCATTCCGCGTGGAATTGACGGACGCGCTGAACACCAAGAAGTACCCCAAGCTGGAAAGCTACGCGCGCGTGGACGCCCTCAAAAAGCGCGTGGTTGAGGCCGAACCCGAAGAGCAACAGGAAGAGGCCGGTAAGTGTTACAGCACTCTCAAGGAGCGCATTTTCCGCGATGAGATATTGAAGAACAAGCGCCGTCCCGACGGGCGCGCCTTCGATGAGATCCGGCAAATCACGATTGAGACCGGAGTTCTGCCGCGCACTCACGGCTCCGCTCTGTTCACCCGCGGAGAGACGCAGGCGCTGGTGACGGTAACGCTGGGCACCAAGGAAGACGAGCAGCGCATCGAACTGCTGGAACCCGGCGAAGCCACCAAGCGCTTCATGCTGCACTACAATTTCCCGCCGTTCAGCGTGGGCGAAGTCGGTTTCATGCGCGGTCCCGGACGCCGCGAAATCGGCCATGGCGCGCTGGCGGAGCGCGCGCTCACGGCTATGATTCCCGATGAGACGGTTTTCCCGTACACCATGCGCGTAGTGAGCGACATTCTGGAATCGAACGGATCGAGTTCCATGGCTACGGTCTGCGGCGCATCGCTGGCGCTGATGGATGCGGGCGCGCCGATGGTATCGCACGTAGGCGGCGTGGCCATGGGCCTGGTGATCGAAGATAAGGATTACGCGGTTCTGACCGACATCGCTGGAGCCGAAGATCATTACGGCGACATGGATTTCAAAGTTGCGGGAACGCGCGAAGGCATCACCGGCCTGCAGATGGATATCAAGGTGACCAACGTCACTACCGCCATTATGAAAGAGGCGCTGGAGCAGGCGCGCCGCGGCCGGCTTTATATCCTGGACAAGATGGTGGCGGCAGTGCCGCAGGCGAAGACTAGCATCTCGCAGTATGCGCCGCGCATTTACACCATGAACATCCCGACGGATAAAATCCGTGAAGTCATCGGACCGGGCGGCAAAATGATCCGCAGCATCATCGAGCAGACGGGCGTGAAGATCGACGTCGAAGACGACGGCACGATTCATATCGCGTCTGCCGACGAAGCTTCGGCCAACCGGGCCATCCAGATCATCTCCGATATCACGGCGGTGGCGGAAATTGGCAAGACCTATCTGGGGAAAGTCGTACGGCTGGTGGATTTCGGCGCGTTTGTCGAGATCTTCCCGGGAACTGACGGTCTGCTGCACATCAGCGAGATCGCCGAGAACCGCATCCGCGAAGTCCGCGATGAGCTCAAGGAAGGCGATCAGATCCTGGTGAAGGTTCTGGCCATGGAAGGCAACAAGATTAAGCTGAGCCGCAAGGCCGTGCTGAAAGAGCAGCGGGAAAAGCTGAAGCAAGGCACTGGTACAGGCGCAGGCGTCAAGGCATAAGAAGCTCACATGGGGCAGGGTTTCCTCCTGCCCCAATCCTCATCACTTGCCCACTCGCATTACCAACCAGACTCGCAACACGGTTCTGGCCTCCGCCGCCGACATAGCCGACACCAGCGCCAAACGGCGGACCGGCTTGCTCAAACATCAAAGCCTGGAGCCGGGAGAAGGGTTGTGGATCAGCCCTTGTGAATCGGTCCACACCTTCTTCATGAAGTTCGCCATCGACCTGGTGTACCTCGATAACCACAAGAAAGTTTGCAAAGTGCGGCATGCCGTTCCGGCCTGGCGGCTTTCGGCCTGCCTGACGGCGCATTCGGTGTTGGAGCTGCCCGCCGGCGTGGCGGCGAGCACCGGCACACAAGTCGGCGATCAACTGGTGTTTGATAAGCTGACTTAATCTGGTGAGCGACAATTTTAAAGACCGGCTGCGCATGGCGTTCGTATTGCTCGCCGTGGTGGCCGGCTTCTATTGGAAACTCACCCTTACCCGCCAGTTCGATTGGGCATGGACTCCGGATCTGGCGACTCAGGTTCTGCCGTGGTTCCAGGAGCAGGCTCGATTCTGGGGGAAAGGCACCATCCCTCTTTGGGATTCCACCATGTGGGCGGGACAGCCTTTCCTGGGCCAGGCCCAGCCCGGCGCCGCGTATCCACTGAACTGGGTTCTGTTCGCGCTCCCGCTGCACAAAGGGTACCTCCGCTGGGATGTGGTGCAGTGGTATTTCGTGGTGCTGCGTTTCATGGCGGTGGGCTTCTGCTACTGGCTCTGCCGCGACCTAGGGCGCTCGCGGCTGGCATCGGTCCTGGCCGCCATCATCTTCGGGCTGGGCGGGTACATCGGCGCCACTGACTGGCCGCAAATGGTGAACGGCGCGTTGTGGCTGCCCCTGGTATTCCTGTTTCTGCTGCGCGCGGTCCGCACCGAGAATACGCTGGGCAACGCGGCGCTTTCTGGAATGTTCATGGGAATCGCCTGGCTAAGCGGCCACCATCAGGCCCCCATGTTTATCGCGCTAGCTGCGGCGGGCGCTTGGATTTATTTTATTTTCCGATCGGGCAAATGGGACTGGCATTTCGCGCGAGCAGCGGCGGTGGCGATGCTGTTCATGGGCTTGACCGGCGCATTGCAGATCTTGCCGGCCTATGAATACGGGCACCTGGCAAGGAGGTGGGTTGGGGATTCGATCACCTGGAGTCAGCCGGTGCCCTACTCCGTGCACCAGATGTACGATCTGCGGCCTCAGGATCTGCCCGGCCTGGTTTTCCCGTATTTGAATATCAACGCCAATCCAATGGTGGGAGTGGCGGCGCTGGCGCTGGCATTCCTGGGCCTCGCCATGTGCTGGAAGGACCCACGGGTGCGGCTGCTGAGTGCCGTGGGCCTGGGGGGACTGCTCTACGCTCTGGGGCACTTCAGCGTGTTTCAAGGATTCCTCTATGGCTTGATCCCGGAGCTGGACAAGGCGCGCGTGGTCTCCGCGGCCATCTTCGTTTTCGAATTCGGCGTCGCCGTTCTGGCAGCTTTCGGTCTGGATCAGCTCGGATCGGCCGAGCCCTCGCCGTGGCCCCGACGCGTCATGTGGGCGGTGCTTGCATTCGCCGTGGTGATGCTGGCGGTTTTGGAAGTGTCGGTGTTCAACAACAAGATGGTTCTGACTGCGCCAGATACTACTCTGCTCGTGCCCTTTCTGGCGTTGGGCGTGGCTGCTCTTTTGTACGCTTCGATTCGCGGAAATCTGAGCCGGGCGCAGGTCGGAGTGCTGCTGATTCTGATGGTCCTTATGGAGCTCGGCAACAATACGGGCACGATCATCGGATCGCGAACCGATCCGGTCCGCACCAAGTTCCTGGACCAAATGCGCGCCAACGCCGATGTTGCCGGATTCCTGAAACAACAGCCAGGATTCTTTCGGGCTACCGTCCCTAATGACGCGTTTCCTGAAAACTGGGGAGAGTGGCACGGCATCGAGATGTGGACGGGGTACCTTGCCAGCGTCACCTTGAACATGACTAGCTTCGACTCCTGGACTTTCCCGGCGCGTATGCTGTTTGGCGTGGCGTATACCATCGCGGACAAGCCCACGCCCGATGGGGGCCAGGAGGTCTTTGCCGGCGCCAGCGGGATGAAGGTCTACAAGTACGCTGCGGTATTTCCGCGTGCCTGGGCCGTGCACCGCTTACAACAGGCGCACGACAGCGAGGAGGGGAAGCACCTCATCAACGAACGTGTCGCCGAGTTGCACGACATGGCGTTTCTGCTGCAAACGCCGCCGCCGGTGGAAACGTGCAGTATGCCGGACAAGGTGGAGCTGGTAGAGCACGTACCCAATCGCGTCAGCATCCAGGCCACGATGGGATGCAAAGGCATGGTGATTCTTTCGGACACGTTTTTCCCGGGCTGGCACGCCACGATCGACGGCAACTCGGCGCCGATCTACGAAGTGAATGAAGCCATGCGCGGCGTGTTGGTGCCGGCGGGAAACCACACGCTGACGTTCCAATACTGGCCGTTCTCCGTGATCGCCGGCTTTCTGCTTACGCTGGCCGGGATCGGAGGGGCCATCGCTTTGGGGCTCCGGCGAGTGGGAGTCGGGCGCGCGAGCCTCAAGCCAGCGGACAAGGCCACCGCGATTTGATATATTGTCCCGCATGAACCGGACACTTGCGCTACGCGTATCTGCGGTAATCGTGTTTCTGGTAGCTGCCTGGATCGCTTACACCCAGCAGGGCGGCGCGCCTCCTGCGTTGACCTTGAATCAGGTGAAGCCCGATCTTTACGAGATCGAGGGCGATGGCGGCAACGTGGCCGTATACATCACCGGCGAAGGCGTGATCCTGGTGGACGACAAGTTCGATCAAGACCACGACAACATCATGGCCAAGGTGAAGAGCGTTACCGATCAACCGGTGAAGTACATTTTCTCGACGCACTACCACGCCGACCACAGCGGCGGCAATGCCAAGATGCTGCCGTTTGCCGAAATCATTTCGACGGCCAATGCGCGGACGAATATTGTGCAGCACAAGCAATCGAATGCGCCTCCGGGCGTGATGCCGGCGCGGGTAGTGTTCACCGACGAGACCTCGGTGTTTCTGGGCGGCAAGGAAGTGCGCGCGCACCACTTTGGCCGCGGCCATACCGATGGCGACGCCGTCATCTACTTCCCGGCGCTGCGCACCATCCATACCGGCGACCTGATGGCCGGCAACACCCCGCTCATCGACTATCCCGGCGGCGGCAGCGTGGTGGAGTGGACCAAGACCCTGGATGCCGCGATGAAGGCGTGGGACTTCGACACCGTGATCCCCGGCCACGGACCGGTGACCACGAAAGCCAACCTGCTGACCTACCGAAACAACGTGGATAAGCTGCGCGTCCGCGCGGCCGGCTTGATCAAGGGCGGGAAGAGCTCGGACGACGTTGCGAAGGTGATGATGGCCGAGTTCGGCTGGATGCCCAACAGCCTGCAGATGCAGTGGAGCCTGCCGGGCATGATGACGGAGCTGAAGAAGTAGGGGCTGCGCTACTACGCGACTTCCATGCGCCGGTGATCCTTGAGGATGCAGCGGTCCATGGCAACGGCGATACCGGCTGCTTCAGCGCGGCTGGCGGCTTCTTCGTGGACTACGCCTTCCTGCATCCAGATGGCTTTTGCGCCCTTGCGAATGGCGGCTTCCACGATGTCGGGTACGAATTCGGAGCGGCGGAAAATATCCACCACGTCGATCGCGTCGGGCACGGAGTCGAGATCGGGGTAGCATTTTTCGCCCAGAATCTCGGTCTCTTCGGGATTGACGGGAATGATGCGGTACCCGGACCGCTTCAAATATTCGGCGACGCCGTGGCTGGGGCGGCATCGCTTGCCGGAGAGTCCCACGACGGCGATGGTGTGGGCGGCCTGCAGGATTTCCGAAATACGTTTCATACGGCTTGGGCTAAAGTGGAGCGGCGAACCGCGCGCTTCAGTTTCTCGACTTCCTGTCCGGACAGTGGACGAAATTGACCGGGCTTCAACGGTCCCAATTCCAGTGGACCGATGCGTACTCGTTTGAGCTTCTCCACCAGGCGCCCAAAATGTTTGAACATCGTGCGGATTTGCTGGTTGCGGCCTTCGAACAGGCGCACCTCGTACCACGGGTTCTCGGCATCGTGCAGCAGTTTCAGGCCCGCGGGCATGGTGCGCACACCCGATAGCGGCACGCCGCGCCGGAATTGCTCCTCCTGATCGGTGGTCAACTGGCCGTTCACTTTTACCAGGTAGGTCTTGGGCAAATGGCTCGCTGCCGACATGATGGCGTTGCTCAAATCTCCATCGTTGGTGAGCAGGAGCAGTCCCTCGCTATGGTAATCCAGACGACCCACCGGGTACACGCGCTCTTTTACGCCGCGCAAGAGATCCATCACGGTAGCGCGGCCTTGCGGGTCGCTCACTGTGGTGACCGTGTTGTTGGGCTTGTGCAAAGCGATGTAGACCAGGCGCTTCGGAGGACGCACCAGGCGACCGTCCGCTTTGATACTGTCGCGTTCCAGATCCGCCTTCGAGCCGAGTTGGTTGACCACCGCGCCGTTTACCGTGACCCGCCCCTCCACGATCATTTGTTCCGCGTGGCGGCGGGAGGCGACTCCGGCCTGAGACAGAATTTTCTGAAGCCGCTCTTCAGGCATCAGCTCTCCGATTGCCCGTCGCCTGCCACGGACTCTTGGGTTCCGTCGCCGCCGGAGTCGTCTAAGGCCAAGCGCCTGATTTCTTCGAACTCCTTGAGGGATGGCAGCTCGCTGAGGTCCTTCAGCCCGAACTGTACAAGGAAATCCTTGGTGGTCTTATACAGAACGGGCTTGCCGATTACATCCTTGCGGCCGGCGATGGCGATCAGCTTACGCTCCAGCAGCGTCTTGAGCACGCCGTCTCCCTGCACGCCGCGAATGGCGCGGATCTCGGGGGCGGTGACCGGCTGTTTATACGCGATGACGGATAGCGTTTCGAGAGCCGGCAGGGAAAGCTTGAGGGCCGGTTTCAAGCTCTTGACGAAGTTGCGCACCGCCTCGTGGTGTTCGGCCTTGGTAGCCAGCTTGAAGCCGCCGGCCACTTCGCGAACGCCCAGCCCGTGTTCCGGCTTTTCAAATTCGGCGGCCAGTTCCGCCATCAACGCTGCCACGCGGTCCGCCGGCTGTTCCAGGGCGGCGGCGATCTGCGCGATGGTGACCGGTTCTTCGGCCACATAAACGATGGCTTCGAGCATTGCCTTGAGCTGCGCGTCCTCTATGGATACCGGCACGGCCACCGGACCCGGGGCGGCTTCGAGCAGCTCGTCCATTGAGAGCACTGTCTGCGGCTGGGATTCTTCCGATTCCTGGGAAAGGTCCTGCGGGGGTGTTTCTAATTCTTCCATGGTTCAGTTGTAGTCTTGTTCGATCGCGGCGATGGGCTGTTCGGTCGCGAATACATTTTCAAAATGACTGTGGCGTACCAGCGCGATCTCTCCAAACAGATCCTTCTGCGTGACCACCACCGCCTGCATCCGCACCAGTTCCAGCACCGCCAAAAATAGCGCGATCATGGCGCGGCGAGTGGATTGTTGCTCGAACATACGGATGATGAAAACTGGCTGATCGGCGGGCGTCTCCAGAAACTGGTCGCGCAGGAAGCGGATCATATCGGCAACCGTGACGTCGGCCGCGTCCACCTGGTAAACCGGGCGGTTCTTGGCGCGCTCCAGAATTTGATTGAAAGCGGTCACCAGGTCGAAGAGCGTGACCGCTAAGCCGGGGTCGCTATCCTCGGCCAGGAAGTTCTCCACCTGCGGATTAGACCAGACATTTTCCTCGATGAGCCGTTTCTGCTGCAGCATCTCGGCGGCGTTCTTGAAGCGCTCATGCTCCAGCAGACGGTTCACCAGTTCCTGGCGGGGGTCTTCGGCCTCCTCGCCCTCAGGCGCCAGTGTGGGGTCCTGGGGCAGCAGCATTTTCGACTTGATGTGGATCAGGGTGGCCGCCATGTAGACGAATTCGGCGCCCAATTCCATGTCCATTTCCCGGGCCTTCTTCAGGTATTCCAAGTATTGGGTGGTGATGGTGGCGATGGGAATGTCTTTAATATCGATCTGCTGTTTGCGGATGAGATCGAGCAGTAGGTCCAGGGGCCCGTCGTACTGCGCCAGGTGGAAATGCAGCGGCGTTGACACTGTTCATACAACGATAACACGGGCGTCATGGTGGAACCGGGGCACCGGCGGCAAGACCGCCGGCGCTACTTGGCTTTGCGACCCGGCTCTACGTTGGGCAGGAAGACCGTCAACAGGCCAAGGGCCGGAAGGAACGAGCAGACGTGGTACACGTAGGCGATGCTGGTGGCGTCGGCGAGCTTGCCCAGTAGCGCTGCGCCCAGGCCGCCCATCCCGAAGGCGAGCCCGAAGAAGAGTCCTGAAATCATGCCGATCCTTCCGGGGACCAGCTCCTGTGCATAAACCAGAATCGCGGAGAAGGCCGAGGCCAGCACCAGGCCGATGATGACCGTGAGAACGCCTGTCCAGAAGAGGCTGGCGTAGGGCAGGAGTAATGTGAAAGGAAGCACACCCAGGATCGAGCACCAGATCACATATTTGCGGCCGATGCGATCACCGATGGGGCCGCCAATGATGGTCCCCGCCGCCACGGCGCCCAGGAAGAGGAACAGGTAGAGCTGCGCGCTGCGCACCGGCAGGTGGAATTTGTTAATCAAGTAGAACGTGTAATAGCTGTTCAGGCTGGCCATGTAGAAGAACTTGGAGAAGATCAGCCCGACCAGCACCACAATCGCCACGGCGATGCGCCTGGCGGAAGGGCGGGAAGCTGCGTCGGCAACTCCGGCGCGCGCCTTCTTCAAAAGTGGACGGTTGGCCTTGTACCAGGTTCCGACCCGCGTGAGTATGATGATGGCCAGCAGGGCGGCCAACGAAAACCAGGAGATACTGCCCTGACCGGCAGGTAGCACAATGAAGGCCGCCAGCAGTGGGCCCAGAGCGGACCCGGCATTGCCGCCCACCTGAAACAGCGATTGCGCCAAGCCGTGTTGTCCGCCGGAAGCCATACGGGCCACGCGCGACGATTCCGGGTGAAACACCGACGAGCCCACGCCCACCAGCGCGACCGCCAGCAGGATCGAACCATATGTGGGTGCAGACGACAACAGCAACAATCCCACGAGCGTGAAGGCCATCCCCGCAGCCAAAGAGTACGGCAAAGGGCGGCGATCCGTAAAGCTACCAACCACTGGTTGCAGCAGCGAGGCGGTGAGTTGCAGCGTCAGCGTGATCAACCCGATCTGCCCGAAATTGAGGTGATAGGAGCTTTTCAATATCGGGTAGACGGCCGGAATGACCGACTGCATCATGTCGTTGAGGAGGTGGCAAAAGCTGATGTACGCCAGAATGCGGAAGGCGGTGTTCTCCTGCAGGTTGGCACGCTCTTGCGCGGCGGTACGGCTTAAACTGGCACCAGCAGACATTATTTGTAGTGTAGCGGACCGCAGCGGTAAAACAAGATTATGCGCACCCTGACCCTTATATTGATGCTGGCGGCGGTGCTGAGCTTCTTTTTGTCGAGGGTCCAAGAGGGAATCCGTAGTGCTTTCGGCCGCGAGCCAAGGTTAATATGGGCCGTACCGGTAGTGCTGACGGCGGCATTCGCGGGAGCGGCGGCTCTGGCTGGGGCGTGGAGTACGACGCTCCTCCTGGTGGTGCTACTCTACACGACAGCGCCCGTGGCGTGTGCGGCGTGGCAGGGCGCGGGCTCAGTGAAGCGGCCGAGCATCCTGGATTTCGCCATCATCCTGCTGCTATGGCTGCCACTGGAATTTGGGGCCGGCGGCGCCCTGGTACCGGCGCCGGCGCGCGGCTACCTGCACAGCGTGGCTTACGGGATGGCAATCCTTCTGGGGCTGGTGTTGTTCGGCAGCTTCCGGATGTTTCCTGATTTGAAATTCAACCTGCCGCGTCAGCCAGCAGACTGGTGGTTGCCGGCGGCGGCGTTCGCGGTGGCAGCTCCCGTCCTGATGATGGTGGGGATCGGGGTGGGATTCATTCCGTGGCCACATCTGCCCGAGAAGAGCGCGGGCGCGATGGCAGCGGCCGTGGGCATAATCTTTGCGGGAACGGCTCTGCCGGAAGAGATCCTGTTCCGGTCGATGATCCAAAATTTGTTGATGCTGCGATTTGGCGCGGGCGTCCGGACGCTGCTGGCGGCGAGCTTCATTTTCGGCTGCGCGCATCTGGACAATGGGCCGCAAGCGCTGCCGAACTGGCGTTACATGATTCTGGCGACGATCGCCGGGATTGCCTATGGATGGGTGTTTCAGCGCGCTTCGACGTTATTCTCGTCAGCGGCGCTGCATATGCTGGTGGATTGGACGAAACACTTCTTCTTTTGAAGGTAGTCCGCTCCCTCACGGTCGCGGCTCCGATCAGTCTTTGGTAACGCGGCCTTACTTCCTAGCGGCCATCTTCTTTTCGAGCGCGCGCATCAGACGGTCTTCCACATCGGTAGGGATCGAGAAAGGCTCCATTCCCTTATAGATCTGGATCGTCCGCCTGGTGGTGTCGGCGATTACCCAACAGTTCGGGCACTCTGTGATGTGCTGCTCGAGCTTGGCACGAAGCTCACAATCCGTGCACTCATCCAGGTAGTCGCTCAGCTCTTTCAGAAAGTCTTTACATGTAAGCAAAGGCGTCATCTCCCTTGCGCTTAAAGTAGCGGGTGAGTTTCTCGCGGAGCTGCAAGCGAGCCCGCAACAGCCTGCTCTTCACGGCAGGCACGGAAAGGCCCAAGGCTTCTGCGGTTTCCTCTGTGGACAACTCTTCGATATCCCGGAGCACGAAAACAGAGCGGTAGGGCGGGGCCAGGCTTTGAACGGCCGAATCCAACAGGCCGCCCAGTTCCTCGCGCGAAAAACGCTGCTCGGGATCTTCGTCCCAAGCGGCGATCTCGCGAGTCACGGTATCTTCGCCGGTGTCGATAGTTTCATCGAGCGAGACCGAGCGGTCGGTCTTGCGGCGGCGCAGTTTCATGAGCGCCTGATTCACCGCGATGCGCACGATCCAGGTATAGAACTTGGAATTCCCCTGGAATTGATCGAGGTGCTCGTACGCTTTCAGAAAGGTCTCCTGCAGCACATCTTCCGCATCCTCGCGGTTTTGAGTGATGTGCTGCGCCAGGCGGAAAATCTTGGACTCGTATCGTCTGACCAGTTCGTTGAAGGCGCGGCTATCCCCTTCACGCGTCTGCGCAACAAGAGTGGATTCGTCGATTCCGGCAAGACTAGAAACGGCCATGGACCTTTACTCATCATAGCTCGAAAGGCGCAAACACCGCCGGGACGCCCGATACGGGCAAACGTCTCCACAGGATTAACAGATGAGACGCACCGCCATTCGGTCGCACACCTTTTCCCCGATTGGCAGGGTAGCGCATGGCGCTACCCCGCATGTTACGCTGAAATTTCCCTATGAGTAACATCGAGATTACCCTGCCCGACGGCAGTAAACAGCCGTTTCCGCCGGGTACCCGGCCGATCGATGTCGCGCAGTCGATCAGCCCGCGCCTCGCGGACGCGGCCATCGCCGCCAAGGTCAACGGTGAGATGTACGACCTCACGCGGCCGATCGAGCAGAGTGCCACCCTGCAAATCCTCACTCCGAAGGATTCCGAGGCGCTCGAAGTCTACCGCCATTCCACGGCGCACCTGCTGGCGGCGGCGGTGCTGGAACTCTACCCGGAAACCAAGCTCGGCATCGGCCCGCCGATCGACACCGGGTTCTATTACGATTTCGACCGCGCGGTTCCGTTCACTCCGGAGGACCTGGAGAAGATCGAGAAGCGCATGTGGGAGATTCAGAAGCGCAACCTGCCTTACGAGCGCGTCTACACTCCCAAGGAAGAAGGGCTCAAAAAGTATTCCGACGCCTGGATGAAATGCGAGTTGATTCAGGAACGAGCCGGCGAAATATTCAGCGAGTACACGCTGGGACCGCACTTCATCGATTTCTGCCGCGGCCCGCACGTGCCCAATACGTCGAAGCTCAAAGCTTTCAAGCTGCTTTCCATCGCCGGCGCTTACTGGAAGGGCAACGAGCACAACAAGCAGCTGCAGCGCATATATGGCACGGCCTTCTTCAGCCAGAAGGATCTGGAGGACTACCTCAAGCAGGTCGAGGAAGCCAAGAAACGCGACCATCGCAAGATCGGCAAGGATCTGGAGTTATTCAGTATCCAGGAGCTGGCCGGACCGGGGCTCATCTTCTTCCACCCCAAGGGCGGCATGATCCGCAAGCTGCTCGAAGACTGGATGCGTGATCAATATCTCAAGCGTGGTTATTCGCTGGTGTACACGCCGCACGTGGCGCGCTTTGACTTGTGGAAGACTTCGGGACATGCCGGTTTTTATGCACAGAACATGTTTTCGCGGATGGAGGTAGAAGGCGCCGAGTACCAGCTCAAGCCGATGAATTGCCCATTCCACATCTTGATCTACAAGGACCGGCAGCATAGCTATCGCGATCTTCCGGTGCGTCTGGGCGAGTTAGGTACGGTATATCGCTATGAGCGCTCGGGCGTATTGGCAGGGCTGTTCCGGGTTCGCGGCTTCACCCAGGACGACGCCCACATTTTTTGTGCCCCGGACCAGATCGAAAACGAGGTTGTGGACTGTTTGCAGTTTGCGGTGGATACGCTGCACACCTTTGGTTTCGAGCAATACGAAGCCGAGCTTTCCACCTGGGACGGAGGCGCCAGCGGCAAGTATGATGGCACCCCGGAACAGTGGCAGTTGGGAGAGAACGCGTTACGCAACGCCACCGAACGGCTGAACATCAAAGCCAAAGTGATTCCCGATGAAGCGGCCTTCTACGGCCCCAAGATTGACGTAAAACTGGTGGATGCCATTGGCCGCCCGTGGCAGCTCTCCACCGTGCAGTTCGACTTCACGCTGCCGCGGCGCTTCGAGTTGGAGTACATCGGGGAAGATGGCAAGGCGCATCAGCCGTTGATGGTGCACCGCGCCCTGTACGGTTCCATCGAACGCTTCTTCGGCATCCTGATCGAACACTATGCGGGCGCGTTTCCAGTGTGGCTGGCGCCGGTGCAGGCGATCGTGCTACCGATTACCGACCGGCAAACGGAGTACGCGCGCGAGGTGAGGAAACAATTGAGCGACGCCGGGATCCGCGCCACCCTTGACGATCGCGCCGAAAAGGTCAATCTAAAGATCCGCGAGGCCCAATTGCAGAAGATCCCGTACATGCTGGTGGTGGGGGACCGTGAGCAGCAGAACGGGCAGGTAGCGGTGCGCAATCGCAAGCATGGAGATCAGGGCGTGAAGACTATGACCGAGTTCCTCGCGGAGATTCACGGATTGATCGACTCGAAGGCCGTAGCGGAATAGCCGCTGGCGAGCGGCGGGGCGAGACTAGCGATGACCGAGATCGAAGTCGGACCTGACCTCGCTCAACTGGATGCGGCCCTGGAAGCCGTGCCGAACGCTCCCGCCGTTTTTCTGTTGTGGCCGAGGGAGGGTGATCCACACGTTTCCAAAACGGCCAAGCTGCGACGTCGCTTGCTGCGGCTCCTCAAAGAACGGGAGAAGCCCTCGCGTCTGCTGAACCTGCGCCATACCGTGGCGCGCATCGAATATCAGTTGACGGCTTCAGGCCTGGAATCGGCCGTGCTGCACTACGAGGCGGCCCGCCGCTACTTCCCCAAGAGCTATCTCGAACTGCTGCGCCTGCGCATGCCACCCTACCTGAAAATCATTCTGACCAACGAATTCCCGCGCAGCCAGATTACGACTCACCTCACGCGCGCGGCGGGCCTGTACTTCGGGCCCTTCCGCTCGCGCACATCCGCCGAGCGCTTCGAGAGCCAGTTCCTGGATCTGTTCCAGGTGCGGCGATGCCAGGAAGATCTGGCGCCTTCGCCGCAGCATCCGGGCTGCATGTACGGCGAAATGAGCATGTGCCTGCGGCCGTGCCAGCAGGTGGTGGGGCCGGCGGAGTACGCGCACGAAGTGGAACGAGCGACGGATTTTCTGCGTACGGATGGCCGATCGCTGGCGGACCCGATTGCCCACTCGCGCGACCGGCTCAGCGACGAAATGAATTTCGAGGAGGCCGCCCGCCAGCAGAAGCGGCTGGAGAAGGTGCAGGAGGTGCTGAAGTTGCGCGATGAGCTGGCGCGCGACGTGGATCGACTCCATGGCGTGGCGATTACGCGCTCACTGGCAGCAGGCGCGGTGGAGCTGTGGCCTCTGCGCGAGGGAAACTGGCAGGCGCCGCTGCGCTTCAGCTTCGAGGTGCGCGAAGGGAAGCCGGTTTCCATGGACCACCAGTTACGCGAGGCTTTTGCCGCGGCGGGCGATCGCATACTCACGGTGCGCGACCGGCAGGAGTACCTGGCGCTGCTGGCGCGCTGGTACTATTCGAGTTGGCGGGATGGTGAATGGCTGAGTTTCGAAAGCTACGACGATATTCCTTATCGCAAGCTGGTGCACGCTATCTCGCGTGTGGCGCGGCAGCCGGCTGTCTCGCTGTAACGCTGCTGGCGGCCGCCGAGGTACAGCCGCTGATTCGGGATCCCTTGCTGCGCGCGATTGCGGCTGAGCTTTCGGTGGATAACTCCATGAAGCAGACCGCGGCGATCGCGGCCCATGCCCGTTATCCCAACTCGCAGGGCTTCTTCGATACCGCCGAGTATGTAGCCGCGCGGGCGCGCGAGTATGGATTGCAGAACGTCCGCATCGAGCGCTTTCCGCAGACGACTCCGATGTGGGATGAGACGGAGGCGGCTCTGGAAATCACGGCTCCCGTCCAGCGGAAGATCACCGCGGTCCTGGCGCGCCACAGCGCGGATGGCGATGTTACGCGGGAACTGGCAGACGCCGGCGCGGCGGACGTGCGCGGCAAGGTGGTTCTCACCGACGGCGAACCACAGCCGGTGTGGAAATCGGTCGGGTCGGCCGGCCCCGCAGCCTTGATCTCGGGAGCTTCGGGCGAGTACTTCGGCCGCCGGACGCCGCCCGAGGCGATCATGTGGGGTGAGGCGCCGCCGGAGGCGCTGGCCGTGATGATCAGTCCCAAGGACTCCGCCGACCTTCGAGCGTTATTGAAACGCGGGCCGGTCACGGTGCACGTCCACGCCCGCGCCAAGCGCTCCTCGCCGGGGGCGATCGGCATGGTCATGGGAGAAATTCCGGGCGCCGAGCGAGGGCAGGATATCGTGTTGGCGGCGCATCTGGATCATCAATTCCCGGGAGCGAATGACAACGCCTCGGGCGGCGGAACATTGCTGGAGCTGGCGCGCGCAACCGGCCGGCTGGTGGCCATGGGCAAGATTCCCAAGCCGCGCCGGACTATGCGCTTCTGGTGGACTACTGAGATCGTTTCCGAGGAGGCGTGGTTCCGACAGCACCCGGAGGATGCCAAGAATATTCTGCTCTCGGTGGTGCTCGACCAGGCCGGCGGCGAGCGCGGCGCGGAAAACAATTTCATCGTGATCAACAATCCGGATTGGTTACCGTCCTACGCCGACGATCTGATTGCGAACCTGGCCGAATACGTGAAAGACAACTACGCCCCGGCGGAGCACGAACCGAAGCCTTTGACAATCGCCGAGGGCGGCAGCCGCCAGTCGCTGCGAACGGTTTACTGGAACTATGAGCCGATCACCGATGAAGTGGCGTTCGAGGCGCGCGGCATCGGCATTCCCGGGATTGCGTTGGCGGTTCCGTCGCTCGACCTGATTCACACGAATCTCGACACGCCCGAACGGCTGGATCCCACGTGGATGAAGCGCAGCGCCCTGCTCACGCTGGCCCCGGCGCTGTATGTTGCCAATGCGGGGCAGCAGGAGGGGCGCGCGATTCTGGAGTACTCGTTTCGGCGTGCCGCAGCAAGACTGGCGGTGAGCCACGACCTTACACGCGACCTGGCTTTCGAGGAAAAACGCTTGGATTCGGTGAGGGCGCTCGACCCGCAGTTAGATACGGCAGCTCGGAAGCGGCAGCTCGAAGCGGTGGCGAAGGCGCTCGGAGGGCAGTAACTTCAGGCGTTGCTGGGCTCGCGGCGGAAACTTTCGGCCGCGGCCGCCTCGTCCGGATAATCCGCGAAGACGGTGGATAGCTTGGTGACTTCCATCTGGTCGTGTATGCGGACGGGCGTGACCAGCCGGACCTCGCCGCCGGAATTGGTCACGCTGGCGCAAGCCGCGCACATCTCGCCGAGGCCAGCGCTATCGAGGTGACTCACATCCATGAGGTTCAAAACGATCTTTCGCCGGCCCTCCAGGATCAGCTCCAGGATGGCTTCCTGCAGGGTGCGGGGGGCTTCGCCCAAAACGAGGCGGCCGGATAGATCGATCACCGCGACATCGCCCTTATGACGAACTGTGGCTTGGAAACTCATGCTTCACTCCACCGTGACGCTCTTGGCCAGGTTCCGTGGTTGATCTACATCGCAGCCGCGCCGAACGGCGATGTGATACGCGAGCAACTGTAGCGGGACGACCTCGAGGATCGGGCCGAGCAGGTCCAACGTGGCCGGAATCTCGATCATGTGATCGGCCGTTTTGCGGACCTCTTCGTCCCCCTCGGTAGCGAGGGCCACTACGATCCCTTCCCGCGCCTTCACTTCTTGAATATTGGAAAGCGTTTTCTCGTGCAGCAGACGGCTTTCTTCGCTTTTAGGGTCGTGCGTGGCAATCACCACCACCGGAAGTTTCTCATCGATCAGCGCGTTCGGGCCGTGCTTCATCTCGCCCGCGGGATAGCCCTCGGCGTGGATATAAGAAATCTCTTTGAGCTTGAGCGCCCCTTCCAGAGCGATGGGGAAATGGATGCCGCGCCCCAGGAACAGAGCGTCGGTGGAGTGATGCAGCTCGCGGCCCAAGGCCTCGTAATGCGAGTCGTTGGAAAGCACCGTTTCGAGCTTGCCCGGCAGCTTCACCAACTCCTGCACCAGGCAGCGCGAAGTGCTTTCGTCCAGCCGCTGGTTGGCTTGCCCCAGGTGCATCGCCAGAATGAAGAGGGCGGTTAACTGCGCCGTGAAGGTCTTCGTGGCCGCCACACCGATTTCCGGGCCGGCGTGCGTATAGATGGTACCGGCGGACTCGCGGGTGACCATGGACCCGACTACGTTGCAGATCGCCAGCGTTTTGGAGCCCTTGTTCTTGGCCTCGCGTTGCGCCGCCAGTGTGTCCGCGGTTTCCCCGGATTGCGAAATCACCACGGTCAGCGTGTCACCATCGAGTATCGGATCGCGGTAGCGGAACTCGCTTCCGTAATCCACCTCCACCGGAATGCGCGCCAGTTTCTCGATCATAAACTTGCCCACCAACCCGGCGTGCCAGGCGGTGCCGCAAGCGATGATGCGCACCGAGCGGAAGCGCGCGAACTCGGCGGGCGTGATGTCCATTTCGTTGAGAAAGATCTGGCCGGTCTCCAGACCAACACGGCCTAAAGTGGTATCGCGGACGGAGCGCGGCTGCTCGTAGATTTCCTTGAGCATGAAATGCTTGTAGCCGCCCTTTTCCGCCATAATGGGGTCCCACAAAATGTGCGACACCTGGCGGTTCACGGGGCGGCCGTTGAAATCGCTGAGCCGCACCCCTTCGGGCGTGAGGATGGCAATGTCGCCATCCGCCAGGAAAAACATGTCGCGCGTATGGCTGAGAATGGCGGGGACGTCCGATGCCACAAAGTATTCGTTGTCGCCGATGCCGATCACGACCGGCGGCCCCGAGCGTGCCGCGACGATCTTGTTGGGGTCGGACCGGGAGATCACGGCCAGCGCGAACACGCCGCTAAGCTGCTTCACGGAGGCACGCACGGCCTCTTCCAGGTTGCCCTTGAAGTGCTTCTCCACCAGGTGCGCGATGACTTCGGTATCGGTCTCGGTTTTGAACTGGTGACCTTCCGCTTGTAGCGCATGCTTGAGCGTCAGGTAGTTTTCCACGATGCCGTTGTGCACCACCACGACGTCGCCCTTGCAGTCGCGGTGCGGATGGGCGTTCTCCTCGGTGGGACGGCCATGGGTGGCCCAGCGTGTGTGGCCGATGCCGAACGTGCCATCGACCGGGTTCAACCGGATGGCATCTTCCAGATTGCGGAGCTTACCTTTAGCGCGGCGAACTTCTAACTGGTCGTTACCGCAGTAGACGGCCAACCCCGCGGAATCGTATCCACGATACTCGAGCCGTTTCAATCCTTCCAGAATGATGGGAACGGCTTTTTGCGTGCCGACGTAACCGACAATCCCACACATTATTCCATTATAGTTTGTCAGTCCAGGATCTCGACGCGATACTCTTCGATAACCGGGTTGGCGAGGACTTCGTGCGCGATGGTCTCAATGTCCTTCTGCGCCTGCTCCCGGGAAGTTCCCGCAGCGATGGCGATCTCGAAGAATTTACCTTGGCGAACGCCGGCGATAGCCGGGTAGCCAAGGCCGTGGAGGGCGGAGCAGATGGTCTGGCCTTGCGGGTCGAGGACGGTGGACTTGAAGGAAACAAAAACTCGAGCTTTCATGGGGATTGTCAATTATCTCACGGCCACGAACGTGCAACGATAAGGGTAGATGACGATGCTGCCAACTCTTCGCCGCGCCATCGGGGTCTTCGACTCGGGCGTGGGCGGACTTACCGTGCTGCAAGCACTCCGGCGGCGCATGCCGCACCGCGACTTTGTTTACCTTGGTGATACTGCGCGCGTGCCCTACGGCCGTAAGCCTCCGGAGATGGTTGTGGAGTTCGCTCACGGGATCACCGATTTCCTGTGCGGGATGGGCGTGGAAGGCGTGGTGGTGGCCTGTAACACGGCGTCCGCCGTGGCGCTACCGAGCCTTGCCGAGCGCTGCCCGGTACCGGTTTGGGGCGTGATTGACCCAGGTGTGGAAGCCGCGACACGCGTCACGCGCACGGGCAATGTGGGCGTGATCGGAACCAAGGGGACCATCGGCAGCCGGGCGTATCAACGGCGTCTGGAGGCGCTCGGTTTGAAGCCGTGGGCCCAGGCCTGCCCCATGCTGGTGCATGTGGTCGAAGAGGGGCTGGCGGACTCGCCTGAAGCGGAGTTGCTGGTCCGGCAGTACCTGAGCGGCCGGCCGGAGATCGATACGCTGATATTGGGTTGCACGCACTATCCGCTACTGCGCAAGGTGCTGGAGAGGACGGTGGGCGAGAGCGTAACGCTGGTGGATAGCGCCGAGGTCACGGCAGAGGCCGTGAGTGCGGCCTTCGAGCAGCCGCCGCGCGATTTCGCACCCGGACGCGTGGTGCATTTTGTCACAGGCGATCCGCTAGCGTTCGCGCACACGGCGAATGTGATCGGCGGCGTGGAAGGCGAGATCGTGCCGCTTGCGGTGACGGAGCTGGCCACGGCGCCGGCGCGTAGCTAGTAGGCAGACTGTGTGAAAAGGTTCTTGTGGGGCGGGCTAAAGAGGTACTTGCAGAATTCGCCGTACGCGCCCCCGAGGGCGCTGAACAGGGAGTTTAGAAAATGTTTTGAGTAAAGGGCCGATTCCCAATAGAATATTTGTGACCAAACAAAAAACCCTATTGGAAGGACGGCCCAT
>DASZIV010000021.1:0-3601 GCA_035948775.1 Bryobacteraceae bacterium
ACCAACATCAGCACCGTGAATACCACCGCATTCAATTACACGGCAGCCGGGTCCGGAGCATGCACCACCGCTCTCGCGGCCGGAGCAACCGGATGCCTGGTTCCGAGTCCCACATTCATGGCGCCCACCGCATCCTCTTCCACTAACGGACTCTACGGAGCCCGCCAGTTGCAGTTTTCGGCCAAGCTAACGTTCTGAGCGCTTGGCCTTATTGTCGACATCCGGCCGGGGGTCGGCCACGAAGCCGTCCCGGTTCGGCATCTTCACTTTCGGCAGACTCTTGGCGTCCATTACCTGATCAGTTCCGATAATGTGATTGAGATTTAGGATATACGCCACCACCGCGTACACCTCGGCCGGCTTCAAGAGACCCGGCTGGTCGAAGGGCATCGCCCGATTGATGTAATCCCACACGGTCGTCGCATAGGGCCAAAAGCTCCCCACCGTCTTGACTGGCTTCGCCGTGGCGAGCGTGCCCCGTCCGCCCACCAGGGCCGGCCCCACCGCTCCTTCTGCCTTTTCGCCGTGGCATTTGGAACACCGAGCCGCGAAAACCTCTCGTCCTGCCGCGACCGTCCCCGAGCCTTCAGGCAGGCCGGTCCCGTCCGGCGCAATCGCAGCGCCCAAGTCCCGGATTTGCCCCGGCGTCGCCGGCTGTCCCACTCCGTATTTCGACGACTGCGCCGCCAGCATGGCGGCAGCCGCCAGCGCCACTAAACTAACTCTCCACATAGGTCACATTCCCGTCGGCTTGAACTTTCCAAAACTTGATTCCGTTAAAGTGATAACCGGAATTTGTCCCACGTACGGCAATTAGTGCTTCGCGCGTCGGCTGGACATATCCGCTCTCATCGACTGCGCGCGAGGCGATAACAGCTTCGCGGCCCTCAAATCGCCAGGGAAGCCGGAAGCGCGTAAAGGCAATGGGAAGCCGCGGTTCCTGCAATAGTGCTTTCACCCAACTCCGCCCTCCATCGGTGGTAACATCGACACGCTCAATCTTCCCGCGCCCAGACCACGCCAGGCCGGTCAACTCATAAAGACTTGGGCCTCGCAACGTCTGCCCGCCCGATGGAAATGTGATGACTGACTTCGCCTCCATTTGATAGGTAAAGATACGCGCCTTGCCATCCGGCATCAGATCCGTGTACTTCGCGGTTTCGTCCCGGGCCATGTAGGCCTGGTCCGTTATCTTCAGACTGTGAAGCCATTTGACGTTTGCGTTCCCCTCCCAGCCGGGAATAATCAGGCGCAGCGGATATCCTTGCGCGGGCCGCAGGGCTTCGCCGTTTTGCCCATACGCGACCAGAATATTGTCCATGGCTCTCGCAATCGGGATACTGCGTTCCATGCGGCAAGCGTCGGCACCTTCGGCGATCACCCAGGACGCCCCGGGCTGGACACCCGCCTCCGTGAGCAATAACGAGAGAGGGACCCCGGTCCACTCACTGCAACTGACCAAGCCATAGCTTCGCTGCACATCGGGCCCAGTCTTGGCCGCCCATTCCGATCCGCTGTTGCCGCCGCATTCGAGGACTAGCGTTCTCGACACCGAGGGCAAGTGGCGAATCTCCGCTACGGTTAGAGACAGCGGCTGCTTTACCATTCCGTGGATCACCAGACGATGCTGGGCCGGATCAATCGTGGGTATCCCCGCGTGATGCCGCTCGTAATGCAGCGACGAGGGAGTCAGCGTACCGAAAGAGTCCGCCAGCGGCGTGAAACTGGAACCTGTCTCCGGCGTCTTGCTTTCCCGTGTCCAACGGACCGCCTTCTCAAACGGCGACCGTTCCCCGTACGGGCCGAGCGGAATGCCCAGTTGGCCCAGCGTATTTTCTCCTGCCATGGCGCTCTCACGCGTTGCCAGCAGACCTCCTCCCACTGCCGCGCCAATCCTAAGCAACTGCCGGCGACTCGATCGTTTTGAGACCCTCATCGCTACACCTCGCCGAGATTGTACTCCAGTGCGAGGCGGTTATTTTGCTGGACGCCGGGGCCGACGTCAAAGTGATCACCAAACGCGGTGTGACGCCCATGACCGTTGCCGTCACCGCCTTCGGGTCGACTCCGATCCTGATACTTCTCGTGGCCAAAGGAGCACCGCCCGAGGATCGTCTGATGACGCTTGTGGCCCAGAAGGGCGATCTCGAAGCGATCCAGTTCTTGCTCAGTATTGGCGTGCGTGCCGGTGACGTAACACACTCTCCGCGGCTGTGACAGGACGCTGTGAACCATGCGTGCGGTTGCTGGTGGAGAAAGGTGCTTCCGTTAAAAATGTCCGGACCGATGGAGCAGGCGTCTTGAATGAGACGGCCAAGAGAGCCATGCCCGAACTCTCCCAGCTTTTGCTGGATCACGGAGCTTCGCTTGACTCAAAGGATAAGGAGGGATTTACTCTTCTCATGCAGGCCGTGCTTTCCATGGAAGCGCCTGCGGACCGTGATCGAATGGTGCAATGGTTGCTTTCAAAGGGTGTGGACCCCAATGCCACTAATGATCGCGGCGACACCGCCTATAAACTGGCGGCCCGGGTGGGGATCGCTTCCACTTTGGATCTGCTCGTGAAAGCCGGCGCCAAGGAAGTCAACGAAGAGTCGCCGAAGCCCGCGGGAGGCTCACCCACAGCGGAAGCGGCGCTGAAAAAAATTCTCCCGATGATCGAGACCAGCGGTGAGCCCGTATTCAGGAGCCGCGCCTGCGTTTCCTGCCACAACAATTCGCTTCCGGCCATGACCGTAGCCTTAAGCGCGCATTAAAGGATTTATCGTCAATGAGGAGCAGGCCAAGAAGGAGTTGGGGTTTGCCGTGGCTACGGATATGCCGTACCTGGAACCCATGCGCCTGGGCTCAACGATCGGAGGTTCGCCACACCCGACGGTGCTCCCCTGGAGCCAGATTCGATCTCGTCGACGGTATCTGCCCTGTTTAAGAGACTGAAGATTGCCAAACCCAAGGGAGCTGCGCTGCATTTGCTGCGCCACACGCACACGTCGGTGTTGCTGGCCGAAGGAGTACCGTTGACCGCAGTCTCGGCACGTCTGGGGCACTCTTCGGTAAGGACGACCCAGGAGATCTACGCCCACATAATCACGGGCCAGGATGACGAGGCGGCGAAGGCGTGGGAGGCGTGTGACTCGGTGTGACACCATTGCTTGTAAGTGATTGAGTCTATGGTAGCGCTAACGGGAATCGAACCCGCTGGGCACCAGTTCAGTTCGGTTCAGTTGGGTCTAACTGTTTGCAAACAGGTTCAACTGGTATCGCCAGGATGCTCCAGAATGCGCTACGAATCCGCGACGTTGTCACTTGGTTGTCACTCGCTGTCCGCGGTTGGCCTAAAGCAGGCCGCCAATGAACAGGGTGGCCTGGTCCGAAAAGCCTCCACGGTCCGCTCAAACTTGCCCGCGCTGCCAACTCTGGATGGCAGTCCATTCTCTAATCGACTCACTGGACGAGTAGACTTGACCGATCACTCGGGTGCAGCTTTCGACAGGCAAATCTAGCGGACTGCACTTACGCGGAGAAGATATCCAACTTGTAGCCGGCCTTTTGAAAGAGGTAGTTCCGCGATGCGTCGATTTGCGCGCGCAGCATGGGCCAG
>DASZIV010000022.1:0-36597 GCA_035948775.1 Bryobacteraceae bacterium
TAGTATAGGATTCCTCGATGCGAAAGTAAAAAGAAATTGCCAGAAAAGTGCTGGTGGAGTATAACTGGATCTGTCCTGCCGTTTCTATTGGCCGGTTTTGAGGTGTCCCTCGTTGGCCGCTTTTCAGGTGTCCCCCGAGGCTTCCGCCACGCCGAACCAACCTAGCGTGCGGTAGCGGACTGCCCAAGGGAACAGGAAAATCGTCTCCACGTCGAAGATCACGAATAGAATCGCGATGATGTAGAAACGCACGGTATACCGGCCGCGGGAATCAGATGCAGCCTTGATGCCGCACTCATAGGCTTCCAGCTTGGTCACGGAAGGTGCTGATGGACGGATCAGCTTGGCGAGGAGGATGGCCGCGATGGGAAACAGGATCGCGATCGCCAGGAAAATGAAGATCGGTACATACCCGCTGGGCATGGCAACCATAATATAACACCTGGCAGTCGGAAATAGAACACCTGGCACCTCCAGACGCGAGGGGCCACACCGCCACCGAACTGGCACAATGAATGAGGCCGCTCATGCCCGACCCCCGCCTCATCTACAGCAAGTTGTTGGAAGAACGCCGCGCCGACCTGGTCGTCCGCGAGCGCCGTCATCGGGCGCTGGGCAATCTGCAACTCGTGGTCGTCATCTGCGGTCTGGCCATGGTGGTAGCGGCGCTGGCGTATCAGGCGTTCTCGATTGCGTGGGCGGCCGTGCCGCTAGCGATCTTCGTGGCCTGTCTGATCATTCACGACCGGCTGCTGCGGATGGCCGAGTTCCGGCGTCGCGCGGTGCGGCATTTCGAGCGCGCCCTGGCCCGCCTCGACGGTGAATGGGCGGGTACCGGCGAGACCGGTCAATCCTACCTCGACCCGGCCCATCCGTACGCGCAGGATCTCGACCTGTTCGGAAAAGGGTCGCTCTTCGAACTGCTTTGCTCGGCGCGAACGCACATTGGTGAAGACACGCTGGCCCGCTGGCTTCTGGAACCGGCCGACCCGGACACGGTTCGCGCCCGGCAGGAAGCCGTGGAGGAACTGCGGCCGCGCGTCGATCTGCGCGAAGATCTCGCGGTACTCGCCGAGGAAGCGCGTTCCGGCGTGCACCCGGCGGCGCTGGCATCCTGGGGAGAAGCCCCGGCATTGCTCAAATCCTCCGGACGAGCATGGCTTTGGGTTCTCAGCGTTATAGGAGTCGCCAGCGGCGCGGCGCTGTTCACCTACCTGCTGTATGAAACCAACCTCGTACACATCCCCCCGGCAACCGCCACCGTGCTCCGAGACGTCTTCGTAATGGCCGCGCTGATCAATACCTTCGTGCTGTATCGCCTCCGGCAGCCGGTTGCAGCTGTATTGGCGTCGGTGGAGAACGCCGCCCACGGACTCGGGTTGCTTTCTGAAGTGCTCGTCCGCCTGGAGCGCGAACAGTTCCAGTCACCGTTGCTGGCCCGTCTGCGCGAGTCGCTCGACGCCGATGGCGAGCGGCCTTCCCGACAGTTGGCGCGGCTGAAGCGCCTCATGGAATACCTGGATTCGCGCGATAACGTGTTCGTGCGCCTTCTGGAAGTGGTCACCCTCTGGACGCCCCATTGCGCTTATGCCATCGAGGCCTGGCGCGCCCACTCTGGCCGTGCGGTGCGGCGCTGGATTACCGCCACCGGCGAAATGGAGGCCTTGTGCTCCCTGGCCGCCCACGCCTTCGAACATCCCGCCGATCCGTTCCCTGAGTTCACAACCGAGTCTCCCTGGCTGGAGGCGCAGGCCATCGGCCATCCGCTGATCGATGAGAAACGCGTCGTACGCAACGACGTCGAACTGGGCGGCGAGCTGCGCCTGCTGGTGGTGAGCGGTTCCAATATGTCCGGCAAAAGCACGCTGCTGCGGACTCTCGGGGCCAACGCCGTGCTGGCGCAGGCGGGCGCGCCGGTACGGGCCAAGCGGCTGGTGCTCTCGCCATTGGCCATCGGCGCCTCCATCCGCGTGGTCGACTCGCTGCAAAACGGCATCTCCCGTTTTTATGCGGAGATCCTTCGCATCCGCCAAATCCTCGACTTGGCCGCCGGACCGTTGCCCGTGCTGTTTCTGGTGGACGAGTTCTTGAACGGCACGAACTCGCACGATCGGCGTATCGGGGCGGAGGCGCTGGTGCGGGGGCTGGTGGAGCGCGGCGCCATGGGATTATTCACCACGCACGATCTCGCTTTGGCCGATATAGCCGAAGGCCTGGGGAACCGCGCCGCCAATGTGCATTTCGAAGATCGCATTGAAAACGGGCAGATCCTTTTCGATTACGTGATGCGCCCGGGCGTGGTGCGCAAGAGCAACGCCATCGAGCTGATGCGGTCGGTGGGGCTGGAGATTTGAAGGCCGAGGAGATCCGCGAACAGGCACGCCAGTGCGGATTTGAACTGGCCGGCGTAGCGCGGGCCGAACCGGTCGCCGAGCGCTTGTGGTTCCACGAATGGGTGGCCCGCGGTTTCGCGGGCGAAATGCGATACCTCACGGACCGCCGGGCGGAGGTTCGTAACGATCCGCGCAACCTGCTGGCATCGGCGCGATCCGTCATCTGCGTGGGCAAGCTCTATAACAGCCCCTGGCCATACTCCACGCGCTTTCCAGATCGTGAGCGCGCCTGGATTTCGCGCTACGCCTGGGGCGACGACTACCACGATGTGATACGCCGCGGACTGGAGCGCCTGGACGAGTTTTTGCGACACAGCACCGGCGCCGGATACGAATCGAAGATCTGCGTGGATACCGCGCCGCTGCTCGAACGGTCGTATGCGCGACTGGCAGGGCTTGGCTGGATCGGCAAGAACACCTGTCTCATCAACCAGCAGAGCGGGTCATGGTTCTTCCTGGCTGAGTTGCTGGTGTCGCTCGAAATCGGACCGGACGAGCCACCGCCCGACCGCTGCGGCACCTGTACGCGCTGCATCGAAGCGTGCCCCACCGCCGCCATCGTTCCGGGAACGCTCGGATATACTGTGGATGCCGGCCGGTGCATCTCCTACTTCACGATCGAACTGCGAGGGGCGGTTCCAGAGCCGCACCGCGCTGCCACCGGCAACCATGTTTTCGGCTGCGACATCTGCCAGGACGTGTGTCCGTGGAACCGCCGCAATGAGTTCACCGGCGATTCGCCATTTCAACCTCGCCACTTCGCACCACCGCTGGAGCGCCTGGCCGAGGTCACGGAAGACGAGTTTCGCGATATGTTTCGGGGTACTCCGGTCACGCGAGCCCGCTACACCGGCTTCCTGCGCAATGTGGCCGTCGCGATGGGCAATTCCGGCGAGGTGCGATTCCGCACGCCATTGCAAAAGCTGGTGGCATCGCACGATGCCTTAGTCGCGGAGCATGCGGCCTGGGCTCTCAACCGATTACGATAGGGTTGTGAGGCTCTCAATAGTCGCGCTGTTGGCATTGGTGGCCCCGCTCGCCGCGCAACCGTCGGTCGTCGATCGCGGCTTCGATCACTTTTACAATCTCGAATACGATCAGGCCATCGCCGATTTCCAGGAAGCCATCACGCACGATCCAAATTCTCCCGACTTGCACAACCATGTGGCGCAAACCCTGGTCTTTCGTGAGATGTATCGTGACGGCGCGCTCGAAAGCGAACTGGTATCGGGCAACAACTCCTTCCTGCGCCGGCCCAAGCTCAACCCCAGCCCCGAAACCGAACACCAGTTTCTAGACCAGATTGCCAAGGCTATGGCGCTGGCGCAAGTACGTTTGCAAAAGAATCCCAATGACGCCTCCGCGATGTATGCCCTGGGCATCTCCTACGGGCTTCGCGCCAACTACTACTGGGTGGTGAAAAAGTCGTGGCGCGATTCGCTGCGCGACGCTACGGCCGCGCGCCGCCAGCATAACCGCGTCTCGGAACTGGAACCCAACAACGTGGATGCGCGGCTGGTCCAGGGCCTGCACGACTACATCGTCGGCAGCCTGCCGGTGGTTTATCGAATGGTGGGCTTTCTGGCTGGTATTCACGGCGACAAGGAAAAGGGGATCCGCACCATTCAGGATGTCGCGCGCAATGGAAAACTCAATCGCGCCGACGCGCAGATCTTTCTCTGTGCACTATATCGCCGCGAGAACCAGCCGCTGAAGACACTTCCGATGCTCCAGGAACTGATCGCACGCTTTCCCCGGAACTTCCTGCTGCGCCTGGAGCTATCGCAAATGTACAGCGTTGCAGGTGACGGAACCCGTGCGCTGGCGATTGTCGACGAAGTGGCGCGTCAGAAGTCAGGAAATGCTCCTGGATTCGACCGCCTGCCCTGGGAAAAGATCTACTTTCAAGAAGGGACGATTCAATTCTGGTATCGCGATCTGGACCACGCCCTGGAGAATCTTAAGAAAGTGGCGGCCTCGCCCGAAGAACTCGACCTCAATACGGGCGCGCAGACGTGGCTGCGTATCGGACAGATCTACGACATGACCCATCGCCGTGCCGAGGCTCTGGAGGCATACCAAAAGTGCATCGCGTATGCCCCCGAAGCCGATGCAGCCCGGGAGGCGCGAGCCTATCTGTCAGCGCCCTACAGGCGGCAGCAGGGGTAGAGTACCGGGTTCACAGATCGGGCAGCAGCTCCCGCAGCGCCGCCAACAAGTCCGACGGAAAGAACGGCTTCTTCAAAAACCTGACCCGTGCGGCCTTGGCAGCGGAAGCCGGTTCCTTGTAGTGCCCAGAAATCAGCAACACTGACGCCTCGGGCTGCAATTGGAGAACCTTGGCCATCAGCTTGTTACCGTCCATCTCAGGCATCGCGATGTCGGAAATCAGCAGGTGGACCGGCTCGCGGCCGCAGATTTCCAGCGCCTGGCTAGGCCGCGGCGCCACCAGGATTTTGAAGACCTGTGGCTTGAGCATCTTCTCCAGAAGTTTCAGGATCTGTGGATCGTCGTCCACAATCAAGACCGTGCGCGACTGTTGATCCATTCGGAAATTCGATTTTAGAGACACCGGGCTTCGATCCGCAAGCGGTTAGTGACAGACGGCACAGTGTGTGATCGAAGCTTTTGCGACAATGCGAGAGAAATGCCCTGCTGCCTGTTCGCGTTCGTCCTGTTCTTCCCCCGGGTCTTCCTGGTGCTCATGTTCCTGCTCTCCAACTATCTGGAAAGGGCCTACCATGGACTCCTGCTTCCCATTCTCGGCTTTATTTTTCTCCCGCTGACCACCATCGTTTACGCGTGGGAGGTCAACATGCACCATCCGATCGACGGCATCTACCTCGTCGCGCTGATCGTCGCCGTGGTGATTGACGTGGGTGGTCTCGGCGGTGGCGCCTACCACGGCCGGCGCTGATCAAATCACCTTAGTGGCGCCGCCATCCATATCGATGAGCGCGCCTTGCAGCAGCCTTCCTCCCGCACTGGCGACAAAAGCCACCAGCGCCGCAATGTCTTCGGGCTCACCAATCCGCGTGATTTTGTGGCCCTCGATAATCTTCTTCTCGGCCTCGTCGGTGTGAATGCCCTGCTGCGCAGCCGAGGCCTCCAGCATGCGCCGGTAACGGTCAGTGCGGATGCTGCCGGGGTTAACAGCATTCACCTGGACGCCGTCCCGGATTCCCACCTCCGCCATCGCCTTAGTGAAAGAAAGCAACGCTGCGTTAACGGAACCGCCAATGGTGAAGTGGGGCCCCGGCATGCGTCCGCCCACTCCGGAGATGTTGACCACCGACCCGCCGTTCGACTTAAGATGCGGCCATGCAGCGCGGGTCAGCCGTACCGCGCCAAAGAACTTCAAGGCAAATCCATCGGCCCAGTCCTCTTCGGTGAGCTCGAAGAAATCGCCGCGCTTGGTGGCGCCGGCATTGTTTACCAGAAGGTCGATTCGCTCGTAGCTCGCCATCGCAAAATCGACCACGCGTTGCGCGGCGTCGTTGGACCGCAAGTCCATGGCGATGGCTTTCGCACTCCCGCCCTTGCTTTCGATTTCTTGGATCGCCTGTTGCAACACGCCGGCATCACGAGCCGTAAGCACTAACCGGGCTCCTTCCGCCGCCAGACGTGCGGCGATGGCGCGTCCGATGCCACGGCTGGAGCCGGTAACAATCGCAGTTTTTCCGTCGAAGCGTTTTTCCATTTGCCCCTCAACGTAACACAGAGGTAGGGCGTACCCCCTTTTCGCGGCCGACGCCAGGGGACCGCCCTACCATGTATGCTTGTTCGAGACGCCGCAGCCGTACTGTCGACCGCGGCACCGACGCGTGGGCTGGACGCGATGTGATGGCGAACGGCAAAGAAGCGCTGGTCCTCCTTCCCGGTCTTTTGTGCGACCGCGCAGTA
Source organism: Bryobacteraceae bacterium (assembly GCA_035948775.1). Classification (GTDB taxonomy): domain Bacteria; phylum Acidobacteriota; class Terriglobia; order Bryobacterales; family Bryobacteraceae; genus PSRJ01. The sequence goes on from DASZIV010000022.1 coordinate 6,297, forward strand.
TGGCGCCACCAACTGGAGACGCTGAGCGATGTCGCCGACTGCAATTCGATCGATTGGGGTGACGAAGACTCGCTGGTAGAGATGGCGCGAGCCGCGCTCCGCCAGGCGCCCGATCGTTTTTGGCTGGCTGGTCACTCCATGGGCGGCCGGGTGGCCCTGGAGGTTTTCCGCCTTGCACCCCGGCGCGTCGCCCGAATCGCGCTCTTCGATACCGGCTATCTGCCGCGCCCGAAGAATGCCGCCGGCGAAGAAGAGGAGCGAGGCCGCCTGGCGCTGCTGGCGGTGGCGCGGTCCGAAGGCATGCGTGCGATGGCGGCGCAATGGCTGCCGCCGATGATCCATCCCGCCCGACGCACCGACCCTGCCTTGGTAGACGCCATCATCGAAATGATGGCTCGCAAGACCCCCGACATCTTCGGCGCACAGATACGCGCACTGCTCGCGAGGCCGGATGCAACCGAAGTTCTCGAACAGATTGGATGTCCCGCGCTGCTGCTGACCGGCCGGGAAGACGATTGGAGCCCTCCCGCTCGCCATGCCGAGATGGCGGCCAAGATTCCTGAAAGCACGTTGGTTGTGATACCGGAGTGCGGCCACATGTCGGTGATGGAGCGGCCCAGTGAAGTGACGGCGGCGATGCGGTTGTGGCTGGACCGCTAAAAAGCACCGAAAGCTCGATAATTCACTCTCGTTAGCCTGCCTGACGGGAGTGAGGTATTTGCCGGATCGTCCCTCTCCAAGCCAGTTGAGACCATTACATCCAAGCAGCAGTCTCAAACGTACCAATACATGGCAGGACTGTTTTCCAAAGTTAGCATGCTATTCCCACGAGTCACACGAATCTGCTCGTTAGTCACCTTCGCAGCGGCCGGCGTCGCTCACTGCGCGGTCACCGGAAGTATCTCTGGTACGCTACACGACGCCACCGGCGGAGTCATCCCCGGCGCCACCTTAACCGTAACGAACACGACCCAAGGCATTCAGAACAAGGCTCACACGGATGTCAAGGGCCTCTATTCTTTCCCCAGCCTGCCGGTCGGTCGCTACGATTTGCTGTTCGAAGCGGCCGGATTTCGTGCCCAAAAGCAGAGCGGCCTGACCATCGACACCGATAGCGCGCTCACCATAGACGCCACTCTCGATGTTGCTGCGCAGGTGGACGCCATCACCGTGGAGGCCGGTGAGGTTCGCGTGGAAACCGCCAGCACGCAACTGGGCGAAGTGGTAAAGGGCGCACAGATGTCCGCCGTCGCTCTCAACGGCCGGAGCTTTACCGACCTTTTGGCGCTGCAACCGGGCATCGTACCCACCACCACACAGCAGCCCGAATCGATCGTGATGGCGGGCGCTTCTGTGGCAATCGCACCCTCCGGCTCCCTGAATCCCGGCAACCAGTCCATCAGCGGACAGCGCGAAGACGCCAACGGTTTCATGATCAATGGCGGCGATGTCAAAGAGCTGATGAACGGCGGCACCTCGATCGTGCCAAACCTTGACTCGATTGCCGAGTTTCGAATTCTTACCAACAACTTCGATGCGGAGTACGGTAACTACAGCGGAGGCGTGGTCAACGTCGTAACTAAGTCGGGGACTAACGGCGTTCATGGCAGCGGCTTCGAATTTCTGCGCAATACCGATCTGGATGCGCGCAGCTTCTTTTCACCGGAGCGGAGCATCTATCGCCAGAACCAGTTCGGCGGTACGGTGGGTGGACCGATTGTCAAGGATAAAGTCTTCTACTTCGGTGACTACCAGGGAACCCGGACCTTCCAGGGGGTCGACACAGGTCTGATTCCAGTTCCTTCGCTGGCCGATCGGTCTGGCAATTTCGTCGACCGCGCGAATAGCCTGACAGGCTCGGTGAGCGGCCCCTATCTGGCCAGCATGCTCACGCAAAAATTAGGCTACGCAGTTTCCGCCAACGAACCCTACTACGTTCCCGGCTGCACTCTCAGTGTGAACTGCGTTTTCCCGAATGCAGTAATTCCGCAGCAAGCATGGGCGGAGCCATCCAAACACCTGCTGCCCTATATTCCGCTTCCCAACATCGGCGACTCCACATTTTCTACAGCCTCGCAAGGCAAGACACTGCGCGACGACAAAGGCAGCTTTCGCGTGGACGCCAACAGCGAGCATTGGGGTTCGTTTTCGGGATACTACTACTTCGATGACTATAGACTCAACAATCCTTATCCCACCGGGCAGGGCGGCGCGAACGTGCCCGGTTTCGGCGCGCTGAACTTAGGACGAGGGCAACTCTTCAGCCTGGGCCATACCAAGACCTTCGGCGCTTCGGCGGTGAACGAAATCCGTCTGAGTTACATGCGCAATGCGAACAACGTCGGCCAGCCTTCCGGCGGCGTGGGCCCGAGTCTCGCGTCGCAGGGATTCGTCACCGGTCCCGGAACTCCAGGCATTGTGCCGCTGGCCCCGTCCATCGAGGGTGTTGAGAATGTGACCTTCAATGCCTTCACCATTGGGACCCCTACTACCAACCTGACCCAGGCGAATAACACGTTTGCCGCGATTGACAATTTCTCCAAGGTACACGGCAGGCACACTCTGAAGGCCGGCGGGCAGCTCAGCTTCGAACAAGTCAACGTCAATCCCAATCCCACCTTCAACGGGGCCTTTACCTTCTATGGCACCGAAACCGGCTCGGACATTGCTGACTTTCTGTTGGGCGTAGCTAGTAACTACAATCAAGCGGATTCGCAGACCTTCTACGGACGCCACAAGTACGCGGGCGGCTTCGCGCAAGATAGCTGGCGGGCACGTTCCGATCTCACGCTGAATTTCGGCGTGCGCTGGGATTTGATGCAGTATTGGTCGGAGAAATATAACCAGATTCCCACGTTCAGCCTGGGGCAGCAATCCAAGGTTTACCCCACAGCCCCCACCGGCCTGGTCTATCCTACCGACCCAGGGGTGCCATCCACTCTGGTGCCGCAAAAGAATCGATTCGCTCCCCGGCTGGGCATAGCCTACTCGCCTTCGAAAAGCAGCGGTTTACTGCGTAAGATCCTTGGCGAGCCGGGCACCGCCAGCATCCGCGCCGGCTACGGTATCTTCTATTCCGTCATTCAGGGCAACACCATCGCCATCGACGAGCCGCAGCCGCCCTACGGGTTGAGTTATACCAGTCCCGCGCCGCCGCTGTTTGCTACGCCGTTCATTAATGCCGCCGATGGCACGCAACACGTGCAGCCCTTTCCACTGACGTTTCCGCCGCTCAACGCTTCGGCGAATCATCCCAACCCCAATATCGACTTCACACCGTTCCTGCCGCAGGCCGGGATGACCACGCCGTACCGAGGCAACACCTACCCCTACAACGAGAACTACTTCCTGTCCGTCGAGCGCCAGGTGGGATCCAATTCGGTATTGAGCCTGAGTTATGTCGGCTCACAGGCGCATCATCTTCTGCTGGTGTATTCTGCCAATCCAGGAAATCCGGCGCTGTGCCTGGCGCTAAGCAGGCCGGCTGCCGTCTCCCCCGGCACCGCCACCTGCGGGCCGTACGCGGAGGATGCTACCTATATCACCGCCGCAGGCCAGGTGATCAACGGCACGCGCGGTCCCTTCGGCTCCAGTTTCGCCAACGACGATTTCCAAGGCAGCTTCGGAAACTCCAGCTACAATTCCCTGCAAGCCAGCTTGCGCCACTCGGGAACGCGGATCGACCTGATGTTGGCTTACACTTTCAGTAAGTCACTCGATGAGGCTTCCAGCATTTCCGACCCGGTCAATCCGTTTAACTACCGACTCACTCGCGCGCTGTCTGCTTGGGACCTGACTCACAACCTGGTAGCCACCTACCAATATCGTTTACCTCTAGACAAACTTTCAGATCGTGCCAGGTTCATGACACAGGGCTGGGCGATTTCGGGGATTTCGCGGGTGAGCTCGGGTTTCCCGGTAACCATTTCTTCCGATGGCGATAACTCTCTGATGGGGAGCGTGCCCAACGGCGTGAACAATCACAGCCTCGACCTGCCGGACTATACGCCCGGCCCGCTCAATCTGAATCACGATCCGCGCAACGGCTTGGCATACTTCAACACTTCGCTGTTCAGTCCTAACGTCCTCGGCACTCCCGGCAGCGCATCCCGCCGGACTTTCCATGGCCCAGGAATGGTGAATTCCGATCTCGCGCTATTGCGGACCTTCGCTCTTGCCGAAACCAGAGCATTGCAGTTCCGGCTGGAAACCTTCAATACCTTTAACCACACTCAGTTTTTCGGTCCAGTAGCCGTAGATGGCGACGCAAATAGCGGCCTTTTCAGCCAAGTGGTACGATCGGCCCCGCCGCGATTGGTACAAGCCGCCCTAAAGTTCACGTTTTAGTCAGGCCGTAAGACCTGTCCCACAATGACGTAGAATTCATAATGAGCAGTTATGAGGGCCCTTACGGCTATTCCGGTTGCGATGCTATGGATCGGCACGGCCGCTTCACCAGTCATGGCTCACCACGCTTTCGCGGTGGAGTTCGACGTCAAGCAGCGAGTCACCCTCAAAGGCCAGGTCACCAAAATTGAATGGTCCAATCCACACACTTATTTCTATGTCGACGTGAAAGAAGAAAACGGTCGCGTGGTAAATTGGGCCTTTGAAGCCGCCGGGCCGAATACGCTGGCGCGGCTGGGTTGGGACCGGAAATCGATGAAGATCGGCGACCAGGTGACGGTGACCGGTTATCGTGCCAGGGACGCTGCGAACATCGCATCCGCGCGCGAAGTAGTGCTGGCCGATGGCCGAAAAGTCCAGGCTGGTTCCACCGTGGACGGCGGACCCCAGCGCTGAGGGATCAATGCGGATTCTCGTTCTGATTTTGCTAGCAGGCGGAGCCCCAGCGCAGGCACCTTCCTTCAAGCCCAAGCCTTATGGAAATCTCAAGCAGGTCATGCGCAGCATTCTACGTCCGAATTCCGACGTGATTTTCAACGTCCAGTCGACGCCGCCCAAGAATGACATGGAGTGGAATAGCGTGGAAAACGCCGCTATCGCGCTCGAAGAGGCCGCCAACCTGATTACCGTTCCAGGACGTCTGCGGGAAGATGGCCAGCCCGTTCCCGTGCAGAAAACCAATTGGAATAAGTGGGCGCAAGGAGTGGTAGAGGCAGGGCAGGCCTGCTACAAAGCGGCCCACGTCAAGAGTGTGGACAAGGTGAGTGAGTGTACCGACAAGCTGGCTGAGTCCTGTTCCAACTGTCACGACGTGTATCGCGACCGGCCCGAGGCGAAGTAAGCGCTTAATTCTTTATCTTCGCAGTCTGCAACTTCGCACCGCCCCACGCGATCAAGGTTTCGCTTCCGGAATGAAACACCCGTGGGTAACCCAGCGCCTGTTGGCCGCCCTTGGCCACTTCCACCACCGGTTGCATCACTCCCGCCGAAGTCACTTTGCGTGCCAGAACCTGAGTCGGACCGTCGCCGGTGCCTCGTTGTAGCCATGAGACGATCGCACTGCCGTCTTCCGTTAGGGCCACCGACGTATAGCCAAATGCGTGTCCGGTGCTGACAGTGACGGTTTTGCCGAACGTGGCACCGCCGTCGGCCGAAAAGGCTATCTCCACTCGCGGCGAATCCTGCGCCCCGGTATACCACGAAACCGCGATCTGATCGCCCCGCGCAGTAATGGCCGCGGCGTTCGTCGGACAAGCATTGATGTTCCAGTTGTCCGCGTGCACGATCTTCGGCTTGGACCACTGCCCGTTTTCCAAACGGATCACAGCGATGTCGCGAATGTCCTGCTTGGTGCGGGCGCGGTAGGCAACGACCAGCCCTTTCGCCGTCCGGGCAATCGCCGTAGGGCAGCAATTGCAGACGTCGTCATCCAGGCGTTCCTCTTTTACGATTTGGCCGGAGGCATTCAACACCGTTCGTTTCAGTGCGGCCGGCCCATCTTCTCCCTTAAGCATTTCCAGCCACATCAGAGAGGCTTCCCCGTTGCCGCTCGCCGCCATGGAGGCGAGCCCATGCTCCACCTGGCTGCGGTCGTGGTGAGCCATCGCGGGCATAGTCCACTTGAGGCCGTCCGTAGAGGAGGAGACGTACACAAACTCGGCCTCGCTATCCTCCTTGGGCATCTCGATCCAGTGGGCCAGCCATTGATGATCCCCGATCATCTGCACCTCGGGGACTTCCGCCGCATGACGAAAAAACTTGCGATTGGCGGCCACGATGTGCGCCTCGGACCAAGCACCACCCTTCCGCACGGCATAACGCAGCGAGTAGCCGCCGCTCGCCGGTTCGATCCAACTGAACACGGCACTGCCATCCGGCGCAGCCGACCAGTTCGGCTGGAGGCTTCCCGGCGCAGCCGGATTGGAGAGCACTTCGGACGTCGGCGTCTGCCCGACAACCGAGACCACTACCAGGAGCGGTAGCACCCACAAGATTTTCCGCATACGACTAGAGACTATCACAGCCTGCGTTATCGAGCTGTGGCCAAAGGAGCGGTGCTTTGCATTCTGCCTATGCTCTAAGCTTCCCCCACTACGGCGTTAAGATGTAGTGCTTGGTCCCTGTGTTCCATCCGCAGTCACCCGAAGCCCACGCGATCGCCACGCTCTTCATGTATTTCCTGGTACTAGCCGCAATCATCTTCCTCATGGTGGTGGCTATAGTAGCCTTCAGCGTGGTCCGCTACCGTGCGCGACCGGGAGACACCGACCCGCTCCCCAGCTTCGGACACCGCCGCCTCGAAATCACCTGGACAGTTGTCCCGCTGGTGCTAGTGGTCGCGATATTCGTGTTCACCCTCCGCACCATGGCCGAAGTGGACGCGCCGCTCGAACCGGATCGGCCGCCCGACCTGGTGATCATCGGCCATCAGTGGTGGTGGGAAGCCCGCTATCCCAACGGCGCGACCACCGCCCGCGAAATTCACATTCCCGCTGGGCGACGCCTTCTTGCGCAAATCGAATCCGCCGACGTGATCCACGATTTCTGGGTGCCGCAACTCGCCCGCAAAATGGACGCGGTTCCGGGCCGCATCGGCTATATCTGGCTGCGTTCTGACGTTCCCGGAACGTTCGCCGGCGCATGCTCCGAGTTCTGCGGCAAGCAGCACGCCGGGATGCGCTTCGATGTGATCGCCGAACCGGAGGCGGAGTTCGCCGCGTGGGTCGCGCGCCAGGCGGAAACGCCCGCCTACGATCCTGGGGAACGCCTGTTTCGCGAGCGCAAATGCGCCGAATGTCATGCGATTACGCCCGGCGATCGAAGGCCATACATCGGACCTCCCCTGGCTCACATTGCCAGCCGGAAATTCCTGGGCGGCAACCTTCCCAACACGTCCGGAAATCTCACTCTGTGGATCACCAGCCCACAATCGATCCTGCCCGGCAACCGCATGCCCGACTCCCGTCTGCCGGCCGATGAACTACAGGCGTTGACCCGTTTTCTCGAGACGCGGCGATGAACATACAAGCCTGGCTCTCCACCATCGATCACAAAAAGATCGGCGTCTTGTACATGCTCACAGCGCTGTTTTTCTTCGTGGTGGGCGGCCTGGAAGCCATGGCCATGCGCGCCCAACTGTCGGCGCCAAACTTAAAATTCCTGTCGCCGGAAGTCTATAACCAGATCTTCACCATGCACGGCACCACCATGATCTTCCTGGTGGTAATGCCTGCCCTGGTAGGTTTCGGCGTTTACCTGGTGCCGCTGATGATTGGGGCGAGTGACATGGCGTTTCCTCGCCTGAACGCTCTTGGTTACTGGCTAACGGTGGGCGGCGGTTTCCTTCTCTACGTCAGCTTCCTTGCTGGCGGAGCTCCAGATGCCGGATGGTTCAGCTACGCTCCGCTAAGCGAGAAGACGTACTCGCCGCACGCCGGCTCCGACTATTGGGCGCTCGGATTGTTGTTGCTGAGCGCCGGAAGTGTGATTGCGGCCGTCAATTTCGTGGTGACCATCGCTAGCCTTCGCGCGCCGGGCATGACCATTCGGCGCCTGCCTTTGTTCGTCTGGATAACCCTGGTCAATTCTGTGTTGATCCTGGCGGCGATGCCAGCGCTCAACGCCGCGCTGGTCATGCTGCTCAGCGATCGCCTGCTGTCTGCGCATTTCTTCGACCCTACCCACGGCGGCTCACCTATCCTCTGGCAACACTACTTTTGGATCTTCGGCCACCCGGAGGTCTACATCATGGTGCTCCCGGCGTTCGGGATGATTTCGGAAATCATACCAGTCTTCTCGCGCAAACCGATCTTCGGTTATGGATTCGTGGCGGCTTCCACATTGGCGATCGCATTCCTGAGTTTGGGCGTATGGGTCCACCACATGTTCGCAGTGGCGCTTGGCCGCGTATTCATTTCCGTCTTCGCAGCCGCCAGCATGCTGATCGCCGTGCCCACCGGCATCAAGATCTTCAACTGGGCGGCGACGCTGGTGGGCGGTTCCATCCGGTTCACCACCGCCATGCTGTTCGCCGTTGCGTTCCTGCTCGAATTCACGTTCGGCGGCTTGAGCGGGCTTGCCTTCGCCATCGTTCCCATTGATTGGCAATTAACCGACACCTACTTCGTAGTGGCGCATCTGCACTATGTCGCATTCGGCGGCATCGCATTCGCGCTGTTTGCGGGCGCGCATTACTGGTATCCCAAGATCACCGGCCGCCTCATGAGCGAATCGCTGGGCCGCTTGACGTTCTGGATGGTGGTCATCGGCTTCAACCTGACTTTCTTCGTGCAGCACATCCTGGGTTTGATGGGAATGCCGCGCCGCGTCTATACCTATCCCGACCTGCCGTGGTGGGGCGCGCTGAACGTGATCTCGACTTTCGGAGCCGTGATCCTAGGCCTCGGAGCACTGGTGTTTTGCTGCAATCTCATTACGAGCCTGGTGTTCGGCACCCGCGCGGGCAACGATCCGTGGGACGCTTGGACGCTGGAGTGGGCAGCCGAGTCGCCCCCGCGCGAAGATAATTTCGACCACGTCCCCACGGTGCGGAGCCGCCGTCCGCTATGGGACCTGAAGCATCCGGAGGCGCCGGACTGGGCCACGCCAGGGGGAGGCTGATGCGGCAACGTGCCAGGCTCGGGATGGCGATGTTCCTACTAAGCGAGGCGGTGTTCTTCTTCATGCTGATTGCGGCCTTCGTGTACTTCCGCACCCAGAGTCTGGCGGCCGCCCGGGTTAACCTGAGCCTCGGCGCAGCAGCGGTTTTCACAGCGTGCCTGCTCGCGAGCAGCTTCACCATGTGGCGCGCGGCCGTAACCGGACTGCGCGGCTGGCTGGCCGGAACCATCGGGCTAGGCGGTGTCTTTCTCTTTGGGCAAGCCAGAGAATATCAGCGCCTGTCGATCGCCGACGCAGGCTGGACCTTCTACACGCCGTACCAAACCACGTATTCGCCCACTAAGAGCCTGTTCGGAACCACGTTCTTGACGTTGACGGGCCTGCACGCGTTGCATGTTCTGGTGGGAATCGTGATGCTGGCGATTCTGTTGGGGCTAGCCTCGTCGCGGCGCTCTGGCCGCCGGCACACAGTTGTGGTTGAGACCGTGGCGCTTTACTGGTATTTCGTAGACATCGTGTGGGTCGCTATTTTCGCCATCGTCTACCTTTGGACCTCCCTATGACGACGCAGGAACTTCTGTTGACCGCATGGGATTGGGAGCCTTCGGTGCTGATAGGCTGCGCCGGGCTAGTAGTCGGCTACGTGGCTTTAGTAGGGCCAGGCCGTCCCGCTAAGGCCGCCTCGTTCCTTACAGGCGTGCTGCTCCTCCTGTTAGCGCTAGTCTCACCCCTCGACACCCTCGGCGACGCCTACCTCTTCAGCGCGCACGTAGTCCAACACTTCCTGCTCGCCTTGATCATTCCACCGCTGTGGCTCTTGGGAACCCCGCGCGCCCTCGCCGAAACCGCACTGCGGATCACGCTCATCCGCCGGATCGAGCACGTGCTGGCCCAGCCGCCGGTGGCTTGGTCGCTAGGAGTTGGCACTATGATCGCTTGGCACCTGCCGCCACTGTTCAACGCCGCGCTGGCGAACGACGCCCTCCATATCTTCCAGCACCTGAGCTTTCTAATCACAGGAACCATCTTCTGGTGGCCCCTTCTAGTTCCCGTCGAGGAACAGCGCTTGGCGCCGCTCCACTCGATCGCATATCTCTTCAGCGCGTGTGTCTGTTGCAGCCTGCTGGGGGCGCTCCTGACGTTCTCACCGCCGGGCGCATATCCGGCATACGCGACTCCCGATGACGGTTTGGGCATCCTGCGACTGGTGCGCCACGACTGGGGGCTCGATCCCAAGACCGACCAGCAGTTGGGCGGACTGCTCATGTGGGTGCCGGGATGCTTCGTCTATCTGAGCGGGATTCTCGCCACTGCAGCCCGCTGGTACGGCGCCGCCGAACAGGAAGCATGACGGATCTGCACAAGCCGCAGCCCAGCTATGCGCCGGTCGTGATGGCCGCGGGATTGACGTGCTTACTCTGGGGCGTAGTGACCAGTTGGGTCATCTCGGCCATCGGCCTCGTTTTGACAGGGGTATCCGCGACGCTGTGGATCGGCAACTTTGGCGTGGGAGGGGCTGCCTCACACGCACGAGCCACCTCAGCGCAGCCACGCGCCGCCGCCGCGAAAGGCGTATCACAAGCCGCTGCCAGCCCCTGGTTGCACCGTTGCGCCGTCCTTCTCGCCGCCACAACTCTGGTGCTGGTCGTGCTGGGGGCGGGCGTCACCAGCCAGGCCGGTCGGTCCTGGGAAGCGACCCATCTGGTAGTAGGGGCAACCGTAGCCACACTCACAGTCATCGTCGCAATGATGCTCCGCAATCGGACCGGCTGGTTTCTGGTGGGTGCGGTCCTCTTGCAAGCTGCCTTAGGTAACCGCGCACCCGCCGTGGCAGCATTTCACGCCTTTCTGGCCCAGATGTTTTTCGCCGCCACGGTCGCTGCGGCGCTGATCACGTCGCGGGCCTGGAAGCGCGAGCCCGAAATCATTCCCGACATGGCCAAGCCTAGCCTCCGCACATTTTCCGTAGTTACCGTCGGCTTGGTGGTGACACAGATCGCACTAGGCGCGGCAGTCCGTCATAAAGTGATGGGCGCCGGCCTGCACATCACGGGAGCACTGGTGGTCGCTCTAGCCATTGTCGTGTTGGGCGTCCTGGTGACGAACCAATGCCCCACGCACCGCACCCTGCGTCCCATCGCCATCGCCATGATGGTGATCGCCGGAACCCAAGTATTCCTGGGGTTCGGCGCGTTCATCATACGGATGATGGCCGACGAAAACACGTTAACCGTGCGCATCGCGACCATGTCACATGTGACCACCGGCGCACTGACCCTGGCCTCGACCGTCGTACTAGCTCTAGAACTCCGCCGCAACCTGCGCGGCGCCGCGAGTCAATGAACCACGACCGTGAGGGAGTGGGCGTCCGCCCCGTGCATGAATCTTATTCAACGGCGGCTCGATATACCCGATGCCCCGCCCCGCCACCACCATCGAAATCCAAAGAACCAACGAGAGACACGCCGCCAACTTAGCGCGCCCCGGGATGCGCCCGGTCCGATCGAATTCCACCACCGATCCGCGCGAATACACATTGCCGCGAAATACCAGAGCGTGGACCACGATCAGGGCCAGCACCGCCATCTTCATGCGGAAGAACGCATTGTAGTAATACTCTTCGGCCTTGGACCCGAGCATGAGCAATCCGCAAGTGACGACAATCGTCAAGCCCAGGTGCTTCAGGGGGCGTAACTGTCCCACCACATCGGCCACTGGACGCCGCCTCAGCGCCACACCGAGCAGGCGTAGATCCGTCGCCAGAACCATACCACCGAACAACGCAATCCCGGCCAGATGTGTCGCCATGACGATCGGATAGACATACCAGGACGAACGGAGAGCCGTGAAGAAATCAGTGCTCTGAACCCACTGCGCGAATGACAAAAGCCACATATTGGTCCCGGCTCAGATAAACGCGATGAAAATTCCGCCGAAGATGATCCCCACCCACAACGTCATCGACACGCACGCCACCAGCTTCTGCCGCAAGGGTGGTCCTTCCGATTTGGTCGCCGAGCGATGGACCGTGTATTGAAAGATAATCGCGAGCAGAAGTAAAACCATCTTCACCTGGAACGCCCGGTTGAGATAGTACATATCAGGGTCCGAGGAAAACATCAGGGGGCCCGACAGCAGCACCATGGTCAGTCCGATGAGCGTCCAGGGAGCCAGATCGCTCGCCAGCTCCGCCACCTTTTGACGTCGCATGCCTATGCCAAGCAGCCGGAAATCGACAATGGCAATGGTTCCCACCAGCACCGCAAATCCTACAATGTGGATCACTTCCAGGGTGGGAAAAACCAGCTCCGAAGCATTCAGCGGATTGGCGGCCGCGGCGAGAAACATGGCCGTTCTCAGTGACCCTGGACGTGGGTAACCGCTGCCACCGGCTTACCTGGAGAACCCGGCCCTTCCCAATAACCGATCAAGCGCCCGTTGCTCATAATCGAAAACCAGATCAGCAACGACAGAGCCCCCGCCAGCTTCGCTCGGCCAGGGAGCGACGGCGCGGCGTCGATCGCAGCCGTGTTGTTATACACCGTGGGCCGGAATACCAGGGCATGCACGGCTACCAACACCAGGCTGAACATCTTGGCCCAAAAGAAGGGATTGGGCGTGTACTTCTCAGCCTCCGACGCTGCCAAAAGAATCCCCATCGCCACCATAATGCAGAAGCCCACGCGCTTCCAGGTACGGAACTGGTTCACCACGTCGGTTACTGTCCGGTCGGTCATCGCCAGTCCCAGCAACCGCAGGTCTGTGAACACGATCATCCCGCCGAAAACAGCAATGCAGACAAGGTGGGTCGTCATCACCACCGGGTACACCAGCGCCGATTCGCGAAGGTCCGCCAGGAACCCGATGCTTTGGATCGTTTCCGCAATCGACACGTTAGTCTTCCTCCCTCACACGAACGCGATAAACAGTCCGCCCGCCACCACCGAAATCCATAGCGCCAGAGAGACGATGCCCACAATCTTGCTTACGCCTGGCGAACTACTCGATAACGCCACCTTGCGATGGACGGTGTAGTTGTAGACGATCGCGATCAGCAGGGCGGTCAATTTGAATCGAAACGACGCATTACCCAGATACATGTTGGGATCGGAGGAAAAAATCAGCGGCCCCGAAATCAGCATGATGATCAGTCCGACCAGCGTCCACGGACCGGTCTCCTTAAGCAGTTGCGCCGCCGTACCGCGTTTGCCATATCCCAGCAGCCCCATGTCGACAATGGCGATGGTGCCGATGGACAGGGTGAACCCGGCAATGTGGATGATCTCCAGGAGCGGGAACCCCCACTCGGTATTGTTAATTGGATTGGTGGTGGGATCGTACACTAAGAACATGCCTCAGCCTTCCCTCCTCTGCTTCGTGAGCCTACCATAATACCCTCTGATAGCGGCCGCAGGATAGGTCACAGCCCGGTCACTGACCGCGTGATACCGCAGGAAATCTGCTTTTCAGCCGGTTATGTAGAATGAAGCGTCGCACCGAGCCATGCCGCGCGCCGCCGCCCGTTTCCGAAAATACGCCATCCTGACCCATCGCTGGATGGGCATCGCCTTCTGCGCCCTGTTCGCCATGTGGTTCGTTTCCGGCATGGTGCTCATGTATTGGGATTATCCAGGTGTCACTCCAGCGGATCGCCTCGCGCGCGCCGCACTTTTGCACGCTGCGCAGATCCGGCTCTCGCCGGAAGAAGCCTTCGCCGCCCTTGGCCCTTCCGAGCCGCCGGATGAAGTGCGCATCGCCACGCTGGCCGGCCGGCCCGCATATCGCTTCCGCTGGGGCCAGGACCAATCCGTAGTTTATGCGGATACGGGCGAAGTGCAACCGGAGTTCTCACCCGTACTGGCACTCGCCGCCGCCGCCGGCTGGGCGGGACAACCGGCAGCCGCCGCACGCTTCGAAGGTATCCTCACCGAGCCCGACCAGTGGACCGTGAGCGGTGAGTTTCGCGCTCTCCGCCCGCTCTTCAAATATTCGTGGCCGGATGGCGTCGAAGTTTACGTTTCGCGGCCCACGGGCGAAGTCGTGCAATCCACCACTCGGGGCGCGCGCGTCGGCGCCTGGTTCGGCGCCATCCCCCACTGGCTCTACTTCACGCCGCTGCGCCGCCATGGGGAGCTGTGGAGCAGAGTCGTGATCTGGGTGTCGGGAATCGGAACAGCCATGTGCCTCTTCGGCCTGCTGGTGGGCATCCTCATGTTTTCCCCTGCGAAGCGGTATCACTTTCCTGAAGGTTTCTCTCGCATTCCGTACGCTGGGCAGAAGCGCTGGCACACCATGCTCGGACTGATTTTCGGCCTGGTCACCTGCAGCTGGATCTTCAGCGGCATGCTCTCCATGGACCCTTTCGGCTGGGAGTCGAGTGGCCAGGCGTTTCGGCTGAACCGGGCCTTGCGCGGTGGGGCCCTTCGTCCGGAGGCGTTCGCCGCCAAACATCCGCGCCAGGTTCTCGAGCAGGTCACAGACATTCGAGTCAAAGAGCTGGTTCTCACCACTTTCGGGGGCGCGCCGGCGTACTTGGCGGTCGAAACGCCGCGCCGCTCCCGGATCGTCCCGCTGACTGGATCGCCGGTGCAGGAATTCAACCCCGATCAGGCGATCCAACTTCTGGCCGACGCCATCCAACCGTACGGTCTGGCCGAGGTCCGCGTGGTTAGGGAATACGAATCGTACTACCTGGACCGCCACCAGGAACGGCCGCTGCCGGTTTTGTTCGTACGCCTTCGCGATCCCGACAACTCCATGTACTACGTGGATCTAAAGACCGCCCGGATTGTCGCCGGGTATGTGACCCAGTCGCGCTGGAACCGATGGCTCTACCACGGATTGCACTCCATGGACTTGCCGTGGCTCTATCGCCACCGTCCCGCTTGGGACATTATGGTCCTGGCTCTGATGCTGGGCGGCACCGCCCTAAGCGTCACCGCCCTGGTGATCGGGTGGCGTCGCCTACGCCGCAAGCTGCGCATGCGCACGGCGCGTGCTCGGTTGAATCAGTCAAGGCGCGCCCTCGGCAACTTGACAGCCTAAAACCACGCGGATACGATGAAGTCCAGCGTTTTTCTAGCGGCGCGAGGCAATGCCCTGCGCGAATAGTGGAGCAACTTCCGAGAATTCAGGGAGAACCGATGAGCAAGCTTTCTTCGCGCGTTCTGATGTTCGCGGCCGTATGCACGTTAGCCGCCGCAGCCCACGCCCAATCCACTTCCGGTGACGCCAAAGCGGGCAAGGACCTTTTCGTGAAATATAGCTGCTACGCCTGCCACGGCTTTTCCGGCCAGAACGGCCCGGGCGCGCGGCTGGTCCCTATGAAGATGACCTCCACCGGGTTCATCGGTTACGTCCGCAGCCCGCGCACCCGGCAGATGCCCTCTTACTCAACCAAGGTTCTGCCCGATGGCCAACTCGGCGACATCTATGCCTACATCAAAACCCTTCCCGATTCGCCGGCGGCCAACAGCATCTCGGCGCTGGATCAATTCAAAGAGAAGTAAATCAGGAGGATTCGAGCCATGGCGACGCTCAAGAAGACCAACTTTGCCCGACGCAACTTTCTGAAGGGTGCGGCCGCCGGCGCCGCCGCTCTGGTGGCCAAGCCCCAACTGGCCCAGGCGCAAACGCCGCCCGAGGCAAACGGGGGACCCGTCCCACCGGCAGCCCGTGTCGCGCGCGAAACCGGCGCTCCGCCGCAGCCCGCCAACCGTGTCATCGAACGGCCCGGATCCGACTTCATGGTGGACGTGCTCAAGACCCTGGACATCGAGTATCTGGCTGCCAATCCAGGCTCGACCTTCGAATCGCTGCACGAATCCCTAATCAACTATGGCGACAATAAAATGCCGGAGTTCTTGACGGCGTGCCACGAAGAATCCGCCGTTGCCATGTGCCACGGCTATTACAAAATCGAAGGCAAGCCCATGATGGCGCTGATCCATGGCGATATCGGGTTGCAGCACGCCGGCATGGCCATCTACAACGCTTACGCCGACCGCGTGCCCATCTACATGATTGTGGGCAACCACGCCGATGGCGCCGAACGCGGTCCCGGCGTGCAATCGCTCCACAGCGCGCAAGATCTCGGCGCCCTGACGCGAGACTACACCAAGTGGGACGATCAGCCCTACTCGCTAGGGCACTTCGCCGAGTCCGCCGTACGCGCGTACAAAATCGCCATGACGCCGCCCATGGGCCCCGTGCTGATCGTGGCCGGCAATGAAATCCAATCGCACCCGCAGGCGGACAACACCCTGCGCATTCCGAAACTGATCATGACTACGCCGCCCGCGGGCGATTCCGCCGCAGTCTCCGCCGCGGCGAAAATGCTCGTCGAAGCCGAGCGTCCCATGATTGTCACGCAGCGCTCCGCGCGGACTCCCAAAGGCATCGAGCTTCTGGTAGAGCTGGCCGAACTCTTGCAATCCCCAGTCAACAGCCAGGAGCGCATGAACTTCCCCACCCGCCATCCGCTAGCCGGCAACGGCGGCGTGGGCTATCGCCCGGATGTCACTCTGGCTCTCGAAGTCGCCGACCTGCAAGGTGAGACTCGCGCAGCCCGGGCTCGAGGCGCCAAGGTCATCAGCGTATCTGCCGTGACCCTCAACCACAAGAGCAATATTCAAGACTTTGGCCACTACGCAGATGTCGACCTGGATATCGGTGCCGATGCCGAAGCCACTCTGCCCTACCTGCTCGAGGCGTGCAAGAAGCTGCTCACCGCCGACCGCCGCCGGCTCATCGAAGAGCGCGGCAAAAAGCTGGCGGTTGCCCACAAGGAAGCTTTCAATCGAGGTGTAGACGCGGCATCTGTCGGCTGGAACGCCAGCCCCGTCAGCCTGGCAAGAATCGCCGGCGAGCTTTGGCCCTTAATCAAAAATGAAGACTGGAGTTTCGTTTCGCCCCAGGGCTTCGTCGGCGGCTGGCCCAACCGTCTTTGGGATATGAAGAAGATGTATCACTACATCGGCGGTCAGGGCGCGGGAGGCATGGGTTACGGTGCGCCCGCATCAGTAGGCGCAGCCCTCGCCAATCGCAAGTATGGACGCCTGTCCATCAACATACAGACCGACGGCGATTTCAACTATGCCCCGGGTGTATTCTGGACCGCCGCGCACCACCGCATCCCGCTGCTGACCATCATGCACAACAACCGCGGCTACCACCAGGAGGTGATGTTCGTGGAGCAGATGTGCAGTGTCCACAACCGCGGCGCGGACCGCGCCCACATCGGCACCAAGCTTTGGGACCCCGATATCAACTACATGAAGATCGCTCAAGGCTACGGCCTGTACGCGGAAGGTCCGATCAGCGACCCCAACGACCTGGCACCGGCTTTCAAGCGCGCCATCGAACGAGTGAAGAAGGGCGAACCGGTTTTGATCGATGTAATCACGCAGCCGCGCGGTTGAGCCTTCCATCGGAAAGGACGAGTCAATGAAGCAGCGTTGGCTTTTACCGGTATCGCTGGCAGCGACGTTGGTACTCTCCGCAGGCGCCTATGCGCAGAGTGGCGGCTATCCCATCACAGTCGTCCCGCCGGGAAAGGGCCCTTTCGACTTTCCGCCGGGATACCAGACCCCGTGGGACAAGATCCAGATGTTGGTGACGGAGAAGATCGCCGCGAACATCTACTTGCTGCACGGTTCGGAGGGTCTTGACCCGACACACCCCGACGCTGCCGGCGGCAGGGTCGCCGTGCTCTTCGGGCCAGATGGCGTCCTGATGGTGGATACCGAGGACCCACAACTACCCGCGAAGACGCTTGAAACGATCCGGACATTCACCGACGGACCGATTAAGATCGTGGTCAACTCGCATATTCACCCCGACCACACCGGCGGCAATGAATTCTTCGGGAAGCAGGGGGCGGTGATTTTCGCGCAGGAGAATCTGCGTGAGGAAATGATAAACCCGCCGGGCCGTAGCGCTCCCGCGCTCAATTCGGCCGGCATTCCGAGTTCGACCTACCGGTACAGCGCGCCGGGCGTTCCCGCGGTTTCGATTCATATGAACGGCGAGATGGTGGACTTTATACCGATGATGCCCTCCCATACGGCCGGCGATACGATCGTGCGCTTCAACAAGGCGAATGCCATCTACATCGAGGATTTCTACCGCAACTTCGGCTACCCCTTCGCCGACCAGGCTAACGGGGGTTCGATCAAAGGAATGATCGAGGCGGTCGACCTCATAGGGAAGATTGCCGGCACCGACACGACTCTCATCCCCGGTCACGGTACTCTCATCAGAAAGAAAGACCTGCTGGGCTACCGAGCCATGATCGTCGACATCATGGCGAAGGTGCAGAAGCTGCGCGATCAAGGCAAGTCGCTGGAAGACGTGCTGGCGGCCAACCTGACCGCCCCATACGATGCCACCACTGAGGGCGAAACCAAGCAAAGCAAAGACCGGTTCATCACGGAAGTGTACGACGAAGTGAAAGACTTCCCGCCTGTGGTCAGCGGGAAGCGGAACATGCCGAGGCATCCGGCACCCAGCCGCTAGCGCCGCAATCCATCGATTTACGGCGCGCTGTCAACGGGTTCAACGCGGAGGAGCGCGCCGGCCTCCTCGTCGGTCAGTAAATACAACAGCCCGTCTGGACCTTGCTGCACTTCACGGATTCGCTGTTTGAGCTCAGTCAGCATTGGCTGGCGGCGGATGGGCAGTCCATTCATCGGACTGAGGACGATGCGCTCCAGCTGAGTGCCGACGAGTCCGCCTACGAAGATGTTGCCTTTCCAATCGGGAAACCGGTTCCCGGTATAGAACGTGATGGCGGCCGTCGAGATCGAGGGAGACCAGAAGAGCCACGGCTGTTCCATGCCTGGAGCAACGGGCTGGACCGAAACAGGACCGGTCCCGCCGGCGAGTTCGCCCGTATATGCGCGGCCGTAGGAAATCACCGGCCAGCCGTAGTTCTTTCCGGCTTTGATGATATTGATTTCGTCGCCGCCTTGAGGCCCATTCTCGGTCTCCCAGAGCTCGCCGGTCTCTGGATGGACGTAAAGACCCATGGCGTTGCGGATGCCGAGAGCATAGATCTCGGGTTTGTAGCCAGGCTGGCCCGAGAACGGATTGTCCTTTGGCGCGCTCCCGTCGTCGTTCAGACGGAGCACCTTGCCGTAGTAGCTGTTCGGATCTTGAGCGTCGGCCACGGTGGCGCTCACCGTGTCATTAGGTCCGCGAGGAATGGGAATGCCAATCGCCATGTATATCTTGCCATCGCGCCCGAACACGATTTTCGCAGCAGATGGTCCGGAGACGACGGAGTCAGTTGAGAAAATGTCGCGGACGTCGCTGAGCGTATGACCTCCCTCGTAGCGGGCGCGCGCCAGAGTCGCTTTGGCGTTCGTCGTACCTGCGACGGGCTTGTAATACGTGAAGTAAATCCAGCGGTTTTCGGAGAAGCGCGGATGCAAGGTGAGATCGTTCATCCCTCTTTGTCGCGTATTGAGCACTTCAGGTATTCCGGTGATTGGTTGGGGATCCAGCTTACCGTCACGCACGATCCGCAACCGGCCGGCTCGTTCGGTGACCAAGATGCTGCCGTCCGGAAGGAAGGCGAGAGCGTACGGGTAGCTGAGGCCTCGCAAGGGGACAACCCGGAATTTCGGCCCGGCGATCTTATTGCCACCGGATCCACGAGTGCTGCTGTCAAAAACCAGCGGCCTATCCAGGGTGGGAGCCTCCACGACAACGTCTTGCTGCGCGGCCGGTGCGGCACTCATTGGAAGGCCGACCGCCAGAGTCATGATCAGCGCGATCAGAAACAGGACTCGCATAGGTTCTCCCGAGGCGGGTTGCGCCGTTTCACAGTATATGCTGATTGCTGACGGCTGACGGCTGAGATAAACTGGTCCCGAATTCAGCACTCCGAGGGAGGATTGCACCATGGCGAAGTCTACCCGCAAGCCGTTCGGCCGCCGCGGTTTCTTGAAAGGCGCCGCCGCTGGCGCTGCTGCTTTAGTCGCGACACCGCAAATCACCAAAGCACAGGACGTCGAGGCACCGCCCACTAACGGCAGCGCCCCTCGCGGACCGGGCGCGGCGCAGCTCGCCCGCGATGCCGGCGCCCCTGCACAGCAAGCCCGCGTCATCGAAAACCCTGGCTCCGATTTCATGGTCGACGTGCTCAAAACCCTCGATCTGGAATATCTCGGTTCCAACCCCGGCTCCACTTTCGAATCGCTGCACGAATCCCTCATCAACTACGGCGATAACAAAATGCCGGAGTTCCTCACGGTCACCCACGAAGAGGCCGCCGTCGCCATGGCGCATGGCTACGCCAAGATCGAAGGCAAGCCGATGATGGCTCTCATCCACGGCACGGTCGGACTGCAGCACGCCGGCATGGCCATCTATAACGCCTATGCCGACCGCGTGCCCATCTTCATGGTGGTGGGCAACCACTTCGACGGCGCGGTGCGCAACGGCGGCGTAGAGTCCTATCACAGTGCGCAAGACATCGGCGCCCTGGTTCGCGATTACACCAAGTGGGACGATCAGCCGAACTCGCTCGGCGCGTTCGCCGAATCGGCCGTGCGGGCATACAAGATCGCCATGACGCCGCCCATGGGGCCGGTGCTGATCGTAGCCCATCATGAGCTGCAGACCAATCCGCAGCCCGCCGTCAAACCGCGCATTCCCAAACTCACCATGACCGCCCCGCCGCAGGGCGATGATGCCGCCGTGGCGCAAGCCGCCAAATGGCTGGTGAATGCGGAGCGGCCATTGATTGTCACGCAACGCTCGGCGCGCACCCCCGCCGGAGTCAAGGCGCTCATCGACCTCGCCGAGACCTTGCAAGCGCCGGTGAACAACCAGGAGCGCATGAATTTCCCCAACCGTCATCCGCTCGCCGGCAACGGCACCCCGGGTTATCAGCCCGACGTCATTCTTTTCCTCGAAGTGGCGGATGCTTCCGGCATGTCGCGAGCCGCCCAGGCGCGCGGCGCCAAAACCATCAGCATCTCCTCCGTCGACCTTTTCATGAAGAGCAATATCCAGGACTTCTCGCACTACGCCGACGTCGACCTGGCCATGGGTGCGGACTCGGAAGTCACCATGCCCGCGCTGACCGAAGCCTGCAAGCGTCTGCTTACGGCCGATCGCAAACGGGCCCTGGAGGACCGCGGCCGCAAGCTCGCGGAGGCGCACAAGCAGGCCCGCAACCGCTCCATCGAAGAGGCCTCTTACGGTTGGGATGCCAGCCCTGTGAGCCTCAGTCGCCTGTCCGGAGAATTGTGGCCACTGATCAAGAACGACGATTGGTCTCTGGTCGGCTGGCAGGGATTCATCGGCAACTGGCCGAACCGTCTCTGGAATTTCGACAAGCACTATCAGTACATCGGCGGGCAAGGCGCGGGCGGTATCGGTTACAACGCCCCGGCCTCAGTGGGCGCTGCATTGGCCAATAAGAAGCACGGCCGCTTGTCCATCAATATCCAGACCGATGGCGATCTGAACTTCTCCCCGGGCGTGCTGTGGACTGCCGCG
Source organism: Bryobacteraceae bacterium (assembly GCA_035948775.1). Classification (GTDB taxonomy): domain Bacteria; phylum Acidobacteriota; class Terriglobia; order Bryobacterales; family Bryobacteraceae; genus PSRJ01. Next base: position 27,834 of record DASZIV010000022.1, read on the forward strand.
CATCACAATATTCCCGAGCTCATCATCATGCACAACAACCGCGGCTACCATGCCGAAGTGATGTTCGTCGAGCGCCAGTGCAGTTTGCATAATCGCGGCGCCGAGAGGGCTCACATCGGCACCAAGCTGTGGAATCCGAACATCGATTACGCCAAGATGGCGCAGGCTTACGGCATGTATGGAGAAGGGCCCATCACCGATCCCAAGGACCTTCACGCCGCTTATCTGCGCGGGCTTGAACGCGTCCGCAAGGGCGAACCGGCGCTGATCGACGTGGTTACACAACCCCGATAACAAGGAGAGCCATATGAACCGCATCGCTAAGATTGCATTGCCTGCCTTGCTCGCGGCAGCGCTTGCCCACACCGCCACGGTCACTTCTTCCTGCGAGAGTCTGGCTTCCATCGAATTGCCCAACGCCACCATCACGGCGGCCCAGACAGTGGCAGCAGGCGGATTCACGCTCCAGGGGCGCGGCGGCGCGGCCACTCCGGTCGCCGATCTACCCTCGTTCTGCCGCGTGTCCGCCACCTTGAAACCGACTAGCGATTCGGATATCAAGATTGAGGTTTGGCTGCCCGTTTCGGGTTGGAACGGAAAACTTCTGGCGACGGGTAATGGCGGATGGGGCGGTGCGCTCGCTTATGGGGACATGGTGCAAGCGCTGCGGCGCGGCTATGCCACCAGCGGCACCGACACCGGTCACACCGGCGGCAGCGCCAGCTTCGCGCTGGGCCATCCCGAGAAGCTGATCGACTACGCCTACCGCTCCGAGCACGAGATGACCCTGAAGGCCAAGGTGCTCATCGAGAAATTCTACGGCAATACGGCGCGCTACGCGTACTTCGACAGTTGCTCTTCCGGCGGCAAACAGGGAGTGACGGAAGCGCAGCGCTATCCCAACGATTATGACGGCATCGTGGCCGGCGCACCCGCCAACTACATGATGCATTTGCAAGCCGAGCGATTGTGGATCGCCCAGTCGGTGCACAAGAATCCTGCCAGCTATATTCCACCGGAAAAATACCCGGTGATTCACAATGCCGTTCTGGCGGCCTGCGATGCGCTCGATGGCGTCAAAGACGGCGTGATCGAGAATCCCCGGGCCTGCCACTTCGATCCCTCCGTAGTGGCGTGCAAGAATGGCGACGCGCCGGACTGCCTTACCGCTGCGCAGGTAGAAGCCGCTAAGAAGATCTACACCGGCGCCAAGAACCCGCGCACCGGCGACGAGATTTTCCCCGGCCTGGAACCTGGCGGCGAGTTACTCTGGAGCCGTCTGGCCGGGCCGCAGCCCCTCGGGTTGGCTACCGACACTTTCAAATACGTGGTCTTCCAGGATCCCAATTGGGACTACCTGACCTTGAACTTCGATGAAGATATTGCGCGCGCCGACAAGATCGACGGCGGCACCAACAATGCCATCGATGCCAACCTGAAGCCCTTCTTTGGGCACCAGGGCAAGCTGCTGATGTATCACGGCTGGAGTGACCAGCAGATTCCTCCCGGCGGAACGCTGAATTATTACGGCAACATCGTGAAGGCCGTGGGCGGCCCGGCAAAAGCGTCCGATTCCGTGCGCCTGTTCATGGTCCCCGGCATGGGCCATTGCGGCGGCGGCGACGGGCCGAACGTCTTCGATACAGTCACCGCGCTGGAGCAGTGGGTGGAAAAAGGAAAAGCGCCCGAAAAACTCATCGCTTCATATGCGACCAACGGCGCCGTCGACCGTACCCGTCCCTTGTGCCCTTATCCGCAGGTCGCGCAATACAAAGGTAGCGGCAGCACGGATGATGCCGCCAACTTCACCTGTAAAGCACCCTAAACAGCGGGAACTCAAAGAGGCGAAAAGGAAAACAAGAAATTCACGGCCGTTCCCGCAATCTGCCGGGCCCAATCCAGTTTTGTCTTTTCCACTTCACAGTTCATCGTGCCCTTCTCTTTTCCGTCGGCCACAATCGTCACTGGCAGCGGCCCTTGGAACGCCCGATCCGTCTGGGAAATTCCGCCCGTCAAATTGCGGATTTTGGAGGCGCCGTATCCCAACAGCATCCCCTGCCAGCCCAACTGGGGCGCGATCGTGATGCCCGAAAAGAACGGCTGGCCTGGAAGTACCGGCCGTTGAATCGTGAGCAGCGGCAGAAATCGCTTATGAGGCAGAAAGGGAATCAGTTCGCCGACGGGCTTCGCAAACAGCATCAGGTTCGCCGAGAGCGTGAAGGTAGAGAGCTCGAGGATGCCTTGACCCCACGCGGGCAGTCGCGTTCCGATGGCAAACTGCAGTGGCCCGGCAATGCTCATCGGCCCGACCGGCCCGGAAAGGAGCCAGCTGTGAACTTTCTTTTCCTTGAGCCAGACCGTCACGTTTGCGCGATCCGAGTCGGGCGGCGTATTCACTACCACGCTCGCCGGGGTCAATGGTTGGAACAGGCCGGTGCGGTTCAGCTGTCCCAGTGATTTGCGCAGCATCGTCTGATCGAGAAGATCGCCTTCCGATAGCAGGAACGAGCGACGCAGCGTGCTGTCCCTGAACGTGCGATTGCCGCGAAACTCAATGCGGTTGATGCGGTAGGACGGTCCGCGCTCGGTGCTGGCGATGACACCCGATTCCCTGCCGCTCACGTCGAGTCGCGCGGTGAAATCCAAGACTCCGACGCGTTCCGCGGAGCGCCTCTCCCGGAAGAACTGCCGGCAGGCTGCCCGTGTCGAGTAATCGGAATGTGGTCCGGAATCGATTGCATACTCGATCCGGGCCTTGCTCCCCTCGATGTGCACGGGGTCGGCTCGCACGTCGACATCGAAATAACCTCGCCGGAAATAGAACGACCGCAGGTTGGCCACATCCGACTCGACCGCATCCTGGTTGTACCCCGGCCGCAGATGCCAGCCCTTCCAGACTCCTGGAATCGCAGGCACCATCGTCTTGATCTTCGTGGCGCGCAGTGCGTGGCGAAGCTCGGAAGGGGGGACACCTAGATTTCCGGAGAATGTGATCGTCCCGACATCCACCTGTTCGCCCTTGTCGATATGGATCTTCAGATCGGCCTTACCCGCGCCGACCGGCGCCAACCTGCTCTCGACTGCGGCGTTTGGAAAGCCCGAAGTCTCCAGTTGCTTTCGCACGCCGGCTGCTACCTGCTGGGTCTGCTGCAAATCGATCTCCGTGCCGGGAGCCACGCTAACAGTGACGCCGGGAGTCGGCGGCTCGATTTGAACCTTACGTACTTCGAGTGACCTGCGGGCGCGCACTTGAAAAAACAACTGCACCGCATCGCCGTCCGGCCGGGCCTCCACCGTTACGTCCCCAACCCTGCCGGTTTGCCACAGAGTCTTGACGTCGTGCTGGAGTTTAACGGGGTCCATCGGCTCTCCCGCGCGGCTCTCCAATTCAATGGAAGACGGAGCGCCGACCACATGGACTTGGCTGACTATTTGGGGTACGGCCAGAATCGATCGGCTACACATGGCCAGAAGACACACTGCGGTGCGCATCCCCAGCGGCAATGCAGCTTGCGGGCCAAATGCGAGGATGCTATACAGGCGTAGAGTTAGACTCTCACTACCTGTGACTGCGCGGGCAACCTGTGATTATCAAGCACCGCTAGTGCTGCCCCGCGAAAAACTCCTCCACCGAAGCCGCCACCTTCGCGGGATGCTCGACTGTCGGCAGATGCCCCGACTCCTCAATCAACTCCACCCGCGACCCCGGAATGCGGCTCGCAAACTCCTGCGCATAAACCGCCGGAACCAGTCGATCCTGTTTGCCCCACAAGAGCAGCGTGGGCGCCTGGATGCGGTGAATACGCTTCTTCAAGCCCTTGTCCGGTATCGGCCACACGAACTTGCCGGTGCAGCCCATCGACCAGATCATGCGGATCATCCCCTCCGGGTCCGGCGTTCCGAACATCTGCTTGGCGATCGGGCCGTCTGGATCGCGCAGCAAATACTTCGGCAAGTCGCTCCCCGGAGTGATGATCATCCAGTTGACGATCGGCGTATCCTCACGCCACAGACCGATCGGCGCGATCAGCACCAGCTTGCTCACGCGCTCCGGATTGCTGGCCGCCAATTCGGCCGCCACCATGGCGCCGAAGGAATGCCCCACGATCGGCACCGACTTCAGCCCGAGTGCATCGAAGACTTCGTAGTAGTACAACACCAGGTCCCAAAGATTATCGATGTGAGAGATGGCCTCCGGGTCCCCTTCCGTGGTGCCGGGATGCTCGGGAGCATACACCCTGTGGCGCTCGGCCAGGCGGTCCAGAAACTCGTCCCACACCAAGCCCCCGGCGCCATGCAGAAAGACGACGGGCGACCCGCTGCCCGCCACCTTGATATTGGGGTTGATCTTCTTCTGCCACACGGTCACGCGGCGATCGGTAACGGCGGTCATGCGGTCGCCTCCTGCGCGGTCTTCTTGCGCAGCCCGGCCGGCCACCATTGGTTCTCCCACTCGTCATCCCAAGTGGAGCGAAGCGCCGGCGCCACCTCTCGGAAGAATAGCTGAATGTTCTTCATCGTCAGTTCGTGCGGCATTGACCCGATATGCAGCAGTACCATCAAGTTTCCAACTCTCAGTTTCGCCACCAGGTCCTTGAGCTGGTCACGCACCGTGGCCGGGCTGCCGCACACCACGTACCGGTCCTTCACGAAATCTTTGAAGCGCTTCTGCTTGAGGGACGTGAATGCATTCGCGATCATCGGATTGCGCATGGAATTGGCGAGGCTCTGATAGTCCTGGTGACCGGGCACTCCCATCCACTCCGGCGGCACATGCAGACCCTTGTGGTAGAAGTACTCCACGTGCTTGGCGTAATCCTTCTCGGCCTGCTCGTCGGTCTCCGACACACCGACCAGTTGCAGGAAGCCAAGCCGATGCGGATTCAGGTCGCGCCCCGTCTCCTGGCACACGCTCCAATATTTCTCCACGCTGCGCAGGGCGCTCTGATAGCCGAAATAGCTCAAGAAGCAATAGCAATGGTTGTGCTGGGCAGCGTAGTAGAAGGTGCTGGTACTGCCGCTGCCCGGCACCCACACCGGCGGATGAGGCTGTTGGATCGGCCGCGGCCAGAGGTTCACCATGCCGAGCTGCGTGTACTTCCCGTTCCACGCAAAAGGCTCGCGTGACGTCCACGCCTTGAGAATCAAGTCGTGCGCCTCACGGTATCGCTCGCGCTGTTCGATCGGCGTCACACCGTAGCAGAGATTGATGTCCATCGGGGTTCCCAGCGGCATGCCCGCCACCAGCCGTCCGCCGCTGATGCAGTCGAGCATGGCATACTCCTCGGCGATGCGTGTAGGCGGCTGCGTAGCCGGCAGAGTGGCGCCCATCTGGACAATCGCGCAATCCAGGCCGGCGGTGGCGCGCGCCAGCACCGAGCCCATCAGGTTCGGGCTGGGCATGAACCCGTACGCGTTCTGGTGGTGTTCGTTGGTGCAGATGCCATCGGACCCCGCGTGGGCCGCGGCGATCAGTTCGTCGAACGTCCAGTTGTAATACTGGCCCACCCGCTTGGCGTCCGCCAGCTCATGAAATGGCGGCGTCACCCAGATGGACGAGTAGCGTTTTTCGAAATCATCGGGTAGTTCCCGATGCGGCATCAGATGAAAAGTGGAAATGTACATAGCCCGCTCCTGGTTATCGGCTCGAACTCAACACGGGAACCTGCGTGCCCGCCGGCACAAACTTCTCGGCTCGCTTGGCTTGGACCTCCGCGAAATACAGGCTGCCATCCGCGGCCACGGCCATCGAGTGGATCCAGTTCACCTGGCCCGGTTTCTCTTTGCCGTTCTCGCCCCTCGGAAAAGCCCAAAGCTGCTTCAGGCGTCCTTCGGTATCGAGTTTCAGGAAGAGCTGGTCCTTGGGAGGAGTGGCCAACGCCGTCTGGCTGGCAGGAATTTCGGACCAGAGCGTGGGCGAACTGCCACACACATAGATCTCGTCGTTCTTCGTAATGAAAAGCGCCCAGGGTGTAATGATGTTCTTCCATTCCGTAAGGAACTTGCCCTTCGCGTCGAAGACCTGGATGCGCGAGTTGTTGCGATCGGCGACGTACACGCGGCCCTTGGAATCCAGAACCAGGGAATGCGGCTGGCTGAACTCTCCGGGACCGGTGCCGAGCTTGCCCCACGTCCGGACGAACTTGCCGCGCTTGTCGAACACCACGACGCGGTCGTTGCCGTACCCGTCGCTGATGTAGACGTCGCCATTGGCTGCGACGGCCACGTCGTTCGGCTGGTTCAAGTGCGTCTCGTCCGCGCCGGCCTGATCCGGCGTTCCAATGGTCATCAGCACCTTGCCGTCTGTCGTGAAGCGGCGCACGGTATTGGTTCCGGTGTCGACCAACCAGAGATTTCCGGCGTTGTCGAACCGGACAGTATGCGGATTCTTGAAGAGGCCGCCCTCGCCCCAGGACTTCACCAGCCTGCCTTCCGGCGTGTATACCTGCACCGGAATCTTGCCGCGGTTAAACGTCCACACATTGCCATCCGGAGCAATCGCCACGCTGGACATGGCCGCGGTCCACTCGCCGCCTGGCGGCTTTTCCTGGGGCCAGTTCGCGTCCACCTTATAACCGGCGGTGTCGTCCACCCGCGGATATGCCGGCATGTGCGGCGCCGGCTGCGCCAGCGCTGCGCCGGCCGCGAGACCCATCAACCACCACGTTTTCATATCGGGCCCTTTCCTCGTTCGGGAATTGAGTATACAACAGCGAAAACGATGGCGGCCGCCCAAATAGAGGGCCCCGCCGGGATTCGGTAGATCTTCCCGCACCCACATTTGCTGTAAAATTGTGCAAAGTGAAAATACAAGGGCTTCTACTACCAACCCTCGCAGCGCTCGCCTTCGGTCAGGGCCTGGACCAGGCCCCGGTCAACCGGGAGGCGCCCGTTACCAGCGTTCCCTTCGAACGAATCCTCGGCGCTGCCAAAGAACCGCAGAACTGGCTCACGTATTCCGGCACCACGCAAAGCCAGCGTCACAGTCTGCTCACGCAGATCAATCCGAGCAATGCCAAAGATCTCGTTCTGAAATGGGTGTTCCAATCGCGCTCGCTCGATAAGCACGAGGTGACGCCGCTGGTGGTCGATGGCGTGATGTACACCATCCAGAGCCCCAACGATGTCATCGCGCTCGAGGCCGCGACCGGCAAGACCATCTGGACCTACCGGCACAAACCCGCACCCGAAACCCGAAATCCCTGCTGCGGCAACCTGACACGCGGGGTGGCCATTCTGGGTAACAAACTATTTCTGGCGTCTCTCGATTCGCAATTAATCGCGATCGACGCCCGCACCGGAAAAGAGTTGTGGAACACCCAGGTCGCCGACTATAAACAGCAATACTCGATGACCCACGCTCCTTTAGTGATCAAGGACAAAGTGATCGCGGGAGTCGCCGGTGGCGAGCACGGAATCCGCGGTTTTATCGGAGCGTGGGATGCGAACACCGGCAAAGAGGTCTGGCGCTTCAACACCGTGCCGGGACCCGGAGAGACCGGTTATGAGACCTGGCTAGGCAAAGACGGCAAGCCCAACGAGTCGTGGATGCACGGCGGCGCGCCCATCTGGGTGACGGGTTCCTATGATCCCGAAACCAACCTGACCTACTGGGGAACCGGGAATGCCGGGCCGGATTGGGATGGAGACGCCCGCCTGGGCGATAACCTCTATAGTTCCTCGGTGATCGCGCTCGACGCCGATACCGGCAAGCTGAAGTGGCATTACCAATTCTCGCCGCACAATGAATTCGATTGGGATGCTACGCAGGTGCCGGTGCTGGCGGATATCCAATTCAAGGGCAGCCCGCGCAAGACGATGTTATGGGCCAATCGCAACGGTATGTTCTACGTGCTGGACCGCACCAGCGGACAGTTTCTGCTGGGCAAGCCGTTCACGAAGGTGAACTGGGCAACGGGTTTTGACGAGAAAGGCCGCCCAATGGCCACGCCTGGTATTGTGCCAACCCAGGCGGGCACTTTGGTTTACCCCGGAAACCAGGGAGGCACCAACTGGTATAACCCCTCCTTTAGCCCCGCGACCGGCCTGTTCTACATCCCGGCGTGGGAGAACAGCTCCACCACTTACGTGAAAGACGAAGCGCCGCCGGAGTTTCACGAAGGCGCGAGCTTCGCCGGCAAGTTTCCGCTTCCCGGGTCGACGACCGACGACGTATTCAGCTCGATCATTGCCATGGACCCGAATACCGGCGAACGGAAATGGACTCATCGCCTGGCAGTACCCGGGACCGAGGCCGGAATTCTCACCACGGCTTCCAACGTGCTCTTCAGCGGCGATCGCCAGGGTGGGTTCTACGCGCTCGATGCCCGTGACGGCAAGACCTTGTGGGAGACCAGCCTCGGCCGTTCGGTAGCGGCGGGACCCATGACTTATATGGTCGGCGATAAGCAATACGTCAGCATCCAGGTGGGCAGTGCTTTGTTCACGTTTGGTCTGCCGTAAGGCCAGGGGGCCGGCCGCGGGACGGGGGTCCGCCCCCTTAACCGTTAACTTAAGACTCGAGGCCACCGTCTTTGCGAATTGCCGACCAACAAGGCTGTTTCTGAGGCGCTTTGCCCGCTGCAGATAATTCAGGGGTCAGCGACACTTCGCTCATGATTCCCGTGATCGGCGTTTGAACGAAGCCGCTGGCACGGCGGACGCTACGCGTGGGTAAAGGTAGCGGCAATCGGCTGGGGGTGAGGATATCTTGTGGGTCACAAGGAGGTCCCTGTGACCCATTTACGAAAAATGATGCTGGAGG
>DASZIV010000023.1:0-84975 GCA_035948775.1 Bryobacteraceae bacterium
GGCTTTCACACCAAAATGGAGGTGCTGCAACGGCAAGCTTATGGCTTCCGCAACTTCAACAACTACCGTTTGAGGGTTAAGATTATGTGTTCGTGAGTTCGTCAGGAGCGGTAGCTGCCCCCATTAATGGCGTAGAGCCGAGGGTTCACAGCAACCCTCGTAGGGATCGACAGAATTCAATCAGGACCTGAAGAAGGAGCGCTTGAGCAAATTGGTGGCGGCGCGCGGACTCGAACCGCGGACCTAGGGATTATGAGACCCTCGCTCTAGCCAGCTGAGCTACGCCGCCTTACGGATATCCAAAGTTTATCAGACACAATTGTGGAAAAGCTCGCTGGACCCGCAGCCGAATGCGGCCCGCCGTTCGAGGACTAGATTGGTCCCCTTCGGCTCGAATCAAGCGCTTTTTGCTCAGTGCTTTACCGGCGGTGCTGAGATGTGGGTCAATTCGTTGTAACTTACAAAAATCACAGTACTTGACCGCTCTCAGCCAGGCATTTCCCACAGTTTTTTCCACACTTCATTGGACTACTGGGCAAGGTTCAATCGACGCTGGAGCGACTCCGGAATCTCGGCACTCACTTCGCAGAAATCGGCCTCATAACGCACGTCGAGCACCCGTCCCAGGGCATGCAGTAAAGCCATGGTGGCGCCGTCGCCCACGGGCAGCCGCAAAGTGGTTCGAACCACCGGGTCCAAAGGAAGGCATTCATCAATGGTGGCTAAGAGTCTGTCGACGCCTGTCCCCGTAAGCCCCGAGACCGCCACCGCCCGCAACTCGGCATGTTCTCCGGTCGCACCCTGCAGTCTGCGCCGCAGCGCTTCGAAATCGGCGTCACCGCCGGGCAGGCGATCGATCTTATTCATCACCAGTAACTGCGGAATCTCGGCGGCCCCGATTTCCGTCAGCACTTTGTGGACATGTGCCGTGTGTTCGTGGGCGGCAGGCGAGGAAGCATCCACTACGTGCAGGATCATGGCCGATTCTTTCACTTCCTCTAACGTCGCGCGGAAAGCCTTCACCAGCGTGGTGGGCAGGTTGCGGATGAAGCCCACCGTGTCGCTCGCCAACGCCCGTCTTCGGGAAGGCAACACCAGCGGCCGGACCGTAGGGTCAAGCGTGGCGAACATGCGCGCGTCGGCCAAAACATCAGCCTGGGTCAGGCGGTTGAACAGCGTTGATTTGCCGGCGTTGGTGTACCCGGCCATGGCCAGTGTGGCCAGGGGCACGGCTGTGCGGCGGCGCCGGTGCAAAGCGCGGCCAGCACGCACGCCCTCCAGATCTTCTTCGATTTTCTTGATGCGCTTGGCGATCCGGCGGCGGTCGGTCTCGAGTTGCGTTTCGCCGGGACCGCGGGTACCGATGCCGCCACCCAGACGCGACATCTCCACACCATGGCCGCTGAGCCGCGGCAGCATGTAGTTGAGCTGCGCCAGCTCCACTTGCAAGCGGCCCTCACGGGTACGCGCACGCGAAGCGAAAATATCGAGGATGAGCTGGGTGCGGTCGATAACCTTGGAACCGATGGCCTTTTCCAGGTTTCGCTGCTGAGTCGGCGTCAAATCGTGGTCGAAGATGACCGCATCCACAGCGCCGGAGTGGACCGCGGCAGCGATCTCCTCTACTTTGCCCTGGCCGATGAGGGTGGCTGCCTCGGGCGCCGGGCGCGATTGCACGATCCGCTCGACGATCGCCCCACCCGCACTGACAGCGAGTTCGGCCAACTCATCGAGCGATTCGGAAGTGCGGTCGCCACTCGCACGGCGGCTCCCGCGCGTCTTCCATTCCAGCCCGACGAGGATGACCCGTTCCCGGACGGCAATCTGGAGCGGCGTGTGCTACCCCTCCGGAGAGTTCTCGTGCGCCGGCGTTCCGGGGGCACTAGCCATCGCGTTGGTCTGTGCGGCCATTTGCGAGCTTGCGGCGTAGGAGTGCGCCATCTTCTGAGTCACGACGGTGGAAATGGCGTGTTTAAAAATCAGCTGTTCCTGATTATTGGTTTCCAAAACCAAGGAGTATTTGTCGAAACTCTTAATGCGGCCCGAGAGTTTTACTCCGCTCATGAGGTAAATGGTGAGGACGATCTTGTCCTTTCGTGCGTTGTTCAAAAAACTGTCTTGAATGTTTTGCGCCGGTTTTTCCATTCAGTCCCCCAAACCCTTTCGGGAAAGCACAGCAGCGTACAAACGGCGATTGTATTGTACAACTATTCACGGCTGTAAAAGGGACGGGCGGAGCCGTGCCTGCGCTGCTCAAATCAACAGGGAGTGAATCGTGGACGGAGGCGCCGCGGATTATTCGTCTTCGTGCTCGGCGGCTGCCGTCGGTGAAGAGCCGATCAAGGAGGTAAGTTCCTCGCGGCCGATTGCTTTCGGAGCTACCACCGGCCTCTTGGCAGCTGCGCCCACCGGCTCGAGCACGAATTCGGAGACCGAAGACAATTCCTGCTCCAGGTTGAAACCCGGAACCCGCTGGAGTGTGGGAACTTGTGCCAAGCCGTGCTCGGTAATGACACACTCCATCCCGTTGCTGAGCTGGAACCGGATTTTCAAATGTTTTCGGATCGACAGCTTGCGCAGATCGACCAGCGTCATCGATCGGCTTCCTGGTAGTCGCCTACCGGGTCGCCCAGAGCCGCGCGCGCCGCGATATTTTCCTGGCACGCTACGCAATAGCGGGCCCACGGCACAGCTTCCAGCCGCTTGACCGAAATTGGCTCTTCGCATTCCAGACAGACGCCGTAGTTCCCATGCTCGATCCGCAGCAACGCGTCGGCAATTTCGCGCAGCAACTTGATGTCGATGGTGTTACGGTTCAGGAAAATCCATTCCTCGTGATGTTGCTGGCTCAGGTCACCCTCGTCGGAGGGCACATCCAGCCGTGCGACTACCTGTGCCGCTTTTTGTGCGGACATACTCCGACGGACTTCCTCGGCTTTCTTTTCCAGCATGTTCCGATATGTGGTTAGCTTGGGTCCGTTTTTCATAATATTTACCACTTTCTCTCTACCCTGATGCTTCTCTCTACCCTGATGCCTCAGCAGACTTCAGGTTTAATATGACGCTGACAGGGCACCAAAAGTTGCGATTTGCATTGGGGGAGGACAATGCGGCGCGATTTGAGAGAGTATAACCAGGGACTAGACCGAAGTCAAGTGTTACGTATCATTTACCGAAGTTTACAGTACCCGCCACCACTTTTGAGCGGTGTACACGGATCAAAAGATACCGTTAAGTCACCGAGCTACTTCAGTTTCTGAATTGCATCGATAAGCTCCGGCACCACCTGGAACAGATCGCCCACGATACCGTAATCGGCTATTTCGAAAATTGGCGCGTTCGCGTCCTTATTAATCGCCACCACAGTCCGCGAGCCTTTCATGCCCACCAGGTGCTGAATAGCGCCGGAGATCCCAACCGCCAGGTACATCTTAGGGGCAACCGTCTGTCCGGAGCTGCCCACCTGCCGCTCCATAGGAAGCCAGCCCGCATCGCAGATGGGGCGCGAGGCGGCCAGTTCCGCCCCGAGCACGTCAGCAAGCTTCTGCACCAGCGCGATGTTTTCGGGTTCCTTGATGCCGCGTCCCACCGATACGATTAACTCGGCGGCGCCCAGATCAACAGCGCGCTGCGATTCGCGGAATAGCTCCAGCGGCTTGATTCGAATGTCGGCCGGTGAAAGCTGAGGCTTCACCACCTCCACCGGCGCTGCGCCTTCGGCCACCTGATCAGCACGATACGCACCCGCCTGCAGCGACGCCAAGTTTGGCGGCTCTACCGCAAACCGTACATCCACGTTCACCTTGCCTTGGAAGAGTTGGCGAACCAGGACGAGTTGCCCGTTATCGACACGGTGCGAAACCACGTCGCTGACGGCTACCTTGCCGAGCGAAGTCGCCAGCTTCGGCAGGAAGTCGCGGACCTGGTAGGTATGCGGGAACAGAACCAGGGAAGGCTTTACTTGGTCAATGAGCTGCCGCAGAGCCAGCGAGTACCCGTCGGGGGTATAGTCTTTCAGTAATTCGTGGTCGACCAGGTAGACCTTCTCGAGTTGCTTGCGGGCCAGTTCGCCGGCAGAGCTTTGGCCGCCCGCCCGCACGAGCGCGGCTGCCACGGCGCTATTGGTTTCCTTCGCGAGCTGCTGCGCGGCCGCGAGGGTCTCCCAGGACATGCGGTGAAACGCTTGTCCATTGTGCTCCAGAACCGCCAGGATACTCATATGACCCGCGCCTCGAATTTCAGCTTCTCCGCCAGCTTGGCCGCCGCTTCCTTGGGACTGCCGTCGAAGAGCTGCGTATGCTTGGTATGCTCGGGAAGGTACACGCGATCCACGGTGATCTTGGGAGCTGGAGGCGCAGTGCCCAATTCGCCCGCGGTCAGCCGTTTGATCTCTTTGGTCTTGGCCTTCTTGATTCCCATCAGCGTCGCGTAGCGGAGCTTGCTGATGCCCGATTGGATGGTGAGCAGCGCCGGCAACGGCATGTCGACGTGTTGGAACCACCCATCTTCCAGCTCCCGCTTCACGCGAATGCCGTCCCCCTGCTTCTCCACCTGCATGATGAGGGTCGCGTGCGGCAGTCCCATTAGCTCCGCCAGAATGACGCCGGTTTGCCCGTAGCCGAGGTCATCGGATTGCAGACCGGTAAGAATGAGATCGGGAGCTTCGGGGCGAAGCGCCGCCGCCAGCAGGTTGGCGGTGGCCAGCGGATCGAAGGCGTCCAGCTTGTCATCCTCAATATGGATAGCGCGGTCCGCGCCCTTGGCGAGCGCTTCCCGAATGGTCTGCGCGGCACGCGCGGGGCCGGCACAGATAACTACGGCCTCACCGCCGTGCTGCTCTTTCAGTTGCAGTCCCGCTTCCAGCGCGTAGGCGTCCGGTTCGTTGATCTCGTAAGTGAGATCGGCATCCTCTATCCACTTCTTGGACGAGGCAATGCGCAATTGCGAGTCCCGTGCGGGCACCTGCTTAATCGCAATGATTATTTTCATCCCTGATATCGCTTGAAAATAAGGCAGCCATTGGTGCCGCCGAAACCGAAGCTATTGGAGAGAGCGTAATCGATCTTCATAGCCCGAGCCCGGTTGGGCACATAGTCGAGGTCGCAAACCGGGTCCGGATTCTCGAGGTTCATAGTGGGCGGGGCGATCTGGTCGCGGAGAGCCAGCACCGTGATTCCGGCTTCCAGCCCGCCGGCGCCGCCCAGCAAGTGGCCGGTCATCGACTTGGTGGAACTGACGGCCAGCTTGTAGGCATGCTCGCCGAAGGCACGTTTAAGCGCTTCGGTCTCAATGCGGTCGCCCACTTCAGTGGAAGTCCCGTGCGCATTGACGTACTGCACCTGCTCTGGGCCGATGGCAGCATCGCGCAGGGCATTGCGCATCACGCGGTAAGCGCCATCGCCGTCATCCGGCGGCGCGGTGACGTGGAACGCGTCGGCGCTCATGCCGTAGCCCACTAGTTCCGCAAGGATGCGCGCGTTGCGGCTGCGGGCGGATTGCAACTCTTCCAGGATGAGGATGCCGGCACCTTCCCCCACTACGAATCCATCGCGGTCGCGGTCCCAGGGACGCGACGCGCGCGCCGGGTCTTCATTGCGCGTGGAGAGTGCGCGCATAGCAGCGAACCCGCCGATCCCCATGGGCGTAATGCACGCCTCGGTGCCGCCGCAGATCATCACGTCGGCCTCTCCGCGCTGGATAATGCGGAAGGAATCACCGATGGAATGGGCGCTGGTGGTGCAGGCGGTAGCCGTGGCCGAATTGGGCCCCTTCGCGCCGCTACGGATGGAAACCTGTCCCGAAGCGAGGTTGATGATCGTGGCGGGAATGAAAAACGGGGAAATGCGGCGCGGTCCGTGCTCCAGCAGAGCCTTGTGCTCGCGCTCGATCACCTCAAATCCGCCGATACCGCTTCCAATATAAACACCCACCTGCTCGGCGTTCTCTGGCGTCACCTTAAAGCCCGAGCTGCTCAGGGCGCACTCCGCCGCCGCGATGGCGAACTGGATGAAGCGCCCCATCTTCTTGATCTCTTTTTTCTCGATGTAACGGGCCGGGTCGAAACCCTTCACTTCTCCAGCGATGCGGCATGAAAAAGCCGACGCATCAAACTGGCTGATAGGGCCGATGCCGGATCTGCCCGACCGAATACCTTCCCACGACGTCTCGGTCCCGATCCCCAGCGGCGTCAGCAAGCCCACACCAGTGATGACCACTCTTCGCGACAATGCGTTCTCCTGGTGAGAAAAGCGGCTACTTCTTGGCAGTCTTGGCTTCGATGTAATCGATGGCGTCCTTGACGGTGGCGATCTTTTCAGCGTCCTCGTCTGGAATCTCCAGCTCGAAGGCCTCCTCGAAGGCCATTACCAGCTCCACGATGTCCAGCGAATCGGCGCCGAGGTCGTCGACAAATGACGCATTGTTGTCGACCTGACTCTCGTCCACGCCCAGCTGCTCGACGATGATCTGCTTCACCTTCTGCTCAACTGCCATGACTCCTCCTGCAATATGTACAAACCCGTTGATTTTAGCTGTGTTCGCGATTCGTTCGCAAGTAACGGGAGGAATTCCGTACTCGATCCCCGTCCGGCACATCTTGCGGCCGGATATATTCATTCTGCCACGGAAACCAGGCGACCTCCGCTCCCTTACGGTCGGGGCTCGGTAGCGCTAGCCCTGCCGGAGCGCCGCGCGCGCCTGCCGTTCCTCGCCGTGCGGGTCGTTTACCACCTGGCACTCGTTGTCCAGGACCATAGTAGCGCGTTGATCCGTTTTAAACGCCGGCCAGTTGGGAAGGCCTTTGTGGTTGGGGTTCCCGCCGCGCGCAAAGGCGGCCCATGCGCCGCTCATCTTCTCCTGGAGCGGATAGCGGTCCGCGCCCGAGCCGGTCATGGATTTCGCCTCATCCACGTTTTCCAGAACGAAGGGGATCTCCAGCGTGTGGTACGCCTTCAACTTGCCATCGCGCACCGGCGACTTCCAGGTGAAGTAGTACATGTAGACCGGCGCCTTCTGTGCCGATTTGCGCTCCGCCTCCGTGAGGACTCCCGCGGCGAAATTGTCGGACGCCATAATTTGGGCAAGCTCGACGTTGGGGACATTCGGCCGTCCCTTCCGGTAGACCGCGATCAGTTTATCCACATCGGTGTC
The DNA here is from genome assembly GCA_035948775.1 of Bryobacteraceae bacterium. Lineage (GTDB taxonomy): Bacteria > Acidobacteriota > Terriglobia > Bryobacterales > Bryobacteraceae > PSRJ01. The sequence goes on from DASZIV010000023.1 coordinate 7,150, forward strand.
GCTGGCCCGGCTGTTTTGCTTCACTGCGGCGTGCAGGCCGGCATCATCGATGGGATCGAATTTGGTAAACGGGAAGAAGTTGACTTCGTACTCCACCGAGCCAATGAGCAAAGGAACATCGGCCGAGATGGCCGGCGCTGCAGGATCGAACGGATCGGCGGGCAGGGTGTGGCCGTCCACCACCGGCGCGAGCCTCAGCCCTTGGGTGCCCAACGTGGCCTGCACCAGATCGTCCATGGGCACCTTCTGCAACTCGGCGGCCTCTTTGACTCCCAACTTCGCCATCAGCATTTCGGCGCTTTTGGTAGCGTCGGCGCGCGTGACGCCCCTGATGTTCGCGCCGCTCTGCACGATCGCACGGTGGAACAACCCCTTGGCCTGAGGCATCGCCAGCAGCGTGCTCACCTTCCCTGCCCCGCCGGACTGTCCGAAAATGGTGACGTTCTTGGGATCGCCGCCGAAGTTCGCGATGTTGTCCCGGACCCATTCGAGCGCGGCTACGATGTCCAACATGCCGGCGTTGGAGGCGTGCACAAATCTCTCGCCACCGAGATCCGCAAGATAAAGGAAGCCGAAGGAGTTGAGCCGGTGGTTCAGCGTGAGAGTAACTACGTCGTGCTTGCGCGCCATGTTGGCGCCGTCATACATAGTGTAGCTGCCGGAGCCGCTGGTAAACCCGCCGCCATGGAGCCAGACCATTACGGGACGCTTGCCGCTCAGACTGTTCGTCCAGACGTTGAGGTGCAGGCAGTCTTCGCTATGGCCCTGCTTGGGAATGGTACCCGCAACCTCAGGAATTTCGGTGTGCGGTCCCTGAGGCGCTTCCAGCCCCCAGTCGGCAGTCTCCTTGACGCCGGTCCACGACTCCGGCTTGGCGGGCGGCAGGAAGCGCCGATCGCCGGCCGTCGGAGCGCCATAGGAAATTCCACGGAAGGCGTTGACCTTGTCCTGCACCACGCCGCGAATCTTGCCGGCGGAGGTGTTCACAACGGGTCCTGCCGATGCGCCTTTGATTTCGGACGCGTAGGCGCGCTGCCATGCACTGCCCACGGCGCTTGCCAACGATGCGCCTCCTAATGCTGCTCCACCGAGAAACGATCTGCGATTGAAGTTCCGGCTCATAAACACCCTCTGAGTGTGGAATTGGTTGCGACTGCGTAGTCGGGGACCATTCTACACCCGCGGCGAGTTGCGGTATGGCTGAATGCCTCAATGCTCCGTCGTCTTGGGGAAGACGCACGGGTGCCACTGGCGCTTGCCGGAAGGACCCGGGCTGCGCTATCCTGAAAACTCGAACTGATTGTATGGCCAATACTTACTCCGCACTGAAGCGTGTGGGCCAAACAGCCCGGCGCACGGAATTCAACCGTCAGAACAGAACCCGGCTACGGCACCAGATCCGCTCTGTGCGGCGCGCTATCCAGGAAAAGAACGCCCCCAAGGCGATTGAGCTGCTTCCGCAAACCTTTTCGTTGATCGATCGCGCGGCCAAGAACGGCGCCATCAAGACCAACACCGCGGCACGCTACAAATCCAAACTGCATTTGCGAATTAAAGCGCTCGCCAGCTAAGGTTTCGCAGGCGGGTTAGGCACGAAAGACAGATCGCGGTGAAGCACCGTGGAAACGTCCACAGGCATTTCGTCCATCGAGCGCACCCGCAATACGGCCTGATAATACCGCGGAATGATTCCGGCAGGAGTCTTCAGGCTTCTGACCAGCGCTCCGGCGAGCATCGGATCAGTGAACACCTTGACCGCCGCCATCACGCTGGCTGCCCGATTGCCGGAAAGATACAAAAAGTCTCCATTCCCGTACAAACCGGGCAAGTGGCTGATCAACGCGTAGCTCTCTTCGACGCCCTTGCCGTCGGCGGCCGTGCGGTCAGAGACGAAGGCCAGCTCCCCTGCCAGCGGCCGCAGGTTTCGTATTCCATTTGCTTCGAGGACAATCTGTTGATTCCCGGGAAGGGACTGCGCCTGGCGGTTGCCGGTTGTCGGTCCGAGAAACACTATGTTGTTCATGGCGACTTCCGGCATAGAGAGCTGCTCTCCCTGTGTTACCAAAAGGTCCGGCTTGCGCGAACCCAGAAACTGCCCCAAACGGAACGCGCCACTTGCCATGCCAAACGTGGGATTGGCGATACAAACCACCAGGGGTCGCGTGGGCGAGAGGAGCGGCGTCCAGAGTTGCTGGAGGTCCGGGCTCCAAGGGCTGGCTTCTACAATCGCCGGTTGCGGCTTCGGAGAGTATGCCGCGAGGTAAGCGACCCCCGCCAATAAAACCATGATGCCCGCCGCCCACACCTCTTTGCGGATCCAGCGGCTGCGCGGTTTCTCCACGACTGAGGCTGCCGGCGCCGGGCGGGGTTCGAACGTGATCTTAAATCCACCCTTGGGAACGTCAACGATGATGGGGTCGGCGGCGCCTTCGGTGCGATAGTACTCCGCAAGCTTCTGTCGCAGACGCGCCACATGCATGCGGACCACCGACTCCTGACGCGGATCGTAGGAGGAGGGCTTGCCGAACGCGTCGATCCCGATGACGTATTCCTTGAGGTCGTCGGCCTGTCCGGCCAGGGATCTCTCGGCCAGGTAGGTGAGTAGACGGCGCTGCACCTCCGAGAGCCGGAGAGTTTTGTTCTGTAGAATACGCTCGATTTGAGCTTGGGTGACGTCGGCCCCGAGTACCACTACGGAAGAATCATATCATGCTGGGTTACTCGGCCAGCTTGCGCGCCTTGCGAAACACATCCAGCAACATCCGCTCGGTCAGCTTCCCTGTGGAGGTGTTCTGCTGGCTGGGGTGATAGGAACTGATCAGCACCGGTTGCCCGGGCGCGGTGGTGAACTGGCGGTTATGGCCAAAGGCGAACGGTGCGCGGCTGCGAATGACACCCCTGGACTTCAACACCTCCAGATAGTGATCGAAGGCGATCTTACCGAGCGCTACCACCACCGTCACATGCGTCAACAGGTCCAACTCCCGTTCCAGAAACGGCCGGCAATTGAGGAGTTCCTGCCGCTCCGGCTTGTTGTCAGGCGGCGCGCAACGGGCGGCGGCGGTGATGTAGGCGTCGTGGAGTGTGAGGCCGTCATCGCGCGCGACGCTGGTGGCCTGCGAGGCAAAGCCGGTTTGATACAGCGCTCGATAGAGCCATTCGCCCGAGCGGTCCCCGGTGAACATGCGACCGGTACGGTTCGCTCCGTGCGCCGCAGGGGCCAGCCCGAGGATCAAAACACGCGCCTGAGGGTCGCCAAATGCTGGAACCGGCTGGCCCCAATAATCGCAGTCGCGGTAGGCGCGGCGCTTCGTGGCGGCGACCTGGGCGCAATGCTCGCGCAGCCGGGGGCAGCGGCAGCACTTCACGATCTCGGATTGAAGGGCTAGTAGTACCTGGGCGGTTTCCACATATTTAAGGGTACATTTCCGGTGTATTTCTGTCGATGAGGTTATCGGGAGAGGAATACCGTGGATATAGCCATATTTTCCTACATGTGGAACGGCTGCTGTGAATATCCGCGTGCTAAAATGAAGACGTTGTACGGTTCGGCTGCTCCGGCCGGCCAAAATAATACGGCTTTGGTGAATTATCTCCCCTCGAAGTTACTATGAATAGGGCCTCTCTTACTTTTTTTCTCCGTGTTCTGATTATCACAGCAATTCTCTCCTTGTGTGCTGGATCCGGTTTCGCCTTAACCAAAAAGAAGCACCATCATCGCTTGGTGCATACCGTGGCGTTCACGGCCAAACCCGCCGTAACCACCGTGGCAAGCCGTTCCGTGGTAAAGCCTTCTTACGTGGCAGCGCCTTTGACCGGCGTGGTTCGCGGCGGCCCCTGGACAGAGCCAACCTTTGCCGATTCCACCGAAGGCGATAACGTGGATGGCGAGGATTTGGAAATCCGACGCGCGGCCGTGGAATCGTTGGGTCCCTATAACGGCTCGTTCGTAGTGGTTGATCCCAGTAACGGCCGGGTACTGTCCATGGTGAACCAAAAGTTGGCGTTGAGTCCAGGCTATCAGCCCTGCTCGACGATCAAGGTTTCGGTTGCCCTGGCGGCTTTGTCGGAAAAGGTGATAGAGCCTGGTGAGAAGCTCCGGTTAGGCGGGGCGCGCATGGACCTTACCTATGCCCTGGCACGCTCCAACAACTATTTCTTTGCCACATTGGGTCAGAGGTTGGGTTTCGAAAGGTATAGCAGCTACGCGCACCAGTTTGGTTATGGGGAAAAGGCCGGCCTGGATATCCCCGGCGAACAGCCCGGGCGCTTTCCAACGGCTCCCCCCGCTAATGGCGGCGTGGGTATGCTGACCAGTTTTGGAGAAGAGATCTCGCAGACGCCTTTGGAACTAGCGGCTCTCATTAGCGCCGTCGCCAACGGCGGTAATCTCTACTATCTGCAGTATCCGCGGACGCCGCAAGAAGCTGCAAGCCTGGCCCCGCGGTTGAAACGCCAACTGGAAATCGCCTCCCTCATTCCGGGAGTCGAGCCTGGCATGCGCGGGGCAGTTCAGTTTGGTACCGCACATCGCGCCCGGCAGGAGGACCCGATCGCCGGCAAGACCGGTACCTGCACCGAGGGCAATGCGCACCTGGGTTGGTTCGGATCGTTCAACGAAGTGGCGGGCCGCAAACTGGTGGCGGTGGTGCTGCTGACGGGAGGCCGTCCCGTTTCAGGTCCTGTGGCGGCGGGCATTGCTGGTGATTTCTATCACCGCTTGAGCGAAAAGAACTATTTCGCGGGCACCCGCACCCTGGCGCCGGCGACCCTGCTCACCGGTCCGCTGCACTAAGAACCAACGGCGAAACACCGGCTCCCCGGTGTCACGGCTCGGTTCACACAGCTCCCTTCACGAGCCCGCGGTGCGCGCGGTCTCGCCCAGAACCTGAAATATTTCGCGATAGAACTCGGGGTGGGACGTCCAGGTCTGTCCGGTAATCAGATGGCCATCGCGAACTGCCGGCTTCGAGACGTAGGTTCCGCCGCTGCGCTCCACTTCGATCTGAACGTGTTCATGACCGGTGAGCGTCTTTCCATTGACGAGATCGGCAGCCGTTACCAGCTTCACTCCGTGGCCGATCGCGCAGATGTACTTATCTTGCCGGGCAAACTCGCGGATGAGGGAGAGAACGCTCGGGTCGTTGCGCAGGTATTCCGGGGCGCGGCCTCCGATAATCACCAGCGCGGCAAATTCTCTGGCGGCTACCGCTGTGATTGCCACATCGGCTTCGATCGAGTGGCCGGGCCGCTCGACGTACGTGGACCATCCCGGCTCCTCGTCGTGAATCACCATGTGCAGCCGGCGTCGCGAAGGAGCAGCCACCACCGGCTCCCAGCGGGCTTCCAAAAACCGCTGGAAGGCGTAGAGAGCTTCGTAGCTGTCTCCGCCATCTCCCGTAAGCAGGAGGATCTTTCGGCTCATAGGCCTCCCGTTTAATCCGAGCATACCACCCGGATTTCTCAAATGCTCTGGCAAAATAGGGCGAATGGCAGAGCGCGAGAGCGATGTGGTCGTGATCGGCGCGGGAGCCGCCGGCCTGATGTGCGCCATCGAAGCAGGCAAGCGCGGCCGACGGGTGGTAGTACTGGAGCACAACGCGCAGATCGGCCGCAAAATACTGATCTCGGGCGGCGGCCGCTGCAATTTCACGAACCTGCACACCCGGCCGGAGAACTTTCTGTCAGCCAATCCACACTTTGCCAAGTCAGCCCTGGCGAGGTATAGCCCACAGGACTTCATTGCCCTAGTGCGCAAACACCGCATACCGTACCACGAGAAAACGCTCGGACAGCTCTTTTGCGATGGCTCGGCGCGGGAGATCATTTCGCTTCTGGAAGCCGAGTGCGCTGCAGCCGGCGTCGCCTGCGATACCGGTTGTACCGTTCGCAATGTGGAACCGAAGTCCGGCTTTCGGCTGGAAACTGACCGAACCACACTCCAAGCCGAATCGATCGTAGTGGCCACTGGGGGTCTTTCCATTCCTAAGATCGGCGCCACGTCCTTTGGATACGGCCTGGCTCGCCAGTTCGGGCTGCGTGTACAGGCTTGCCGGCCGGCGCTGACGCCGCTGACCTTCGCGAAACAACAGCAGATGGAGTTTGCCGATCTCGCCGGAGTCTCCTTGGAGGTCACAGCCCGCGCTAGCGGCGCCGTGTTCCGGGAAAGGATGCTTTTCACGCATCGGGGACTCAGCGGCCCGGCGATCCTGCAAGTCTCCAGCTATTGGGAGCCGGGTTGCGAAGTGGAGATCGACCTGATGCCGGACTGTAGTGTGGCGCGCCTGTTCGCGGAGCGACGGGCGGTGGCCGACCGGTCGGAAGCGCACACGATTCTGGGAACGGTTCTTCCCAAGCGGCTGGCCAAGCGCTGGTTGGAGCTTCGCGGCATCTCGAAGCCCTTGGCCTCATGGAGCGATTCGGAAATCCAAACGGTGTCAGAGAGTCTGCACGCGTGGCGGTTCATTCCTGCGGGGACCGAAGGCTTTGAGAAGGCCGAGGTGACAGCCGGGGGTGTCGATACGGACGAGATTTCCTCCAAAACATTTGAAGCCAAGAATGTTCCGAGGCTCTATTTTGTCGGCGAAGTGTTGGATGTAACCGGGCACCTGGGCGGGTTCAATTTTCAGTGGGCCTGGGCGTCGGGCCATGCCGCGGGGCAATTTGTGTAGCTACTTCTTCCCCAGGCTTTGTAGAATCGCGTCCACGTAGTTGCGGGTTTCCGGGATGTCCGGCACGCCATTGGATTCGTCCACCGTTGCAGGGCCAGCGTTGTAGGCGCCCAGAGCTTTCGCCAGATCGCCCTTATAGCGGTCGATCATCTGCTTCAGGTATTTGGCGCCCGCTTCGATGTTTTGTTTGGAATCGAAGGGGTCCTTCACTCCTAAGAGCGAGATGGTATCGGGCATCAACTGCATCAGCCCCTTGGCGCCGTGCTGCGAGACCGCACAGGGATAGAATCGCGATTCCTGCTGGATCACCGCGCGCAGCAGTTCCGGTTGCACCTTCTCGGCTTTCGCAGCTCCCTCAATGATCGGATCCACCGCAGGAATAGGATCGCAAGCCGGTTCCGGTTCCGACTCGGCGAACTGCGGCATCTGCAAAGACCCGGGTCCGGCCAACTCGGCCTGCTTCTTCACGGCCTCGCGCTGCTTTTCCACCGATGCCCGCTGCTTCTCGATCGAAGCCTGCATGGCGTCATGAGCGTTTTGCGCCAGCGCGCTCGAGGCCACCAACACGAGGAACCATCTCATCGATATGCATATCGGCTGGAAGCGACGAATCCTGTAGGGCCACGGCCACCAGCAGCACCAGAGAAATCCAGACCAGGTCGGCCAGCAGCAGGTGCACCATTTGCATCCAAACCGGCGCAAGTAGTAACAGGTTGCTGGCGCCGGCGAGGATCTGCAGGCCCACGATGCTTTCGATCTTCCGCGCGTACTTCTTACTGGATGGCAAACGGAAGGCGGTGACTTCGGCGTAGAAGATCAGCCATCCGCCGGTGATCAGGGCGAGCAGAGGATGTAACAGCCGCAGCCGGAGGAAGATGCTGGAAGCGGGGTCGAAATCCTGCCGAAAACCTGCCGCAAGCGAGCTCGCGGGGAAAAGCGTATCTCCCAGTGCGGCAATGGCTCCACTGATGCCCACGAGCACGGCCAGTACAATTCCCGGCGCGGCCAGCCAGGTGGCGCGTTGCCGCAAGCGTAGACTTCCGCCGCCTGCCGCCCACCAGAGCGTCAGCGTCAGGCAAGCCAGCAGCGTAAGCGTATTGATCAGGTGCGCCGAGAGAGAATACGCTCGTCCGGCGGACGCGTTGTGCGCTACATGCTCCAACTTCACCAGTGCCGCGCCGATGAGCGCTTCGGTGGTCAGAAATATCGCGGAGAGAACTCCGCCCAGCCGCACCAGATGTCCTCGCGGAAACACCCGCCAGGCCCACACCAGCAGGATGCCCACCAGCACCACATCGATTCCGCTCATGGCGCGGTGCGTGAACTCGATGATGGTGGTCAGTGCCGGCGCCTGCGGGACGGCCACTCCGTTGCACAGGGGCCAATGGTTGCCGCAGCCCGCGCCAGAACCGGTCGCCCGCACGAAGGCCCCCCACAGAACTACCACAACGTTGTATGCCAAAACGGACGCGGCGTAGCGAGCGAAGTTTCGCAGCGCGGGACTGGAAGTCACATCTCTATTCTAGGAGTTTGCCGGCAGATGAGCCAAAAGTGACCAGCCGTGACCAAAGCAAGCGGTGCTTTTGCTAGCATGGCGGCATGGATTGGAAAGCGCACGGCATTCGCATCGTACGAGCCGGCGAACTGGACAGCAATACGCCGCAGACTCCCGGCATGACGCGCGCGGCGGCCATCACGCACGCCACCGCCGGCGCCCAGAAGCTATGGGCCGGAACCGTGGTAGTGCAGCCTGACGCCAAGACGGGTGCGCACCACCACGGCGAATTGGAAACCATACTCTACATCGTGAAAGGCCGCGCTCGATTCCGTTGGGGCGAAAATCTGGAATACGTCGATGAGGCCGGCCCTGGCGATTTCATCTACGTGCCGCCCTATGTCCCGCACCAAGAGATCAACGCCCGCCGCGATGAACCCGTGGAAGCCGTGGTAGTCCGCAGCGGGCAAGAGCCGGTGGTGGTGAACCTCGATATCGAGAGTCCAGAACCGCAGTCGGACGCCGCGGACCGGTTTCATCCGCCGCGCTGAAACGCGCCACATTGCTACTGATACAGTTGCACAATCCGTTTGCGGTCGTCAGCCGACATACCCGCGTGCTTGCGAATGTCCACGCGAGCGGCAAGCAGACGGCGGTAGCGGCCAAAATACTCCGGGATGTCGCCGCCGTATTGAAAGCTGTACATGATGTCGGCAAAGGCAGCGGTGTGCGCCAATCCCAATGCGTGCCCGCTTTCGTGCAAACACGTGAGATACACGATCGTGTCGCGTAGCAGGGGATCCTGCGGAGTGTCGGCGGGCGGGAGCACGTAGACCGCCGCGCCGCGAATGCCATTCACCACGATGGGGCGCGCCTCGCCATACAGACCTTGGTTGCCGTTAGCCCAGTACACGCGGATCTGCGCGTGCTCCACGTCCGCCGATTTTTCGAAGGTGAGTTTTCCGGCAGTCGCGGCCTGCCAGGCTTGGAGCGCCCACTCGGCCAGTTCCGGATCGCCCGTGTGGCAGCCGGTTTCTGGATTCGTGCAAGGTTCCACCCAGTAGTGCAAGGTGGCGGCGTGGCCCACGGTTTGGGCCACAGCCGCCAGCAGCAGGAGAGCAACGATTCTCATTCGAACCTCCGGCGGAAGTCGTCGAACTCGCGCCGCAATCCGGCCAGCTCCCGCTCCAGCGCAGCGATGCGCTCTTCCGCAACCACCGCGCGGGATGGCGCAGGCGCAACTGCTGCGGTCGGCGCGGTCTCCTCCGCTCCGTCTACATCGCCCGAAAGGAGATGTGTGTAGCGCGTCTCGCGCGACCCCGGCTGGCGCGGCAGCCGTTTCACCAATCCCAACTCGGCCAGGTGTTGGAGCGTGTTCTCCACCGCCTCCAGGTCATCGAACTGGTGGAGGCGCTCGCTGCGCCCGCGCAACTCACCCACGGTCTGCGGGCCGCGCAGCAGTAACACGCAGAGGATCGCCGCCTCACGCCGCCCCAGGTTCAACGTCTCGGTGAAGCGCTGGCCGTGCTTGGGCACGCGGCTGTCGCGGCCCGTGATCCGCACCGCGAGTCCCTTGGTGCGCAGTGATTCGAGGGCCTGCTCCACAGTCTCCTCGTCGTACGAAACCACCGGCTCGCGGTTCGATTTCTGGTTGCAGGCATTCACCAGCGCGTTGAGAGAGAGCGGGTAATACTCGGGGGTGGCGATCTCCTTCTCCAGAAGCGCTCCCAGCACACGCGCCTCAGGCCCATCCAGCTGCCAGTCCATTTCTACAGTTTACGTGTATGGGAAACTGGCAGTTTAGCCCCAAATGTCAAAACCCTCCGACTCGCGGGTGGCGCTCCGCTACCCGAATTTCCTTCGCCATGCCGGCTCGCGCGTGCTTTCGGTGCTGGCTTCGGAAATGCAAGCCGTGGCGGTCGGCTGGCAGATTTACGGGCTGACCCATCGCCCACTCGACCTGGGGCTGGTAGGCCTGGCGCAGTTCCTTCCCGGAATTCTGCTTTTTCTGGTCGCCGGACACGCGGCTGATCGCTTTCCGCGCAAGCGGATTCTCCAAACCTGCGCCGCCGGTTATGCACTGGTGTCGGTGCTGCTGTTCGCGTTCACCATTCACGGCATCAAAGCGATCTATCCCATCTACCTCGTGCTGCTGTTGAACGGCACGGCGCGCGCGTTCAGCATGCCGGCCAGCCAGGCGCTGTTGCCTTCTCTGGTTTCCGAGGCGCACTTCGCCAACGCCATCGCGTGGGGGTCGTCATGGTTCCAGACCGCCACCATTCTCGGCCCGATAGCCGGCGGCCTGATCTATGGAGTGGCCGCCAGTCCGCTGCCCGTGTACGCCCTCGCGGCAGTATCCTACCTCGCGGCGTTTCTCCTGTATTCGCGCATTGACATGAAGCTGGTCCGGAGCTCGCGCAAGGCTGCAGCGCCGGAAATGGTGTGGGAAGGGCTCCACTACATTTGGAAAAACAAGTTCATCCTGGGAGCCATTTCGCTCGACCTGTTCGCCGTGCTCCTGGGAGGCGCGGTGGCACTGCTGCCGGTGTATGCCCGCGAGATCCTGGCGGTAGGCGCCACGGGCCTCGGCATTCTGCGCAGCGCGCCGGGCGTGGGGGCGATCCTTACGGCGCTGCTGCTGGCGCACCATCCCCTGGGCAAGCGCCAGGGAACGTTCATGTTGTGTTGCGTGTGCGGTTTCGGTCTGTTCACCGTGCTGTTCGGAGTGTCGCGCAGCGTAGCGCTCTCGCTGGTCGCCCTGGCGCTCACGGGCGCCTGCGACATGGTGAGCGTAGTAGTGCGCTCCACCATGGTGCAGCTCAACACGCCGGATCACATGCGCGGCCGGGTCAGCGCCGTAAACATGGTGTTCATCGGCGCATCCAATGAAGTAGGCCAGTTCGAATCGGGCATTACGGCACAGTGGTTCGGCACGGTCCCGGCGGTGGTGCTAGGGGGCATCGGAACCATCGTAGTGGTGGCGTTATGGACGTGGCTGTTCCCGCAACTGCGGCGGGCGCCCGAACGCGTGACAGTCGGATAATCGACAATCAGCCCTTTTCCTCTGCGCCGGCTGTATTCGTCTTCACAAAGAAATCCACAATCGTTTCGAGTTCGCTGTTGTTGTAGCAGGAGAGAGCTTTCGCCAACCCTTCCGCCTTCGATCGGTAGATGGTCTCCAGCTTGGCGAAAGCCGGCATCACCGGTCGGATGATGGTGCTGCGCCGATCCTTCGGATTCGGATCGCGCCGGATGAACCCCGCCTTTTCCAGGCGATCGAGCACCACCGTAATTCCTCCCGTCGTCAACCGGCTCCACCCGGCCAACTCGGTGGGAGTCGCCGATCCCTGAAGCTCCAAAACGTTCAGGCACTGGAGATCCGTCGCGTTGATCCCAATGTCCTCGGCCACTTTGAGGTTGAAGAAAATACCGCCGGCGAGAAACCGTCTCACCTCGGTCCCCACCGTCTGGATCAGTTCCGCGCGTTTTCGGCTTGACATCCACTTCACATTACCATATACTAAAAGTATCTTATTTAATGAGGTACTTAGTTTATGGGACAAGCAGCCGTTAAAGCTTACAAAGGCATGGGCATGGAAGGGTTCGTCGCGCGGTGGTATGCCTCCACCACGCTGAAGGACTTGAAGGAGCATCAGCTACTGGCGCGTCGTGTGGCCGATGAACTGCCTGCCGGCGCCAAAGTGCTGGAGGTGGCGCCTGGGCCGGGATATTTCGCCATCGAACTGGCCAAACTCGGCCGTGATGTGACCGGTTTGGACATCAGCCACACTCTTGTCGAAATCGCTCGGCGCAATGCCGCCGAAGCCAACGTAAAGGTCGATTTCCGGCTTGGAAACGCGTCGCGTATGCCGTTTCCCGAAGGCGCTTTCGCTTTCCTGTTGTGCCGCGCAGCCTTCAAGAATTTCTCGGAACCGGTGCGGGCGCTCCAGGAGATGCACCGCGTGTTGAGGCCCGGCGGAAAAGCGCTGATCATCGACTTGCGCCGCGACGCCGCTCGCGAGGCCATCAACCAATATGTAGACGGCTTGCAGCTGAGTTGGGCGAGCGCGATTTTCACCAAAGGAGCCTTCCGCTTCATGCTGCTCAAGCGTGCGTACACCAAAGACGATTTCGAGCGCATGATCTCCCAAACCGGCTTCCGCAAGTTCGAGATTCGCCAGGAACTGATCGGCATGGAGATCAGCCTGGAACGCTAGCCATTTACACACGGCCCGAAACTACGGAGCTAACGATCTCGGTGACGGCCAGCCTGAAAAAGACACTCCACGCTTTTATCTTCCCGCCAGTCTGTATCTACGAAGGAGGGTGACACCGATGGATTTCGTCTCGCGGCGAACAATGATACACGCTCTGGCGTTCGCAGTCGTCCAACGGTCGGGCGGTCAGCCAACGCCTAGTGAACGACTCTTCACGTTTCGCCAGAGTATCTGGCTGAACCTCCACCACTTCCTCTATGTGTTGGGGCGGGCTCGGAACAACGAACCAGACAGCCGGCGCGGCCCCGTAGCAGGCGCGTCAGAAGAAACTAAGGAAATACTGGATCTTCCAGAACCGGATCGGACGGCTTGGGCCAAGGCCGTTTCGACCTATGCCGCTTCCGTCTCCAAGCAAGACCTGGTGTTCGACCGTCGCCTTACCTCGCTGACCAAAACGATCGCCGGCATTGAAGACAATGCCCAGAAACTGCCACCCGCGCTCGGCCCGGACGTACGAGCGACGTTATCGGCGGCCGCCCCGATCTACCGCCGAGTCTGGTGGCCCCGCCATACCGCGGCCAATCAGCAACGAATCCGGGAACTGCAGAAGCTGATCGCTCAGTATGGCAACGCGGTCGAGCGTGAAGTGAGCCGCGCATACCGCACTCAGTGGCCGCAAGCGGGGTTTGCCGTCAACATGGTGGCCTATGCGCAATGGGGAGGGGCCTACTCCACCGCGGCCGGGTTGATCGTTGTCGGCAGCCTGGATCCTGCTCAGGCAGGAACGCAGGGTTTGGAAAGCGTCTTTCATGAAGCGATGCATCAATGGGACGACGCAACCGAGGCGGCGATTAGAGAGATTGCCAAGAAGTCCGGCGTAACCGCCCCTCGCTCTCTTTCTCACTCGCTGATCTTCTATACCGCGGGATACTCCGTCGCCAAGGTGGTTCCCGGTCACCGCCCCTACGCCGTGGTCAACCGGCTCTGGGACCGCGGTGCGCTTGTGGAGAAGGACAAGCTCGACCGTTTCTGGCAACCCTACCTGGAAGGCCAGACCGGCTTCGACGAAGCCATGGAGGCGCTGCTGAAAGCTCTCGCGGGTTGAAGCCTACTTCACTTGCTCGTCGCGCTCTACCTTGCCGTCGCGGATGTGGATGATGCGGTGGGCGTGCATGGCAATATCGTGCTCGTGAGTTACTAGCACAATGGTATTGCCCTGCTCGTACAGCCGCTCGAAGAGCGTCATGATTTCGTTGCCGGTAGCGGTGTCCAGCGCGCCGGTCGGCTCATCCGCCAGCAGAATCGAAGGATGATTCACCAGGGCCCGGGCGATGGCCACGCGCTGCCGCTGGCCGCCGGAAAGCTCGTTAGGCCGGTGGTACATACGCGGTTCTAGGTCAACGGCTTTGAGAGCCTCCTTGGCTTTTTCCAGGCGCTGCGCCGACGGCAGGCCCGCGTAGATCAGCGGCAGCTCGACATTGTGCAGCGACGTGGCCCGCGCCAGCAGATTGAAGGTCTGGAACACGAAGCCGACTTCCTTGTTGCGGATCCGAGCCAGCGCGTCGTCGCTCATTTCGCTGACCAGGTTGCCGTTGATGTAATATTGACCCTTGGTGGGCGAGTCGAGGCACCCGATCAGGTTCATCAGGGTCGATTTGCCGGAACCCGACGGCCCCATGATGGCCACGTACTCGCCGCGCTTGATCTCGATGTCGACGCCCGAAACCGCGTGGATCTCCTGGTCCCCCATGACATAGGTCTTCCACAGGTCGTACGTGCGGATAACGACGCCGGTCCGCCGCAACTCCTCGCCGCGCTGAATGAGTTCTTTTTCTGCCAACGCTGCCATGCTGGGTTCTCGGCTTTTACGTCTTCTGCTGGGTCACCCGGTTATCCACTTTCACCTGGCCCCGATTGCGCAGAGTGCGGATCACTTGATAGGTGCCGGTGACGATTTCATCTCCCGGGTTGAGGCCGCTTACCACTTCGATATCTGTAATACCGGTGATGCCCGTTTCCACCTTATGGAACTCGGCCCGTCCGCCCGAAATCACAAACACGCCCTGAATCTCTTCCTTATTAGCCTTCTCTTTGGCAGGGTCCACGGTGGCCGCCTGGGCGGCACTCTGGTCGGGCTTCTTTTCCAGGTCACCCTTTTCCCGTACGGTCAGCGCCTGGATCGGTATGGTGACGATCTGCTGGCGGGTGGCTGTGGTGATCTTGGCGGTGCAGGAAAGCCCCGGCCGAACCTCCTCGGGCGGATTGTCCAGTGCAACCACCACCTTAAAATCTTTAGCTTCCTGGTTGGAGGTGGCGCTCTGGGAAGCCGCTACCCCAGTGGAACGAACAATGGCCGTATTGCCGATTTCGGTCACGTGCCCTTTAAACGTACGATTGGGAATCGCATCGATGGTGACATCGGCCAGTTGATTGAGCTTCACATTGACGATGTCGCTCTCATCCACCTTGATCTCCGCGGTGATCAGCGACATGTCGGCGATCGTCATGATGGTGCTGGCCGCCGAGTTCTGAATCCCCATCACCACCGTCTCGCCGACGCGCACCGGCAAGTTGGTGACAACTCCCGGCAGCGGCGCAAACACAGTGAACTTGTGCAGCACGTCCGTGACCCGGGCGAGGCTGGCCCTTGCCTGAGCTATGTGTTTTTGCTGCGAAGCGAGCTGGGCCGCGGTCTGTTCGCGTTGCGCCCGCGCTTGCACTACGCGCGCCTCGGCTTCCCGCACCGCAGCCAGTTGCGCTTCATAGGTGGCCTTCTTCAAGTCGTAGTCCTGGCGGGCGAGCAGCTGATCTTTGAAAAGCATCTCGGCGCGATCAAATTCGGCCTTCATGCGGGCCAGGTCGGCTTGATTACGTTCTATGTCGGCTTGCAAACTTCGGAGGTTTTCGTCGGCAGCCTTTAGCCCCGCTTCGGAGGCGGCGGAGTCGGATTCCGCAGAGCTCAACGCGGCCTGTTGGGCCGCCACGTCGGCAGTCGGCTGCACATCTTCAATCTGCGCCAACAGCTGGCCCTGCTTCACCCGGTCGCCTTCCTTAACCAAGATCTGCGACAACTGGCCCATGGCGTTGGCGCCGAGATTGATGTAGTTCTTCGGCTTAATCTCGCCCGAAGCGGTAACTAAGCTGGTCAAATCCTGCCGTCCCACCCGCGCGGTCTGGACCGTGACCACGCCCCTCTTGCCGTACACGGTGCTGGCGTAGATTCCGGCGCCGGCCAGTACTAGGGCTCCGAGAAAGATCAGTATCTTGGTTCTAGGCTTCACAGAACACGACGCTCCCTTTGCAATGGCTTCCAGTAGTTTAGACGCCAGGGACGGGACAGGAGTTCAATATGTCATTTTACACCCAAGTATCGACAGACTTAGGGCTATCGACTTAGACGGTGAAAGCCTGGAGTTATTAGCGGAGCCAGTCGATGGAATCGGGAGTCGTATTCTCGCACTGGGTGGTCGCGGTCACCCCCGAGGCAAGTTGAGCGCATGCATTGCTGACGGCCGTGCGCACCGCCTCCGCCCGGTTGGTGGCGGAGGCGGTGCGGCAATCGCGTTGTCCCTGAAAACTCACGCACACCTTGCAGCGAACCCTATCCTGGTGAAAGGTCGAGAAAACCAGCCAGCCCACCACCAAAGCCACGAAAGCGACTGCCAACCAGGTGGTGGTCTTCATACGAAGAAATTCCCCATCTGCCGGAATTTGGCATAACGGTGCTCCACCAGGCGGTCGGTACCCACCGCGTTCAGGCCGGCGAGGGAGCGGCGGAGGGCCTGACGCAGGTTTTCGGCCGCGAGGTCCGGATTTTCATGAGCGCCGCCGGGGGGTTCCGGCACAATGCCGTCGATGAGGCCGAAGCTTTGAAGATCCTCCGCAGTCAAGCGCAAGGCGGCCGCAGCCAGCTCGGCCTTCTTGGAGTCGCGATAAATGATGGAAGCGCAGCTTTCCGGAGAGATCACGCTATAGACGGCGTTTTCCAGCATCAGGACCACGTTGCCGATGCCCAGAGCGAGCGCGCCGCCGCTGCCGCCCTCCCCGATGCACACCGCGATCACCGGCACAGCCAGGCGGGTCATTTCGCGAAGGTTGCGGGCGATCGCCTCGGCCTGTCCGCGTTCCTCGGCGTCAATGCCGGGGTAAGCGCCGGGGGTATCGAGAAACGTGATGATGGGCCGCCGGAATTTGGCCGCCAGTTGCATCACACGCAATGCCTTACGATACCCTTCCGGCTTGGGCATCCCGAAATTGCGGAAGAGCTTCTGCTTGGTGTCGCGGCCTTTCTGCTCCGCCACTACCGCTACGGGGTGGTCATCAAAGCGGCCCAAGCCGGCGACGATGGCGGGGTCGTCGCCGAAATTTCTATCTCCGTGAAGCTCCTGGAATTCAGTGAAGAGGCGCTCGATGTAATCGAGAGAATGCGGGCGCTTGGGATGGCGGGCCAACTGGACGCGACGCCACGCCGGGTGCTGTTCAGCCACCGGCTCGACCGCCGCCGATGGCGTCACATTCTCTTCGGAATTCACTCATCACATCTTAACAGCCGTCGCAGAACCTCAGCCCGGCGTCCGCCATTAGCGACCTCCCCCACGAAATTGTTAGGTTAAATGCGTCCGGTAGTTGACGGCGTCGGTAGAAATTGGGTATCAACAAAGAAAGCGGAGTCTGGCACGAAGAGGAACCAAGGAGGAAAACAATGTGTGACTATTCGCTTATGACCGTGCCGAATCGTTTGGCACAGGAGGGCGAGGAACTGGTAGCGCACCGGTTCCCGACGGGATCGCTGGGACTGGCATGTCCTGCCGATCTGAAACGGGCAGCAGCACCTGCACAGACGCGCCAAAGCTTTTGGCGGGCGGTAAAGGAGTTTTTCAATCCACCCAAACTGGTACCGGTGGCGGCCGTTTGCATCCCGCCCGGCGCGCGCCTCCGGTTGCAGGACATCCCGGTGCGGCTGCAGCACGAATTGGCGGTAGGGCCAGCGGAAGAAGTGACCTTCACGCAGATCACCGCAGCCCCGAACAGCTACCGCGACGCGGTTCGGTTCGCCAACGGGCGGGAAGTACGGCTGCAGGAATTACGCGAAGGCCAGCGTGTGTGTGTTCTCGACCTCTCAGTAGCCGAGGATCTCGATCTCGAGAGACTGCGCGAAGAGCGGGCCGAATTCACGTACCACCTTCGCTGATTGCTTGAGGTCAGCACACAGCAGTGGGCCGCGAGCCTCGGTCGACTCGTGACCCGACGGTGTTGTGTGTCCATCGCAGCCGGAGGTTGCTAGACTGAGAAGTTGACGGACTTCCACAAACTCGAAGGGCTCCCTGCCTCCGAACTCCTCTCCTGGGCCCTGACTACGTACGGCGATTCATTCGCCATTGCTAGCAGTTTCCAAAAGGAAGACATGGTTTTGATCGATCTGGCGTCGCGTCTCACGCCGCGATTCCGGGTGTTCACTTTGGATACCGGCCGCCTGCACGAAGAGACTTACCGGCTGATGGAGCAGGTGCGCGAGCGATACGCCGTGGCGGTAGAGTCGGTCTTCCCCGACCGCGACGAGATCGAAAGTATGGTGGCCGCGCACGGGCCGAACCTGTTCTACACAAGTCCGGAAGCGCGCCACATGTGTTGCGACGCGCGCAAAACCCGGCCTTTGGGGCGGAAGCTGCGGGAACTGCGAGCGTGGGCCACCGGTTTGCGGCGGGAGCAGTCGGCCACGCGTTCCCACGTACCCCGCGTGGAGGAAGCCCAAGGCCTGGTGAAGCTGAATCCGCTGGCTGACTGGACCGCGGCCCAAGTGGCGGAATACACCAGGGATCGCCACCTGCCGGTGCACCCGCTCTACGCGCGCGGTTTCGCGTCGATCGGCTGCGCGCCGTGCACGCGGGCCATCCAGCCGGGCGACGACGAGCGCGCCGGCCGGTGGTGGTGGGAGCAGGGCCAGAAAGAATGCGGCATCCATTTCGGGGAAGATGGTACCGTGCGCCGTGACGTGCTCGCCGAAAAGAAACCTTAGACTACCTTGACCCTTGCCCAACGGTAGCGTTGCGGAGGCGTGTCTTTGGGCTACACTGGAACACTCGGGTCTCGTTTCTGTTGATCGATCTACACTCGCACACGAATGAATCCGACGGCAGTTGCTCACCTGCCCAACTAGTGGACGAAGCCGTCCGGGCCGGAATACGCGTGCTCGGAATCACGGATCACGACACCTTCCGGGGCTTCGACCAGGCAGCTCCGTTGGCTCGCAAGGCCGGCGTCGAACCAGTCTGCGGAATCGAACTCTCCACCAAGTTGCACGGCCAGTCGGTACACCTGCTCGGATACTTCTTAGGGGAAGACGGGCTGACGGAATTCCGCACCTGGATTCTGGAAATGCAGGCCTCGCGGCGGGACCGGAACACCCGGCTGGCGGCCCGGCTGCAGGAACTGGGCTTTAACGTCACTCTGGAAGAAGCCGAAGCGCGCGGCCGCGGCATGACAGGGCGCCCGCATTTCGCGCAGTTGCTGGTGGAAAAGGGTTACGTCTCCAGCATCCGGCAAGCCTTCGACGAATATCTCGATGAATCGGCCAAGGGCTATGTCTACCGCCGGGAGCCGGCCTTCGCTGAGGGTGTTGCCATGATCCGGAAAGCCGGCGGCATCGCCTCCCTGGCGCATCCAGTCCGCGTTCGCGGCAACATCCCCGCGCTGTTACCAGAACTTTGCGAAGCAGGCATGAATGCCATCGAAGCCTACCACAGCGATCATGAGCCCGAAGAGACCCAGCTGTACCTGGCGCTGGCCGTCCGCTACGGCCTGCTGGTCACCGGCGGCTCCGACTTTCACGGGACTGTAAAACCCGGCGTACGCCTAGGCACCGGGTACCACAATAACCTTCAGATCCCTGCCGATCTGGTCAACCGGCTCAAGCAATACGCGCGGTAAACTCGCCAGCCTGCAAGCGGCTGCCTGGGTCGGCGTACGGTGTCCGTACGTACGCCAGCGCCGCCACAGAGTGAGTTTCCGGCGAGAAGATCGAAGTCGTGATTTCCCCGGCTTCCTTGCCATCCGCGGTGAGCTTGACCCCCGGCGGTAGCGCTGCGGGCGCTTCGACGGCGAGGCGTACCAGCTTCTTATTGACATGGCCCTGGGCCCGAATGCGCTCCACGATTTCCTGGCCCAGGTAGCAGCCTTTGGTGAAACTCACGGCGTGCATCTGCTGGGTCTCCTGCGGCAGGGTCATCTCGCGGATATCTTCGCCGTAGCGCGGCCGGCCGTTTTCAATGCGGACCAGCCGCACATCGGCCTCTGTGGCCGGTTTGGCGCCGGCGGCCTCCCAGGACGGCATGCGGCCGCCGGGACCGAAAATGCGGAAGCCGGGCTGTCCCGTCACACTAAGATTGGCCACCGTCAACTCGCCCCAGGACAGATGCGCGTACGGTTCGCCGGGTACCGGAGCGTTCAGCGCGGCCAAGGCGGCGGCCGCGGCAGGCCCCTCCAGGCCAATGGCGGCGGTGCTTTGGCCGATGTCCTCGACTTCCACCTGGTCGGCAACTTTGTATTTCAGGATCAATTGCGGCACCTTCTCGCGCAGTTCCGGCTCGGTGTCCACCAGAAAGTGATCGTCAAAGCAGAACAGCGAGCAATCGGCTTGAATGCGTCCCTGAGTCGATAACAGGAATGCGTAACAGCCGGAGCCCGGCGTCAGCTTCTTGATCTCGTTGCTCGTGACGTTGTGCAACAGGCGCGCGCGGTCGCGTCCGCGCACCAGCAGGCGTCCGCGGCTCGATAGATCCAGCCAGGCAGCGCCGTGGCGCAGTGCTTGATACCCTTCGCTCATCAATTCCAGTTTAGAAAATGCGGCGGAGGTACGCCGACAAAAGAATGACGATCAATCCGGAAATGGCAGCGCCGTACATCATGCGCGCGCGGCGCTGCGCATTGGGGCGCACCGCGAGAATCGCGACCGCAAACACGTGCAGCACGAGCAGGATCTTGATAGCGAACAGAATCTCGTACCGCGTGGAGTGGCCGGGAGTACTCAGGAGGTTGTAGATCCCCGAAAACACCAGGGCGATGATGGCCACGTATACCCGAGGGCGGAAACGGGCGGCCGTGCGTTCCGAGATGGATTGCTCCACGTCCGGCGGCGCAACGCCAGCCATCGACCGCAAGGCCAGCGAGCCGTACAGCAAGCCGCCGACGAGGATGGCGATCGAGGCGATGTGCAGCCACAACATGATGGCTGCCAGGACGTCAGGCATATGGTTGAGTATACAATCTGGTTGTGATCCACGAGATCCTTCCAGTAGGAATGCTGCAGTGCAATTGCTCGATCTTCGGCGATGAGCAGAGTCGCGAGGCGCTGGTGGTGGATCCCGGTGACGAGATTTCCCAGATTCTCGAAATCATCGCGCGGCATGGCCTGCAGGTGAAGGCGATCGTCATCACGCACGCGCACATCGACCACATCGGGGGCGCGCAGAAGCTCAAGCAGGTGACCCACGCGCCGGTCTACATGAACATCAACGACACCGAACTGCAGAAGATGCTCGACGTGCAAGCGTCCTGGCTCGGGATGCGTCCACCCGAACCGGTGACCATCGACGTGCCGGCCAAGGACGGCGATCGCCTTCTGGTAGGCGTCACTGAGTTCCATGTGCTCGATACGCCAGGCCACACCCAGGGGAGCATCAGCCTGTGGATTCCCTCGGAAGGAAAGCTGGTGGCCGGCGACACGCTGTTTCGCGATAGCATTGGCCGCACCGACCTCCCGGGCGGCGATGGCAAACAGATCCTGCGCTCGATTCACGACAAGCTGCTGCCGCTGCCGCCGGAGACCGTGGTAATTCCAGGCCACGGCGAAAACACCACCATCGGCCGGGAAAAGCAGTACAACTACTTCTTACAGGCCCTCTGATAAGATTCTCCTGATGCCCGAACAACACGTTTACCCGCCCAGCCCGGCGTTCGTCGAACGCGCGCACGTAAAGGGAATGGAAGGTTATCGCGCGCTTTACCAGAAGGCCGCGGAGAAGCCCGAAGAATTCTGGGGCGAGCTGGCCGGAAACGAATTGTTCTGGTTTGAGAAGTGGTCGCACGTATTCGAGTGGGAGCCGCCATTTGCGAAATGGTTCGCCGGCGGGAAAACCAACGTCTGTTTCAACTGCGTGGATCGCCACCTCGCCTCGCGCAAGAACAAAACCGCCATCCTCTGGGAAGGGGAGCCGGGCGACCAGCGCCACATCTCGTACGAGGAACTGCATCGGTTGGTGTGCCGCTTCGCCAACGTGCTCAAAGGGCGCGGGCTCAAGGCAGGCGACCGCGCCATCATCTACATGGGAATGGTCCCGGAGCTTCCCATCGCCATGCTGGCATGCGCGCGGCTGGGCGTCATCCACAGCGTAGTCTTCGGGGGATTTTCGGCCGAAGCGCTGAAAACCAGGATTCAGGATTTAGAAGCGCAGGCTGTCGTTACGGCCGATGGCGCGTGGCGGCGCGGAAAAGAAGTGCGCCTGAAGGAAGCAGTGGATGAGGCCCTGACCGAATGCCCCAGCGTACGCGACGTGGTGGTGCTCCGGCGAACCGGAGGCCCCACTCAGATGAAGCCGGGCTGCGACCACTGGTGGCATGAGTTAGACAAAGGGGTGGACGACACCTGCCCCGCCGAGCCGCTCTCGAGCGAGCATCCGCTATATGTGCTGTATACCTCAGGCACCACGGGCAAGCCTAAAGGGATCGTACACACCAGCGCCGGCTACCTGCTCGGAGTCCACATGACCATGAAGTGGGTCTTCGATCTGCGCGAGGAAGACATCTACTGGTGCGCCGCGGATATCGGCTGGGTGACCGGTCACAGTTATATCGTGTATGGGCCGCTCTCGGCGGGCGCCACGACTGTCATCTACGAAGGCGCCCCCGATTTTCCGCAGCCCGACCGCTGGTGGAGCCTTATCGAGAAGTACCGCGTGAACACTCTGTACACTTCGCCTACCGCCATACGCGCGTTCATCCGGCAGGGCGACCAGTGGCCCAACCCGCACGACCTGTCGAGCCTTCGGCTGCTCGGTTCGGTCGGCGAGCCGATCAATCCCGCGGCCTGGGAGTGGTATTACAAAGTCATCGGAAAAGAGCGCTGCCCGATTGCAGATACCTGGTGGCAAACCGAAACGGGCTGTCACATGATTGCGCCCATGCCGGGGGCGGTGCCGCTCAAGCCGGGATCGGGCACACTGCCGATGCCAGGTGTGCTCGCTGACGTGGTGGATCTGGATGGCAAGCCCGTGGCTGCGAACCGCGAGGGCTTTCTGATCATTCGGCGGCCGTGGCCGAGTATGGCCCGCACGCTGTGGCGCGATCCCGACCGCTACCGCGAGCAATACTGGGAGCGCATTCCGGGCGTATACATGACAGGCGACGCCGCGCGCCGCGATGAAGACGGCTACTACTGGGTGCTGGGCCGCGTGGACGACGTTATGAACGTGAGCGGACACCGCCTGAGCACAATGGAGTTGGAATCGGCGCTGGTGCGGCATCCCGCCGTGGCGGAAGCAGCCGTAGTGGGCAAGCCGCACGAGATTACCGGCCAGGCCGTGGCCTGCTTCGTCACGCTGAAGAAAGGCGACTGGGACCACGCCGCGTTGGCGGAGGATCTGCGAAAGTGGGTGGCCCATGAAATCGGCAGCTTCGCCAAGCCCGAGCAGATCCGCTTCACCGACGCGCTGCCCAAAACCCGCAGCGGCAAAATCATGCGCCGGCTGCTGCGCGAGATCGTGACGACGAACGCCGTGACTGGCGACGTGACAACTCTCGAAGACCTGTCGGTGGTGACGCGTCTGTCGGCGCAAAACGACGAGGAGTAGCGAACAAGACCGCTCCGAGCCGACCCATCGATGGCGGAAATGGAACATCTTTAATCTCCGATTCACCGTGTGTTAATAACCGCCGCCCACCGCCGCGCGTTGACGTCTATAGAGGCACTGAGAGGCCTCGGAAAGGGGACAACCAATGCAGTACATAAAATCTCTTGCGCAGTTTGCGGTGGCGGTGGGGTTAATGATGGCTGGCGCTAGTAAACTTTCGGCCGCTGACTGGCGCGACATAAGACACGACTACGCCCGTGTGGATCATATGCGGGCGGACATCGCGCGCGATCGAGCGCGGCTCGATGAACACATCCGCTGTGGGCGTCAATCGGCTGCGGCCCGGGATGCCCGCGATCTGGCACGCGACCAGCGGGCGCTCGACGCGCAGTTACGCGACATCCGCCGCGATACACGCAGGGACTATCGCGATCCGCGGTGGTAGTCGCGGCTTTGTGAAGATCCGTCCAGTGCCATTTGCAGCGCGGCTGAATTGTAATTAAGGTTTTACGCCGCCGTAACCTGTCGCCAACCGGGCATTGCTACGATCCCTCACTGGAGGAACGTAAATGTTCGTTAGACGACAGATTGCCACATCTGTGTTGATGGCGGCATCACTCGGTTCGGTGTCGTACCTTTACGCCGACGATGCGCACGATTTCAACGGCCACAATGGAATTCAACATGTTCTGCTGATCAGCATCGACGGAATGCATGCCCTCGACTTCGAGAATTGCATGAATTCCAATACCTGCCCCACTCTGAAGAACCTGGCAAAGAATGGTGTGAACTACACGCGTACGTCCACCTCGCGGCCTTCGGATTCGTTTCCCGGATTGATGGCGATCGTAACTGGAGGCACTCCGAAAACTGTCGGTGCGTATTATGACGTTGCCTACGACCGGGTTCTGGCGCCGCCGAAGATCGACACCGGCAACGGATTGGTTCATGGAGACTGTTTCCAGGGACACCCAAACGGCACCCGCACGGAATATGAAGAGGGTGTCGACATCGATCAGACTTTGCTGACTGGCGGCAGCCCGCTGTACACCAATCCGATTGATGGTGGGTTCCTTTCCATTAATCCCGATAGGTTGCCGCGCGATCCGTTAGACGGATGCGAGCCAGTCTATCCGTGGAATTTCATCCGCGCCAACACGATTTTTGGCGTGATCCATAAAGCCAATGGCTACACAGCCTGGGCGGATAAGCACGCCGTCTATGCCGCGGTTTCGGGCCCAACCGGCACTTCCACACCAAGCAACGTGGACGATTATTACGCACCAGACATCAACTCTAATGTGGTTCCGCTATCGATCACTACCGCGAGTGGAGTCAACTGCGCCACCATACCCATCAGCGGAGACTGGACCACCGGTTTCGATTCCGTTAAGTGCAATGACCAACTCAAGGTCAACGCTGTCTTGAACTGGATTAACGGCAAAACCCACCTCAGCGGAAAAAGCGCTCCAGTGCCCGCCATATTTGGGATGAACTTCCAGGCCGTGAGCGTCGGTCAAAAGCTGGTCAAAGGCACTGAAAAGGGGGGCTACACGGACGCGGCCGGCACTCCCACCCCGGACATGCTCGCTGAAATCAAATTCGTGGATGCCGCGATCGAACAGATGGTGGACGCTCTGTCGGCACAGCGCCTTCTCAACTCGACAGTAATCATCATTACTGCCAAGCACGGCCAGTCGCCCATCGATACCAACCGCTTCTTCCCGATTCCAGGGTCCAGCGGACTCAACGGCACGCCTCCCTCGGGAGTGCTCGGCTCTGCTTATCTTCCCGACTCCGAGATCAATGGGATCGGTCCTACCGAAGATGATATTTCGCTTCTCTGGCTCAAACCCGGAGCTGACACCGTTTCGGCAGTCGCCGCCCTCGAAAGCAACGCGGCCGCGGCAGGTATCGGACAGATCTTCTACGGGCCGTACATTCAAACCATATACGGCACACCGGGACTACCTGACACCGGCGGCGACCCGCGGGTGCCCGACATCATCGTGCAGCCGAACGTCGGCCTGGTGTACACCGGCAGCACGAAAAAGCAGTCGGAGCACGGCGGGTTTGCGCAGGACGACACGAATGTGATGATGCTCGTATCGAATCCTCAGATCGACGCCAAAACAGTCACCAGCTTCGTCGAGACCACCCAAGTGGCACCCACCATCTTGTCCATTCTCGGACTCGATCCTAACGATCTGACCGCTGTCCAGGCAGAAGGCACGCCGGTTCTGCCGGGACTCTCGATAGGACACTGAGCTTCACTTCGGCGCACTGGGGGCGGGCATTTCCTGCCCCTTATCTTTCACCTCACCATCCGGATGTTTGCGTGTGTTCCCGTACCAGTGCGGGCCTCGGAACAATCGCAACAGCACTGTCGTACCAGGCCGGTTTCGCGAATTCTGCTAACATAATGAAGATCCCTATCGGTTTGGCGTCTGAGCCCTATGTCATTGGCCCTACTAGTGTTGGCAGTGTCTCCGACAGCCCGTTTCATCAACGGTTTGTTTGATGATACGTTTGCCGGCGTCCATCAACTCGGCTGGTTCGATTGGGCGATGCTCATCCCCTATTTCACGATCCTGGTGATTTTATCGGTGTATGGGATTCACCGTTACGAAACCATCCGCACGTATTTCAAGCATCGCAAAAACGTCGTCACCGATGCGCCGCAGCGCTTCGAACATCTCCCGCCGGTTACCGTGCAGCTTCCGATCTACAACGAGCGATACGTGGTGGAACGGCTTATCGAAGAAACGGTGAAGATGGAGTATCCCCAGGGACTGCTCCAGATCCAGGTGCTGGATGATTCGACCGACGACACCGCGCCGTTTGCGGAAGCCTTAGTTGCGCGCTATCAAGCTCTGGGCTATCCCATCGAATATCACCATCGCAGCAATCGCGAAGGCTACAAGGCCGGGGCGCTGCAGGCTGGCCTGGCGACGGCGACCGGCGAGTTCGTAGCCGTATTCGACGCGGATTTTTGCCCGCCTCCCGACTTTCTCCTGCGTACCATCCACTTCTTTGTCGAGCGCACCGTGGGCGTGGTCCAGACGCGTTGGAGCTACATCAACCGCGATTACAACTTCCTCACCAAAGTGGAAGCCATGCTTCTGGACGGGCATTTCATCCTGGAGCACGGCGCCCGTTCGCGCGCCGGCTACTTCTTCAATTTCAACGGCACCGCCGGTATCCTGCGAAAGGCGATGATCGCCGACGCTGGAGGTTGGCAGCACGACACGCTCACCGAAGATACCGACCTGAGCTACCGCGCCCAGCTGAAAGGCTGGCGCTTTGTCTACGTGCCCGGCCTCGATTGCCCTTCGGAACTGCCTGTCGAGATGCACGGATTCCAGGTGCAGCAGTCGCGCTGGGCCAAGGGACTCACGCAGGTTGCCAAGAAGCTGCTGCCCGCCATTCTGCGCGCCGACCTTCCAAAACGCTTGAAGGTTGAGGCGTTCCTGCATCTGACACCCAACCTTTCCTATCCGCTGATGATCGTGGTTTCGGCCCTGATGCTTCCGGTGATGATCGTGCGCTTCTACATGGGGCCTTTCCAAATGGTGTTTGTGGATCTGCCGCTCATCGTCGCTTCGTTCTGGTCGATTTCGCTGTTCTACGTGGTGGCGCAGCGCGAGCTCTATCCGAAAACCTGGAAGCGGTCGATTCTGATGCTGCCCATGCTCATCGCCGTCGGTGTGGGCCTGACGGTCATCAACACACGCGCTGTGCTGGAGGCGTTGTTCGGCGTGCAAACAGCCTTCGCCCGCACCGCAAAGTTCGCGATCAGCGACCGGCCAATGAACCTGGAAGTGAAGAGATACCGGTCCCGCGCCGGCTGGCTGCCGTACGCGGAAATCCTGGTAGGTCTATATTTCGTGACGATGGTGGTCTTCGCTATCGAGACGAATAACTTCTTCGCGCTCCCGTTCCTGCTGCTGTTCGTGTTCGGCTACTGGTGGGCGGCTTTCTCCACGCTTTATCAGGAACACCAAGGCCGCATGCGCTGGCTTCGGGAACGCAAGCTGGAACTGGCGCGGCAAGCGTAGCGCGGGCCCCTGGCGTGTACGCGGCGGACTGCACCGGCGGCAAGACCGCCGGTGCTACGCGGTGCGCGCCGCAAACACCACGTTGTGGCCGCCGGGTTCGACGACACCGATTTCCCGCATCCCGTAAAACGTTTTGCGTTCGGCGAGGGCGATCTCATAGCCGGCCAGACGCCGCCGGATGTCCTCGAAGTCCTCGACCTCGATAAACAGCGATGCCGCGTTAGACACGCCTTTCGGCGCGAATCGGGGCACGTCCTTGCGCACGCTCTCCGCGGTCTGGAGCATGACTTCGGCGCCCTCGCGGACCAGGATGGCAAAGCCCAGGCGATCGCCGTCCGGGACGTCAACGGTCTTCTCGAATCCCATCCGGTCCACCCAGAAGGGTAGTGACTTCTCGATTTCTTCCACGATCAGCACGGGAGTTAGCTTCATGCCTCGATGCTAACTGAGTCCAAGGGCGCTGGTATTGGAAAAAACGGACACCGGCGTGGTTCCGGTGAACTCCTGGAAGTCGCGAATCAGGTGGGCCTGGTCGAAGTATCCGGTCTCCACCGCAATATCCGGCCAAGCCGGATGCGCGCTGCGGCCCGCCAGCTCACAAGCGTGGCGGAATCGGAGAACGCGGCACAAATGCTTCGGCGTCAGGCCGCTTTCTTCCAGACAGCGGCGGCGGAACTGGCGAGGGCTCAGGTTCGCCTGGTTGGCGATTTCGTCGAGATCGACGATGCCGCGTGCGGCGGACACAGCTTCGATGGCCCGCTGAACCGGCGTAAGCGGTTGGTGCGGCCGGCCAAGCGCCGCCATTAATTCATGGATACGCGCCTCGAACGAGCCGGATTCCGAGATTTGATCCTGGAGCTGGCGACCGGCGCGGCCCCACAGATCCTCCAGAGCGACGACAGAGTCTGTCAACTCGGGAGGAGATCCGAGGAAAAGCCCGGCCATCCCGGGACGAAACCGAATTCCGGACATTTGCGATCCGGCAGGCAAGTCGTACCGCTGCGCAGTGGTCATTGCGCCCACTGCACGGAGCCCGCCTTCGCGATCGAACACAATGTCCAGGCATCCGTCCGGATGAACGGAGTAGCCCGCCAGCGCCTCGGGAGTCGTCACGCTCCAGGAGCATTCGACCCAGCGGGCCAGAGACGGCGGAGGCGCCTGCTCACGGTATGGGCTCATTGCGGCTTATACTCAGGCGGTACCAGCAATGTCAGGGCGTCCGGAACGATGCGCACCAGGGCCGGTAGGTGGCCGGCAAACTCGCCATCGATCTGCACATAAACCCGCTGGTCAGTGGGGCTGGTGAGCTTCAAGCACTTCTCGCGCAATACGGTAACCCCCTGCATGCCCTCCACGCGGTTCATCACCAAACCCGTGAAATACTTCACATATTTTAGCGAAGACTGTCCTTCGAACAGCACCACCTCGAAGCAGTCGTCAAAGAGGCTCACCTGGCGCGCGATTTCGAAATCACCGCCATAATTCCGCACCTTGCTGGCCAGAGCGAAGGAGCACTGCTGCTTACGTCCATTCACTTCCACCTGAAACTCAACAAGCTTGCGCCCCAGGAATGCCCAACCGGCTACCCAGTACGCCACTTTGCCGGCCCAGGCTTTGAGCGGAGCGCTCACTTCGTAAACAATATTGGCATCCAGCCCCACTCCGGCCATGAGCAGGAAGTGGCGCGACACCGCGTCGTTCTCGCAAGTCAGGTGTCCTACGGAGATGCGGTGCGGCCGGCTGTCGCGGAGGCGCCCGGCGGCATGGGCCAGCCGCGAGGTGAGTTTCATTTCGCTGGCCAGCACGTTGGCGGTCCCGGCAGGAAGA
This sequence comes from Bryobacteraceae bacterium, assembly GCA_035948775.1. Classification (GTDB taxonomy): domain Bacteria; phylum Acidobacteriota; class Terriglobia; order Bryobacterales; family Bryobacteraceae; genus PSRJ01. Next base: position 36,262 of record DASZIV010000023.1, read on the forward strand.
ATGCCGAGAGGTACCGGCGTGTGCACCAGTCCTTCCGCCACTTCGTTGATAGTGCCGTCGCCGCCCGCCGCCAATACCAGGTCGGCGCCGCGTTCGGCGAACTCCCGCGCGATGGCGGCGGCCGTGCGTGGGCCGGTGGTCGGAGCGACGGTAACATTGTGCCCATCCCGTCGCAGAACCGCCAGCGCAGGCTCCAGAAGTTTTTCCGCTCTCCGACCGAATTTACCCGCACGGGGATTGTAGATCAGGACGGTATTCCTGTAGGTTGTAATGGTGATCTCCGGATTCCTCGTTAAATTATAATTGAGACCCCGATGAAAGATTTCGCGCGCGAAGCCGACAAACTTCGTGAAGAACTGCGGCATCACGAACACTTGTACTATGTTCTGGACAACCCCGAGATATCCGACGCCGAATATGACGCCCTGATGCGCAAGCTTCAGGGGCTGGAGCGGGAGCATCCCGAACTGGTCACGCCCGATTCTCCTACCCAGCGGGTAGGAGGCAGTCCGCGCGAGGGCTTCATCAAAGTCCGGCACAGCTCTCCCCTGTTGAGTCTGGATAATGCGCTGAACAACGCCGAGCTGCGTGATTTCGACCGGCGAGTGCGCGATCTGTTGGGAGACGTCGGCTTCCGGTACGCAGCGGAATTAAAGATGGACGGCCTCTCCATGGTAGCGCGGTATCGCGGCGGCCAATTCGCGGAAGCGGTAACCCGCGGGGACGGCGCTGTGGGCGAAGACGTTACGGAAAACGCGCGCACCATTCGCTCACTACCCCTGCGCGTGAAAAGCAAGCTAGGCGATTTCGAAGTGCGCGGCGAAGCGGTGATGAACCGGCCCGCATTCGAGCGCCTGAACGCCGAGCGGGAAGAGCGGGGCCTTTTGCGTTTCGCCAACCCGCGCAACGCCGCGGCTGGTTCGTTGCGTCTGCTCGAACCACAGGTCACCGCGTCGCGGCGTTTGGACTACTACACGTATTTCCTGCTGACCGGCGGCCGACCCGCTTTCGAGACACATTGGCAGGCGCTCGAAGAACTGGTGCGCATGGGCTTCAAGGTGAATCCGCACCGCAAGCTCTGCCAGGGCATCGCCGAGGTGCTGGAATTCTGCTCCCATTGGGAAGCCCGCCGGGAAGAACTGCCCTACGAGATCGATGGCGTGGTGGTGAAGGTGGACTCGGTGGAACAGCAGCAGCGGCTCGGATTCACGGCCAAGGCACCGCGCTGGGCCATCGCCTACAAGTATCCGGCGCGCCAGGCAGTGACCACGGTAGAGGGAATCGAAGTGCAGGTGGGCCGCACCGGAGCGCTGACGCCCGTGGCCCAACTGAAGCCGGTGGAAGTGAGCGGCGTAACCGTATCGCGCGCCACCCTGCACAATGAGGATGAAATCGAGCGGCTGGGTCTGCAGGTGGGCGATGACGTAATAATCGAGCGCAGCGGCGACGTGATTCCGAAGGTGGTGCGGGTGCATGCGCAGGGCTCGTACCGCAAAGAGTTCTCCATGCCTTCCCATTGTCCAGTGTGCGGCGGCATGGTGGTGCGGGAAGAGGGCGAAGCCGCCCGCCGCTGCATCAACATCAACTGCCCTGCGCGCCTGAAGGAATCGATCTTGCACTTCGCGTCCCGCGGCGTGATGAATATCGACGGAGTCGGCGAAGCCCTGGTAGAACAACTGGTGGATCGCAACCTTGTCCAAAGCGTGGCGGACCTGTATGATCTCACCATCGAGAAGCTCCTGGAACTCGATAGAATGGGCAAGAAGTCAGCCGCCAATATCATCCGCAATATCGGGGAGTCCAAGAAGAACCTCCTGCCCCGCGTCCTCACTGCGCTCGGCATTCGTTTTGTGGGCGAACGGACGGCCGTGTTCCTGGCGGAAGCGTTTGGCAGCATGGACCTGATCGCCGAGGCCGGACCCGCGGAATTGCAGCAGGCCGAAGAAGTCGGCCCCAAGGTGGCGGAAAGCATTTTCCAATTCTTCCGCGAACCGCGCAACCAAGAACTGGTGAGACGCCTGCGCGAGGCTGGGCTTCAGTTTGAATACCGTTCGACCCGTTCCAAGGGTGGACCGCTCAAGGGACTGACGTTTGTGCTCACGGGCACCCTGCCGAATCTGAGCCGCGAAGAAGCCAAGAAACTGATCGAGACCGCGGGCGGCAAGGTGGCCAGCACCGTCAGCAAGAAGACGAATTACGTGGTGGCCGGCGACGATCCCGGCTCGAAAATCGATAAGGCGCAGGAACTGGGAGTCAAGGTGGTGAGCGAAGAAGGGCTGCTCGATCTACTCAAGGTGGGCTAAACGGATCTTCTGATGTAACAAGCGGGACAGCTAAGCTATTGTCATAGCCCTCCGCTGCCCCGCATGGCGACTTATTCTTTGAAGTAAGTGCGCGCGCCTTAACGAAATTCTTGACTAAGATTCCGGCTGATTTGTCGCCGGCGTGTCGAGTGAACGCGTTCCTACTTAGCTGCCGTCTCTTTCGCCGCCACGGTTTCCTTGGTCGCGCGGGCTGCCGTTACTTTGGGGCGCCAGAAAGACGCATCGGCCTCCTCGTCTTCCTTGGTCAGATAGCTCATTTCAGGACTGACCGCGAACAAAGTGGACTCCATGTTTTGGAAAATCTCGCCCTCGCCCTTACGGAAACGGGTCATAACGTCCGCGCCGACCGCGTCCGCGAGAGCTTTGTCGTTGGCCATACCTTTATCCATCTGCTTCAGCGAATCCATGGGAATCAAGAAGAGAAAGACGCCATTGGGAGCGCCCGAAATGACCTGATAGCAAATGATCGACTGGTCGATATTAGCCTTCCGGTAGCCATCCAGGATAATCTTGGCGCCTGCCATGAACGCTTCGCTCTGCCCCAGCCGCACACGATAATTGGCAATCTCCATGTAGCGGAACTTTCCCACCGGAAGCGCATTTGCCGGCATGTAACTGAGATCCTTGCGAAAAACAGCCGTCATGGACCGGGACTCGGAGCGGAGCTCGCCATCGCGCCCTTCGGCTAATTCGAGATCGTTCTTCAAGGGCGTTTTCTGGCTAAGTTTGTCCCCTTCTTCCATTGCGGCGAACGAAGGGTACGCGGCTAGAAACCACGCCTCGTTGGGACCGGACTCGGCGGTCAAGCCCAGATAGTGAAACGGGAATTTGTTTCTACGAAACGCATTCGCATAATCTTGTTCGACCTTACGGTGGGCCGCTCCCTTGCCTTCTTTGACCCCTTCACGGGTAATCTGAAGCACAGCGGGAGGCCCATTCTCGGGGGTGGATTGTGCAAAAACTACGGGCGCGCAGGCGGCGAACGCCGCTGCGAGGAACGTCATTTTCATACTTTACTCTCCGTTACGTTGGGAATTCCTTGGGTAGCAGCGAGTATAGCACTCAATCGACAAAAATACGTTACAGAATATATCGGCTCAAATCCTGATCCTTCACAATGTCCGCTAATTGCTTCCGAACATAATTAGCGTCCACACGCACAGTCTTCTTCTTCAGATCCGGACCTTCGAAGGAAATTTCCTCCAGCAACTTCTCCATGATGGTGTGCAGCCGCCGCGCGCCGATGTTTTCCGAGCTCTGATTCACCTGCGCCGCAAACTTGGCGACTTCTTCCAGCGCATCATCAGTCAGGATCAGCTTGATACCTTCGGTCTCGAGCAGAGCCGTGTATTGCTTGGCGAGCGCGTTCTTGGGTTCCTTAAGAATGCGGATGAAATCTTCTACCGAGAGCGACTTCAATTCCACGCGAATCGGGAAGCGGCCCTGCAGCTCGGGAATCATGTCGCTCGGCTTGGAGACGTGGAACGCGCCCGCGGCGATAAACAGAATATGGTCCGTGCGCACAAAGCCGTAGCGCGTATTCACCGTGGTGCCTTCCACGATGGGCAGGATGTCGCGCTGCACTCCCTCTCGGCTCACGTCCGGACCGTGGCCTGTCTCGCGCCCTGCAATCTTGTCGATTTCGTCCAGGAAAATGATACCGCTCGATTCCACTCGCTCCAGCGCGGTGCGCGTCACCTGGTCCATGTCGATTAACTTCTGTTCCTCTTCCTGAACCAGGTAGTCTTGCGCTTCGGCCACATGCATCTTACGGCGGCGCGTCTTCTGACCGAAGAGACTGGGCAGCATGTCCTTCAAGTTGATGCCCATCTCCTCGATACCGGCATTAGTCGTGATCTCGAAGGTCGGGCCGCGGTCTTTCACATCGAGTTCCACCAGCCGCTCGTCGAGTTTACCTTCGCGCAGACGCTCGCGTAACTTCTCGCGCGTGCGCTCAACACTCTCACTCGGCTCCGGTTGCGGCGGCATGAGCAGGTCCAGCAGCCGCTCTTCGGCGTTGGTCTCGGCGCGGTCGGCCACCTCGTCTAATCGCTCTTCGCGCACCATGTCGATGGCGATATCCACCAGATCGCGAATCATCGACTCCACATCGCGGCCGACATACCCGACCTCGGTGAACTTGCTGGCCTCCACTTTGAGAAACGGCGAGCTTGCCAGACGCGCCAGCCGCCGCGCCAGTTCCGTCTTGCCCACGCCCGTCGGGCCGATCATGAGGATGTTCTTGGGCATCACTTCCTCGGCCATTTCGGGAGCAAGCTTCTGCCGCCGGATACGGTTGCGCAGCGCGATCGCCACCGCGCGCTTGGCCTCGGCCTGCCCGACGACGTGCTTATCCAGCTCGCGAACGATTTCACGAGGAGTCAGCTCGTCCAGCAGCGGTTCTTCATCCACAGATTGCCCGGGAAGATAGATCACCATGGCTACTCCAGCTCCTCATAAGTAACGGCATCGTTGGTATAGATGCAGATCTTTCCGGCGATGGCCATAGCCTGTTCGGCGATGTGCTTCGCCGAGAACTTGGTGTTGCGCAGCAGCGCGATGGCGGCCGACAGCGCGAATGGTCCGCCTGACCCGATGGCCGCGACTCCCTCATCCGGCTCGATCACGTCCCCGTTTCCGCTCACCAAATACGTGCTGGTCTTATCGGCCACCAGCAACAGCGCTTCCAGGTGCCGCAGCACACGGTCGGTGCGCCACTCCTTGGCCAGCTCCACCACGGAGCGGGAGAGATTCCCGTTGAACTGCTCCAGCTTGGTTTCGAAGCGCGCGAACAGGGCAAACGCATCCGCGGTCGATCCCGCAAAACCGGCAAGCACCTTGTCATTGTATAGGCGGCGCAGCTTCTTGGCCGAAGCCTTGATCACTTCGTGACCCAAGGTCACCTGGCCGTCTCCGGCCATCACCACTTTGTTTTCGCGACGGACACAAATCACCGTCGTCGAACGTATCCTCTCACGCATGTTTGGGCCACTTCATTCTAACGCAACGCTTGGACTTGCCCCGCTCGTGTGTCATAACGCCGGCGGTCTGGCCGCCGGTGCCGTTCACCCCGGAATCACCGGCGGCAGAAACCGGCGGCCCGCGCTACTTGAAGCAGATTCCGTCAGTCCTGCCGATGAGCGAGTGCTTCTCGAATTCCGCGCGCTTCACCGGGAAATCCGTGCGGAAGTGAGCGCCGCGGCTTTCTTCGCGAGCCAGGCCGCAGCGCGCGATCAGCAGCGCCACCTCGCGAATATTGCGGGCTTCAGCTCGCTCCAGCGTGAACTCGGCGGGCTGCGGGGAATCTGGCTCCAGCTGGCCGATCGCCCGGCGCAAGCCATCTCCGCAACGCACGATGCCGCAGTGGTCCCAAGCGATCTGGCGGAACTCGGTGGCACTCCGTTCGGGCGCCGCGAAGCATTCCGCCTCACCCTTCGCGGCGCGGGGCCGAGCCACCCATTCCCGCATGGCGCCCCCGGCGCGTGCTCCAAACACAACCCCTTCGAGCAAGGAATTGCTGGCCAGACGATTGGCCCCGTGGACTCCCGTACACGCCACTTCTCCCGCCGCAAACAGGCGCGGGATGCTGGTGCGGCCTTCCAGATCGGTACGCACGCCGCCCATCGCGTAGTGCGCGGCCGGCCGCACCGGCGCCGGATCGCGCGAGATGTCCAAGCCGTAGTGCAGGCAAGTTTCGAAGATGCGCGGGAAGCGTTTGCGTAGAAAAGCGCCGCCCAGGTGCGTCAAATCGAGCAGCATGTGCGGTGTCCCGGTACGGGTCATTTCCGTGACGATGGCGCGCGCCACCACGTCGCGGGGCGCCAGTTCCTGGAGCGGATGATAGCGCTCCATGAATCGCTCGCCCGTGGCATTCCGCAGCCAGCCGCCTTCGCCGCGCAAGGCCTCGGAGAGCAGAAAGCGAGGCGCGTTCTCCAAGTACAGCGCCGTCGGGTGGAACTGCACGAATTCGATGTCGCTGATTTCCGCTCCCGCGCGATACGCCATCGCCACGCCATCGCCGGTGGCCACATCCGGGTTGGTAGTGTTTCGGAAGACTCGCCCCAGGCCTCCGGTAGCCAGCAGCACAGCACGCGCCGCCACCGGCACGTTACGCTGCGCCGCCGCGTCGTAGAGGACGGCGCCCGAAACGCCCTCATCCAGCAGCAGACCGGTGGTCGCGGCGTAACTCCGGAAGTAGACGTTGGGGAGCGAGGCCGCTTTGCGCGCCAGCGTGCGTGCGATTTCGCGCCCGGTTGAGTCTCCGTGCGCATGCAGAATCCGGCTGCGGCTGTGCGCGGCTTCGCGCGTGAACTCCAGTTGTCCCGCGTGGCGATCGAACTCGGCGCCCCAATCGATCAATTCCTGGATGGCCAGCGGCCCTTCTTCCACCAGCGTTCGCACCGCCGCGCGATCGCACAAGCCGTCACCGGCGTAGAGCGTATCCTGTTCGTGCAGTTCCACCTCATCGTCGTCGCTCAGAGCCACCGCAATGCCACCCTGCGCGTACTCCGAAGAAGACTCCCGAAGGCTCTCCTTCGCGACCACCAGCACGCTGCCTGCTTCGGCCAATTCGATGGCGGCGCGCAGTCCGGCCACCCCTGCGCCGATCACTAGAAAATCCGGGTCCATTCGCTACAGCGATGATAGCTCGCCGCCCATGGTACAAAAAGCGTATGCCTTCTTACAGCGTGGAGACGCCGCAGCGCTGCTACTCCGCCATTGTGGAGCGCGGCATTGTGGGACGCGCGGCGGAGCATCTCCCTCCCAAGGCGGGCAAGGTGTTTGTGGTTTCCACCGAAGACGTCTGGCGGCATCAGGGCGGCGCTCTGGAGAAAGGCCTTGCGGGGACGACATACCAGGTGCTCCATCTTCCCGGCGGCGAAGCCAACAAGCGACTGGCTCCTCTGGAGACATTGGCAGAGCAGATGGTGGCGCTCGACGCCGACCGCTCCAGCGTGGTGATCGCGTTTGGCGGCGGCATCGTGAACGACATGGGTGGCTTCCTCGCCGCCATCTTCATGCGCGGCATCCCGGTGATTCAGGTTCCGACCACACTGCTAGCGCAAGTGGATGCCGCTGTCGGCGGCAAAACCGGCGTCAACTTGACCAGCGGCAAAAACCTCATCGGAAGCTTTCACCAGCCTCTGGTTGTGCTGACCGATCCCGGCTTGCTCGATACCCTTCCGGAACGCGAATACCGCGCCGGCCTCTATGAAGTGATCAAGTGCGGGATCATCCGCGATGCCGCTCTCTTCCACTTCCTGGCGGAGCAGGCGCGCGCGGTACTCAGTCGCCGGCCGGAAGCCGTGGACCGCATCATCGCCGACTCCGTGCGCATCAAAGCCGAAGTGGTGACTCAGGATGAACGCGAAAGCGATTTGCGCCGCATCCTGAATTTCGGGCACACGTTCGGGCACGCGCTGGAAGCCGAAACGGGCTATACACGATTCCTGCATGGCGAAGCGGTCGCCTTCGGGATGCGCGCCGCTATCTACCTGGGTGAAGTGAGCGGCTATGTGTCCGCCGAAGACAGCGTCGAAATGCTCGAAATCATCGGCGATTACGGCCCCATCCCGCCACTGGATGGCATTTCCGCGGAGAACCTGCTGGCACGCTTGCTGCACGACAAAAAGACCATCCAGAGCAAGATCCACTTTGTGCTGCCGGTGCGCATCGGCGAGGTGAAGGTAGTCTCCGATATTCGGGAGCCGGCAGTGCGCGACGCCATACGGTCCGCACTGTCATGAGAGGCACCACCCCCGAAGGGGCGCGCACCGAGCAGGAGGCCGCCGCATGGGTGCAGGGCATGTTCGGGCGCGTGGCGCACCGCTACGATCTGGCCAATCACCTGCTGTCGTTTCAGATCGACCGCTACTGGCGCGCGCACACCGTGCGCCGCGTGCGCCACGTGCTGGAGAATCCCGCCGCGCGGATACTGGACATCTGTTGCGGGACCGGCGACCTGGTGCTGGCGCTCGAGCGGGCACGCCGCGCCCCAGTGCTCGGCTCGGATTTCTGCCATCCGATGCTGGTGGCGGCAGCCCCAAAGTTCCGCGAGCGCCAGGCGCGCTCTCCGCTTTTCGAAAGCGATGCATTGCGGCTGCCACTCCGGGATTCCAGCCTGGATCTGCTCACCGTGGCATTCGGATTTCGCAACCTGGCCAACTACGCAGCCGGCATCGCGGAGATGCGGCGCGTGGTCCGTCCCGGAGGCACGGTTGCGATTCTGGAGTTTTCGCAGCCGCCCAACCCGGCCTTCCGGGCGCTCTACAATTTCTACTCGCGCCGTATTCTTCCGGTTATCGGCGGCGCGCTATCCGGGAGTCCCGATGCCTACCGCTACCTGCCGGAGTCAGTGCGAAAGTTCCCCGGCGCCGGAGAACTGGCCGAAGATCTGCGGCGCGCGGGATTCACGGACGTGAATTACGAATACCTGACCGGCGGCATCGCAGCCCTGCATGTGGCGAGTTGAGGTTACTCCACCACCGCTCCAGCGGCTTCGAAAGCCTTCTCCAGATCTTTTTGCGTAAGCGTGGTGCTAACGAATAACTCTTGGCGCGCGCCTGCGCTGAGCGCGATGGCCTTCCAACCGTTCTGAACCGGCACCGTCACCCGCACCCGCACTTTACCTCTGGCGTCACGCACCGGCCGAATGACTCCCGGAATTACGGAGCGAATCTCGGGTGTCGATTTCAGCAGCGCTTCCAGAATCTCGCGCACGCCGTCGATGATGCTGTGCTCCACCTTGAGCCGGTCTTTGGCGGTGCGCAGCCGCATAGGTTGATTCTAGCTTGCTAGTGGCCAGAAGACCTCCGTCTTCCAGTCCGCGGGATTGGGGAAGTCTCCCGGATCGGTGACGTAGGATTCCCAGGGCGCTCCCGCCGGCTTGAGCCCTTCGGCGTCGATCCACTGTTGAATCGCGGCATAGGCGTCGGGGAGCGTATCATACGGTCCGACATGTGTCGTCATAGCCGCCGGCCCACCCGATAGCGTGTCCGGCGTCACCTCGGTGTCGGCCGGATTTTGAGCTGGCCCCGCCGCCGCGACGCGCATCCCCGGCTCCATGGTCACCAAGCCCGGACCCGTTTCGACGTACCGCGTGAATGGCAGCCCCGCCAGCGCGATCCCATTCTGTTGGGCATATACAAACACCTTGGGCAGCACTTCTGCGATCGTGGCGGCGATGGCTGACTGCTTCACGCGCCGCCGAACTACGAGGACCACCTGCGGTGTGAGTTGCTTCTTCGTAATGGCGTATGTCATATCCTTCCCTTCCGACCCTGTTCCGTCGCTGATGCGATAGAGACCGACGCACGGGCCCACCTGGTTCACGAGGCGGGCATGTTGGCTTGCCTGTATTTTGCCGGCGCCGGTAACCAGCCCACGCTTGCGGTAAGCGCTGGGAGTCATTCCGAAGCACCGTCGAAACGCACGACAGAACACCTCATGACTCTGAAAACCGCAAGCGAGCGACACGTCCAGCACCGAATCCGCTCCGGTTAGCAGCATACCTGCCGCGCGTCCCAGCCGCAGCCGCAACGCGAACTGTTTAGGCGTCTCGCCGGCTACCGCCGAAAACAACCGATGCAGATGAAATACCGACAGGCCGGTCTGCGCCGCCAACGTTGCCAGCGAGAGATCTTCGTCCGCATGCCTGGCGGCGTATGCCAAAGCCGGCTGTATCCGTTTGAGCGGCACGCTGCGCAACATCATCCCAGTCTAGTGAAAGAGCCGGCCGCGTTCTTGACGATTCTTGCTCACTTCCGCTCGCTGCCCCACCCTTCGCCGCCCAGCAGCGGCACGAAGCGGCAGAGCGTGGCCACGCGTGACTGGACGTGCCCGCCATATTTCCACACCACGCGCAGTTCCTGATCAATGCGTTCGCCGACCGGAATCACCAGACAGCCTGGGTCTCTCAATTGCTCAAGCAGCGTGTGGGGAATCTCCGGAGCGCCGGCCGCCACCGAGATCGCGTCGTAGGGAGCCAGTTGGGGATACCCGAACGATCCGTCGCCGCAGACCACCATCACGTTCCCGTCTCGACCGGTACGCGTCAGGTTCCTCTGCGCCTGCTCGGCCAGCGCAGGAACCAGCTCGATAGTCACGACGTGCGCCGCCAGTGCACCCAGCACCGCCGCGGCATACCCTGAGCCTGTGCCGACCTCCAGCACGGTTTCCGCCCCGGTCAGTTGCAGCACTTCCGCCATCAATGCTGTCATGTAGGGCTGTGAAATGGTTTGGCCGTGGCCGATGGGGAAGGGGTCGTCGCGATAAGCCAGCAGGCGCACATCCGCCGGCACAAACTCTTCGCGCGGGATCTCCAGCATGGCGCTTAGCACATCCGCGTCCTCGATGCCGCGGCGGCGCAGTTGCATCTCCACCATCTCACGGCGCTGCTCCAGAAAATCCGGAGACACCTTCACCCCCGACTTTATAATAGCTACGTGCCTCATCAGATAACCCTTATCCCGGGAGACGGCATCGGGCCGGAAGTGGCCGATGCCACCGTACGCGCGTTGGCAGCCACTGGTGTGGAGATCGAATGGGAATGCGTCAACGCCGGCGTGAACGCGCTCCCCGAATACGGACAGCTGTTGCCGGACGAAGTGATTGCGTCTCTGGTCGCGAACGGCGTGGGACTGAAGGGACCCACGGCAACACCCATCGCCGGCGGGCACCAGAGTATCAACGTCGCGCTCCGCAAGAAGCTCGGGCTCTACGTAAACTTCCGGCCCGTGCGTATGCTGCCGGGCCTGAAGACCCGGTTTCGCGATGTGGCCATCGATATCGCGATCTTCCGCGAGAACACCGAGGATCTGTATGCCGGCCTGGAGCACGAGGTCGTCCCCGGCGTAGTGGAGAGCCTGAAGATCATTACCGAGAAGGCTTCCACGCGGATCGCGCGCGCGGCTTTCGAGTATGCCACCCGCGAGCACCGCTCGAAGGTTACGGCTATCCATAAGGCCAACATCATGAAGTTGAGCGACGGCCTGTTCTTGAAGTGCTGCCGCGATGTCAGCGCGCAGTATCCTGACGTCCAGTACACCGAGCTCATCGTTGACAACGCGTGCATGCAACTGGTCATGCGCCCCGAAACATTCGACGTGCTGGTGCTGCCCAATCTTTACGGGGACATCGTGTCCGATCTAACTGCGGGCCTGGTGGGCGGCTTGGGGATTGTCCCGGGCGCCAACCTTGGCGACGATCACGCCATCTTCGAAGCCGTGCACGGCTCTGCTCCGGACATCGCGGGGAAAGGTCTGGCCAATCCCACGGCGTTAATGCAATCGGCAGTGCTGATGCTGGCCCACCTGGGAGAGCGCGAAGCTGCGGAGCGTTTGCAGGGCGCGGTAGAAGCCGTGTACGCCGAAGGCCGCCACTTAACCGGCGACGTGGGCGGCAAAGCAGGTACGGACGAATTCACCGACGCCATAATCCGCCATGTTACCGCGCCGCGCTCGTAGCGCCGCCCGCAGCCCTCAGCACATCGCTCGCTTCCGCTTCGGCGACCAGCCGGTCCGCATCTTCCTGCAGCAGGAATCGATCCCGCACTTGCCGCGCCGCGGCCGCGCGCACGACAGCCACATACCCTTCGTGCGTGCCATACCGCTCCCCCAGAGAGAGCCGCGGGTCGCCCGCCGCAAGCCGCTCCTCTTTGGTTTTGGCGAATGGAACATATCCGCCCACCAGACCGCAGTTTCTTCCCTTCAGAAATCCTTGTTGGAATACATTCCATCCGGTGTAGGTCCCGAGCGGCGCCTGGTGGAGCACGCTCGCCACGCCCGACGTTTCGTTGCCATCCGCGTCCACTCTCGGAACCCAGCTCGCCAGCACCTGCTTGACCACCGGCGGCTCGATCGAGATCGCACCGCTGAGATCGTTGTAATTGAAATTCGCGCCGAAATCGTAGTCGTACAGGGGATTGATGATGCCGTCGGGCAGCGGCACGCCGGGAATCACGGGAAATCCCATGGCCGCCTGGGTGGGCAGTGTGAATTGCTTCGCATCCAGTCGCGGGTACTGGCTAGGCGGCGGCGGAGTGCCCTTCACCACCCAGTCGATTAACGAAACCATCACAGCGCGCAGCGTATCCGAAGATGGATTCGGATTGGCGGGCAGCTCGCAACGGTTCGGCGCACGCGGCGGCGCCATGCTGAAACCGCCCGTCCCGCCGCCATGCGTCACTCCCGGGAAATAGTAACGGCGCACATTCGCCGGCAGCGGAATATCGCGGTCGCCGCGTGTCCCCACCAGGTCAGGCGAAGCGCGCAGGTCCCAGAATTCCGAGGAGCCGAACGTTTCCACGATATTGGGACAAGTGTCCGTTGCGCGGCATCGATCCAGCAGCCCTCCGGCCGGCCGCCGCCGCACCTCATCCGTATAATCGCTCCACCACACCACGCCATCGCTGCCCGGCTCGTACAAACCGGCGGCGCCGCCCGGCGAGGCGAATCGGTAGTTCATCGCCAGTTGCCGCACCGCGATGTTCGGGTTCATCCCATCCAAGACTCTGCGCCCTGCTTCGTCCTGGTTGAAGCCCAGGTGCACCAGGCTGCGCAGGAAATTGCCCGACTGCGAATTACCCCACGCAATCGCAAACGAAATCTTCTTGCCGAGCGCTTCCGACTCCCCGGATTTGAAGTAGGAAATGAGATCGCGCGTGGCTGCGTAGCCGATGCCCAGCACCAGCGGGTCCCGAGCCGTGTAGACCAGCTCGTAGAGATAGGCCGGATCGAACCCGCCCTTGAGGCAGATTTTGCCCGCGGCTGGAGTTCCCGGGAATGCGGCGCTGCCGCAATCGGCGAACGCCCAGTCGCTGCTGCGTATGGGAACGACCGCGCTGCCCTCCGAGGCGCGGCGGGTCAACGTGGCCTTCGAGGTGTCGAGGCTTGCCGGACGCGCTCCCGGGAGATCGAGAGTGGATGCCCCCGCAGGCATGTCGCTGAACCGCGCCAGCACGGGGCCTGTGATGCTCGACCCGTCGCGGTTCTTCGCCACCGGAACGCTGATCGTCTGTATTCCGTCCCGAGGCGCGAGGTCTCCCTGCCACCCGCTGGTCAACAGCACGTCGCCGCGTTTCAGGTAGCCCGCCATTGCGCCAGCCTCCGCGGCCGCTCTCACCAGCGTCGAGTTCCCACGGTTCGGCACTTCGTACAACAGCACGCCGCTCGCTTTGGCGAGGTCCACCGGCTTCACCAACAGAAACGTCGCCGAGTATTCCACCATCCCGCGCGCGTTTCGCGGCGCGAGTTCAATGTCCGTAATAATGGCGTTCAGAGGATCGCGCGCATCAATCTCTCCGTAGACATGTCCAATCAGCCGCTCGTAGCGGCCTACTTCGCCGAAGGACTTCCCTTGATATCCGGGAGCATCGCGATGCTCGATCACGATGCGCGTAATCCGCGCTTCCACAGGCGCAGCGCACAACAATAAAGCGACGGCCAGACAGCCGGCAGGCAGCAATCGTTCCATGTTTCCGTACATTACTGCAATCGAACAACGAACACAATCGCCTGTGTGGGGCCAAGCTTTCAGCCTGCCGCCGGGCTTCAGCCCGGCGACGCGAATCGCGGTGGATCGAACAACGCCGGCTAGAAAGCCGGCGGCAGGATGAAAGCCTGACCCCACTAAAGGCATATAGTGAGGATATGGACCGCCCGCTGTTTCGAGTATTGGCAGTCGGAATCGCGATCGTTCTGGCAGCGGCCACATGGGCGCTGGCCGACCGCCTGGAAGACACCCTCTACGTCCCCTTGGATCATCCCGCCATCCAATATTCGCAGCCCCCCAATGATCCCGTCGCCCGTCTCGAAAAGCGCCTGGAGAGCGGCGACGCGAAGCTGGATTTCGCGCCCAACGGAGGCTATCTCCCCTCGGTTCTCAAGCAGCTCGGCATCCGCACCGATTCGCAGGTCCTGGTCTTTTCGAAAACCAGCATCCAGACGCAGCACATCTCGCCCCGAACGCCGCGCGCCATTTACTTCAATGACGAAGTGTCGGTAGGCTTCGTCCAGGGCGGTGACGTGCTCGAACTGACGTCGCTCGATCCAAAGCTGGGCATCATTCTCTACACCCTCGATACGGAAAAAGCCGCTAAGCCCGAATTCAGCCGCCGCGATGATTGCCTGCGGTGTCACCAGGGCCCCATCACCCTGGGGGTCCCCGGTATCTTAGTCAGTTCCATTCATCCCCGATCCGGCGAGGAACGCGAATCGCACGGCAGCGCATTTGTCACCGACCACCGCATTCCCTTCGAAGAGCGCTGGGGCGGATGGTATGTAACCGGAACTCACGGCGCCCAGACTCACTTCGGAAACAACGTGGCGCTGGTGGACCCGCTGCACCCCGGTGGACCCGCGGGACCGGAAGCGCAGAACCGTACCAGCCTGTCGGAACTGTTCGACACCTCGCGCTATCTGGCCGCCACCAGCGACATCGTCGCGCTGATGACGCTGGAACATCAAACCCGCATGACCAATTTACTGACGCGCATCGGTTGGGATACGCGCATCGCACTCCACGACGGCAAGGGCAAAGTGGATGACGCTAAGCAAACCGAACTCAATTCCGAGATCGAGGAATTGGTCGCCTACATGCTTTTCGCAAATGAAGCGCAGCTAAAAGCTCCCGTCCTGGGCGTGTCGGATTTCAGCAAGACCTTTCCGCAACAGGGGCCCCGCGACCGCCAGGGACGATCCCTCCGCGATTTCGATCTGAAGATGCGCCTGTTCCGCTTTCCGCTCTCATACATGATCTACAGCGCGGCTTTCGACGGTCTTCCAGACATGGCTCGGGAACGCATTTACCGGCGTCTTTATGAGATCCTGACGGGCAAGGACCAGAGCAAGACGTTCGCCCGCCTGTCGGCTGAGGATCGCCGCGCGATCCTGGAAATTCTTCGCCAAACGAAAGTCACGCTGCCGGCATTTCTGGCGGGCTAGGCCTTGGAACGATTAGGCCCATCTTCGGCGGCGGGATGATCTTGATATCGGATGGCGAATCGGCGGCTGCAGCCAGAGGATAGGTGACTTCATACCGGTGACCGAGGCTCGCATAAGCCCTGACCATCCATTCCGCTGAAGTTGGGCCTTCGGGAGCAGTGAGGAACGCGCCGTCTGTCTGGCGCGCGATTTTCCGCAGGCGTTCGTTTTCAGTCTTGCCGAAGCTGATCACGTCCACGATACAGTTCAGCTTGCGCGCCAATGGTTCAACGGAACCCAGAACTGCGTCAGACAACGCTCCGGACGTATGCAGCAGAACCAGGTGACGGTCCGGGCCGCTACTTCTCAGGACGCGAACCGCCTGTGCCAAATCCTGCACCTGAATGCGCGGCAGCGTGTCGAATTGCGCAATGGCTGTTTTTAACTTGAGTCCTTGATAAAGGGGCAGAACCGCTTTCAACCCGTCGCACTCGATTTCCGGATTGGTCGCTATGCGCACTACCGACCAGCGGTCGCTTGTGTCTGTATGCTCCAGACATGCCGAAAAACCGTCCGCTAGGGCCGCCAACCCGTCGCCCCCGTTACCTTCGAAGATTAGAAACAAGGCGGAGAGCGGGCACGAACGGCGCTCGATGAACTTATAATCCCAAATCAATTCGCCACCCGCCTTAAGAACCACCTCGGTGGGGAGGAGGCTTCGCGACGCGCTCTCCGGGAGATCAAAACCCACGCGGCGGACCCCGTCCAGATCCTCCGAAAAATAGATCAGCGGCTCCACCAGGGATTGGCCTTCCGGCCCTTGCGACTTATTGAGTTGGACCAGTGCACGCAGCGCCGCGGCACGGACCACTGCCTCCGCATCCTGACGCAGCGTCTTCAGGATCCCCTGGAACCGCGGATCTCCCGTCGCTCCCATCACCCACGCAGCCGTGGCACGGCAGATCGCCGTCTGATTTTCAGCCAGCTCTCGAAGGGCCGGCAGAACATTACCCACTCCTAAACGGTACAACGCAAGGATCGCGTTCCCCCGCACACGTTGGTGTGTATCCCGCACTGCCAACCAGAGCACTTCGCGGATTTCGGGGGAATCGTTTCCCCATTGACTCTCGATCATGTTGGCGCGCGTGCGGCTGTCTTTCTCTTCCCGGAACTTCCACGTCCAGGCCAGGTTATTGCTTAGCCGGCCCAGAATCCGCGCTACCTTGGAGCGGACCCTCGGGTTCACAGAATCTGCCAGCCGCCTGAGCGGCATCACCATGCGCCGGCTGTCGGAAACCGCGTCGAGAATCTCGAGGCAGCGCTCGACCCTGCGATCCTTGCCTGCGCCCACATCCGGCAAGGCTATTAGCTCGGCTACCAGACGCGTGTCGAAGCCCTGATAAAGCGCCATCATCTGACGCGCCAACGTCACCGCGATATGCGTCTCGAACCTCCCGGGGTCACACATCGCATCGAGCAAACATTCGCTGCGCCAAATCTCCTCGAGCTGAGACTGGTTCGATGTGACGCCGGTTGACGCAGATGGATTCGCTGGCATGGCTCCGCCTTGGGGATTTCGTGTTCTCTCCAATGAATCAATCGGCGAATCCGGCAAAACCTT
This sequence comes from Bryobacteraceae bacterium, assembly GCA_035948775.1. Lineage (GTDB taxonomy): Bacteria > Acidobacteriota > Terriglobia > Bryobacterales > Bryobacteraceae > PSRJ01. The sequence continues at coordinate 53,127 of DASZIV010000023.1, forward strand.
TAGGCCGTGCCGTTCGCGCCTTTGGTTTCCCAAACCTAAATTAAGAAATGGTACTTTTCAATCTTTTCAGACCTGAAATCTATTTGAACCGCGAACGCTTGGGCCTTAGAATTTGTACGGGTGAGACCGCAGTGGTTCGCAAACTCTTTGTTTCGGTTCTAATTCTGTCATCGCCATGGATAACCCTCCTTGGGCAGGGCCCTGCCGCCTCTCCTGCTTACAATGTGCGCGTGCTTCCGATACCGGCTACCTGGACCGAGCTTCAGGGCACCGATATCAACAACTCTGGTCAGGTGGTCGGATGGGGATTCGACGGCACCACGCATCGACCTTTCCTGGCCAGCGCCGCCAGCTTCGAACCGATGCCGCTGCCGCCGGGATTTACCAGCGGGCATGCTCTGGCCATCAATAACAGCGGTCAAATAGTTGGCTGGGGGCTGGGACAAGTCACGCCCAATCCGCAAGCCTTCATCGGCAGCAGCAGCGGCATTACAGCCGTGCCGTTATCTGGCGCGTTCTATTCATCTCCTGCATACGACATCAATGACTCGGGGCAGATTGTCGGCTCCGGATTCCTTCCAAACCAGATGTTCAACCAGCCGTTCATCGGAACTTCCAGCGGCATGACGCCAGTTCCGAGTTCTCCGGGCTGGGCGGGAGACGCAGAGGCGTACAGTATCAACAACCTTGGCCAGATCATTGGCATCGGCTACTACCTGGGGAATTTTCAATTCTTTTTCGGTGACATCCATGGCATTGCGGCCCCGGTGCCCATACCGCCCGGCTGGAGTCCCGACACCGGCTTGTATTTCGGCCAGCGAGCCATGCAAATCAATGATGCGGGGCAGATTGTGGGGGAGTTGCGAGACTCCAATGGTGATGGCCGCGTGTTTTTTTCCACGCTAACCAGCACCACCTTACTACCGGTCCTCTCGCCTTGTTTGTACGCTGTTAACCCTTCGCTGAACAACGCCGGTCAAGTGGTTGGCGACTCCTGCACCGGTTTTATCTGGGACGCTCAGAATGGCATGCGCTTTCTCCACAGCCTGGTGCCTGCCGGTTGGGAGATCTATACCGCCGATGCCATCAATGATAAGGGGCAGATCCTTGCCGCAGCATCGAACGCCAGCAATGGATTCAGTGGCCTTGCGATTCTCGATCCGATCGTGGACACCACGCCGCCATCGAGCAAAGTTTTGCCCCTGCCGGCAATCGAGTCATCTGCCAGCTTCCTGGTCCAGTGGAGTGGCAGCGACACACAGTCAGGCATCCTGGATTTCACCATCTACGTCAGCGACAATGCCGGCCCTTTCGTCCCGTGGCTCACACACACCGCGGCGACTCAGGCCACCTTCACCGGCATCACTGGCCACAAGTACGCCTTCTACAGCCTTGCGCGTGATGTCGCGGGTAACGTAGAGGGTCCGAAATCCGCAGGCGAAGCCAGCACGGTCATCCCTGCTATGTCGCTCTCCCTCTGGGCCAACCAGGTGATGGGACTCGGCCAATCGGTGAGATTACCGGTCAGCCTGTCCGCGCCCGCCCCCGCATCAGGCGTCAACGTCACGCTGGTAACCAGCGATCCATCCCGCATGACCGTAACCGCTAGCGTCTTTATTCCAGCCGGGAGGACCTCGCCGAACATCCAGCCCACCCTTACAGGCCTCGGTTTAGGAACCGTTTCGATTACTGCTTCTACCCCCAGCTATCTCAGCGACACGAAGCCCCAGAGAGTTACCGGCATGCTCGGCTTCATTCGCTGCTGCGTCACTCTGCCCGCCACCAGCACACTAAACGCAGTCCTCACCATTTCAGGACCCGCGCCGGCAAGCGGCTTAACCATCAATCTGAGTTCCGACAATCCATCCGTCGCCACCGTACCCGCGACGGTAAGCATCCCGGCGAAAGCCACCAGCGTGAACGTGCCGATCACAGGCGTCGTCGCAGGCCAAACAGTAGTGCATGCCAGCGCCCTGCCGAATCTCGCCGAGGTGAGCATCAGAGTGACCGTTCAACGGTAGTGGCGTGGCCCAGCCGTTTCGACGCCGTTGGGCGGCCCGTGCCCAGTCCTCAATTCCCCGCCTTCAGACAACGATCGAAGAACTCGATCATCATCTCGTTCAAATGGTCCGTCGCCGCGCCCGTCACCGCATGCGTCTTCTGCGGATACACCATCAGCTCGAATTGCTTACCTGCCGACTGCAAGGCGTCGGTGAGCTGCAGCGTATTCTGGAACAGCACGTTGTCGTCCTCCAGGTTATGCACCAGCATCAGTTTGCCCCGCAGCTTAGCGGCATACTGGGCGAGCGCCGTGGCCTGGTACCCATCCGGGTTCTCCTCCGGAAGACCCATGTAGCGCTCGGTGTAGATGGTGTCGTAGTTGCGCCAGTTGGTCACCGGCGCGCCCGCGAAACCGGCGCGGAACACATCCGGCGCGTTCAGCAAGGCATTCACCGTCATGAAGCCGCCGTAGCTCCACCCGCGGATCCCCACCCGTTGCGGGTCGGCGAATCCCAACGAAATCAGATATTGAACACCGGCCACCTGGTCGGCCAGTTCGGTGGTTCCGAGCCGATGAAACACCGGCGCCTCGAAGGCGTGTCCGCGCCCCATGCCGCCGCGATTCTCGGCCTCCCAAATCACGTACCCGCGGTGCGCCAGCACCTGGTCCACATTCACGCCATACCACGCGTTGCGCACCGGCAGAGCCACGTCCGGCCCTCCGTACACGCTGACGATCACCGGGTATTTCACGCCCGCTTGAAAGCCCGCCGGCTTGATGACACGGCCCCCCAACAGCGTGCCGTCCGGTCCGCGAAACTGCACGATCTCGGTGGGAAGGACCTCATATTCCTCGTAAATGCGATCCGCTTCCCGGTACACCGCGAGCTCCCTGCCGTCAGCCGCGCGCAGCACGGTGCGCGGCGGCGCGGTGAGGTTGGAATACGTATCCAGGAAAGCACCGCCAGTAGGCGCCATCGAGATCGTATGCGTGCCTGGCTCCTCGGTGACCGCGTGTTTGTCCTGCCCGTCCACGCCGACCGACCACAGACGCCGCTCCAGGTGACTACCCTCGCTCGACGTATAGAAGACCCGGCCTCCACCTTCGTCCACACCAGGGACCCCGGTCACCTCCCAATTCCCGCGCGTCAACTGCTTCACGTCCTTGCCGTCATTGGTATAGAGATAGAGATGCGCATGGCCATCGCGCTCGCTGGTCCACAGAAAACGTTTCCCGTCGCGGAGGAACTGCAGGTCGCTCTTGATGTTGATCCAATATTTGTCCGACTCGTGGAAAATTCGCGAGGCCTTTCCCGAGTCGATTTCTATGGCCAGCGCTTCCAATCGGTTTTGCTCGCGATTGGTCCTCACCAAGTAAATGCTATGCCCATTCGGCATCCAGCCCGCGCGCGCCACCAGTTGCCAATCGCGCGCACCGGGCGTTTCCAGCCAGCGGGTCTTCCCGCCGCGAGCCGGGACTATGCCCAAATGCACGCTGGCATTATTCTCTCCAGCCTGCGGGTAGGGCTCCGGCTCGAACACCGCCCGCAAGCCCCGCAAATCCTCGTGCGGAAACATCGGCTCCCGCGACGTGTCGAATTGCAGATACGCCAGCCAGCGCGAATCGGGCGACCACCAAAAGGCTGTCGACAGGCCAATCTCTTCCGGATACACCCAATCCAGCGCGCCATTGCGCAGCGTCGCCGACCCGCCGGAAGTCAACTGCGTCTCCTTTCGGCTGGCCACCTCCAGGGTAAAGAGATCCCACCCGCGGCGGAAAGCCACCCTGCTCCCATCCGGTGACAGTTGGGGGTCGATCTCCACCGCCGCCGTGCTCGTAAGCTGGTCCCATTTCCCGGTCTCGGCGTGAATCAGGAAGATATCGCCGCCTTCCACCGTGAGCAGCGTTTTCCCATCGACGGACCATTGCAGATCGCCGGTCCGGGCGCGGCGGTTCGTCCAATCGTAGGGACCATCGCCCGCCGGCGGCTTCACGGCAACTGCGTCCAGATCGTCCAGCGCCACCAGCGTCTTGGCGCTCTTGGACGCGATGCGGTAGAGCATCAGGTTGCGGCCCTGGCGAAACACGAAACTGTTTCCATCGGGCGCCCAGACCGGCGCACCGGGTCGCTCGCGTTGCGCCATTTCATCAACCGTTGCCAGCGTGATTGGCTTCTTCTGCGCAAACGCAGCCAGCGCCAGCAGCAGGCATACCGCAACTCTCGCCATATTTGTGATTCTAGCGTTAGAATGCGGCCGCCCTCACCTGCTGGCGTCGCGAGACTGGACTACGCCACAGAAACGTCGTAAGAGTTGCGGTAGGTCTTCAACCGCCGCATCAATGTCCTTTTGGAAATTCCCAGCATGTGGGCTGCCCGTTCATGACTACCGCCGGCCTGGGAAAGAGCGCGATAGATTGCCTGCTGCTCCAATCCCTCGATGGTGGAATCCGGCGAACGCCGGCTTGCGCTCTTGGATAGCACACTCTCCGGGAGATCCTGAACGCCGATTTCGTCTCCCTGCGCCAGGCAGGCTGCGCGCATGACAACGTTTTTCAATTCCCTCGCATTGCCCGGCCAGGTGTAACTTTCCAGCGCTTCGAGGGCGCGTGTGGAGAATCGCAGCCGCGGAGCTTCCATGGAGAGAAAATATTCCGCCAGAGCGGTTACATCGCCAAATCGCTTACGCAACGCCGGAACCTCGATCCGTACCTGTTCCAGGCGATGAAACAGATCTCGCCGGAACTGACCCTTTTCCACCGCCGCCACCAGATCTACATTCGTTGCCGTAACGATGCGAACGTCAACCTTGATTTTCTTGGTGCCCCCCAAGCGGTAGTAAGCCGCGCCGTCCAGAACGCGCAACAATTTGACTTGCATGGCGAGATCCAGTTCGCCAACCTCGTCCAGGAACAAGGTGCCACCTTCGGCAAGTTCGAACATTCCGGGTTTGGTTCCGTCGGCCCCGGTGAACGCGCCTTTCTCATAGCCGAACAGTTCGCTTTCCAGGAGGTGTTCAGGTAGGGCAGCGCAGTTGACATCTACCCAAGGCTGATCCATCCTTTTGGAAAAGTGATGGACGGCCCGAGCGATCAGCTCCTTTCCAGTGCCGGTTTCTCCAGTGATTAGCACCGATGCGTTGGTCGCCGCGATCTTGGCCACCACCTCGAGGAGGCGGCGCATCTCCGTGCTGGCCAACACGGCGGGCATCCCGAGGAACGTGTGCACCTCCGGAGAAATCCTGGGGTTATTACAGCGGATCAAGCGGGCATCAGCGGACTCTCTGACGACAGCGGTCAGTTCAGGGGTAGACCTCATCGCTCTAATTGTGAGTCCTGGCAATCCGTTTTCCCAGTCAACAGAGTACCGGCAACGTAATAAAGATAGTCATTATGAGTATCCCAAGGTTAGTAAGGGAGCAGGTGTGAAACCACCGGCTCCCACGCCTGTTACTCGCCGTAGATCGCGATCTTGGTGATTTCGCCTTGGGGTGTACCACTACCCCAAACCACGTTGGAACCCCAAACGACATTGAAGCCCGTCATGGTGCTGCTTCCCCAAACTATGGTCGAGCCCCAGACGACATTTGACCCGCTCACCACGCTTGAGCCCCATACTACGTTGGAGCCCCACACTATGGTGCTCCCCCAAACCACATTGGTACCGTTGACGAGCGAGATCGAGCCGGTGCTGGCGTTGTACTGCACCGCGGGTGATTGGGAAGTTTCCGAGGCGACGACGGTATCCGTGCTGTTGAGAGCGGCCCAGGCATCCAGGTAACCGGCCCCAATGGTGAACAGATCATAGCTGCTGGTGTACATCTGGCCTGTCGTCGGATCCGTGGCGGTGCTCGTCTTCGGGAAGGTCTTGGTCGCCGTTTTCATGAGCCTGGCCTTCACCGTATCGGGCGTGAGGGTAGGATCCTTCTGGATCATGAGAGCGGCGGCGCCGCTCACCATCGGGGCGGCCATGCTGGTGCCGTTCAGCGTGAAATAGTAGTCGGAGCCCTGATTCGCGCCTCCCATGATGTAGTACTGATTACTGACCTTGTTCTGCTGATAGGTGTTTGTCAATTGCAAGCCAGCGGGAATCGTAGAAATGATCCGATTGCCGGGGGCGACGATGTCCGGCTTCGCGATGTGGTCAATCAGCGTTGGGCCCTTGGAGCTGTAACTTGCGATCAGGTCGTCGGTACGGCTAGTCGTGCTCATGTCCTTCATGGCTCCGACGGTGATCACATACGGATCGTTGCCGGGTGCCGTGATCGTGCCGTAGCCCAAGGTGTTCGCTGAATTGTTGCGGCCTTCATTGCCGGCCGCCACCACCACGACAATGCCTGCCTTCCACGCCTGCTCCACGGCCTGGCAGAGCGGGTCCTTTGTGTAAGTGCCCGACACGGGACGGCCGAGCGAGAGGTTGATGACCCTGATGTTGTATGTCGATTTTAGTTGGATCGCGCGCTCAATGGCGGCGATCACGGAACTGTCCTGACCCACGCCGTTCGGATCCAGGACGCGCAGATTAACGAGATTCACATTGGGTGCAATGCCACGGAATGTGTGGAGATATTGCGAGCCGGTAGATTCCAACGCATCGCCGCCCACGATCCCGGCCACGTGCGTGCCGTGCCCATAGCGGTCGAAGTAGTCGTTACCGTTGTTGGGCACGAAAGTCTCGTTATAGACGATGCGGCTGCCAAGGTCAGGGTGGCTCATAATTCCGCTATCGACGATCGCGACTCCGACTGCGCTGCCGTCGTACCCGTGCTGAAACGCAATGTTGGCGTTGATCGTCGGCTCGGCGAATTCCAGAGTGCCCTTGACTTCATGGTCCGGCGAGATGTACTCGACATCCGGATCATTGGCAAACTCAACCAGCTCTGACGCAGGCAAGCGGTAGGCTCCGGCTTTTACCAATTCGAGAGAACGCCGCATAGAGCCGCCACGCACCAGGACTCGGGCGTGATGCGCGGAAGTGGGCACTTCCTTATAGGTAATGATGACGTCGACCTGGTTTTGTTCGCTAATCGCATCGAGTTCCGGCGACAATTTTGGATGTTGCGCAAAAGCGATGCCTACGCCGAGCAAGCCGATTAAACCGGGCAAGAGGACGCGCCGTCCAAAACCATTGAGTAATTCCAATTGCGACTTCATAAGATTTCGATCGCTCCAATAAGCCGACATCTAGTTTTCACCATAGATGGCCGTTGCCACCTCTTCCACGGAGTCGTTGCTCGTGGATCCCCAAACCGCGGTCGAGCCCCATACCGCAGTAGATCCCCAAACCGCGGTAGATCCCCAAACGGCGGTAGATCCCCATACGGCCGTGTTGCTGTTCACGAAGAGAGAGGAACCCCAGACTGCGGTGCTGCCCCAGACCGCGGTGCTACCCCAGACAGCGGTCAGGCTTGTATTGACCACCAAGACCGTAGGCACACCGTTCACGGAGGTAACCACGGCTGTGGGCGAGAGTGCGCTCCCGGTTGCCGACGGAGGCAAGCCGGAATTCGCCAGGGCCGCCGCGATGTCCAGGTAGCCGGCTCCGACCGTAAAGATGTCGTACTGACTTTCGTAGCTGAAGCCGGTAAGCGGATCAACGGCCACACTGGATTGTGGAAACGTCTTGTATGCGGTTTTCATCAGTATCGCCTTCACCTGGTCTGGAGTCAGAGCCGAGTTCGACTGCAAGAGAAGAGCAGCCGCGCCGCTTACTACCGGTGCGGCCATGCTGGTTCCACTAAGCTTGAAGTAATAATTGGAAAGTGAGCCTGCGTTGGTCGTCTCGTAGTAGGTGTTTTTGATCGTGTTCTGCGGATAGGTCTTGTCCAGAGAGGCGGTTGACATCAGTAACGACACGACCCGGTTCCCTGGCGCTACCAGGTCCGGTTTTACGATGTGGTCAATCGGCGTCGGGCCTTTGGAACTATAGCTGGCGATAAGATCGTCATTCCGGGTAGCCGTTTCCAGGGTCTTCATCGCCCCTACTGTGATCACATAAGGATCGTTTCCGGGCGCGGTGATGGTGGAATAACCGTTGGTGCCTGCGGAATTGTTACGCCCTTCATTTCCTGCGGCAATCACAACCACGATCCCAGCGTTCCAGGCTGCTTCCACCGCCTGGCAGAGAGGGTCGAGTTTGTAGCTCTCGAATACTGGCCGCCCCAGCGAGAGGTTAATCACACGGATGTTGTAGGTGTTCTTAAGACGGATTGCGGTGTTGATGGCACTGATTACGGCACTGTCTGTGCCATTTCCGTTCTGATCGAGCACACGCAGATTGATCAGGTTAGCGTTGGGCGCGATACCCTTAAACGTCATGTTGTAGGCAGCGCCGGTAGAACTTGCTCCATTGCCGGCAATGATTCCGGCAACATGCCCGCCATGTCCATAATGGTCGTCCGTGCCGCCGCCCACGAAGTCTTGGCTCCAAACGACACGCAATTTGCCGGCCGGCGTCTTTAAATCCGGGTGGTTGGAAATTCCGCTATCGATGACGGCGACGCCAATCCCCGTCCCGTCGAGAGCATATTGCGACCAGGCCACCGAGGCGTTCACCGCCGCTGCGGTGTAGTTCAATGTGCCGTGTAGAGGACGGTCAGGAGCTACATAGGCGACCTCGGGATCGTCTGCCAGATCCGCGATGGCGGATGCCGGGACGGAGTAAGCCGCTCCTCTAATAACACCGCTCAAGTCGTGCGTTAGCACGCCCCCGCGGCTTAGGACTTTTTGATGATGGTGCTCCGTTGGAGCCGCAGTGAACTGAACGATCACGTCGACTTTCGCGCTGGTCGGACGCAGCAGGTCCGGCGCGACTTTGTGATTGGCGGCCAATGTCAGGCCTGCCGTCGCGACTAGCATCGAAATCAACCGTTTGGATCTCTTCATGGTTTCCTTAGTACGTTCTGATACCACTCATTAGCAGCTATAGGACCTTTCGATTTTTTATTGAAAAAAAGCAACTTAAATTCAGGAAAAGTAATGGAGCTACGCGCTTTGTCACCGGGGTACTGGCGTTCGAAGACAAGCTGGCGCGCAAGTAGGAGAAGTACTGGTACCGGAATTATCGAGGAAAGATAAAACCTAGGCGTGCCGAACTTCGGGGATGCAGGCCTCGGAAGACCGTTGCTCTGGATTCGCGGCGGCCGCGGGTGCACTCTCTTCTGAAACCGCTTTTGGAAAGCGCGGCAACACGACAAAAAATGTGCTGCCCTGGCCGAGAGCGCTGGTAACGCCGACCCGGCCGCCCTGAGCCTCCGCAAGGCCTTTCGTAATCGCGAGACCCAAACCAGTCCCCGTCTTCGCCTTTGCGGAACTGCCCAGCTGATCGAACTCGGAAAACAAGCGCGGCAGGTCAGCCACGGCGATTCCCACGCCGTCATCATGTACATCGATGCGAAAAGTCTCGCGGTCTTCTGCCCTCACCGCTACTTTCACGAATCCGCCCGCTGCCGTGAATTTGAGCGCATTCGACAAATAGTTATACAGGATCTGTTTCAGCTTGCCTGCGTCGGCGGTCACGGAATCGATACGGTCGTTCGGTTGAAACACGATTTCTATTTGTTTGGACTTCGCTATTGCCTGTAGTGTGTCGATCACCTCGCGAACCAAATCCGTCAAGGAGATCGACTCATAGGTGAAGGCCATTTTTCCAGCCTCGATTTTAGCCAGATCGAGCACATGGCTAATCAACATGCGGAGGTGGTTCGAACAACTCAACATGTCCCCCAGGCATTCCCGCTGCTCTTCACTGACAGGGCCAAGGACGCCATCGTAGAGCAGTTCGGCAAAGCCGACGATGCCGTTTAGTGGCGTCCGCAGCTCGTGAGAAATGCTAGCCAGAAAGCGCGTCCGCAAGGAACTCGCTTCGCGCGCCGCCTCCAGCGCTTCGATCGTCCGCTTCTGTAATGCATTGGCAAGTTCAATCTCTTTCCTCCCAGCCTCCAGGTTATCCATGTACATGCGGTAAGAACGAAAGATTACATAAATAACCGGAAAGAACACGAGCACGTTCAGCCATTGCGTGCGCACGTCGAGGCTTCGCACGATCCACACGACCGACGCGGCCACCAGATAGAACGGAAAGGACCAGAAGTAGCAGTCTTTCCAGGTGCGGACGATCGACTTGCCTTCGGTCAGCGCGATTACTATCGCGACTCCTGACGTATTCATCCCGAAATACAGGAGGGAGCATGCCAGTAGAGCGATGAGCATTCCATAGTTCAAACTCTGCACCAGCGGCCAATGATAGAACGCGTACGACACCGTAACGGCGATGCCTACGTTCATCGTGCTGAAGGCGACCTGTACCAGTTGGACACGTTTCTTGGCATGCCACAAGCACTGCACCAAGGCGCTGCCGCACCCGATGGCAATGGCTTCACCGCTGGCCAAGTCGCAAATCCCGAGAAGAATGAAAAGGTAACTGACGGAAAGCGTTCCGAAGATACCTGGCAGCCTCACTTTCATGACCGAGGCCAGGACAGCGACGACAAGAAGGCAAAGAAATTCCCAGGGATTTTGAAGATGCCAGTCGGCGCTGGCGATGCCAGCCGTTCCCAACAGCAGGACGGCCGCAATGTAGACCTTGGTCACCGGACGCTTTTAGCCTCTCGCCGGAACATCGTTGACTGGCCCGTTGAGGTTCAGCCCTTCACCGCTCTGCGCTTGGGTCGGCGAGAATCGTATTCGTATTCAGAACATATCAGAATAGATACGTCGGGGCTAGCTGGCCAATTACAAGACACTAATGTTAGCGGAGATCAGATAACGAACGACAGTTGACTTATTTCAGAACAATCCCTTGGCCGCGGTTACGCCCGCCCGCCGAGTCCCACAACCAGCTACAATTCAAATATTCATTCTTAGATAGTGCCGCCGCGTTGCTCGGTGGCTCGTGGAATTGTGTATAGGGGCACATTCAGGATGTTACGTCACCTGCTAGCGCCGCTGAAAGCCTTTGGAAACCTGCCTTTACGGGTTACGGGCGTGGTGGTGGTGGGATTCCCGCTCGCTGCGCTCCTGCCGGCAATGACGGTGTTTTATCTATTCGAACAGCAAGCGCGGGTCGCGGAAGGATGGGTCGAACATACTTTGCAAGTGAGTTCAGGGCTGCAGCAGATTCTGACGCTGTCGATTGACGCTGAAACCGCCATACGCGGGTACGCACTGGCAGCTCGGCCGTCCTTTCTCGAACCCTATCGGGAAGCGCAACATCGGTTGCCAGAGCGGCTCGGCTCCGTGCAAGCTTTAATATCCGACAACCCGGCACAACTGGCCCGATTGAAGACCGTCCAATCGCTCAGCACTACCGTTCTGGATTCCTTCGAAGAATTACGCCGGCAGGTTGCGGAGGGTCAGCCCAGTTTAACCGCCGATCTCTTGGAATCACAAAAGTCGGCGATGGACCGACTGCGAGGCGAACTCAGCGCGATGCAGGAAGCCGAACAACGGCTGCTCGTCGAGCGGACAGCCCGTCAGCGCGAAGCGCAACAGCGCTTGGCAACGGGCACTCTGACGGGAGCAGTGGTCGGATTGTCCGGTGGGCTCATCGGCGCCCTTCTGTTCTTCACCGGAATCGTCCGCCGCGTGCAGCGCTTGGAACTAGACGCCGTCCACGTCGCCGAAGGCACTCCTCTTTCCCCGGAGGTCGCAGGGCGCGATGAAATCGCCACGCTGGCACAGGCGCTAAGGAACACAGCCGCGCGTCTGGCGAGCCAGCAAGACGAGTTGCGCGCCGCCAAACAAGAACTGGAAGACCGCGTAAACCAAAGGACTGCGGAACTCCAGACCACCAATGAGCACTTGCGTCAATCAAACGAGCTGAGCCGGGCCCTGATCGAAGCTTCGCCTCTGGCCATTTGGGCCACGGATCTGGAAGGCAGAGTGACTTTCTGGAACCCGGCGGCCGAGCGCATTTTTGGCTGGCGGCAGGACGAAGTAATCGGCGGCATACTACCGATCATTCCTCCGGATCTACAAGGGGAATACGCGCACTGGCTGGAAGAATTCCGGGCGGAAAGATCACTGTCCGGAATCGAACGCATGCGCCTGAAGAAGGACGGCTCACCAGTTGAGGTTGCCATCTGGACCGCACCGTTGCGAGATGCACTCGGCCAGGTGAGCGGCATGATCGCCATCGACAACGACGTCACGGAGCGCAAGCGGCTCGAAGAACAGTTCCGCCAGTCGCAAAAGCTGGAGGCAGTCGGCCACCTGGCTGGCGGCGTGGCGCACGATTTCAATAACCTCCTCACGGTGATTGCCGGCTACGTAGCGATGCTCCTCGAAGAGCTCCGTAATGAACCCGACCTGACCGAGTACGCAACCGAAATCCGGCAGGCCGCGGACCGCGCCAGCGCTCTAACTTCCCAACTCCTGGCATTCAGCCGCCGCCAAATCAGCCAGCCCAGAGTCGTCGACCTGAACACTATTGTGTCGCACTCCCTGAAGCTGTTGAGCCGCGTGATTGGCGAACACATCCAGGTTGCCTCCCATCTGCGTGCTCAAATCGGGCAGGTGAACGTGGATCCGACCCACATGGACCAGGTGATCATGAATCTCGCGGTGAACGCCCGCGACGCGATGCCGGGCGGAGGCCGCCTTACCATCGAGACGGCGAACGTCACCCTGGATCGCGACTACGTGGGTAAGCACATCGGCGTGGAACCCGGAGCCTATGTCCTGCTGGCCATCAGCGATACCGGCATCGGCATGAATGCCGAGACCAGGAGCCACCTGTTCGAACCTTTTTACACCACCAAATCCGTAGGCAAGGGCACGGGTCTGGGATTATCCATCGTGTACGGAATCGTCAAGCAGAGCGGCGGCGAAATCATGGTCTATAGCGAACCAGGTAAGGGCACGACCTTTAAGATTTACTGCCCGTGGCGAAAGAGCTGGCGAGACAATGGGAGGCAGAACAGGATGTCGCACCGCAAACCGGCGGCTCCGAGACAATTCTGGTTTGCGAAGACGAAGCCGTCATCCAAAAGCTAATCCATACCATGCTCACGAAACTCGGCTACCGTGTGATCCAGGCGGCGAGGCCGGACCAGGCGATCGAAATCGTCAAGCAGGACAAGGAATCAATTGATCTCTTGTTGACGGATGTAGTGATGCCCCAGATCAATGGATTCGAATTGGCCGCCAAGGTTCGCGAGATGAAGCCAGGACTCTCCGTCCTCTACATGTCCGGTTATACCGATAATCAGATTGGCAATAGCTGGATGCTCGGCCCGGACACCCCCCTATTGCACAAGCCGTTCACGGCCGCCGCGCTTAATCAAAAACTGCGCGCAACGTTAGAAGGGAAAGCCGCAGGCGCTCCGTAGGCCGCGTCCCCCGTTCCGTTCCACAACAGAACCTTGACCGTGATTGAGCGGATGCCGGGTGGCGAAATGCCCGTCATATTACAATAATTCCGCACCATGGCCGCCACCTACGACGAGGTCTACGCCCGCTGGCAATCCGATCCTCAAGCCTTCTGGGCCGAGGCCGCCGGCGCTCTGCACTGGTATCGGAAATGGGATGCGGTTCTCGATTCCTCGCGCCCTCCCTTCTACCGCTGGTTCCCGGGCGGCCTCATCAACACCTGCTATAACGCCCTCGACCGCCACGTAGCCGCCGGCCGCGCTGACCAGCCCGCGCTGATCTACGACAGCCCCGTCACCGGCGTTACACGCGCCTGCACCTATCGCGAGCTGCTCGAACAGGTGGCGCGTTTCGCCGGCGTCCTCGCGCGCTACGGCGTCCGAAAAGGCGACCGCGTCGTCATCTACATGCCGATGGTCCCGGAAACGGCGATTGCCATGCTGGCCTGCGCGCGCATCGGCGCCGTCCACTCGGTGGTGTTCGGAGGATTCGCCGCCCATGAGCTCGCCACGCGAATCACGGACGCGCGGCCCAAGCTGATCGTATCGGCATCCTGCGGCATCGAAGTGGGCCGCGTCATCCCCTACAAACCGCTCCTCGATGGCGCCCTCGCCAAAACCTCCGCGCCGCCGGAGCATTGCATCATCCTGCAGAGACCTCAGCTGACAGCGCCGCTGGCAGCCGGGCGCGACATTGATTGGGCCGAAGCTATGTCCCACGCCCAACCCGTGGACTGCGTTCCGGTAGCCGCCACCGACCCGCTCTACATCCTCTACACCTCCGGCACCACCGGCGTCCCCAAAGGTGTGGTGCGCGATAACGGCGGCCACGCTGTGGCGCTCGCCTGGAGTATGCAGAATATTTACGGCGTCGCCCCCGGGGAAGTTTTCTGGACGGCCTCCGATCTGGGCTGGGTCGTCGGCCATTCATATATTGTGTACGGACCGCTGCTCCACGGCGCGACCTCCGTCCTCTACGAAGGCAAGCCCGTCGGCACACCCAACCCCGGCGCTTTCTGGCGCGTGATCTCGCAGCACCGCGTGTCGGTTTTCTTTACAGCGCCCACCGCCTTCCGCGCCATCAAGCGCGACGACCCTCAGGGCAGCTACATCCGCCAGCACGATCTCAGCTGCCTCCGCGCGCTGTTTCTGGCCGGCGAGCGCTGCGATCCCGATACGCTTCTCTGGGCCCACGAACGCCTGCGCATCCCCGTGATCGATCACTGGTGGCAGACCGAAACCGGCTGGCCCGTGGGCGCCGCCTGCTTTGGACTAGCGCTCCCATCCATCAAACCGGGTTCCTGCACCAAGCCTGTGCCCGGCTACGATGTGCGCATTCTGGGCGCGGATGGCCGCGAATTGCCCGCCGGACAGATTGGCAACATCGTGCTCAAGCTCCCGCTACCGCCCGGTTGCCTGCCCACTCTCTGGAATGACGACGCCGGATTCGAGCGGTCGTATCTCAGCGCCTACCCCGGCTACTACCAGACTTCCGACGCCGGTTTCCGCGATGAGGATGGCTATCTCTGGGTGATGAGCCGCACCGACGACATCATCAACGTTGCCGGGCATCGCCTGTCCACTGGCGGCATGGAAGAAGTGCTCGCCGGCCATCCCGATGTGGCAGAATGCGCGGTGGTCGGCGTGATGGATGAAATCAAGGGCGAGATTCCCGTGGGACTGGTGGTTCTGCGTGCCGGAGTAAGCCGTGCGCATGCCGCTATCGTCACGGAACTGATTGCCATGGTGCGCGAGCGGATCGGCCCCGTAGCGGTGTTCAAGGTGGCGGCCGTGGTCGAGCGCCTTCCCAAAACTCGTTCGGGCAAAATCGTGCGCGGCACCATCAAGCGCATTGCCGATGGCTTGGACTACCGCATCCCCGCCACCATCGACGATCCGTTAACCCTGGAGGAGATTACGGCCGCGCTTGCGGAGCTCGGTTATCCGCGTAGTAGCCGTCCCGCGCCTGAACCGTCAGCCCCTTCGGCTTCACCGTAACGGCGATTTTCCGATAGGTTCCCGACTCGCCCTGGTCGGATGTGTAGCCCAGGCTGTACTGGTTGCGCAGCTCTTCCTGAATCCGGCCGTAAATGCTCCCGACCGTCTGTTTCTTCGAGACCTCAAAGAATCCACCGCCGGTCTGCGCGGCGATCTGTTGCAGCACCTTCTTTCCGTCCGGACCGGACTCCGGATATCGGCCACCACTCTGGCGGCCGAATCCGCCGCCGTTTCCCAAGCCGGACTCCTCGTCGGCAAAGTAGATCGAGTACACCAAAGTATCGGCGCGCTGTGCAGCTTCCACCGCCTGCCCCTGGGATACCTTGCTACCGCGGTCGCGGCCGTCGGACAGCACGACGATAGCCTTGCGTCCCTTCTGCTTGGCCATCAGCTCTTCCGAAGCCAGCAGGACGGCATCGTACAGCATGGTGCCGCCGCCGCGTCTTTGACTGCTAGGATAGCGGTTGCCACCGCCACCGCCGGGATAGCCCGGGCCGCCTCCCGGGTATCGGCGACCCCCTCCGGGAAACCCTATACCGCCGCCGCCCGGGTAGCCACCGCCGCCGCCTTGCGGATATTGGCCACCCGACTGGCCTCCACTCTGGCTCCCGTTGTTCTCATCCTCCCGCGGACGGCCAATTTGCAACAGGTTCAGAGCGTCTTCCAGTTTCTTGCGCGAGGGGGTGAGATCCTGTAAAAGCTCCACCTCGCGGTCGAAGTGGATGACAAACGCCTGGTCCTTGTCCTCGCGCAACACGTCTTGGAAAAACTGGTGGCTGGCGTCCCGCTCATCGCTCAGCACGCGCCGCTGGCTCTGGCTGGTATCGACGAGCAGCCCCAGCGTCAGGGGCAGGTCCGTTTCCCGCGAAAAGTAGCGGATGACCTGGGAATGCCCGTCCTCCGCCAGCGTGAAGTCGTCCTGATTCAGATTCGAGACGATCTGCCCCTGCTTGTTACGCACGGTGGCCAGAACGTTTACGACTTTGACATCGGCGGCAAATGTCGGCGCTGTCTGTGCGGCCAGGCGCAAAGCCGGCAAAGCAAAGAGCAGGCTTCGCCGGGTAATACGGTTTTCGGGCAACATGAGCTTTATGCTCAAAAGATGCGCCCGGGAGCCCTAGGGTTACTCGCTTCTCATTCTGCCAAGGTTTCCACCCGATCGCTGGTATGAATGGTCTAGGACCTCCTAAGTACGCCACCACCCGGAATCCACCGCGCTCCCAGCCTATACTGAAGTCGCCCACGCAGTCCCACAAGTTCCCCGGACCACCGCTGAATACCTGGGCAAGCCAATCATCTACAAGGAGATAACTACTTCGAGGATTCCTCTCGCTTTGTTCGCTGCTTTGTCCGCCTAGGTCGCCAAGGCTGACATCGTGGTCAGCCCGACGGATATGGGCAACTGAAGGCAATGCCGACGCCCTCACGTTCGGCACGGATGGCGCATTGAAGAGATTTGATTTTGAACCGGCATCCACAGCCCCGGAGCCCAGCGCATTTGTCTGTTCGGCCGGCGCTCTTTCCGGCCTCGTCATTTATCGGCGGCGGCGTCAGGCCTGAAGCCAACCGGCTTTAGTGCGATCGCCGCGCGCCTTAGACCAGTTCGATTGTAATGCGGCGGCCTACTATGGCCGCCGCCCTCTGAAGGCTCGACAGCTTGATATCGTCTTTCGCATTGAGAAGCCGATCAACCTGCGTGCGGCTTGTCTTCAGCAGCGTGGCCATTTTGTTCTTCGAGATTTTTTTCTTCTTCATCGCCTCGGAGAGCTGCCAAGCCACGACCTCCTTGACAGCTTGTGCTTGCGCCTCCTCGAAAATGCCCTCCTCTTTGAGGAAGTCATCGACACTCGAACCCATGTGCTTCTTGCTCATTGGCCCAACTCCTTCTTGCGCTTCCGCGCCAGCGCCAAATCCTCATCTCCCGTGGCACGGGTCTTCTTGATGAACCCGTGCAGCGCGACCAGGTGCTCACGGTAAAGGCAAAGCAACACGCGCGCCGTGCGCTTCGTCGGCAGGTCCATCCGAATTTCCCAGAGGCCGCTACCCATCGCACGGCAGAGCGGCATTCCTACCGGCCATCGCCACTGGGCCCTAAATAGGTCCTTGCCTATCGCCTGGCGTTCCTCTTCGGGCAGTTCCTTCGCACGGGCTCACTCCCGGCCAGCGTGCGGAAGAAGACTAACGGGATTTTCTTCGGCTGAGGGCCGTCCGCCATCCTGTACTGTACTTAGTACATTGTACCTTAAAATGTGCAGGCCGCGAGGTCGCTCGCCCTCTCGTCGACCATGGCGCGGCCGGCGCTCTTGAGGAAGCGATCACGCGCGTGCGACGGCCTAGGGCCTTGTCGGCCGGCGGCTCTTGGCAAGATAGGTGAACAATGCCTGCTGCGCCCGGCCGAACCGGCACAAGTGCCCGCCGGCGTTAGTGCGATCGCCGCGCGACGAACGTTACGCTGGACACGTTCGACAGCTTCCCATCCGGATTCGTCACCTGGACCGGTTGCGCCCCAGTCTTGGAGGTGCTCCCGGTCGCTTTCAGGTGCGTGGCCGAAACGAAAGAAGTCGTTAGTTTCGCACCGCTGAACGTCACCACCGCGCCGGACTGGAATCCCGCGCCGATAACCGTAAGAGTGAACGCGCCGACGCGCGCCGGGTTGGGCGTCACCGACGTTATCGCCGGCGCAGGAACAACCGGCGGCGGCGGTTGCGGAGGAGGCGGCGTGGTCCCGCCCGCCTGCTTGGCTTGACCGGAGTTCGGGTCGATCATCAGCGAGGAAACATCCACTACTTCAAAATCGGAGCCATGCACACCGTCGATCTGATGGAGGTTATCGTTATTCCAACGGTCATCGGGGGTGCCCGAGATGTACCATGCCGAACCGTTGTCGGCAACCATCATGCCGTACTTCTGTAGCGCTCGCAGAATTACCTGCACCTCGGCGGGATAGGTCGAAACATCGAAGCTGGCCTTCAACCGGAACCGCAATCCCATGGGAGGATACTGGGCGCTGGTCAAACTCGACGCATAGTGGCGCGCCGGCCATACGTAAGCCTTTTGCGTCTGGGGCACGGTGAAGCGCAGCGCGTGGTTGATCGCGCCCGCGGCCACTTCGTCATAGCGCACCAGGCCAGGCAGGATCGGCAGCCCCGCGGCATCCGCCGAGGTCCACGTGGCCGGCCGCAGCGCATACCCTGCGAGATTGAAAATCGCACCACTTCCCGCACTCCACGAAGCTCCCTGCGGGTAAGCCGAGTAGAGTTCGTAGAGGATGCAGTTGTTCGTATCCACGCTAATCGCGTGCCGGTCCCCCCTGCTGCTGCTCCCGCCTTCGATGGGCGCAGTCATGGGGATGGCATACGGCCCGGGATCGCTTTCGTCGGCGTATGTAAAGGTCGCCGGAAATTTTGTTTGAGTTCCCGGCACGGTGAGGAACGGAATGCCTATCGGTGCGCCGTTCCACGTGCCCGCACCAAAATCAGGATGAAGCCCTATGCCCGGTCCGATGGTATTAATGTACGTGGATGAATTTGCGGCGACGGGCAAAGTATCAATCGGTGTGTTCCAGATGTGGTCCGCCGGGAAAACCGGACAGCTGCCCATTTGCGGGCCCTGCGCTGGAGCCAGCGCCGCACCGAAACACACGACTAAGAAGGCACTATAAATCGATCGCATGATCTCCTGCCAATTTCGGGTCAATAGTACCAGTACTTCCATAACAAGGATCGTTGCCGTCGGTTAACTAAGTACTCGGGAATCAGCCCTGTTATCCGCAACGGCAGTTGGTCAAACGTTGCTCAAGACAATCCGATGGACTTTCAACAGGAGTTCGACTTCCTGACGCGGCAAATCCAGGCTGGCAGCGATCTGTTCCGGAGATTCACCCTGGCGGTGCAAGCGCAAGGCTTGGGTACGTTTTCCGAGGTTGAACCCGGACCGGGGACCGGAAGGGCCCGCCGTTAGAGCGGGCTGACGCTCCAGATCGTGGAGTTCCGTGGCCAGCGCCTGCATACCGGCCTCGGTCACTCTGAGCGTCGTTTCCATCTGATCTTCGATCTCTTTGGTGCGCGCGTGGTGGGCGCGTGCAGTTGACTGCACCTGGAATAGTGCCACGAAACTCAATGCGGCGGCTGCCAGGACCAGTCCCGTAAGTGAAGCCAACAGGATGACTAGCGAATTCATCAGTGCCCTGATGATAGATCGTCAGCCAGTCCCGTACACTTTAGAGGTAACGCAACAGATCAACAAAGCGCCGCCATCAAACACCCGCGCGCCGTAGAATTCAGCGGATCGGAGGAAACGCGGAGCTCCGACAATCTCACAGGAAAGTCCAGCGCGCGCAAAGCCCGCCCAAACTGTTCGAGAAATCCCTGGGGCGCGGCCGTCCCACCACAAACCACCAGCGGAATCGCCTGATCGAGCTTAGGCAGACGCCCCGCGGCAGAGATATGGTCGCGCATAGCCTCCACCAAATCCTGGATCATTTCCTGGTAATACACAGTCAACGCATTCTGCACGCGGTCACTGCCCAAGCCGTTGAGATGGAACGACTGTTCCTTGTGTACCCGCAGCCGTGTGGCCACATCGCCGGTGACCAGGGCCGCCTGTGCGTCAATAAAATCGCCCGCCTTCGGAACGCTGAAGCTGATCACCGGAACCGAGAGCACTGAGAAGCAGACGTTGCACAATCCGCTGCCGCAGGAGATCCCGATGCCCGTATAATTGGAACCGCCCAACTCACCGAACACCACCGCCAGCCCCTCCTCGATGGACGTAGGACCATAACCTAGCTCCGTTAAAACCTGGCGGATGGAAGCTTCGTGAAAGGCGATTCCCCCTTCTCCTTCCGCTCCCGGCGAAGGCACACTGAAAAAGATCTTCTGGCCGTCCACCTGTGCTTTACCGGCCACCTTCGAGATGATCCGCCGCACCACCGCCAGGCTGTGCGGTTCGTGCGGGTTGAGCACGCCGCTCTGCATGGGCCGCCGCGTCTCGACATGAAACACTTCCGCGAATCGTTGGGCGTCGTTGCCGGCCACTACGATTTCGGCGCCCTGCACCTCGTGAAACACGTTTTCCCGCTGCAAGAGGCTCTCGGCCAGCCGGGAGTAGGGCAGCGTCAGGAATGCGTTGAGTTCCACGTCATACTGATACCGCTTATCCGTGGTACGGGCCACTACGATCCGGCTCGTTCCCACGTCCAGCCCCAGCGGCTGTGTGTAATCTCTTTCCGTCCTGCTCATTTTCAGTTCTCCTAACGGGGTCTGTCCGCCGGATCCGCCGAACGGGGTTCCGACCGGCCCGGGCGTCAAGCGCTCTTGTTCGTCAATGTCATTCATAAGGTGAAAATTCCCCGCGCCGCTGGTCAGCGCGCTGTATCTGGCGCAAGACTTCGCGATCCACCGGCCGTGTCTTCGTTCCCCACGGCCACACCCACGGGAGGAATAACAGCATCAGTGCCACGGCTGCCAGTATCACGGCTTCACCTCCGCACGAACGTGGCCCGCTCCAGTACCGCCGTCAGCGTAGAGCTATTGGCTGCGCTGCCTTGCGGTACGCAGAAGGTGGCGGCTTCCGTAATTCGCTGCGATTCCTGGTGCTTCTCGCGCTGCCAGACCCGAAAGCTATCCTGCTCCCGGGCCACTTCATCCAGGTTGGCCTGAATCCGCGAGAGATACTGCCCGGTGAGGCGCTCCAACTCAGCCTGAATCTTCGCGTTCTCTTCCAGCTTCACGCCTTCGAACTCCTTGAGCCGTAGCTGTTGGGCGTGTTCGTAATCGTTGAGCGCTTTCTGGCGTACTACGGCGTCCTGTAGCAGGTCTTCGATTTCCGCGCCCGCCGCTTCCAGGGCCATGAGCAGCGAGCAGCGCCGCGCTTCCGGCGGCATGCCCGTCAGGTGCGAACTGTTCACCATCTCCGCGATCTTCAAAATCCCGTAGGTCATTTTTGGCGGCTTGACCGGGGCGCCCGCATAGATTTGCTCGAAGGCCGCATACTTGGCTGGGTCACGCGGCAAGGTTGGGGGCAGAGCTGGGGTTCTGGATTGCACCGGTTCCGGAGCCGGTTGCGAAACCGCATCCGGCTGATCCCCGGCCAGCCGCGCCAGCCCATTCGGCCGTGGTTTTGGCTCCTCAGCAAAGGCGAGGGGAAACCATCTCTTCAGCATTGGAAACTCCTAAATAGATTCCCGTTGGTGTTCACCCGGGTAGTAGGGCCCCCCGGGGTTTTCTCTCAAGGAATCTCCACCGCGCTGAGGCAGATCAGCGCGGTTCTGTAAGATTTTCGCCGTATCCGCCGATCTATCTATCAGCATGGGAAGCGAACCCATCGAAGCGTGCTTCCGGCCCTGGATCGACAACCTCGCCGAACACATTCCTGACGGCATCGTGCGTCTGCGGTTTTTGCAAGCGGTGGCGCCGCCCCATTTAGCGCCCACGCCTGTCTGCAGAGAGTGGCGTCGCAAGGTAAGCTTCGTTCTCCCGGCGCTTTTGGCCGCGCCGCTCCTCTCCTTCGTCCTGCTGCGCGCCACGCCCCATGCCCCTCCTGTGTCGGCCCCTATTGCAGCGATCCATCCGCCCGCCCCTTTGCCAGCGCCGCAAACTGGCGCGGCGCCAGCGGCGGTCTGGCAGGTGGAACACACACGGGATTCCGATTCCTATAGCAACGGCCTGCGTATCGACAACCGCTTTGCGGTGTCCAACCATTCCCGCAGCTATCGCACTTTTCCGCTGGACCCCGCGGGAACGGCAGGGCGTGGTTCGGACCCTGTCGGCATCGTATTTCACACTACCGAGAGCCGCCAGGCTCCTTTCGAGGAGCGCGAGAATCGTGTGCTCAAGCGGATTGGGGAGTCTCTACTGGAGTATGTGCAGCACCAGCGCGCCTACAACTTCGTGATTGATCGCTTTGGAAGGGTCTATCGAATCGTGGTGGAGAGCGACGCCGCCAATCACGCCGGTAACTCTGTCTGGTCGGACGAGAAATGGCTCTATCTCAACCTGAACGAGAGCTTCTTGGCCATCTCCGTGGAAGCGGAAACCGAGGCCGGCCAGATCGAACCGGCAATGAGCCCCGCCCAGGTGCGGGCGGCCGCCATGTTGACCGAAATGTTGCGCAGCCGTTATGGCATTGCCGCGGCTAACTGTGTGACGCACGCCCAGGTTTCCGTTAACCCCTCCAACATGCGTGTCGGGTATCACACCGATTGGGCATCCAGCTTCCCGTTTACCAGCGTGGGGCTGCCCGATAACTATGCGCGGCCCTTGCCCGCCCTAGTGTTATTCGGATTCGAGGCTGATCGCAGTTTCGATGATGTAGCGGGCGTTCGCATGGCCGCCGCCGTGGATCTGTCGGAGCAACAGCAGCGCGACCGGGCCACGGCTGCAGGACTGTCCCTGCGTGCGTATCGAAAGACGCTGCAGAATCGCTATTGGCGCCTGGCGGCGGCGCTCCATTCGGGAGCAGGCGTGTCAGACTAAGAAAGTTTCAGTGCCCGCTTTCGCGCTTTCGCTGAAAGTAGTGTTTCACGTCCGGCCAGAATTCCTTGAGCACGTTGGAGAAGGCATCCGTCCCACAAGCCACCAAAAGCTTCTGCACGTTATCGGAGACGTTGCGGCTGTCCGGATAGTATGCATTCGAAATAGCCACTGCAGTCGCGTTGCCTCCCCATTCCGAGAAATTGAAGGTACGTCCGCCCGAATCCGTGCGCGTCACCATGATCTGCAACAGGGCCCGCACCAACCGCGATTTCTTGGAACCCTCTCCTAACCGAAAATATCGCGGGTCTTCATGCAGCAGGCTGGGCATGACGCCTTCGGTCATCATGTTGCCAATCATCTGGTCCCCATACGCGGTACCAAAGCGTTTGCCGTATCCTTGCGCGCCTTGGCCAAAAGAGGGATTCTGGCCGTCGAGCTGATACAACCCGGCGAACAGACCGGAAGTGAGGTACACCGGCCAATCGAAGGAATCCTTGAAAGCGATGGTCATTTTCCGGCGCGGCGTGATCGGCCGGAAGGGCATGGCACTTTCGGTGGTCCGGTTGTTCGGGATCACGCCGAATACCCGCTTATCCTCCGGGACACTCTGCGAGCCGCTTTCCACGGCGCCGTCCTGCGCCAACGCGACGGTACTCGCAAGCAGAAAAAGTGTAATCAGCCGATGTCGGAGGCGCATGTACAGCGTTTAGATGAGCGGACGCCTCCCACGGTTCCTTTTTGCTTTGAAGCAGCCATTGCAAGAACTTAATCAACGGACTTCAGAAGGTTCCACTATTTTCTTGGTTTCTTTGACGCGGTGGCGTCGCACCTTCCATGCTGGGAGCGGTGCTTTTCGTTCATTTTTCGGCAAGTTACTCCGCTTTAAGCGCCTCCACCGGGTCCACCGCCGCCGCCCGCCGCGCGGGCAAATAACTGGCGAGCGCCGCAGCCGTCCCTAAAACCACCGGCACCGCGGCATAGGTCAGAGGATCCACCGGACTGATCCCGAACAGAAGCGACTTCATCAACTGCGTCAGACCCACGGCTGCCGCCATCCCCAGAACCACGCCCACTGCCGCCAGGCCTAATCCGTAGCCTACAAACATGCGCTGCACCTCGCCTTGTTGCGCGCCCAGCGCCACGCGAATGCCGATCTCGCGACGGCGCTGCGACACCGCATAGGCGATCACGCCGTAGATGCCGACGATCCCCAGCAGCAGCGCCATGGCGCCCGCGATCCCCAGCATCACCAGCGTGAATGAGGTGCGCGCCAGCGATTGATCATAGACCTCCTGCATGGTTCGCACCGTGGCCAGCGGCAAGCTGGAATTCACCGACCAGACCGCTTGCCTCACCTGATTGAGAAAGCCTTCAGTGCCCGCGCGGTTGCTGCGGATCGCGAACGTCACCGTGCCCATCGCGGCCAGCGGACCGGGGCCAAACATATTGGGCATCATCGTGGGCCAGTATACGATTTCCGGGGCCTTCTCTTGCACCCCGTTTTCCCGAACGTCCTCGATGACGCCGATCACCTCGCTCCAAGGAGCCTGCATAAACTCGCGGATTCTCTTGCCCACTGCGGCGGATGGCGAGCCCCACATCTCGCGCGCCAGATTCTCGGAGATCATCGCCACCGGACGGATACCGTAGAGCTCTGTCCAGGTCAGTTCGCGGCCGGCAATCAGTCGCGCGCCGGTAGTGTGAAAGTACCCCGGGGAGACATATTTGTAAAATCGTAGCGGCGGAATCTCACCGGGCGTGTAAGTCTTGTCCTGGGCAAAGATCTCGTCCCAGTTGGAGCCGTATCCTTCCATCGGCAGCTGGCTCGCGAACCCTACCGAGGTAACACCCGGAATGGATGCAACCTTATCAACAATGTCGTTCTGTATTCGCGTGATCCGCGGGCCCTCTGCCACTAGCGAGGGTGGAATGGAGATGCGCATGGTCTGGAGCTGCGCCGCGTTGGTGAATCCCGGTTGGACAGTTCGCAACGCCTGGAACGTACGGATCATCAGCCCGGCGCTCACTAGCAGCACCAGCGCCATGGCCACCTGGGCAACCACCAGGAGATTGCGTACGCGATGACGCTCGCGGCTCAGGCTGGCCGTACGCCCCGCGCTCCGCAGAACCAGGGAAATCCGCGGCCCCGCGTATTTCAGGGCGGGGATCAATCCGAAAAAGAGACCGGACAGGACCGAAAGGCCTACCGTGAACGCGAGGGTCCGGGGATCGATGGAGATTTCGTTTAAGCGAGGCAGATTCGCCGGACCGATTGCCACAAGGAAGCGCAGTCCCCAATAAGCCAGACCGACGCCCAGCACGCCGCCCATCAGGCCCAAGATCACGCTTTCCACCAACAGGCTCCGCACCAGCCGTCCCCTGCCCGCGCCCAGCGCCGCTCGCAGGGCGAGTTCCTGCTGCCGCACTTCAGCCCGCACCAGCAACAGATTCGTCACGTTCGCGCAGGCGATCAGCATCACCAGGCCGATGGTTCCCATCACCACCCACAAGATGTCGCCGACATTGCCCACCACTTCTTGTTTGAGGGGACGAAGGGCGGGGGTGATTCGCCAAATCTTATAGACTTGCCCATTGGTGCCGGGACCGTTCGTCCAGGAATCCATCCACACCGGGAGCAGGCGCGCCAGGTCGGCGTTGGCTTTTGCGATGGCAACGCCCGGTTTCAAGCGCCCGATTCCGTTAAAGCCGAAGCCCGCCAGGATCACCCGGTTGCGATCGAAGACCAGCGCCTCGATCAGGTCGAAATCCGCATTCACCAAACGGAACCCGCGCGGCATGACCCCGACAATCTGCTTGGTGCGGGAATCAACTGTGATGGACCGGCCGATCACCGACCGGTCTCCGCCGAAGCGCCGCTGCCAATAGCCGTAGCTCAGCATTACGGTGGCCGAACGCCCCACGAACCCAAACTGCTCCCGAGCGACCGGAATCTGGTCGGCGTGCGAGAGCCAGCGGCCCGCCGCCGGCGGAACGCCGAGCGTCTCCAGCACGCCCTCACTGATCAAAACCGCGCGCACCTGTTCCGGCTCGGCCAGGCCCGTAACGCTTACCGTGTTGGCGGTCCAAACGCCCAGCGCTTGAAACGTGCGGTTGTGCTCGGCGTAGGTGTAATACATGGAGGGCGAAAGCAGGAGCCCATCGGAGAAACTCGCCAGTCCGGCGGCGCCCGGAGCCAGTTGCCGGAGTGCCACCAACTCCTCCGCCTTCGGATAGGCCAGCGGCTTCAGCAGCACGCTGTTCAACACGCTGAAGACCGCTGTATTCGCCCCAATACCGATCGCCAGCGTCAGCAGCGCCACGATGGTGAACGTGAGATTGTGGCGCAGCGCGCGCAGCCCGTAACGGACATCGCGGCCGAGAGTATCCAGAAAAGCGATGGTGTTCATACCGTAAATCTCCTCCCGAATCAGCGTGCGGTTGCCCAACTTGCGGCGGGCTGCCAGGTTGGCTGCGGCAGACGGCATGCCGCGGGCAATATTGTCGTCGGTCTCCATCTGCACGTACGACTCGATTTCTTCGCGCCGTTCTCGATCCCAATTCGCCCGTCGAAAAAAACGCGTAATGCCCATCGGTTCACTCCGCGGCCGGTTTCAGGATGCGGCCGATCGCCCGCACAACCTGATCCCAGCGCGTCGTCTGCGCAATCAACTGTTTTCGCCCGGCCGGTGTCAGCCGGTAGTACTTCGCCTTGCGGTTGTTCTCCGAGGTCCCCCAAAAGGACGCGATCCAGCCGCGATCTTCCAGCCGGTGCAAAGCCGGATACAGCGACCCGTGTTCAATCTGGAGGACGTCCTCGGAACCGTGTTCGATGGCGTGCGCGATGGTGTGGCCGTGGGCTGGGCCCAGGATAAGCGTCTGCAGGATCAGCATATCCAGGGTTCCCTGGACCATCTCGCTCTGAAGGGGAGATTCGCGTCTCGGCATAGGCTTCAATATACTCCAGTCGATCGTCGACCGGACGGCACAAAGAAGATACGCTCGACGGCGGATTTAGTTCCGAAAATAGTTTTTACCTATCCCGTTTTACCGAGCCGCTACCAAGGTCTGAGAGACTATATAAAGAGGGCCTGGGACCAGGATGCCGTTCGTCTTTCGAATTCTGCCGGTGTTTCTGCTCTTCATCGGAGGGCAGATCTATTGGATTTGGCGTATCGGCGCCTGGGGACTCCGCCGGCTGGGGAGCCGCGCCGCACGCTGGGGAATCGGCCTCACCGCCCTTGCCTTATATCTCGGCGCTTTCGCGTTCAACATTCTTTCGGCGCGAGAAGTCCCCTCGCCGACGAGGATGACCTTGCGCGACGCCCTCCTGGTGGCGCCGTTCCTGTGGTGGATCTTCAGTTCGACGGTGGCTTTCCTGGTAGTCATTTTGATCTGGATGGTCCGCCTTCTTGCAACCGGACTAACCGCCGCCACCCGCCTCGTCAAGCGTTCGCCCGCCTCGCCGGAGCTGCCATCCCCGGCGCGGCGTCAGTTCCTGGAGAGCGCCGCCACTGCGACTGCCGCCGTACCGTTCGTGGCCGGCGCCTACGGCCTGCTGTGGGGCCGCCTCAACCTGGAGGTCACGCGCCAGCCCATCCGCCTGGCCCGCCTTCCCCGCGCGTTCCACGGCTTCCGCATCGCGCAGCTCAGCGACATCCACGTCGGCCCGTTCATGAGCGAAGACGAGATCCGCAAATACGTAAAGATCGCCAACAGCCTGAAGGCCGACATGGTCGCGCTCACCGGAGATTTCGTAACGTGGGATGCGGCTACCGTGCAGGCCGTCGTGAGCGCGCTATCGGGCCTCAAGGCGCCCTTCGGCGTGTACGGCTGTCTTGGAAATCATGACGCCTGGGCCGATGCCGAGGATTCCATTAGCGAACTGTTCCGCGATTGCGGCATTGACATCTTGCGCCAGGCCAATGTGCCCATTCAATCCGGCGGCGACTCCTTCAATCTGATGGGCATCGATTTCGCCAACTCGCGCAGCATGTCCGCAGGCGAGGGGCACATGTCGAGCCTGCGCTTGGAGGGGATCGAAAAGCTCATGACGCCCGGCGCAACCAATATCCTGCTCAGCCACAACCCTGAAACCTTCCCGCGCGCCGCCGAGCTCGGCATCGATCTGAGCCTGGCCGGCCACACCCACGGTGGACAGTTGGCGCTCGAATTCATCAGTCCGGAACTCGCGCCCACGCGCATCGTCACGCCCTATGTGGCCGGCTGGTTTGAGCGGCCCGGCGGCCAGCTCTATGTGAATCGCGGCATCGGAACTATCGGCGCTCCCATGCGCGTTGGCGCGCCGCCCGAAATCACCGTGTACGAACTAGTGCGAGCTTAATCAGCCACTCAGTAGCAACCTGCGTAGTAGTGGAAGTGGCCCCACTGGTCATAAAAACCCGCGGGATTGCAATAGCCAGGGTTGGCGTAGCCCGGACCATAAGTGTAACCGGGGTCAGCATAATAGCCGGGTGCGCCGTAATATCCGAAGCCCAGCCCGAGTCCGCCGCCATAATATCCGCCACCGTAGTAGCCGCGGTAGCCTCGATCGCGGCCGCCGCCGCGATAGTAGTTGCCACCACCGTAACTGCGCCCGCCGTTGAAGCTATGACCCCCGCTAAAGCTGTGTCCACCGCCATGTCCGCCGCCACCCTCACGAGCCAAGGCCAGTGAAGGCGAGACAGCCAGAAGCAGACCCATCAGAATTACGGGCAAACTAAATTTGCGAAGCATATATAATTGCCCTCCTTACTTACTTAGATGCGCGCCGCCCTACTTCCGTTTACGTGCGATACGATACGGCATGGGCACCAATCTTTCCGCCGGTATCTTGGGGCTGCTACTCGGCGTTCCTGCATTCGCTGCCGATAAGCCGATTCCCGTGAAAGTCGTCGTGGTCACCATGTTCGAGCGCGGCGCCGACACTGGCGATGTGCCGGGCGAGCTCCAATTTTGGGTGGAACGCAATCACCTCGATCGCGTCATTCCTTTCCCGCAAGGCTTCCATGATCTGCGCATGAACCGCGACGGCGTGCTGGCCATTCTCACCGGCGTGGGCACCGCCAAATCCACCGCGGCCATCATGGCGCTCGGCATGGACCCGCGTTTCGATCTGACCAAGGCATACTGGCTGGTGGCCGGCATTGCCGGCATCAACCCCGCTCGCGGCAGCCTCGGCACCGCGGCCTGGGCCGAGTGGGTGGTGGATGGCGATCTCGCCCGCGAAATCGACGCCCGCGAAATCCCCTCCACCTGGAAAACCGGCTACCTGCCGCTACGCGGATCCGCTCCGTTTGACGAGCCTCGCGACTCCACCGAAGGCGAGGTCTATCACCTGGATCCTCGTCTGGTGGATTGGGCCTTCCACTTGACGGAGCGCGTCCCGCTGGCCGATTCGGAAGCCATGCAGAAAGCGCGCAACCAATACAGCGCCGTCAATGCGCGGCGGCCTCCATTCGTGATCAAGGGCGATACGCTCTCCGCCGGAACCTTCTGGCACGGCAAATTGCTGAACGAGTGGGCCACCGATTGGGTCCGATACCATACCGGGGGAAAAGGCGATTTTGTCACCACCGCCATGGAGGACACCGGAACCCTGCAGTCGTTGACTCTCCTTGCCAAGGCGAAGCGCGCCGACCTGAACCGCGTGCTGGTTCTACGCACGGCCAGCAACTTCGATCTGCCCCCGGACGGCATGACCGCCGCCGAAAACCTGGCGCGTCTGCATCTGGGGCAAGGATACACCGCCTACCTTCCCGCGCTCGAAGCCGCCTGGCGCGTGGGAAACACTGTAGTCGAGAACCTGGTCCAGAACTGGCCGAAGTACCGCGAGCGGTTACCAAGCCGCGACTAGCGGAGGCTACATCTTCAGCAGCACTGAACCGGCGGCAGGCCTAAAGAATATCTCCGCGTTTGGTGACTATGGTGGAAATGACCGTCGACGAGTCCTCTCGATTACCCGCCCATAGCGGCGCTCTTCGCCCGGTGGAGGATCGTCTCGGCCTCATTTAGCAATTGCTTGCTATGCTCATGCAGCGCCCGATACTTCCCGGACAGCTCGCGGCTTGCATCTTCCACCAGTTCCTCGCTGCGTTCGTAAAGATCCTCACACTTCTCCACCAGATCCTTGCCCGCGTCGATCAGGTAATCCGCGACTTCTTCTCCCTTGCGGACTAATTTCCGGCGAGTCCGTTCGCCTGACGCCGGCGCCATCAACAGTGCTGCCGTCGCGCCGAGCGCGGCCCCGAGAAGGAAATATGCCGCCCGGTCTCCTGCTCCTCGATCACTCATAGTGTCTCCTTAGCCGAAAGAAAGGGTTCCCCTTCGAGCTTAGCGCTTTCGAAACGCACTGGTTCTTGTGGGGCGGGCTTTAGCCTGCGCGGGGCTTTTCAATCCCGCTGGTTCGGATGGCGGATTATAAAGTGCGCCGCGGGCTGAAGCCCGCCGCACTAAAGCCACTTTTGCGGTTCGCGGATGGCCTCGGCCACATCGTTCAGGAAGACCGCGGCCTGCGCCCCATCCACCACGCGATGATCGCTCGATAGCGTCAGCGTGAGCATGGGACGAATCCCGGGCTTGCCCTCCACCGGCACGACGCGGTCGGCGATGCGGCCTACGGCGAGAATCGCGGCCTGCGGCGGCGTGATGATAGCGTTGAAGGCGTCGACGTTATACATCCCCAGATTGCTGATGGTGAACGTGCCGCCCTGCACATCAGCGGGGCGCAACTTGCCGGCCCGCGCGCGGTCGGCTAGCTCGCGACGCTGCGTGGCGATATCGGCGAGCGGCGTCGTGTTCGCATTGGGGATGACGGCGCCCACCACGCCATCCTGCACCGCTACCGCCATGCTGACATTCACGTTCGGATTGAGACGGATCCCACCGTTCGCCCAACTGGCGTTCATCTTGGGATGCTTCGCCAGGACGCGGGCCACCAGCGAGATGAGGAGGTCGGTGTGGGTGATCTTCGCGGCTCCGAATTGTTCGCGCGCCGCGGCTAGCGCGCCGGCATCCACCTCACGCACCAGGAAGAAGTGCGGGGCCGTAGTCCAACTCTCGGTGGTTCGCTCCGCCATTAGCCGCGCGATCGCGCTCATGGTGACGGGGTGTTCGGCGGCAGGCGCCGCGGCCGATGGCGCGGGCTGGGGCGCCTTCGCGGCGGCTTGCACATCTTCGCTGGTGATGGTCCCCTCGGGTCCGGTGCCGCGCACACGGGTCAAGTCCACGCCCAGTTCTTTCGCCAGCCGCCGCGCCTTGGGCGAAATTTGCGCGCCGGCGCCCGCCCGCTTTTCGTGCGCCGCCACGGCGGTTGCGGCCACCGGAGCAGCGTGGGTTTGCTCCGCGGAGTGGCGGGCCTGATCCGCCATTGCCTGCGTGGCACGATCCTCGGCGGGCGGTTGTTCTCCCGGGGCCACGATCCACGCGATCACCTGGCCTACCGGCACTTCGTCGCCTTCGTTCGATTTGACGCCCGCCAGCACACCATCGCCGGGAGCCTCCACCTCAAACGTAATCTTGTCGGTTTCAATTTCGAGGAGCGGCTCACCTTTGTTAATCCGGTCGCCCTCCTTCTTGAGCCACGAAATGATCTTGCCGGTCTCTTGCGCGAGCTCCAGCGCGGGCATCACAACGCTAACGGCCATGGATTAGTCGGTGGCTCCTACGCGCTCGGTTTGAGCGCTCGCCTCGACCATCTCTACCACGCGACGGCTGGGCGCGGGGTCATGCTCGCGCAGCGTGGGAAGCGGACCGTTCACCGTGTGATATTGCGTGCCGGCAACCAACAGCTCCTCGGCAGGGAAGCGCGTGATGACTTCGTGGCCGGTTTCCGTCACCACAATCTCCTCTTCGATGCGCGCCGCGCTCCAACCGTCCTTGGAGGGCCAGAACGTTTCCAGTGCGAACACCATGCCGGGCTTGATCTCGTGCGAATGCTCCAGCGAAACCAGGCGGCTGATCACCGGCTTCTCCCAAATGGCCAGGCCGATGCCGTGGCCGAACTGCAGCGC
>DASZIV010000024.1:0-1514 GCA_035948775.1 Bryobacteraceae bacterium
CAGAATCTGACGCAGGATGACATTCTGGCGATCACGGCCTACCTGGCTTCGCTCGAGCCGTAGCTCTGAGGCTCGCTTTCAGGCTGGGAATCGGTGGCTGCTGAAAAGCCGCGGCGTGAAAACTCGGTCCGGTGACTCGCAAGAGGTTCCCTTTCACATCGGCAAGTACGATTAACGCCGATCAGGTTAACCCCTCTTCCATGGCCAGAGAATTTTTTCAATTCTTGTCCGAACCCGAATCGTTGCCTAAAGGAGGCGCCGTATTTTCAAGCCACTCCCATTCGGTGTATATTAATCGGCAAATTAGTAATGTCGAGGTTGGAACTTGTGGATTGCCAAAAAGGGCCCGGGAGATTTTGACCGGCCCTTCGAGAAAGGAACTTCACCATGGCGCGAATCTCGCTGAAAGTAAATGGCAAATCGAGAGTGGTCGACGCGGATCCGAACACGCCGCTGCTGTACGTCCTGCGCGATAACCTGGTGCTGCATGGCCCCCGGTTTGGCTGCGGCCTGGGGCAATGCGGGGCGTGCACGGTGCTGGTAGACGGCAGCACCATGCGCTCCTGCATGCTTCCGGCTTCCGCGGCGGAAAATAAAAACGTCACCACGCTGGAGGGATTGGGGAGCGTCGCTCATCCTCACGCGATCCAAGCGGCGTTCGTGGAAGAGCAGGCGGCGCAGTGCGGCTACTGTATGAACGGCATGGTGATGGGCGCAAAGGCCTTGCTCGACAAAAATCCTCATCCGACGGTCGCGGATATCAAGCGGTCATTGAACAGCTACATCTGCCGCTGCGGCACTCACCTGCGGGTCATCCGCGCGATCCAGCGCGTCGCAAATGCAAGCGTGAAAGCCTAACGAAGGAGAGCGAATATGGAAACCAAATCCATCTCCCGCAGAGATCTTCTCAAGAGCACAGGCGTACTGATCGTGGGCTTCAGCTTCTTCGGATCGGCCGCGAGAGTGCTGGCCCAGGGCGAGGGCCTCTCCGTCGACGGCATGGACCCGACCGTGCTTGATTCCTGGCTGGCCATCTCGAAGGACGGCACGGTCACGGTATTTACGGGCAAGGTCGAACTCGGCACGGGCGTGGTGACCGCGCTGGCGCAGATAGTGGCCGAGGAACTCGACGTGTCCTTCAACAAGGTGTACATGGACTCAGGAGATACGGATAAGGCAGTTGACCAGGGAGTAACCGCAGCCGCCAGGACCGTCGAGCGCGGCGGCGTGCAGCTGCGCCAGGCTTCCGCGGCGGCGCGCCAGGAGTTGCTCAAGCTGGCCTCCGCGCGTCTCGATTCCCCGGTCGATAAGCTTACGGTAACGGATGGCGTAGTCAGCGTGGTCGGCAACTCCGCCAGGAAGATCGCCTACGGAGATCTCCTCGGCGGCAAGCGCTTCAACATAAAAATCGTCGCCGCCGGCATCGGCTGGGACATGAAAGTGGCCCCGGAAGTTCCCGCCAAGAACTCCAAGGATTACAAGATTGTCGGAAAATCGATTCCGCGCGTGGATCT
>DASZIV010000025.1:0-2702 GCA_035948775.1 Bryobacteraceae bacterium
CACACCGCCGCAAACCACGAGAACATGAATCGGCTTTGCTGATTAGGATGCAAAACCACCGCTGCGATGCCGATTATCGCGAGCAGGACCACGGCGATGCCGCCGGGACGCCAATTACGCCATCCAGCCAGCGCCAGGATCAGCGCCCCGGCTACGACCCATGCGATCCATGCAGCGGGGTGATACTCGTACGCCGCCGCGCCGGCGTAGTAAGCGGTGGCCCAGCGCATACCGCGCACCGGCACCTCAGCGGCGTGATTTAACGGCCCCACGTACCACAAGAACATCCACAACCGTGCGGGCAGCAGGAATGAGGCGGCGATCGGGAGCACATGCCAGAGGACCAATTCGCTACGCGGCGATTTGACACGGGAAGGGGAGAATAGCTTTCGCCACCCGCCGGCCGGGGCGCTGCGCGCCACCCGGAGCATCAGTGCGGCATACGCCGCGGTGAGCAGATCGCGCGGCGGATAGACTGAGATGCGGTACGGTCCCAGTTTGAGAGACTGCGGTCCGCGGATCCAAAAAGCCGCCATCAAGAGCAGCATTGCAATCACGATCAGGTTGAGTGGATGGCTCATTTCGGCATCCAGTACCTGACGATTGATTCGGCCAGGAACTGAGCGCGCGGTCTTCAGACAATGTCTGGGATGACGCAAGATCTCAGCGGCACCCAGAGCTATCGCGGTGAGCATCCAATAATTGTACTTCTCGAAGAACAGGACCGTCAGAACAATGGCGAGGTTGCGCCATGCCCGCACTGACGCTTCCTGCACCGCAACCGCGTACATATACACCGCCATCATCGTCAGTCCGGCGCCGAGGCTCTCCAGCATTATATCGGTGCTGTAGTCGCGGTAGGCCGGACTGGCCAGGACCAGGGCGGCCGCAATCAACCCGGCAGCGCTGCCGCCCGCGACGCTGATCCTTCTCGCGGTGAGAAATGCGAAGACAGCCGTCATCCACCATCCGACCAGCGAAGGTATCACCGCCAACCGGTAGTCGGGCCCGCCGGGCGCAATGACCAGGGCGGTCAAGAGTCCATGCACGGGGGGCCAGACCTTTGATTGGCCCACCAGGATCGAAAGAAACTTGAAGGGTTGGCACCCGCGCAGCGCGAGCGCCATCCTTACGGCGAAGTCGTAGTGACCGTTGCGATCGTGAACCAGCGCGTTCCACAGCGGCCGCGGGTTGGCGAGAAAGTAATAATAGTTGCGCGCGATCACAACGGTTGCGGCGGCGAGCGCAACCAACATCACAGCGTGATCCGTCAGACAATATACGCCCTCCGCTTGCGGCCGCGCTGACCGATTCATCCGACGAGGCGCCTCTCCGCCATGGCGGAAGAGGCCTGGAATTTCTGTTTTGCAGTTCCAATACGGGGTGAACGCGCCCTACACTCGAACAAGAAGACTAGCGACTTTACCAAATACAAGCCCATTTCTTTCCGTTGGTTGTCCGATATGGTGCTCAGTCGGAGCCGGTGCATCGCCACCCACGATCCACGCTCAAAGGAATTTAGCCTAATTTTGAATCCCGAGTCTCCCACTGGCACCAGACGCAAGCGCAAATTTAGAACCCAGGTTGCGGTCCAGGGGGTTCCCACCGCGCCGCAGGGGCCTGTTCTGCCTCGCCACGGCACCAAAACAGCCGAAATCGGGGTTTTCCGGCCAGATTCTCCGACACTCGTTCCTACTCCTTCCTTCCGCGTGACCTAAACCTGCGCCCTTCCGTAGGCCGCCTTACGCACAGGACCGCGATCATAGCGTCGAGACGAAATCGCGTGTCGTGGCCGCAGGTCTTTCGCCGCGCCAGCGTCGACGGAAACCCGTAGGAAATCTTAATGATTACCGCGCGAAGAATTCAGCGGCGGACCCTTCTCCCCCGATTTTCACAAGTTCCCCTCCCAGACGCTTCGAGAGCTTTGCAGCGCCAGGAAGGCAATTGCCGACCCAATTGAGAGGGTCGTCCAGCCCGCACTCCAGCATCCTCTCGACCATGACGCCGAGGCCGCACGCGAGTCACATGCGAAATACGGTCGTCGCCCGCAAGCTGGTCGTTCGGCAGCACGTCGTACCGCTGGAGTTCCGCGGCGGCTTCGGGAAGGTGCCCTGACCACGTTATAGACGAGTTCGTCGGCCGACCGGTGCGAACATCGCCAAGACCGCTGGCCAGTTGATCATTACTACTGGTTCCTTGCGAAGAATCATTTGACGCGACGGCTCTTGCTGGATGATGCAATAAGATGGTGGTGTCGCAGTCGCCGACGGGAAAGGCGGGCCACGAACGAAGCAAGTCGGTGACGCGCAAGAAAAGAGAAAGGGCAGGTGTCTGAGAATTCAGTCGGAAAACTCCAGTTTCGACTGTTTCGGAGCCAGGGCGAGGCAGAACAGGCGCGCTGCGGCGCTCTGGGAAACTCGATGGACTGAGACTGGGCTCAACTTTGAATTTGCAAAACGCCTGTATTGGTACGAGCCTGCATTAGGATCCAAAATGGAAATCCCCGTTAAATGGCGTTCCTTCGATTCGAGTGCGATTTTTCGCGTGGTGCGGCATCGGACCATCAGGTTTGCCCTTGCGGCCGGCCTCGCGGTCTATTTCGCGTACCACTTGACAGGCTTTAAGCCAGCTCGAATCCGGCTGCTGGTACCGAACGTCGATACCTTCATCATATTCACTGTGGGGCGCAAGGTTTTTGCGAG
>DASZIV010000026.1:0-6623 GCA_035948775.1 Bryobacteraceae bacterium
GGCGATGGCTCGGGGTCGCAAGACGTCGAGGAAAACCTGGTGCCTCCCGGTACGCCGACTTGAGTGTTCCACGGAGGAAAGAACACCAGTTCGGGGTTCGAAAGAAAACCAAGCGGAACATTCGGGAAGCCGTATCTCCCCATGCGGATCGACAATATCGTCGGCCAACCGCTAAAAAACGATCGTGACCTGGACAAAAGAGACTACGTAAAAACCATCTGGTGGCTGGAGCCCAATTTCCCTCCTCCCAATCCGCCGAACCCGGGGGGAGTCCACAAGGGGACCATCACCAAGTCCGGCGACAACGACTACAAACTGGAAGGCGAATTCATGACGAGCGCTGGCCCGCCTTCTGTGTTCAAAAACCT
Source organism: Bryobacteraceae bacterium (assembly GCA_035948775.1). GTDB lineage: Bacteria > Acidobacteriota > Terriglobia > Bryobacterales > Bryobacteraceae > PSRJ01. Next base: position 369 of record DASZIV010000026.1, read on the forward strand.
TGACAAGAATCCGCCGGACACCCTGACCAAGGCCGAGCGCGCCGCCATCATCGCGGATTTCGAGAAAGAGCGGACAGCTCTTAAGGGGAATTACCCAGGGCAATTGGCATATCTGGCGCCGCCTTCGATGCCTGCCGACGATGCCGTGGTTTGCGACGACGATGCCGATGGGGATGGAGTTCCGAATTTCATGGACAACTGTCCCTTGGTCTACAACCCCGATCAGACGGACTCCGTTGGCGACGGCATTGGAGACGCTTGCCGCAACGTGGTCAAGTGCGACGTGGACTACAACGGAATCGTGAGCGCCCACGACATTAACTACATTCTCGGGTCGCTGGGCCCCGCGTCTCTCGACAATGGTCCCGACCCCCGGGACGCGGACGGCGATGGCATGATCACGCTGGCCGATGCCCGCGCCTGCATGGCGCTGTGCTCCACGCCAGGATGCGGCGTCACCGTGGGAACACTGGCCGCCACCGGTGTTTTCAACGCTGCCAGCCTGACCGCAGCCGATGAGTCCACGGGCGTGGCGCCCGGTTCGCTGGTGACACTCTTCGGCGCAGGCTTGGCCTCGGATGCAGGCACTCCAAACAGTACACCGCTTCCCGTTTATCTGCAGGGCGCCTCCGTGCTCATCAACAACACGCCGGCCGCGCTATTGTACGCGAGCCCCACGCAGTTGGATATTCAGGTCCCGTGGGACGCGCTCGCCGAAGACCAGACCAGCGGCTCCGCTACGCTGACAATCGTATACAACGGCGTGCCCGGTGCGTCGCGAACGATACCCGTGCGGAGAGTCGCACCCGCGATCTTCACGTTTTCCTCGGGCACGGGGCCGGCGGTGGCGATCAACCAGGATGTCACGGTCGCGCAAATGCCGAACGCCATCGCAGGTGTGACTGGGACTCCCGCAGAGATCGGCGGCATCCTGACGATCTACGCGACCGGTCTGGGCGCGGTCGATGTAGACATCAGCACGGGCTTCGACAGCACCGACCAGCTACGCAACACGCTGGTTACTCCGACGGTGCTGATCGGCGGGCAGCCTGCGCAGGTGCTGTTCTCCGGCCTGGCGCCGCAATTCGCGGGCGTCAATCAGCTCAACGTGGTGGTTCCCCGGATCGCCAATCCCGGAGCCGCCGTGCCTTTGCAGATTGTGGCCGACGGTGTGACCACTTCGGCCAAGGTGACCATCGCAATACGGCCGCCGGGCGGATTTCTGCCGGCGCCCTCGATTGCGTCAGTGGGGGATGGGACGACATCGGGCGGGCTGGTATCCATCACCGTGATCGGATCCAACTTCCAGGCCGGCGCCACGGCCACGATTACGCCGGCAACCGGGCCGACGATCACGCTCACCGGCAGCGCTGTGCAGGTGGTTTCGGCCACGAACCTGGTATTGACGGCTTCGCTGACCGCGACCGGCAGCTATCGAGTGCGAATCACGAACGCGGATGGGCAGGTCTCGAACACGGCCACGTTCTCCTATACAGCTCCCACCACGGCGCCTTCGATCACCGCGGCCACGGCCGGGGCGGTCAATCCGGATGGCACGGTGACGATCACCATGAGCGGCGCCAACATCCTGAATGGAGCCACGGTGATTCTCACCTCGCCCGCTGGAACGCCCGTGACCATTGCCGCGGGCCAGGTGCAGGTGGTGTCCTCCACCAGGCTGACCGTCACTGCGTCCCTGACTCTGACGGGCAGCTACAAGCTGCAAATCGTCAACCCCGATGGCCAGACATCGAACGTGGCGACGTTCCTCTATGTGGCGCCGCCGCCGGCGGTGACCGGCATCACTCCCGGGTCGCCGCAGCCGTCGGGCGGCTCGCAGATCCTGCTGGTGAAAGGCACCGGCTTCGCGATGGGCATGCTGGTCATCGTTACCGCCCCCGATGGGAACTTCGTGATTCTGAGCGGCAACCAGATTACCAACCTGACCGCGACCAGCTTCAACATCAGCGTGACATTGGCGGTAGCCGGCATGTATACGTTGCAGGTGGTGGGCGCCGATGGCCAGCAGTCGGCGCCGTTCTCCTTTAGCGTGCGCGTGCTCACTCCGGCGCCGGCCATCACCGGGATCACGCCGAACAGTTTGCAGGCATCGGGGAATGCGCAGACGGTCACGGTGAATGGCACGGGATTCCAGGCCGGGCTGACGGTGGCGGTGACCGGCCCCAATGGGAACGTGACGGTGACGGTGCAGAACGTGACCGCGGCGAGTTTCCAGATGACGCTGGTGCTGGCAACGGCCGGCACCTACATGTTGAAGGCGACCAACCCGGATGGGCAATCGGCAACGTTCACGTTTACGGTGACAGCGGGCACGGAGGCGCCGACGCCCTCGATCACTGGGATTTCGCCGAGCAACCCGCAGGTATCGGGCACACCGCAATTGGTCACGGTAAGCGGCACGGGATTCCAGGCCGGGCTGACGGTAACGGTGACTGGGCCGAACGGGAGCGTCTCGGTGACCGTGCAGAACGTGATGGCGACGAGTTTCCAGATGACACTGGTGCTGGCGGCGGGCTCTTACACGGTGAAGGTGACGAACCCGGACGGGCAGTCCACCACGTTCCCGTTCACGGTGACGTCGGCGCCCGTAACGCCGGCGATCATCGATGTTACAGTCGGCCGAACACGCTCGGCGTAAGCGGGAATAACTTCGTGGCGGGCTTCACGGTGATTCTGAACGGACCGCAGGGCCCAATCCCCGTGGCGCCGAATCAGATTCAGAACGCGACCTCGACCGGATTTGTGCTGCAGGGGGTAGCGGTGAACCAACCGGGCAACTACTCGATCCAGGTGGTCAATCCGGGCGGCGCGGCCTCGAATACCTTCACGTTCACCGTGCATTGAGAAGTCATGCGCCGCCAATCGGAGTCTTCGCCAGCCTGCTCCAGTTTGCCAACAGCACTTCGGTGCGCGTATGGACGCGCGCCGATTACCGGCTAATTTCGCTTCGACTGCGAATGCGCTCGAGGAATTGGCGTTCCACGCGAAGGACTCGCTGCTTGTTGTCGACGACTTTGTGCCGAGTGGCAGACGGGATGATGCGTCATTAGACCGTATTGCGGAAAGACTATTCCGCGGCGCCGGAAATGGTCAGGGCCGCAGCCGGATGCGCGGCGCCCAAATCCATGCGGAGCGATCGCCACGTGCCATAGCAGCACAAGGGGTCTCGGATAACTTTTTGCGGAACTATCCCCTTGGACGCCGCCAAGTCCTGCGAGCGTTAAGACGTGTTATCGCTTCCCTGACCCAGCCTCAACTGCGCTGGGCTTTCCAACGGTTGCCGACCATCCTTCCACTATCCCCACCAATTGCCGGAATCACTCGAAAATGACGTAGCCTTCTGAATTGCAAACGTAGGTTACCTTGAACAAACCAAGCGGCAGCAAGCCAGCTACTCCTGGCTCGGTGCGGCTCTGCATCGTCACCGCGTCGCCTCGCCAGATATTGCGAGCTTCGATGACCAGTTTGCGGGATGCCGTGCCAATAGCCTGCGAACCAGTGAGAGTGCGTACCCGGCCCCGGTTGTCGACGCCTCCATCCGATTCGACGCCGAACAGAACCAGCCGGGATGCGCCGGAATCCAGAACCAGGTTACCAAGGCTGCTCGGAACCAGCATCCGTCCATTCAGCATCGCGAACTTGACGCGAGTACCATTCCGCTCCTGTTTTCCGAACTCCAGGCGTTTGCCACGGAGGTCGATGGAGTAATCGAACCGGGAGAGAAACCACTGGCCCAGAACGCCCTGAACATCGGGATTAAGGTTGTGGATGGACTCCAGACCAGAAAAAAAGAATTTCTGCGCATCGGCCTTCGCCGGGTCGAGCGTAACCTCGTTGTCATCACTTCCCGACATCTGAGTCTTGCCGGCGGCGGAGGCGAAGTCCACTTTAAAGGTAGCGTTCATACCGATCTTCCGGGCCAGACCGGTTTCGATCAGATTGACGTTCGTGCCGGTGTCCACCAGAAAGCGGTAAGGACCGTGACCATTCACGTACACTCCATCCACCACGGGACGGCCTTCGCGAACTTGCGTTCTTACCTCACCAAACAGCGGGCCCCTCGTTAAAATGAGTGAGCAAATCAAGATCTGTATGTTGCGGTTTGTGTGTCGCACGAGTGCAGCCTTTCGCTTGTGTAAGCGAGGGCGGCGGCGAAAGAACGACAATGACCGCAGAGTTTTTTTCTGGGACGTCAATGGCACCGCTGCGGAGGGGCGGATGTTACTGGATTATTGAGGGCTTGGGCGGGCGAGTGAGGCCGCTCCGCTGAACCGTTTGACCCCCATCGTCTACGAGGAACCTGGTCATCCTGGCCCGGCGCTACATGCGGACCGAGCCCGGGACCTTACAGACGACGGCTCGCGGGCATGGCCATCGATGAGGCACTCACTCAGCTCGATCCCCGCATCGCTCGGATCAGATTTGCGTTTTTCGGCGGGCTCAGGGTGAAGGAGACAGCGGAGGCGGATTGGTCCCGCGGGCGGCTTTGCCTGAGAGATGTTGGCTTAACCGATGCTGGCCGCGGGGCAGCACCGGGGCGGCAGCACGTCAGCCACCCATATGGGCCTAAAGCCCTGGTGGCGAACTGAACTAGACCGAAAACGCAACTACTTAGACCCAACTGAACCGAACTGAACTGGCGCCCAGCGGGTTCGATGGCGCGGTAGGGACGACCGTTGCTGATCGCCCCCCGCACAGATCCGTACTGGCGAGTTGACGCATACGGCTCTTACCTTGGATGACTCGCGGCGAAGCGAGCTTGGGGATAAGGGTGGAGAACTCGGGGGAAAGGAATCCAGCGTTCCAGCAGCAGATTTAGCCGCTGCCAGGGCCTGTCTCCGCGTTGGCTGCGCCGATTTAGAATAGCTCGCCACAACCTGCACAGTCGATGCCTGAAGGCACTAAGCTGATTCAAATTACCGGGGACGGCATGGTATTGGTAGTAGCCCTGAACGACCTTCCTGAGCCATTCACCGACGTGCGCTGACGGATCATGCTTCCGGCGGATCAATTCTGCTTTTAAAGCACGCAGCTTCGCCACCATCCGCTTGCTAGCCGTTTTGCGCCAGACGATGAAACTCCCGTCGCTTCGGCGCTTCCCACAGTAGTGTGTGAAGCCCAAGAACGTGAAGGTCTCTGGCTTTCCCTCCCCGCACCGCCTCCGATTTTGTTCGGCAAACTTCCCGAACTCAATCAGTCGTGTCTTCTCCGCATGCAATTCCAGACCGAACTTCGCCAAACGCTCTCGGAACTCCTTGAGAAATCGTTCGGCTTCCGCTCGGCTTTCGAAACCCATCACAAGATCGTCGGCAATAGCGGACGACAATCACATCGCCCCTAGCCACCTTCTTGCGCCAAGCCTCTATCCACAGGTCGAAAACATAATGCAGGTACACGTTGGCGAGCAGCGGCGAAGCCACTGCTCCTTGCGGTGTTCCTACCTTTGATTCCGACCACTGGCCATCTTCGGACACCCCCGCCTTGAGCCACTTCTGGATCAGGCGAAGTATCCGGCGATCAGCCACGCGGTGCTCGACGAACTTGATTGCCCATTCGTGCGACAAGTTGTCGAAAAATCCTCGAATGTCCGCGTCGAGCACCCAGTTCACTCGCTTCCCCTGGATTCCCACTGCCAGCGCGTCCAGCGCCTGGTGCGGGTTGCGACCTGGCCGAAACCCATACGAGAAGCCTTTGAAGTCCACCTCGTATATCTGACTGAGGATGGTCACCACGGCCTGTTGAACAATCTTGTCCTCCAGCGCCGCTATGCCCAACGGACGCTGCCGCCCGTCGGCCTTCGGAATATAGACTCTTCGCGAGGGTTGTGCCTGGTACGCTCCACGGTGTACTCGGCTGTGTAGATCGACGATTCGATCCTCCAGCCCGGTCTCATACTCCTGCCAAGTCACGCCATCCACTCCCGGAGCAGCCTGCCGCTTCAGAGCGTAAAAGCTGTCCCGGAGCAGACCAACGCTCACATGGTGAAGCAGAGCGGTGATGAAGTGAACCCCTGGACTGAGACACGAAGTTAAGGGGGTAATCGCCGTTTACTAGAAAAGCGTTGCCGGCGAGGTTATGGTTGATCCACTCTGGAAGCCGGTTCGAGTACCGTGTTTTCTCGTGAACGAGTTTGCGACGCTCCTCCACCAGGAACTGTAGTGTCCGCGTTTCCGGTGTGTCCGGGTTCAGCCGCCGGAGCTTGTCGCGGTGGAGCGTCAACACGTCCAGCAGGAG
>DASZIV010000027.1:0-2073 GCA_035948775.1 Bryobacteraceae bacterium
CGATACGGCGATCACGCCGCACGCTGGATCTGATCCAGGCCATGGGCTTCGATCATGTGCGGCTGAGCGTGGACCCCAGGCCGATGTTCCATGCGCGCCAGGCGGACCAGATCGCGTCAGACGACCTCGGTTATCTGGATGCGGCGGTGAAGATGATCCTCGATCGCGGCCTGGCCGTGGAGATCAATATTTTCGCGGACGGCGAATTCAAGCAAAGGCTGGCGACCGATGACGAATTCGTCGAGCAGTTCGCGGATTTCTGGCGGGCGCTGGCGCGGCACTACGCAACTCTCGATGCCGACCGGGTGTTTTTCGAAATCCTCAACGAGCCGGAAGGCAAAGACCGCTATCGCTGGTACGGAGTGGAAGCCAAGCTCGCGGCGGCGATACGCGACGGCGCGCCCGAGCACACCATTATTGCCACCGGGGCGCACTGGTCGGATGACGACGATCTGGTGTTTCTCGAGCCGCTGCGCGATGCGAACGTGATCTATGCGTTTCATTTTTACGAGTCGCACATCTTCACGCACCAGGGAGCGACGTGGTCTTCGAATTATTGGCATGAGCTGAAAGGCGTGCCGTATCCCTCGACGCCGGAAAACGTGCAGGCGGCCGCGGCGGAGCTGCCCGATGCCGTGCACCGGCTGGCGGTGGTGCGTTATGGGCTGGATCGCTGGAATGCGGCGCGCATCGATGCGGAGATCGGGCAGGTGGCGGCGTGGGCCACGCGTTGGAACGTGCCGGTGGTGTGCAACGAATTTGGCGTCTACCGCAAGAATGCCGAACCCAAAGATCGCGTGGCGTGGCTCACCGACGTGCGCACGGCACTGGAAAAGCGCGGCGTTGGCTGGGCCATGTGGGAATATCACGGCGGGTTTGGCGTGGTGAATACGGAGAACGGGCAGCCGGTGCCGGATGAAGCGACGGTGCGGGCGCTGGGTTTGACGCTACGGCCCCACCAGAGTTCGGACAACAACAGCCGGCCCAATTGAGCTTCGAAGACCAGGGTTGTGGTAGCTGTTGCTTGTATAATTGACGTACGATTCCGCTTCGATTACTGTGCAGCTATGGCTAAGAAGAAAAACACCAAAAACACTGAAAAGAAAGCCTTCCTGGGAAACCTGGACCGTCTCGGCGGCAAGAAATTGACGCAGCATGGTGCCGACGAATCCTCGCGGGGCAGGGAATCACGCAAGCACCGCATGGGCGGCGGCGGGCGCAAGTCCGGCTGAAGCTGAATCTCCCTCGATCGCTTGGGCTCAGGCCGATCAGCCTTCGCCGCCAACATCATCGTGCTCCGCGTCGTGTGCCTGAGCGTGCGGGTCCCTGGTGTTTGCCGGGTCCGAGAGCGGAGCTTTTGCGGCCAGCCCTGGCGAGGAGCGAGGGACAGCAGAAGGGAACTTGTCGTGAGTCTCCCGGTCTTGTTCCAGTTCAGCAAGTATCTGCCTGAATAAGGGCATAATCAGCGCAACCACTTTTGCTTCTCCGCGGGCGGAATTCAGCTTGGATTTGAGGTCCGTATTTTGCTCAACAACGAGTTTGGTGAGGATCGCTGCTGCTGTCTCCATTGCCATTGGTTGCCTCGATGCGCGAATGAATAGGTACAGGAACTAGCATCATACAGATGCGGCCAAGACTTAATCCATCGTTCTGGAGCTTTTAGGGTTGGCACCTACAGCCGAGCGTCAACTTCCGAAAGCGGATTTCTCGGAGGCGCACTATTCTCCGTCGTTCGAAGACTTGAGAACCCCCTGATCGCTAATGGCCAGGCGAAGCGCCTCGACGTGCGGCGCGCATTGCCGCGCCAACTTCACGTGGTCCACGGCCTCGTCCAGTTCCCAGCCCAGGCAGGTATGCAGATAGCCGATGGCCACGGTAGGCGCGCGGCCGATGCCCGCGGTGCAATGGAGATAAACGGTATGGCCTTCGGCCAGCAATTCGCTCAGGGCCTGGATTGCCTGGCAGAGCTTGGCGCGCAATTCGACCTGTTCTTCGACCATCGGGGCGCGGCGGAGAACGATGCGGTTCGCTTTGTAGTGGGCTTTCAAGGGCGGAAAATCCAGGTTCACCGAG
>DASZIV010000028.1:0-8521 GCA_035948775.1 Bryobacteraceae bacterium
AGTCCTGAGCGAGGCGCTCGGAGCACTCGCCTTTGAAGGAAGCCTCACAACACTGGGATATTCTGCAAGCCGCCAGACAACCATCGATGTGACAAACCTTATCGTGCCCCAGGCCAGCATCCGTAGTCTCAACATGTTCGCACAGCCGAAGGCGGCCGTTACTGAAGCTTGGAACGTCATTACTTCTCTGCTTAAATCGGGTGCGATCAAGCCGATCGTGGCTAAGAACTTTCGGCTGGCCGACGCAGCTGAAGCACTGCGTTACCTGGTTGAGGGCCGGCCCTTCGGCAGGGTCGTCCTCACAATTTGACGAACGTTCGTTCAGATCGCAGGTAAAAGAAATGGCAGACCTTCGTAAAAAAACTGCGTTGGTGACAGGAGCATCGCGGGGGATTGGGCGCGCCACTGCCTCGGCGCTAGCTGAGGCCGGCGCGCGCGTCCTGGTTCACTATGGCCGTTCCGTGCAGGACGCGGAATCCCTCGTTGCCGACATCCGTTCAAAAGAGGGATGCGCGGATGCCATTGGGGCGGACTTGGGAACGCCGGAGGGCGCGACGCTTCTAGCTCAGCGGGTTCGCTCAATTGTTGGCGCGCAATTGGATGTGCTGGTGTCCAACGCCGGCATTTCCAAGGCTGCAACCATCCAGAATCATACGGTCGAGGACTTTGACAACCTCTTTGCGACGAATGTGCGCAGTCCGTTTTTTCTGGTGCAGCAACTCCTACCTGTCCTCCACGAGGGCTCGAACATCATTGTGATCTCTTCGATTGGCGCGCACGCCGTAGTCGGGAAGCCCGGCCTGGAAAACCCTTCGATCCTCGCCTATAGCGCCACCAAAGGAGCATTAGAGACTCTCGTTAAGAACTGGGCCGCCATCCTCGGACCGCGAGGCATCCGCGTAAATGCCGTGGCGCCAGGGGTAATCGACACGGACATGTCGAATTTCGCAAAGACCGAGGCAGGTCGTGAGATAACACTTGGAATGCAGGCATTGAAACGAATCGGCAAGCCGGAAGATGTTGCGGATGTAGTCGCGTTTCTTGCGTCAGATGCGGCGCGCTGGATCACGGGAGCGAGTATCCCGGTCGACGGTGGGTCGAAACTTTGAGATATGGACTTTAGTTGGCAGAGCTGCGTAAAACGTCGACCAGCGCCGCACGCCATGCGCGGCGCGTTATAGTGAACGGGAACCGCAGAACATGGGCCGTATCCGCATTCTTCCCGATCAAGTTGCCAACAAGATCGCCGCGGGCGAAGTGGTGGAACGGCCCGCTTCCGTCGTTAAGGAGCTGCTCGAAAATTCGCTGGACGCGGGATCGAGCGATTTTCGCGTGGAAGTGGAATCCGGCGGGCGGCGACTGATTCGCATTGCCGACGACGGCTGCGGGATGCTGCGCGACGACGCGCTGCTGGCCTTTGAGCGGCACGCCACCAGCAAATTGCGGGACGTGAAGGATCTGCTTTCGATTTCGACCCTGGGGTTTCGTGGCGAAGCCCTGCCGTCCATCGCGTCGGTGTCGCGGCTGCTGCTGGAAACCCGCTCGCCCGAGGAGACCACCGGAACGCGAATCGAGATTGCCGGCGGGAAAATGCTGCGCTGCGAGGAAGCCGCGCTGGGCGGCGGCACTGTGATTACCGTGCGCGACCTCTTCTACAATGTGCCCGCCCGCAAGAAATTTCTGCGGACCGACCAGACGGAACTGGCGCACATCGCGTCGCTGGTCACGCACTACAGCCTGGCGCATCCCGACAAGACTTTCCGCCTGAACAGCGGGCCCGCGGAATTGCTGCACGTGACGCCGGTGGGGACGCTCGAAGAACGCGTCTACCAGGTCTTCGGCAGCCAGGTGTTGGATGAGCTTGTGGAGATCGGCGTGCGGGAACGGGAACTATTCCTGCCGCACGTGAGTGCGCCGCCGTCGCAGGCGATTGCGGAGTATCGCAGCGAACCCGACGAACCGCCGGTCCGCAAGTTCCGCCTGATGGGCTTTTTCTCGCGCCCACAGGTGCAGAAAGGGAACCGCAATTCCATTTTCATTTTTGTGAATGGCCGGCTGATTCGCGATCGGCTGCTGCTACACGCGCTGTCGTCGGCGTATCACAACTTGATGCCGCCGGCGGCGTACCCGTTCGCGCTGCTGTTCCTGGAGTGCGACCCGGAAGAAGTGGATGTGAACGTGCACCCTTCGAAGACGGAAGTGCGGTTTCGCCACAGCTCGTTCGTACACGACTTCGTCCGCGATGTGCTTCGCGAACGGCTGATGGAGAGCCGTCCCGCGCCGGCGTTTTCACCAGCCGTGCGGCAGCAGAATGCGGAGCAGCCGGCCGCGCGCCTGCCGTACTCCGAATTCAGCCAGATGCTGGAGAATGAACCGCCGGCCGGTACCGACATCCTGGTCGGCGAGCCGCCGGCAGCGGTGGCGCCGATTGCGGACGAAGCGTCCACCCTGATGCCGGAGTTCACGCTGCGTCCCTCGGCCGCGCCTGCTCCTCGCCTGGATTTCAGCGCGCCAGCGATCGAGATCGCACCAGGCCCGCCGCCTTCCGGAAAGCTCTTCCGCCGCCTCGACGCCCACGGAGAATTTCCCGCGGATGCGATCCCCGCGCCCGAGATGTCGCTCTCGGTGCTTTCCGATTTGCGGCCGCTGGGCCAGATTCACGAGAGCTTCATCATCGCCGCCGGCCGCGACGGCCTGTGGATCATCGACCAGCACGTGGCTCATGAGCGCATCCTGTTCGAGCAGGTGATGAAGCAGCGCGCCTCGGGCCGCGTGGAGATGCAGCGCCTCCTCATGCCCTTGATCCTGCAACTCACGCCCGAACAGCAAATCGACTACGCGCGCATCGCCGAGGAATTGCACGCTTCCGGTTTTGAAACCGAGCCGTTCGGCAATCGCACGATCGCCGTGAAGGCCGCGCCGGCGGCGGTGGGCGCGGCCGATCTGGAGAAAATCCTGTTCGAGATTCTGGAGATTACCGAAAGCGAGCTCCGCGGCGCATCGCTCGACGATTTGCGGCGCGGCATCTGTGCATCGATTGCGTGCCGCGCGGCTATCAAAATCAATATGCGGCTGGACGTCGCCAAAATGGAATGGCTGCTGCGCGCGCTGGCGGCCACAGATTGTCCCATGAGCTGCCCCCACGGCCGCCCCATCGCCATGCACTACTCCACGCGCGAGATTTTGAAGGCGTTCCATCGGATTTGAAAGCACCTCATAACCTCCGGATCACCGGCTTCCGCGTCCCTTCCCACCAGTATTCGAAGTGTCCGCCGGTCCGCACGTCCGTGACCAGGGCGGGGCGGAAACAAGCCACGCATTCGCCGCCGGCACGGCGCACACTGCGATAGATCACTCCGTTTGATCCGGTGACCAATAGCTCCCGCGCGAACGCCTGTGAAGCTACATAGCTCTGCGGATCGTGCAGCGGAGCGTTTTCCGGTGTGTCGGGACGGACGTCGTGAAACGCGCTATCGAAATTAGCCAGGTAGAGCCGGAATTGCATGCGCGTTTCGAAGACGCCTACTTCCGCCAGTTCCAACGTACGGTGATAGGCAACTTCCGCCTGCGCCGTTTCGAGCTCCGTGCTCGCATACCAGGCGCCGCGATCGGATCCGTTGAACCGGCCTCCCCCCGGCCTGGGATGGCAAAATGCCGCCATGATGACGCTCGCCATGGGACGGCCCGTGACCCATTCCTTGAGCGGGAGCCGGTGCAGAATTCCCAGCTGGGCAGAGATGCGGTCGTTGGTCCAGCTTTCCAGAGCGAAGATGAAGGGCAAATCCTGTGGTGTGGCGACCTGGTCCAGAATCCCCACGGATGGATAAAGACTGGGCACCAACCGGCACGTGTCCCGCAGGTTCACATGCGAGAGCATCAATTCCAGCTACCGCGCCGGCCGTCCAACAAGCGCCGCACCTGGTAAAGCCCATCCATGCCGCCTTCCATCATCAACGCCAGCGCGGGACGCCCTCCAAACAGCGGGTTACTGTTCGGAAGCTTCACCCAGCGGTCTGCGAGATCGGGCTCTGGATAGAGAATATGCAGGTCCTTGTAGATCCCTAGCAGCAGCGAGATGCGGATGAGCGTGTCGTAAGACAGGGTCCCGATCTGCCCAGCTTTGTATTTGTAATACGTGGACTCGGGCGGCCAGCCGAGCAGTGCCCGTTGCTCTTCGATGCTGAAGCTCCAGGCTTTCGCAATTTGCAGAAAGCTCCGCATGGCAGGACCGGACATCTGCCGGCGCACCTCCGGATCCCGACGTTTTTCCGGCGGAATGTCGGGAAGCTTGAGGGATCCTTTGACGGCTCTCTCCATATCTAGAGCATACTCTATCAATCGAGACTTTGACAAGTCCGAGCCGGAAACTGTAAAAATATAGTTCTAGCGAACAAAAGGCGAAACAGTGGGCGCGGCGGTCCTTCAAAAACAGTTCGAAGCGGTGCTCAGCGGGCCGTTCCAATGGCAGGCGCGGCCAGCTCCGGAAACCGTGCGCACCGGGGTATCGGAACTGGATGCCGCTACCGGCGGTTTGCCGCGCGGGTGCTTAACCGAGATTATTGGACCGGCCTCTTCGGGGCGAACGAGGCTGCTGATTTCCATCCTAGCGGCCGCTACCGAGCGCCAGGAAACGTGCGCCTTGGTAGATGCGGAAGATTCCTTCGATCCGCTATCGGCGGCCGCCGCGGGGGTGCGGCTGGATCGGCTGCTATGGGTCCGCTGCGGGCATAGCGCCGAGCACGCATTGAAGGCTGCCGACCTGCTGATCCAAGGCGGCGGGTTCGGGCTGGTGGCGATGGACCTGGGCGATACGCCGCCGAAAATGGCGCGGCGTATTTCGCTCACTTCCTGGTTCCGTTTGCGGCGGGCCGTGGAACATACCCCCGCCGTTCTGGTGACCCTGGCGCGGCAATCCAACGCAAAAACCTGCGCTTCGCTGATGCTGGAATGCGCAAGCGAGCGTGTGGCGTGGCGCGGTGGCGTGCGGTTATTGTGCGGCATTCGTGTACGCGTCGAGCGACGAAAACCGGAGCGCGCGGTTACCGCGGTCTACGATGCCGCAGCGTTGGATTAAACATGTTCGCGACTCTTCATGGCAGCGGGAATTTGACGGCGGTGGCATTCGAGTTCTCACCACTGGTGGAGCAGACCGCGCCAGATACCGTGACGTTCGATGTCTCGGGACTCGAGCGGCTGTTCGGTCTCGCGCAGGATGTGGCCGCGGCCATCGCGCGGCGGGCGAAAGAAACGGGGCTTCAAACAAATCTGGCCCTGGCGGCGAATCCCGATGCGGCCATCTGCGCCGCGCGCGGGTTCGCGGGGGTCAGCATACTTCCCCAGGGCGATGAGGCCAAGTATCTGGGGTCGCTGCCGCTGTCTCTGCTGGAGCCTTCGCCCGAATTGCAGGAAACACTGGAGCGCTGGGGCATACGCAGTTTTCAACAAATGGCCGCGCTGCCTCCGCTGGGCATTGCGGAAAGGCTCGGTCCTGAGGGCCTCCGTTTACGACAACTGGCGCGCGGCGAAGTGGAGCGGAAACTGCTTCCGCTGGAAGAGCCTTTGCGATTTGCCGATGAACTCGAACTGGACTATCCGGTGGAGTTGCTGGAGCCGCTGATGTTCGTGCTGGCGCGCCTGCTGAGTGGATTAACCACGCGCTTGGCCACGCGCGGCTTAGCCACCGACGAGTTGCGGCTACGGCTCGAACTGGAAACTCGCGGAGCCCATGAGCGCACGCTGCGCCTGCCAGTGCCTTCGCTCGATCACCGTGCCTTTTTGAAGCTGCTGCAACTGGACCTGACGGCGCATCCGCCTTCGGTGCCGGTTGTGAAAATAGCTCTGGAAGTAAACCCGGTGAAGCCGCAGGCGGCGCAGAATGGGCTGTTCATTCCGTGCGCGCCCGAACCGGTGAAACTGGAGCTGACTCTGGCGCGCATCAAAGCCATCGTGGGGCCGGAAAAGGTGGGGTCGCCCGAACTGGTGGATACGCATCGGCCGGGCGCGTTTCTGATGGCGGAATTCGGAAGAAGGCAGACGACCAAGAACGATCCCGGAACGGGCCGTGACCGGCGTCTGCACAACGTACGCATGATCTTACGCATATTTCGCCCGCCGCGCGCAGCGCGCGTGGAACTGGATGCGGGACAGCCGCTGTTCGTAACAGCCGCGGGGATTCGTGGCAAGGTCCAGGAGCGGGCCGGGCCGTGGCGCACTTCGGGAGACTGGTGGACGTTCGATCCGTGGTCGCGCGACGAATGGGACCTGGCGCTGAGCGACGGCGCGCTGTACCGGATCTATTGCGAGCCGCGCGGGTGGTTCGTCGAGGGAAGTTATGACTGAGGGCTATGTCGAACTCCACGCGCGCTCCGGTTTCAGCTTCCTGGAAGGCGCCTCGGTGCCCGAAGAACTCGCCGGCGCGTGCGCGCAATTCGGCATTCCGGCCATGGCCCTGGTGGATCGCAATGGCGTTTACGGCGCGCCGCGGTTCCATATGGCAGCGAAAAAAGCGAACGTCCGCGCGCACATCGGATCGGAAATCACCTGCACCAATGGCGTCTCCTATCCGCTACTGGTGGAAACGCGCGAAGGGTACCAGAACCTGTGCCGCCTGGTAACCCGCATGAAGTTGCGCGCCAAAAAAGGCGAAGGCGCGGCCACCTTGGAAGAGCTGGAGGAGTTTTCAAAAGGCCTGATCTGCATCACGCGCCATCCCAATGAACGCCTGCTCGAGATTTTCGGCAAGCGCAATGTCTATGCCGAACTCCAGCGCCACTACCATCGTGAGGAAGAAGCGCGCAACCAGGCGATCATGGACCGCGCACGGGGTCTAGGGATTCCAGTGGTCGCCACCAACGGGGTGGCCTACGCCACGCCCCCGCAACGCGAGCTGCTCGACGTGTTCACCTGCATTCGCCAAAAGTTGACGCTGGCCACGGCCGGACGCCGGCTCGAGCGCAATTCCGAGCGGCACGTCAAAACTCCCGGCGAAATGGCCCGCCTGTTCGCCGACCTTCCGGAAGCCATTGCCAACACGCGGGAAATATCTTCGCGCCTGGAATTTACCCTGGCAGATCTCGGCTATGAATTCCCACGCTACCCCGTGCCGGAAGGCGAAACCATGGCGTCGTTTCTGCGCAAGCGTGTGGATGAGGGGGCGCGCGACCGTTACCGGCCATACGAGGAAAAGCACCAGCGGCAGATCGAACGCGAGCTGGCGCTGATCGAGAAGTTGGCGCTGGCGGGGTATTTTCTGATCGTCTGGGACATCGTTCGCTTTTGCAAGGAGAACGGCATCCTGGCACAGGGGCGCGGCTCGGCCGCCAATAGCGCTGTTTGTTATGCGCTCGGAATCACCGCGGTCGATCCGGTTGGGATGGAGTTGCTGTTCGAGCGGTTTCTCTCCGAGGAGCGCGGCGAGTGGCCCGACATCGATATCGACCTGCCCAGCGGCGACCAGCGCGAGCGCGCCATTCAATATGTGTACCAGCGGTTCGGCAAGCTGGGCGCGGCCATGACGGCCAACGTGATCACCTACCGCGGCCGCTCCGCCGCGCGCGAAGTGGGAAAAGCGTTGGGCTTCGAGATCACCACGCTCGAGCGGCTGGCAGGCCTTGCGCATACGTGGGAATGGAAGGACCCCAAGGACACCACCGAGCGCCAGTTTCGCGATGCCGGTTTCGATATCCACAATCCGCGCGTTCGCAAATTTTTCGAGCTCTACCAGATGGCCCAGGATTTGCCGCGCAACCTCGGCCAGCATTCGGGAGGGATGGTCATCTGCCAGGGACAGCTCGATTCCGTAGTGCCGCTCGAACCGGCCACTATGCCCGGGCGCGTAGTGGTGCAGTGGGACAAAGAAGACTGCGCCGATATGGGTATCATCAAAGTGGATCTGCTCGGCCTGGGCATGATGGCGGTGTTGGAAGAATCCATTACGCTCATTCGCAATCATTATGGCGAAGAAGTGGACCTCGCTCACCTGCCGGCGGACGATCCCGCGGTTTACTCGACGCTGCAAAAAGCCGACACCATTGGCATGTTTCAGGTGGAAAGCCGCGCCCAGATGTCGTGCCTGCCGCGCCTTCGTCCCAAACATTTCTATGACATCGTGGTGCAGGTTGCCATCATTCGTCCCGGACCGATCGTGGGTCAGATGGTGAATCCGTTTTTGCAGCGCCGCCAGGGACGCGAGCAGGTCACTTATGCGCATCCATCACTCGAGCCGGTGTTGAAGCGCACCTTGGGTGTCCCA
This sequence comes from Bryobacteraceae bacterium, assembly GCA_035948775.1. GTDB lineage: Bacteria > Acidobacteriota > Terriglobia > Bryobacterales > Bryobacteraceae > PSRJ01. The sequence goes on from DASZIV010000028.1 coordinate 8,252, forward strand.
CTTTTTCAGGAACAGTTACTGCGCATGGCCATGGTGGTCGCCAACTTTAGCGGCGGCGAGGCCGAAGACCTGCGCCGGGCCATGGGATTCAAGCGTTCCGAAAAGCGCATGAAAGAAATCGAGGCCAAGCTACGCGCCGGCATGGAACGCAACGCCATTTCACGTGAGGCGCAGGAGCAGATCGTGCTTTCGATTACCTCTTTCGCACTCTATGGGTTTCCCGAGTCTCACGCCGCCAGCTTTGCTCTAATCGCCTACGCCAGTGCCTAT
>DASZIV010000029.1:0-142267 GCA_035948775.1 Bryobacteraceae bacterium
CATCCCACAGGGCGTGCTCACGGCGGTGACCGGCGTGGCGGGCTCGGGCAAAAGCTCGCTCATCAACGAAGCGTTGCTCGTGCAGCATCCCGGCGCGATCGCGATCGATCAATCCGCGGTGGGAACCTCCACGCGCAGCAACCCCGCAACGTACACGGGCGTGATGGATGATCTGCGCAAGGCGTTCGCCTCGGCCAACGGGGTGGACGCGGGGCTGTTCAGCTTCAACTCGAAAGGCGCCTGCGAAGCGTGCAATGGCTCGGGAGTGGTCTACACCGATCTCGCGTTCCTCGATGCGTTCAAATCACCGTGCGAAGCGTGCCAGGGCCGCCGCTTCAAGGACGACGTGCTGGCGTACAAGCTCGACGGGAAATCGATCACCGACGTGCTCGCGATGACGGTGGCGCAGGCAGTGGAACTGTTTCAAAAGCGCAAGGAGATCGTGCGCAAGCTGCAGGCGATGCACGACGTGGGGCTCGCTTATCTCACGCTCGGCCAGCCCCTGAGCACGCTTTCGGGCGGAGAATGCCAGCGCATCAAGCTCGCCAGCGAGCTGCACAAGGACAGCAGCGTCTACGTGATGGATGAACCGACGACGGGATTGCACATGTCCGATATCGCGCACCTGCTGGAGATCATCGATCGCCTCGTCGACGGCGAGAACACCGTGATCGTGATCGAGCACAACCTCGACGTCATTCGCAGCGCGGATTGGATCATCGATCTGGGGCCGGAAGGGGGCAGCAAGGGCGGCGAGGTGGTGTTCGAGGGCACGCCGGCGGAGCTGGTGAAAGCCAAGCGCTCGCTGACTGGGCAGTACCTGCGGTAGCGCTGACGCCGCGCCAAAAACCGGCCCGCCGTTTTGACTGCTCAGTTCCCTGACAGGTCACTCATCTTGTGAAAAGTCCGGCTTCGCCATTTATTCGCCGTCGTAGGGCAGGGGTCAGAGCGCGTCAACGGAATATTTATCCTTGCAGTTCAAATAGTTTGCCGTTTTGTCACGTGACTGTGCAGTTTCACGCTAGTTTTGGCCTCACAATTAGCAGATACTCCAGTACTAGTAGGTTCAGGCGTGGCTCCCTTCTCGCTATACCAAGCCGTGACTGCCTCGCGTACCCGTCTTCGGGCAGTCGAGGACGAGTATGACTGCCTGCTGAAGGATGGCTCTTCGCACCTTCGCACTGCCGGTCGAGAATATGCCGCCGCCGTGATTGCGTATTCAAACGCAGTGATGGAGTGGCTCAGTTGGTTCGAGAGGAATGCCAAGAAGATGGGCGGGGGCTAGTTTTCGGGGGCCTAGTCTTTTTGAGAAAGAAGTGGTCGTCCGGTCAAACTTAACTGACTGCGCTCCACCCCCCGCCCAGTGTAGTGTGCGCCTAAGAAGGTTGGCTTTCAAGATCCAGTACTTAAGTTCAAGGAACCCTGCGAACGGGCTTGAATTGCCGGTGATGTTTCTGTACCGAAGGGTTTGGGACATTCCGATGCTTGCCGGCATCCTAGTCATGGGAAGTACTTAGCCTGAGTCAGGCGGAAGCTGACACAAGAGTGGCGAATCACTCTAGGGCTTGAGTGCGCCGAAGCCATTGATTTTCGGGCCGATTTTATGGTGGAGGCGGGGGGAGTTGAACCCCCGTCCGAGAAAGCCCATCGTGAAGAGACTACGTGCGTAGCCGGCTCAAAAATCTCGGCCGCCGCTTCAGAACCGGCGAGAGCGGCGACGGCCTAGCCCGATTAGATCTCAGCCGCCGGTTCCGGACCGAAGCCTTTGGCCTATCCCGCAAAATGACGCTCACTCACCGCCGCGCGGGCTCAGCGGCTGGAGCGGCTACCTAATTAATTAGGCAGCGTATGCAAACTGCGTGTTGGCAGTTCTGTTTTTCCGATCGTTTTACGGGAGCTCGGAACCCGGCACGCCTCCCCACCATGATTCAATCCCGTCGAATCCGTTGCGCCCCCAAAATACCGAAGAGCTCGGTGGAGTAGTGCCTCTATCTTACCATCCCAGGCCTATAATCGGATTATGCGGAATCGAGGTGTTCCCCTTCGTCTGCTGCTGATCCCTGCCCTGTTTGCTTGCGCGACTGCGGTTCAGGCGCAGACACCAATGACCAAGTTGACGGTGCGGGTCACCAACGACAGCGATAGACCCGTGGACCGCGCTGCTGTCATCGTGCGATTTATCCAGGGAAGGGACGTCCTGAAACTCGGTAAACACATCCGTACCACGTACGAGCTTCGCACCAACCAGGAAGGCGAAGCCACCATCCCCCCCATCCCCCAGGGAAAGATCCTGGTCCAGGTTAACGCTAAGGGATACCAGACCTTCGGTCACACCTATGATGTGGATGAAGAGGCGAAGACCGTTGAGATTAAACTGAATCCGCCTCAGCAACAGTATTCGGCCCACCAACCATAAGGCCGGGCCCTTTCGCAACACATTGACCAGTAGCCGACAGAAATCGAGGATATCGTGAAAACTCTGTTCTTCCTGCTCGTCCCCATTTTTCTTTGCGCCGATCAAGTGGTTCTAACCAACGGCGACACCATCACCGGCAGCATTATCAAGAAGGACGGTGACAAGCTGACGCTGAAGAGTGAATTCCTGGGTGAAGTGTCCATGCCCTGGTCAGCCATCAGGGGCGTCCGATCCGACATGGACGTTACGGTCGTCCCCGCCAGCGGAGCGGCCATTCAAGGGAGGGTCAACACCAGTGGGACGGACCTGCAAGTCGCGACCGCCTCCGGAACGAAGACTGTGCCGCTGGCCAGTGTCACGGCCGTCCGCAATGCCGCCGAGCAGGCCGCTTACCAACGGTTGCTACACCCGGGTTGGTTGGATCTATGGGCGGGCTACTTCGACCTCGGTCTGGCCCTGGCGCGAGGCAACGCGCGCACCGATACCCTTACCACCTCGTTCAATGCCTCCCGTGAGACCCGGACCAGTAAGCTCAACGTGCACTTCAATCAGATTTATGCAAGCGCGCTCGTGAATGGCGTATCGAGTGCCACGGCAAGCGCTATCCGAGGGGGATGGTCATTCAATGACGATATCAAACCAAGGTTCTTCGCCACCGTGATGAATGAGTATGACCACGACCGCTTCCAAAGCCTCGACCTCCGGTTCGTGCTCGGTGGGGGACTGGGCTGGTACGCGATCAAGAATGATCGGACCCAACTGGGCCTTTCGGCAGGAGGCAATTACAACCGCGAGAACTTCACACTTCTGAGCCGGGACTCCGCCGAAGCCAATTTCGGCGACCTGTTCTCTTACAAGCTGTCGGGCATTACCAGTGTCAATCAATCCTTCACTTATTTCGCCAACCTCACCAATGCCGGCGAGTACCGCGTCAATTTTGACCTCGGAACTGTCACGACTCTGAAGAAATGGCTGGGTTGGCAGCTGACAGCCAGCGACCGTTTTTTGAGCAACCCGGTATTCGGCCGCCAGCGTAATGACGTGTTGCTGTCAACGGGATTCCGTGTGAGCTTCGCCCACTAGAAGGGGGGCGGACCCCCGGCGGGGGTCCGCGCTACTATACCAGCCTACGCCAGGTCGAACTTCTCCTGGTGGAGTTGCGCGTCGCTCTTCACCAACACCGTTCGGCCGAGGATCTCTTCGAGTTCTTGCAGATACGAGTTCTGGTTGGACTTGAGCATGCGCGCCACATCCGGCGAGACGCGCAGCAGGACATCCTTGCCTTCCACGGCTCTGGCAATCTTGTGCGCCTCTTGCAGAATTTCTCCCACCACGGTTTGCGCGCTCTTCACGTAGCCCGCTCCCTCGCAGTAGGGACAAGGCATGCACAACGTTCGCTCCAGGCTCTGCTTGACCCGCTTGCGAGTGATCGCCACCAGGCCAAAATCATTAAACTGCAGGATCTTGTAGGGAGCGCGATCGGCCCTCATGGCCTCTTCGAGCGACTGCATCACCTTCTGGCGATTCCGGCGTTCGTCCATGTCGATGAAGTCCACCACGATGATGCCGCCGAGGTCGCGCAGACGAACCTGCCGCACGATCTCCTTGATGGCGTCGGTGTTGGTCTTGACAATGGTGTCCTCCAGGCGGTTCGACTTGCCCACGAACTTTCCGGTGTTCACATCGATCGCCACCAGGGCTTCGGTCTGATTGATGACGATATAACCACCCGACTTCAGCCACACTTTGGGCCGCAAGGCCTTTTCCAGTTCGGCGGTGATCCCAAATTCGTCGAAGATCGGACTGGATCGGGTGTACATCTTGACGCGATTCACCAGAGCCGGTTGAAACCGCTGCACGAAGCGCAGCACGCTCTCGTAAACTTCCTCGTTGTCCACCCAGATGCTCTTGAACGCGGCCGTGAGCTGATCGCGAAGCACGCGCTCCGTTACGTTCAGGTCGTGATGGATTAGAGCGGGAGCCGGCTTGCGCTCCGCTTTCTGTCGCAGATCCATCCACAGGTTGTAGAGGAACATCATATCGGCGCGCAGTTCCTCTTCGGTATGGCCCTCGCCCGCGGTGCGCACGATGAAACCGCCGGGTATGCCGGCGCGGTGGGTCTGCAGGATGCGCTTCAAACGGCCGCGCTCTTCATCGCTCGGGATTTTTCGCGACACGCCCACGTGGTCGACGGTGGGCATATAGACCAGGAAACGCCCCGGCAATGCGATATGCGAAGTGATGCGAGCGCCCTTTTGCCCGAGAGGCTCTTTGGCGATCTGCACGATAATTTCCTGCCCCTCTTTGAGCAAATCGCTGATGGAGGGAACGCCTGGCCTTTCCGGCTTCCCGTTACCGGCCGGAGGGACGGCGCGCTCCGGCGCGGTTCTCACGGCTGTCTCGGGCGGACGGTTCTCCTGTTGCGGTCCGCGGGCCTGATCGGGTCCGCCTCCCCGGTTCTTGCGCCGCATACGGCGAGAAACCCGATGCAAATAACGGTTGCCTTGGTCGCGCAGAGTTGCCGTCAGGCTGGTGGGAATCCGAGCGGGTTCGGGACCTTCCTCCCCCGGCACCATTTCCCCAGGGGCTGCCTCCGCGGCCGCATCGATTTCAGTGGGGACATCCGATTCGGTCTCGTCGGCCTCGGCTTCCGTTCGAACCTCGGATTCGAATGCAGCTTCGGCGGCCAACGCCTCGGCGAGTTCCGGAGCAAGATCGGCCTCTGCGACAGGCTCTGGCGCAGCTTCCTCCACGATCTCCTTCACGTCCAGTGGCTCAGGAGCGAGTTGTGGCGCCGCCGCTGCCGAAGCCGACGCCGCGGCTGGTTCGTCTTGCTCATCCGGACCGTCGTACGCCTCCGGCGTGTCGTCCGAATCGATCTCAGAAGTTTCAGCTTCCCCGTTTTCCGGCCGCGTGTATTTGGCCAGCGACTCGCCGGGCAGGACGAACATCTCGGAAGCTGGCCGGGCCACAGGATGGCGTGTTACCTCCGGCTGCCGTATGGCGACTGGCTCCTCAGCCCGTTCGGACGGCGCTGGCGGCTCAACCGCCGCCTCCACCGATGCTGGGGGCGCATCGTCACCGGGCGTGCCTTGCGCGCCAGGCGAATAGAACTTCGACTCCGGCAGGCCGCGTCCACCTCGTTGACCTCGACGCCGCCGACCGCGCCGGCCTCCGCGGCGATCGCGATCGTCGCGACGCTGATCCACCGGCCCGGGCGGCGCGCTCACGACCGGCGCGGCCAATTCCAAAACTGACGCCGGCTCCGCAACAGTCGCCGCCACTCCTTCCGAGTCGCCTACTACCACAGGCGTTACCGGTTCCACGGACTGTGGACTGCGGTCCAGCTTGAGGACCTTTTCCTCTACGCTGGTCACGATCTTGTCGTACTCGTCGTTGTCTTCGAAGAAGTCCGAGACATAAAGGAATGCGTCCCGGTCCAGACCGATGTCGACGAATGCCGATTGCATGCCTGGCAGCACGCGGGTCACCCGGCCTTTATGAATGCTACCCGCGAGCGAGTATTCCTTCTCGCGTTGGTGATAGACTTCCACCACTTGATCGTCTTCGACGATCGCTACTCTGGTTTCGTGCCGATTGGCCGAAATCACGAGTTCCTTCGACATCGACTGCCTCCTCGCGGAAGCGCAGAGATCTAAACGGAGAGGATGTGGGCGCCCTGCGTGGGTTCGACCGCCCTTCGGACTGGCAGCGGAACAGGCTTACTCGGAACTCACGCTGGCCGGAGGCGGAGCCTGCTCGCTCGTACACCAACCGGCCGGGAACCGCTCCTCATTCCGGGGATGACGCCGCGCGCCTTTGCCCCGGGGGTCTCTACAGGCTCCCGCTGAAAACTTTCAGTTCACAAACCTTCTGAGACGGACATTGTTTACCAGTCCCAGAGCCAAAAAATTCGACCAGACATTCGAACCACCGGCGCTCATGAAAGGCAGCGGAATGCCTGTAACGGGCATCCGTCCCACCACCATTCCGACGTTAACCAGCATGTGAAACAACAGCAACCCGGCTACCCCCATACAGAGGTACATCCCGGCTCGGTCGGCCGCCGTCTGCGCATTCTGGACGATGCGCATGATCAAAATGAAATAACACGCCAACACTACTACGACACCCACGAACCCGTGCTCCTCGGAAAACGCCGAGAAGATAAAGTCCGTCTGCGGCACCGGCAGAAAGCGGAGTTGCGTTTGCGTTCCCTTCGCCACGCCCCTGCCAAACATGCCGCCCGCCCCTACTGCAATCTGCGACTGAATCAACTGGTAACCGGTACCTTGAGGGTCCCGGTCGGGATCCATAAAACTAACCAAACGCGCTTTCTGATACGGCTTGAGGAAATGCCAACTCACCGGAAGGACTAACACGGTCACCACGGCTATGACGGCCATGTACTTCCAGCGCAACCCGGCCAGGAAACCACCTACCACCAAGATTGCGAGATACGTGAGCGAGGTGCCCAGGTCCGGCTGCTTCAACACCAGCACCGTGGGAATTACCACCAATCCCGCCAACTTCAGCATTTCCCGCAGTTCCAACTCGTCCGTTTTCAACTCCGTAAGGTAGCGGGCTACCAACAATATTATCACCAGCTTGACGAATTCCGATACTTGTAAATGAAAGCCCCCGGGCAGGGGAATCCACCTGCGGGAACCAAACACTTGTGTCCCAATTAATACCGTCCCAAGCAATGCCAGCACCGACGTAACATACATGAGCGGGACCTGATTCAGGAGTGAATGGTAATCCACCGAGAGGGCGATCCACATCAGCACCAGCCCCGCCAAAATGTAAACTATTTGTTTCCACCAGGAGTCTTGCCATCCGGTATCCCGGGTAGCGCTATAAATCTGCACCACGCCCACCGCGCAGATCAGCAGGGCGATCAGGATCAAAGGCCAATCGAGATCGCGGAGGGAGAGATAGCGAGACATTTTGGGTTACTGCTTGGGTGCCAGGGCTTCGGCCGACCCAATGGCGCTATCTTCTGCCACCGGTTCTGACGTTTTGGATGACACCGGCGTCAGGGACACACCCGGCAGGCCAAGGGTCGAAACCGCCGCAATCTTTCGCGCGGCCTCTTCTTCCTTCTCTTTAGCCGCGGCCTGCAGTCGTTCCTTCTTGTCAAAATAAGCCTTCATCACGTCGCGTACGATGGGTGCGGCGTACTGTCCGTGACCGGGGTAGTGTTCGAGCAGCGCCACTACCACGATCTCCGGGTTGGAACATGGCGCAAAGGCCTCGAACCAGGCATTGTCCTCACTGGTCTTCCTACCGTTGGCCTTGGCGTAGTCTTCGGAAGTGAGCTGCGCCGTTCCCGTCTTCCCGCAGACTGCGATACCCGGCAGTTTCGCGCGCACGCCTGTGCCGCCGGGTTCATTCACCACTCCATACATGCCGTCGACGATAGCGTTCACATGCTCGGGGTCCAGCTTCCACTCAACCACCTTGTCCGGTTGTGCGCTCATCAGGCGGGGCCGATGCCACGTGCCGCCGATCGCCAGACCGGCAAGCGCGCGCGCTAATTGCAAAGGAGTCGCAGTCAGTGCGCCCTGCCCGATGGCTACCGAGGGCGTTTCGCCCGCGTACCATTTCTGACGGTAATTGCGCAGTTTCCATTGCGCGGAGGGCATTATGCCGGTGGCCTCGTGCGGCAGGTCCACCCCAGTGGGTTGACCGAAGCCCACCAGGTTGCCGTAGAAGGAGAGGCCGTCAATCCCCGTTTTGGCGCCAACTGTATAAAAATACGTGTCGCACGAATCGACGATGCCGCGGTGTAATGAGATCCTGCCGTGGCCCCGCGGGTACACCCAGCACTTTTGGAAGCGGCCGTACAGTGCAACACCTCCGCGGCAGTCAACCGAGAACTGGTCGTCGATGGCGCCGCTCTCGAGGCCGGCTAGCGCGGTAAACGGCTTAAACGTCGAACCCGGCGGCTGCTGTGCCTGAATGACCTTGTTCATGAGCGGGTGGTCCGGATTCTCGGTGATCTCCCGCCAGTCCTTGGATTTGATGCGCACCGCGAACTTATTGGCGTCAAACGTAGGGCGGCTGACCATCGCTAGCACCTCGCCGGTGCGCGGGTCCAGCGCCACCACCGCCCCCATCTTATGTTCCAGGTGAAATTCGAGCGCGGGCGAGTCCAGGGAAAGCTCCGCCACCGCCTGCAGATCCAGATCCACGGTCAGCTGAATGTCCTTGCCGGGGACCGCCGGTTTGTTACCGATCACCTGCCGCACTTGCCCGCGGTTATCGACAACTACCTGGCGTTGCCCGTCCACGCCCATCAACAGGTCGTTGTATTGGCGCTCGATGCCGAATTTACCGATGACATCGCCCTGGTTGTATTTCGCGAATTCCGGCAAGTCCAGCTCTTCTTCGCTGACCTCTCCCGTATATCCGATCACGTGCGCCAGCATACCATTCTGCGGATAGAGCCGACGCTGCGCCTGAATCAGCACCAGCTCGGGGAAGAAATCGTGATGCGAATCGACGAAAGCCAGATCCGCGGGCATGAGCTCTTCCTTAATAACGATGGGGACGTACTTGGGCTGGGATTTGAACCGCCGGACCTTCTTCAGCAGTTCGTTGTAGTCAAGGTCCAGGCCTTGCGCGATCGGCCGGAGATGCTCTTCTTTAACGGACTCGCGCGCCAGAATCAAACTGAACGAGGAGTGGTTATCCACGATCACGCGCCCGTCGCGGTCGAGAATGCGTCCGCGAGGCGCCAGGAGCGGCACCGATTTAATGCTGTTGGCCTGTGCGCGCTCGTCGTAGAATTCGGGGTTTTGCACCTGGAGTTTCCAGAAACCCGAAATCAAGAACAGGAAGATAGCCACCGAACTGTATTGAAAAATGGCGATTTTTCCGGCCGCGAAACGCGTATCGTCGCGCAGGCGCGGCTTGTCGGATAACGTAACTTCGGGATCTGGGTCAACCGGGGGCAGGATCACAGCATTCCGCAAGAAGCGCTCAACCCTATTCTAGCGTGGTCAGACCGTTTCCCGCAGCTTATCCAGAAAATGAAACAAAGAAATGCCCACCAACGCGTTCAGCAAACCGATTAGTAACGTTTGTTGTAAGTCGAACCCGACCTGCTGGCCAAGCAATGCCCGGGCCATGACCCAATAGAAGAATTGGTGAAACACGAAAAAGAAGAAAGCCAACAAGAGGCGGACCAGGACATTGTCGACATCGAATCGCACGCTCACCGACGCGGCAAAGTAGCCAACCAGGGTTTTTACAATCCCAAACATTCCCAGAGGGTTTTTGGTCCCAAGAAGGGAGTCCTGCGCCAGCCCTACCAGCGCGCCGATCAATAATCCCTGGATCGGGCTCCTCCGCATGAGGGCGAAGTAGACCACTACCAGCAGTGGTAACTCAAGATAGCTCAGGAAATGGAAGAATTGCGGGACATATACCTGGAAAAGGATGGCTGCCAGCGGCACGGCCAGCAGCACCCAGGCCCGAAAGCGCGAGATCTGCGCTTCCCGCTGATTGTTCAGCACAATACGCCCGCCGCCTGAGTAGCTCATTCGACGTGGGGGCGTTCGGCAACCGGCGCCTCCGCTGGCGGCGGTTTAGGTGGCGACGGCTTAACCGACGGGGACGCGCCGGCAGCGGGTTGATGCTGCGCCGGCACAGGCAGAGGCGCGGCACTAGCAGGGCTGCCCGGCGCGGAAGGCGGTGGCGAGCCCGGAGACCCCAGCTTGGTGAAGTCGGGAGGTTTGGTACCCGGCGGACCCTCACCGAAAGTGTGCTTCTGGGCTTCGCCCACCGCTTTGTATTGCGCCCGTAGCTTGTCAGCCTCGGTTCCCGCGATCGGTTGCGCGGCGGCCTGGTCAGCTACCGGCAGGGGTGGGGCAATGTAAACCGGTTGATTGGCCACCGGTTGATCGGGGATCGCCTGGTGCACGCCCTCGATCAGAATCAGCACGTCCTCGAGGCCCCGCTGCAAGCCGCTAGGCTCCAGGTAGACTTCCTGAAAGGGCTGGCCGGCTCGGACGGATTTGACGACCCCTACGGGGAATCCGCGCGGGAAGATGCGGTCGTCGCCCGAGGTATAGAACCAATCCCCGACGGCCACCTTTTCCCCAATCGGCACATAGTCCACCTTGCACACCGGCGAGCCCTGCCCCTTGAGCGTGCCGCGAACCTGGCTCTTCTGCGAAATGACGCCGGCGGCGAAATCCGAATCGGTGATCAGGAGCACTTCCGAGGCCGTGGGGTAAGCCGCCGTCACCTTGCCCACGATTCCATCCGGGGTCACCACGGCCATACCGCGCTGGACGCCCGAAGCGGAGCCGCGGTCCACGAAAACCACTTTCGCATTGGCCCCCGCACCCGTGCCGATCACATTGGCGGCCAGCGTCTTGGAGGCCGTATGCTCCTGGAAAACGCCGAGGGCCTTGGCGCGGTCAGCCGTGTTCAACTCGTTCTTCAGAAAGATGTTCTCCAGCTTGAGGCGGTTCAGTTCAGATTGCAGCTGGCGGTTCTGTTGGTGGGTGTCGTGCAGCAGGATATAGTCACGAACGAACCCAATACTGCCGCCGCGCAGCCATTCCACCACGCGCGCCGCAGGGGTTACCGCAGTCACCGTCCAGATCCGGATCATGCGAACGTCCTGGTCGTTCTTGACCTGCACCGCGAGCAACACGAGCTGCGCCAAAATGACAAGCAGCAGCACGGTGAGGTTGCGGTAGCGGTTGAGGAAGGTCTCCACTTTACTGATTCCGCTTTCTACATTGTCGCGGTTCGGAGGCCGGGAGCGGCACCCTGTCTTTAGTCTATCGAAATCTTACGAAGCAACCGGAAATCGCTGAGCATGCGCCCGGTCCCCAGTACCACCGAAGCGAGCGGATCGTCCGCAATCGACACCGGCAGTCCGGTCTCCTCGCGGATGCGCTTATCCAGGTTCTTGAGAAGCGCGCCACCGCCCGTCAGGACAATGCCGCGGTCGCTAATATCGGCGCTCAACTCCGGCGGCGTCCTTTCCAGGGCCACGCGGATGGCATTCACGATGGTGGCCACCGACTCCGACAGGGCTTCCCGAATTTCGCTGTCGTCGATGGTGACGGTGCGCGGCACGCCCTCAATGAGATTGCGACCCTTGATTTCCATGGTCAGCGGCTTATCCAGCGGGTAGGCCGATCCGATCTCGATCTTGATGGCCTCGGCCGTGCGCTCGCCGATCAACAGGTTGTACTTGCGCTTCAGATACTGCATGACGGCATCGTCCATCTCATTGCCGGCCACACGGACCGAGCGCGAGTAGACGATGCCGGAGAGCGAAATAACCGCAACATCGGTGGTGCCGCCGCCGATGTCGACCACCATGTTGCCGGAGGGTTCGGTGATGGGCAGCCCTGCGCCGATCGCCGCCACCATCGCCTGTTCCACCAGGTGCACTTCGCTCGCCTTGGCGCGTACCGCCGAATCCATGACAGCGCGCTTTTCCACTTGGGTGATTTCGCTGGGGACCCCGATGACGATGCGCGGATGCACCAGGACCTTCCGGCCGTGCGCTTTCTGGATGAAGTAATTCAGCATGCGCTCGGTCACTTTGAAATCGGCGATCACACCATCCTTCATGGGCTTGATCGCCACAATATTACCCGGCGTGCGGCCTAACATCTCTTTGGCCTCTTTGCCGACGGCCTCCACTTCACCCGTGTTTTTGTTAATGGCGACGATGGATGGTTCGTTGACAACGATTCCCTTGCCCTTGGCATAAACCAGGGTGTTGGCGGTTCCCAGGTCGATGGCGAGGTCGGAGGAAAACAGGCTAAACAGCGACCGTAAGTTTGGCATTCTTGGTGATTACTTCGGGGTGGGACGTGCGTCGGAGCGGCACCCTATGCAATCCCAAATGAATGGTAACACACGGCAAACTCCGCGACGCCCTGTTCTTAATTGCGTGGCGAAATTTGCTGTCGGATGCGCCGCAGGAGTGTGATAGCTTGTCGAAATGCCCTGCTTGCCCGCGCGTCCGGAGCCGGTAGAAATCGATTTTCACAGGACTGCGGTAGTCGTTGTCGACATGCAAAACGGTTTTGCGAGCAAGGGCAGGATGCTGGATATCGCAGGGATCGATATCTCGGGAGCGCCAGCCGTGGTGAAGTCCGTTGGTAAGGTGGTAGCGGCCGCGCGCGCCGCCGGGATTCCAGTAGTCTATTTGCAGATGGGATTCAAACCCGACCTCAGCAATAGCGGCGGCCCGGAATCGCCCAACTGGCATAAAGAACTGGCGCTGCGGTTGATGAACTGCCGGCCGGAACTCCGAGGAAAACTGCTGGTGGAGGGCACCTGGGACTTCGCCATTGTGGAGGAATTGGCGCCGCAACCGGGGGACTTGGTGATCGTCAAGACGCGTTACAGCGGTTTCGCGCGAACTTCGCTGGACGCCGAACTGCGCGCCCGCGACATTCGCTATTTGCTGTTTACCGGGATCGCCACGAACGTTTGCGTGGAGTCGACGCTGCGCGATGCCTTCTTCCTGGACTACTGGCCTATTCTGATCGCGGATGCTGCGATGGCCGCGGGCTCGCAGGCGATGCACGAGGCCACCGTGTTCAACGTGGAATCGTTTTTCGGGTGGACGGTGGCGGCAGAGGAATTACTGGAACTGCTGCGCGTGCGGGGCGCGTGATCACGTATGCCCGTTGCCGCCCCCGCGCATCGAGTCGATGAACGCTTGCATACTCGCCTGCAAGTGCTGCATTTTCTCCTCGGTCACTAACTGCGCTGCAGCGAGCTGAGTCATCTTCTCGTCGAATTCAGCGTTCGCTTTGGTACGCCTGACGCGTTCCGCGCGGGCCTCCCGTACGGCCAGCCTAATGGCCCGATTGAGGCGGGCGTCCGTCAGCTCTCCCTGTTTCTCGATGCGCTGCATGCGCTGGTCGTGCTCAGCCATGCTGCGTTCGTGCTGTTCCAGCCAGCGCTCGTGGCGTTCAAACCTCTCCTCAGGTGTCATCGCCATCGCCTTGAGTATAACAGCGGGTGGCTAAGCGCCGGATAGAGATCCAAGGCGTCGGCAACCGGTCCAAAGCGTCAATACCAATAAGGAGTCTGCGCCGCCCACGTTGACTTCGGATACCAGGAATGTAGTAACTGGAATGCCTGTTTGGGAAAGCGCGTGGGCGTTGCGTTGCTGGTATAGCGGCTGGTCCGCACGGCGAGGTGGAGCGCCTCGGGAACGCGCGGGTCATCGCGGTGCAGACGTGCCCAGGCGATGGTTTCGGAAGACAGGTAATCGGTAGCTTGTGCGGCAGTCGACAGCAACTGCTGCCACTCTTTGCGTCCGGTCGCCCGTTCCGGCTCAGGAAGGAAATCGGGCGGAGCGGCTGGGGTGCCTTCGGCGGCTTTGGGCTCACTTAGGGTCCACCAGTTATCGCGGAAATCGTCGATCTGGCCATCGGCCGTCAGCCGTCCGAATCCTGGGCGCACTTCAGGCTGCAAGCCGGGCGTGCGCATCATGAGAAGCACTGCCTTAAATCGGGCTGCATCCGCATCTTTTTCAGCGAGCCAACTCTGCAGGGGAGACCGCAGTTGCGGACGTAGTTCGGCAAGGCGCTGTGCCAGAGCTTGCGCTTCGGTAGGTCGATGCAACACCACCGCGCGCACCCAGCCGGCCTGTGCGATGTCGGCCCGCAAGGCCGCGGGCAGATCGACGGTGGAAGCGGCATCCACCCAGCGCCCCAGAGGGACCTCCACATTGAACGGCGCGGTGAAATCCATGTCGAATGCGGCAGTCTTCTGCGAGACAACTTGCCCACCGTCTTGGACCGGGCTATCCGAATCAATGCCGTCATAATTTAAGGCGACCGGCGTTCGCGGGGTGAAGCGCAAGAAATCGTCCCAACCTCGCGACAGCTTGAGCCGCTGCGCCAGAAACACGTTGTGGACGTCCGGCGTTTGCTGGATCGCCAGCGCGGAATCGGCCCAACTTCGGGCAGCTTCGGTGTCGCCGCGCGCGATTGCCCGAGAGATCCCGTAGAAGGTCACAGTGGGCCATGCGGGAGCCGCAGGGTCCACACGATGAGCCGCGGCCAGTAAGTCCGGTATTGCGGCGTTGTCATAAGGCACCCAGAGTAGCGACGCGACCAGCCACGCATCATCCGGCTGCGCACGCCACCGCTCGAGCGCGTGGCTCCAGTTGCGTCCCGCAAACGTGGTTATCCAGTCCGCCAGATCGCTCTTATCCGCGGGCCCGCGATTTGTTCCATCCCAGAGATACGTATAATCGAAAAGCGCCGTCGAAAACTCCCGGCCATCGCCGGGGCGCATCAGTTTCTCGCCCAACGCCAACATGCGCGCTTGCGGATCAATGCGTGCCGCCACGAAATCCTGTAGCCCCCGGGCGGATGCATGCCATTTCGTCTCCTGAGGGTCTTGAAGAATCGCCTCTAATGTCTCGGCAGCATCTTTCAGCTGGGATAGATCTTTCGCAACCGTGGCCTCACGAATCTGCGTGCGAGCTACCATGAGCCTTCCTAGATCGTGCCAGGGTGAGGCGGAATCTGCGCCAACCGCACCGAAGTCTCTTTCGGCGCCGGCGTAATCCTCCGAATAGAATTCGGCAGCGGCGATCTGGTAGCGCCGGTCGGCAGCCAGTAAGGGATCCACGCCCGTCAAAGCGGGAGGTATGGTAGACCCGTCTCTACAATTCTCGAATACAGCGTCCTGGCCGCGTACCCACTCAGCCACCGCAAGGCTGCTCGCGCCCCATCGCCGGATGCGCTCGGCTAGAGTCAGCGTGGAGTTCCGAAAGGCATCGTCCAAGCAGTTTTGATAAAACTGAAACTGATTCGGCGGCCGCCCCGCACGATCCTCTGCGATGCCCTGCACAGCCGGCACCCCCGGCACCTGTTTGCGGGCTGCCAGCCATTGTTCCACCGGGGTTGGCGACACCGGCGTTGGTTGCAGCGGAGCCGGAGGCGGTTGCGGATCGAACTCCGATGCTTCCTCCCGTGTCAACGGCACACCCGTGAGGTATCGGTAAGCAATCACCAGATACCTACGGTGGTAACTCGGCAGCAGAATCCCCAGCTGTCCATGCGCGAACACGCCCTGTGGCGGCTGTGACACGTAGGTGAATTGCGCCATCGGTAGAAACGGTCCGCAGCTCTCAGCCTCCCGGGGACCGGCCAAGGCAACCGTCAAAAATGCAAGCACCAGTAACCGCATTGAATTCACCTCCATTTCACCGCCAGCCGCACCGCGCCGCGATAAGCGTCCTCATCCCAGGCCCGCGGATGGAAGACGTACAGGCGCCGCCCGGTCGGCAACTTCTCAGGTAGTTCATCAGTTGCAATGCCAAAGCTGGCGCGGCATTCGGCGACACGGAATTCACGGGCGCCGCGAGGTTCCCCTGCCCCCATTCGGAAGAGCATCGGAACGGCATCGGCCACCGGTAAACCGCGCACCCACCCGTCACTTTGGCACCACGAGGCGAGCGCAGTCATGGTTAGCGGCATGGCCGGTTGGAGACCCCGGCGCAGTTCCTGGAGCAACTGCCGGTACCACTCCCGCTCTGATAAACGCGCGTCGAAATCCACTTGCAAGGCTCGCACGCCGGGAATCGCCGCGACCTCCAGGATGTCCCTGCTGACAACGGTCGTAGCGGGAAGCGGTTCTCCGTGGGACTCCAGGCGCACCACGGCCATCAACGCGGTTCCCGGGGGTACATGTAAAGGCTGGCGGCGCGGGGCGGAAGTGATTCGCCCCTCGCTCCAACTGATGGTGCGCGCCAGGAAAGCCACACCGGCCGTTCGCGGATCGAGGAACTCCAGGCGCTCCGGCCGTTCCCAAGCCCAGAGAATCAGACGCGGAAAACCGGGCAGCGGATCCCCCTGGCGCTGACAGCCGTTACAAACCGTGAGCGCAGCCAAACCGGCCGCGACCAAACTCTTGTGGGGGCGCATGAGTTTCACCTCATTCTAGCCATGCCGGGTGGCGCAGGCCTGGCCCCGGTAATTTCAGGATTCCGGACGACTACGGTAGAATATCCGATGGCAAACACGCACCCCAGTGATCTGATCTTTGAGGCCAGATTACCGGTCTTCCGTTCCAAAGTCGAACTATGATCCTGCAACTGAATCACCTCCAAGGGAAGGCGGCCGGCGCCACCCAAGAAGTGATTGAGACACTCTACACGATGATGGCCGAGGGGCACCTCGAACCGAGCGAGTTCGCGCGCCTCCGCATCCAGTTGGACTGGCTCCAATACAAGAAAAATTTCCGCGAAGTGGTGCTGGTGACGCCGGATAAGGAGCCGTCCGGCGACGAATCGCCGATCCTACACATTCAGGTCGACACCCGCCAGGTGGTTCCGGGCTGCCTGAAACCGGCCATGATGCGGGCCATGATGTGCCACAAGCCGCGAAGAGGGAAGGAGCCGACGGAAGAGTGTCTGCCGCTGGAGGAGTTCAAACCCTTCCGCCACAGCATCGCCTGGGACTTCAACCGGCTTTACTGGCATCGTCTAAAGGACTGGGAAGTCGCCACTGGCCAGGGCTACGAGAAGGCGCTGCCCGGCGGGCAATCGGACGCCAACCATCCCGACGCCGTGGCCGATGGCGTCGCAGATTTCTGGACCCTGATACGCGATCTGGACGCCAAGAAACAGCTGCCGCCGGAGATCTTCCTGATGGAGATCGGCGTTGGAACGGGGAAGCGCTGCGGCCTTTTCCTCGACCGGTTCCACGCACTGGATACCCAGCGGGGCACTAACTACTATCCCAAGCTGCGAGTGTTGCTGGGCGATTATTCGCTGCAGACGCTGGACCGTTCGCGGGCCGCAGTTCAGAAACACCTCGACCTCTGCAGTTTCGTAGTGCTGGACGCGCTGAATCCCATCAAGACGCTTTCGTTCCTGCGACACAAGTTGCTGCACGTGCATCTAACAAATGTCTACGACAATTTGCCCAACGACGAACTCCTGCGGCGCGACGGCAAATTGTATTTCATTGAGACGCGGGCGTACTTGCCTATGTCGGAAGTGGTGCGCATTTCCGAGAAATACAACCTGCCGGTGGAGAAGGCGCGCACCCTGGTGAGCCGCCTGCTCGAAGGCGGGCCGGACTACCTGGGCGATTACGATCGCGGCATGAATTACTGGATGGAAATATGGGATGCCATGCGCCTGGAAGAGCGACTGGTGCCGATCGAGGAAATGGTCGACACCTCTTTCCCGCCAGGTGTGGATGTCGCTAAACTGGAAGATATCCTGCAGGAAGCGCCGAGTGATCTGCGATTTCACCTGAGCTCTGGAGCGCTGGAGAGTTTTTCCAACACGATTCCCCTGCTCTACCCCCGCGGCTATCTGCAGGTGCAGGACATTTTCGTCACCGACTTCAACGAATACCGACTGGGCTTTCACGGTCCGGGCAAGCTCGATGGCTCGATCGTGAACTGGGTCAACGGAGTATTGCTGCGTGAGGTCGGCGAGCGGGCGGGCTACGACGTGCACTTCGCTCCTTTCCACTACCGTAAAGGATCGAAGACTTCCATTCTGTACACAACGTCACGGGAGTAAAAGGACCTAGATGACTCTTCCCATTCTTCCCACTACGGTGGTGGGTAGTTACTCAATGCCGGGCTGGCTGGAGCGGCTCAAGACGGAGTACTTCGCCCGGCGCATCAGCCGTCATGATCTGGACGAGATCCACGATACGTCAGTCAAGGCCGACATCAAAGACCAGGAAGTCGCCGGCCTGGATATCATTACCGACGGAGAAGCTCGCCGCGACAATATGATCGACTATTTCGTCGAGCGGCTGCCGGGCGTGCAGATCGATCGCTCTTCCAAGAAGTTCTACTACGATTTCTACGACAGCGTGGTGCAGGGAAAGATTCCCATGGCATCGCTCGGACTGGTGCCGGATTTCAAATTCCTGCAGGCCAACACCGACCGCGTAGCCAAGATCTGCATCACCGGCCCGCATTGTTTGACCAAGCGGATCCGCAATCAGCACTATCCCGACGAGGCGAGCCTGGCTAACGACTTGGGCCGCGTGTTCAACCTGGAATTGAAGGAGCTGGTCAAGGCCGGCGCGCGCCACATTCAAATCGACGAACCGTACTATTCGGGTTTCCCGGAAGATTTGCCGTGGGCCGTGAAGGCCTTGAACACGATGGTGGACGGCGTGGCAGCCAAGATCGCGGTGCACATCTGTTACGGCAACCGCTATGGCAAGCCATCCTGGGAAGGCAGCTATCGCTATCTGTTCCCCACCATTCTGGAGGCCAAGGTACAGGCGCTGACGATGGAGTTCGCCCGGCGCGGCGGCGAAGATCTGGATCTCTTCAAAGAGTTCAATCCGCCGTTCGAATTGGGGGTCGGTGTGATTGACGTCAAGTCTCACGACGTGGAGACGCCCGACCTGGTGGCCGAAAGGATTCGAAAAGCTCTAGAGGTACTGCCACCGGAAAAGATTTATATATTGCCTGATTGTGGCTGTTTCCACTTGCCACGGGATGTGGCATTCGCCAAGCTAAAGACTATGGTGGAAGGAACCAAGCTGGTACGCGCAGAGCTGGGGAAGTAGCCATGGGCTCAAAGCACTGAGTAAGTAGAAATGCCAACGCCCAATCGAATCCGGGAAGCGCTCACTGGCGGCGGCTTCAGCTATGTCGTGGAGCTGGTGGCGAGCCAGCTTACGCGCGAGGCTAAGTTGCTGGAAGTGGCCACCAAACTGGCCCAGGTTCCTGGAGTCATCGGTGCGGGCATCACCAGCTATGCCGGAGGCGCGATGGGACACGATCCCATCCGCGTGGGTACGGCCGCGAAGGCGCGGGGACTGACGCCCAACATTCACATCACGTGCGTGGGCAAGGATCGGCTCACGCTTCGCCGGGAACTGGAAGATCTGGCGGCAGTCGGCGTCGAAAATGTTTTCGCCGTCACCGGCGACTACCCCAAAGGCGTCGACCACCGGACGAATCCCGTGCCGTACGACCTCGATTCGGTGCAGCTTGTCGAATTCATCAGCGAACTGCGCGCCTCTGGAATTCCGTTTTACACTTCGGTGGCAGTTTCCCCGTTCAAATACACCGAAGCGGAATGCGCGTATCAATATCTGAAGCTGGAGAAGAAAATCGCGGCCGGAGCGGATTTTGCCATCACGCAGCTGGGCTACGACTCGCGCAAATTCCGTGAACTGAAGCGCTATCTGGATGAGCGCGGCCTGCGCACGCCGGTTTTCGGCAACGTGTACGTGCTGCCTCCGAAAGCGTCGCAGAGAATGGCCAAGGGCGACCCGCCGGGCTGCTGGGTTGCGCCCGAGCTGGTGGAACGCATCCAGGCCGAGACGCAGGCATCCACTGATAAGGGCGTCGCTGCGCGGTTGGAGCGGGCGGCGCGCATGGTGGCGATTCTCCGCGGCATGGGCTATGCAGGAGCCTATCTCGGCGGGGACCACCAGGCCGAGCGCATCCGCTGGATCATCAAACGCTCCGAAGAAATCGCTCCGCGCTGGGAAGAATTCGCCGAAGAGATCAGCTACGGCCGCAAGGATGGCTACTACATGTACGATGCGCCCAAGCCTGCGCCGAAGGGGCGCGGCATTTGGGTGCGTATGGCCGATATTGCCGAGCCCGCCAACTGGCCGAGACCTCTAAAAAGCTTTTTGACCGGAATATCCCGCTGGGTGGATAAGCGCCCCCGTCTGGCGGAAGCAGTGGAAAAGGCGGAGCTGTCTTTTAAGAAGCCGGTATTTGGCTGCCAGGCCTGCGGCAACTGCGTCTTAGGGCTGATGGAGTATGTCTGCCCGATGACTTGTCCCAAGAACCTGCGCAACGGCCCGTGCGGCGGTCCGTTTCAAGGAATGTGCGAAGTGCTTCCCGACCAGCCCTGTATTTGGGTCAAGGTTTACGAGCGCGCGCAAGCCGCCGGCCGGGTCGAGGAGTTGAAAACCTATATTCCGCCGCGGAACCGCTCTTTGCAGGGGTCGAGTTCCTACATCAATTACCTACTCAAGCGGGACAGCCGCCCCGGGAACTCGGAACCGCTCATCCAAATCACTGCCGCGCCGGCCGCTCCCAAAACGGCGGAAGCGGATGTAGTCAAAACGTCGTCGTGATCCGCACCTGACCTCCAAAAATCCTATGACTGCCACACCCCGCAAGCTTACGAATATTCAGAAGAATGTCCCGAGCGATATCGAAATCGCACAGTCGGTTGCACCGCTGCCGATCGACCGGATCGCCGCCGACGCCGGCATCCTTGCCGAAGAGCTGGAATTGTACGGCAAGACCAAGGCGAAGGTGCACCTTTCGATCCGTGACCGGCTCAAGAGTGTGCCCAACGGCAAGTACATCGTGGTGACGGCGATCACGCCGACGCCGCTGGGTGAAGGCAAAACGACGACCACCGTGGGGCTGAGCCAGGCGCTGGGCGCGCACCTGGGAAAGAAGGTATTCACGTGCATCCGCCAGCCCAGCCAGGGACCGACGTTCGGCATCAAGGGCGGCGCGGCCGGTGGCGGCTATAGTCAGATCATCCCTATGGAGGAATTCAACCTCCACTTGACGGGCGATATCCACGCCATCACGGCTGCCAACAACCTGCTCGCAGCAGCGATCGACACGCGCATGTTCCACGAGGCCACGACGCCCAAGGACGAGGCATTGTTCGACCGTTTGTGCCCGGCTAAGAAAGATGGAAGCCGCCATTTCACTCCGGTGATGCTGCGCCGTTTGAAGAACCTGGGTATTGATAAGACCGACCCCAACAAGTTGACGCCGGAAGAACGCAGCCGCTTCGCGCGCCTGAACATCGATCCGGAAAGCATCACGTGGCGGCGCGTGATGGATACCAACGACCGCATGATGCGCGAGATCACCATTGGCCAGGGCGCGGAAGAAAAGGGCCATACCCGGGTTACGGGTTTCGACATGGCGGTGGCCAGCGAGATCATGGCTATCCTGGCACTGGCAACGGATCTGAGCGATATGCGCGAGCGTTTGGGGCGCATGGTGATCGGAACCAATAAGGAGCGCACTCCCATTACGGCGGACGACTTGGGAGTGGGCGGCGCGCTGACTGTGCTCATGAAGGACGCGCTGCTGCCGAACCTGATGCAGACCATCGAAGGGACGCCCGCGTTCGTACACGCCGGCCCTTTCGCCAACATCGCCCACGGGAATTCTTCCATTGTGGCGGACCAGATCGCGCTCAAACTGGTGGGAAAGGACGGCTACGTTCTCACCGAAGCTGGATTCGGGGCGGACATGGGGATGGAGAAGTTCTTCAACATCAAGTGCCGCTACAGCGGGTTGACCCCGCACTGCGTGGTGTTAGTGGCTACGATTCGCGCGTTGAAGATGCACGGCGGCGGGCCGAAGGTAGTGGCAGGGCAGCCGCTCTCTCACGAGTACACCAACGAGAATCTGGAACTGTTGACTGCCGGCTGCAGCAACCTGATACGGATGATTCAAAATGCCAAGCATTTCGGAATCTCCGTGGTGGTGGCGATCAACCGTTTCAGCAACGACACACCGGCCGAGATCGAAGCTGTGCGCAAGGCCGCCATTGCGGCGGGGGCCGAGGACGCGGTGATGACCAATCATTGGGCTGAGGGCGGCGCGGGGGCGGTGGAACTGGCGAAGGCCGTGGTGGCCGCTTGTGAGAAGCCCACCCACTTCCAGTTCCTATATCCGCTAGAGCTGGGGATCAAGCAGAAGATCGAAGCCATCGTCAAGGGAATGTACGGCGGCTCAGGAGTCGAATACTCCCCCGAGGCTGAGAAGAAGATTGAACTGTATACGCGCAACGGGTTCGCCGGACTGCCCATCTGCATGGCCAAGACGCATCTCAGCTTGAGCCACGACCCCAACCTGAAGGGGGCGCCGGTGGGGTTCGTAGTGCCCGTGCGCGACATCCGGGCCAGCGTCGGCGCGGGATTTTTGTATCCGCTGCTGGGCACGATGAGCACTATGCCGGGCCTGCCGACGAGGCCGGGTTATTACGACATCGATTTGGATGTGGCTACAGGGCGGGTGTTGGGGCTGTCGTAGGCATAAAACCGCCAGCGCTGGCGGTTTCGGCTGCCCCACGCTACCGGCGCAGCAGCTTGAACGCGTGGTTCGGCCCCTGCTTTTGAATGACCGCCAGATCGATCCATAGCAACGCCAGCGGCTCCAGCAGACGGGCATTGCGCAGCGGCCCTATGTCCACAGGATTCATGCCGGTGTCGCTGATTAGCGCGGCAACTACCTTTTTGGAAGCGTCATCGTCTCCACAGTAAAAGCCGTCGGCTACGACGCCGCCGAAATCGGCGTTGCCGAAATCGACCGCGCCGATCGTATTGAACGCCTTCACCACCTTCGCCCCCGGGGCCCAAAGGGCCACTTGTTCGGCGGCGGAAGTGGTCAACCCGACACTGAGTCCCTTTAAGTCGGGCGTTAATGGGTTGGTGCAGTCGACCAGGATTTTCCCGGCCAGGTCGCCGCAATCCTTGATGGCATCTTGTGCCGCGGGCCAGGGGACTGTCAAAACGACCACTTGCGCCGAAGCGGCTGCCTCTCCGTTCGAGGACCCACGCTTGCCGAATTGGATGTCGTGACCTTTAGCAGCCCACAAACGCCCTAGCGCGCCACCGACGTGGCCGGCTCCGAGAATACCGATTCTAAGACTCATGCTTCCATGTTTACCAACTCAGAATCTTAGTTCAACTAGCCGTTTGGGCGGGCGTGAAAGCGAACGGCTCCGTTGGAAGAGTTTCCAACGGAGCCGTTAGTTTCGAAATCGCCGAAACGCTTGATCTAGAACAGG
Source organism: Bryobacteraceae bacterium (assembly GCA_035948775.1). Taxonomy (GTDB): domain Bacteria; phylum Acidobacteriota; class Terriglobia; order Bryobacterales; family Bryobacteraceae; genus PSRJ01. The sequence goes on from DASZIV010000029.1 coordinate 23,205, forward strand.
AACTTCAAACCGAGCTGGAGCAAGCGCGGGTTGGTGCTGGTGGTGGTGATTTGCCCGAACGTGCTGAGTGTGCTGTACGTGGTGTACGGGTTGCCAAACTGCGGGTGATTCAGAATATTGAACGCCTCCACGCGGAATTGCAATGACTTGCGCTCTCCAATTTTCGTGGTTTTGATCAAGGACTGGTCCCAGTTGAACTGGCCGGGGCCATTAAGAATGCCTAGCCCGGCATTGCCGTAGAGGGTAGCGCATGTGGCGCACGCGGCTACGGTAGTCGGTGTGCCATTCGGGTTAATCGCGGTGTTGGTGGTTATGGCGCTTAGGTTAAAGTAGCCGTTGGCACTGCCATTTCCGCCGAGTCTCGATTCGACGCCGCCCGACGTCGCGAGCTGGCCATACGTCGCCCCCGGAGCGAGCTGTACAGTGGAGGCGCCGCTTTCACCGGAATTGGCCGCGGGTCCGCCTGTAAAGGCCGATCCCCCGTTAACCGTCGTCAGGGTGAGCGGCTGGCCGCTCTGAATGACCACCACACCGGCTAACTGCCAACCCTTCGCCAGCCAGCCCAAAGCGCCTTTCGGGTTGCCGAATGGGAGTTCGTAGCTGTAATTGAAGACGAAGCGCTGCGCCCGCTGGAATCCGGCGGGTCCGTAATCCCCCCAGGTATTGGTGGGGTTGTTTATGTTGGCTTGGTTATCGCCGACGCCGCCAACACCAGCGAGCCCGGGGGCTACCACGTCATTGGTCAGATCCTTGCTCCATGTATACGCCGCCTGCATTGTCAATCCATGGGAGAACTGCTTGCGCAAAGTGACCTGAAGACTGTTGTAGTTGTAAACCAGGTCGTAGCCGGTGCCTTGCAACTGGCCCGGCCCATAGCCGAGATAAGGCACACGGAAAACCGTATTCGCCACGGTATTGGTGGTCACGCCATTGATCGGATTGCTGGGGCTCGCCAATGTCGCAATGTTGTAATCGTGGTTGTAGTCGGTTTGGTTGATGCCACTCGATCCAACAAAACCCACTTCCAGCACAAAGCGCGATGCGAACTGATACTGGACATTGAGATTGTATTGCCGGCTCAACGGCGTGTGGACCGCCGCGTAGAATGGAGCGTTCAACGCGGAATTAAAGCCCGTAGTGGGATCGAACCAGCGCGGCGTAAACCCGAGCGGCGTAGACGGGAAGGGGTTTGCCAGACTATACGGCGCACCGGTAGGACCGGAAAAGTCGAGCGTGACCGCGTACGGATCCCCTTGTTCCACCGCGTGGACGAAGTCGCTCGAGCCGACACGGTCGTAGAAGATGCCAAAGCCTCCGCGAACCACGAACTTCCCATTATTGGTAGGCTGCCACGCAAAACCAAAGCGGGGAGCGAGGTTGTTATGTGGAATTCCGTTTTGCGTCGGGTTGTTGCCGCTGACGGTGGTGACGCCCGCGGGCGGCTGTCCATAATGTGCAGCAAAGTTGCTGGGCACCACGTACCCCAGCAGACCCGGGCCGCTGGCCTGCGGCGAGGTGGGAGGAAGGGCCGGCATCAGGCTAGGCCAGATGTTGGTGAGGTTGCCATTCTTATCACCGAGCATGCCGTCGTATTCCCAGCGGACGCCGAGATTCAGGGTCAGCCGGCTAGTGACCTTCCAGTCGTCCTGGACAAACAGGTTGACATCATGCTCGCGATAGGCGTGAATGATGCCGTCGGGACCGCTGCGGACACAGAACAGGCAGGTAAGGAAGGCGCCGAATGGTGAACCGTTGGTGTTGCCCGGGTTCGCCGGGCCGCAACCTGCAGTCGTGCATCCAGCTTTGCCGAGAAGGAAATCCTGGAAGGTATCGCTTACCAGAAAGCCGGTTGCCAGGGACTTGAAAGAAAGATTCCACTGGTCGTCTTCATACTCGCCACCCGCTCGAATGTTGTGCCTCCCGTGAGTCCAGGAAATCTGATCGCCAACCTCGATCTGAGTGGCGGGTCCGTAGAACGGGTCCAGCGTGCCACCGAGAGTGGGTCCGTTCAAGGTAATGATGACCGGAGGTTGGTTCTGGGTTGGGATGATCGGCGTGATGCCCACCTGCTGCGGCGTGTAAGGCACTGTGTCGAACCCATTGGCGATGTTCCGCTGCATGGAGATCTTGGCCACGTTGACGAAATTGTTAGTAACCAGCGACGTGAGCTTCAGATTCGAGACCGTATTGGCGTAATAGCTAGTCGAGGGAGCGCCGGGCAGAGTGCCGATACCAAAGGGCGTGGTCTGCGGGTCTTCGGTGAACAGATAGCGACCTTGCAGGGTGTGCTTGGAATTAATCAGATAATCGAAGTTCCCGATGTATTGATTGCCCGTATAGATCGACGGAGAACTGAAATTGACACGCTGGAAATCTCCCGTGGATGAGCTCGGAACGTAATAGGCCCCGTTAGGGTTCTTCACCTGCAGAATCGCTATCGCCGATGGGCTGATATTGGAGCCGTTGCAGGCGATATTCTGTCCGCCGAAGATGCTGACAAAGGTGCTGTAGTTTGGATTCCCCGGATGATTGGCAGGGCAGAACGCTGCACCGAGCGCGGCCTGGAAACCGGGCGCGGATCGGTCGCCGCCGGGAATTGGCGGCAATACTGTGCTGACGGCCCCGCCAGGCGCAATTCCGTTGCGCATGCGAGTCCCCTGATAACTGCCGAAGAAGAACAGCTTATCCTTCTTTACAGGACCGCCAGCAGTGCCGCCGAACTGGTTCTGTTTCAGGACCTGCTGCTGTCCTCCACCGTTGAGATTCTGGAAGAAACTATTGGCATTGAGGTCCTCATTGCGGAAGAACTCAAAGAGTGAGCCATGAAGCTGGTTGGTGCCCGACTTGGTGATCAGGTTGACGTTGGCACCGGGGTTGCGCCCGTAGCTGGCGTCGTACGTAGAGGTCTGCACCTTGAATTCGCCGATGGCATCGGGGCTGGGGATGGGAATGCCAACGTAAATGCCGGAATCCTGGGCGTTGCCGGCGCCAAACGCATTGATGACGGAAGCCCCGTCCATCTGGAAGTTGTTCTGCGTCGGCGCTGCGCCATTCACTGCCAGATCGAGGGTAGCTTTACCCAAGGCCGCGCCGTTATTGACTCCCGAAGCAGCGCCGGCCTCAAGACCCAGAACCTGCGTATAATTCCGGCTGGCGAGAGGCAGTTCGGTGATGCTGTTTCCGGACACCACGGTACCGAGCGTGGAGTCTGCGGTCTGCAGCACCGCTGCCTCCGCTTGTACCAGGACTGACTCAGCTTGGCTGCCGACCTCGAGAGCGCGATTGACAACTGGAGTTTCCGAAACGTTTACCGTGACCGACGGAACTTCCGACGTCTTGAAGCCCATGGCCGAAAACGTGATCTTGTACGTGCCCGGCGGAATTAGCGAAAAGCGAAAGGCTCCATCCGCACCCGTGACCACGGTGCGCGTCTGACCCGTGTCGTTATTGGTCAGTGTCACGGTCACATTCGGAATCGAGGCACTGGAAGGATCGGTAACGACGCCCGTCAGCGCACCGGTACCAGACGATTGCGCGAAAAGCGACGCAGCCAACATCAGCAACGTTGCCGCAATCAATAGTGAAAGCGATATTCTGTGAAACTTCATGGTCTCTTTTTCCTCTCCACAAGAATTGGGTAGGGAAACGAAGTCGGACGAAACAGCACTACGGTCGCATGCAGACAGTCATAACCCCGAGGCATCTGGGTGGGGATTATATCACAAAACAAACGAAGTCAATAGCCTTTTGTGGGGGCCGCTGTATACAGAACGCGGTGGTTTCTGAGTAAGTCGGGTCTGCAATTAAGTCGACAAAGCAGGGACACGGGACTCGGTTACTAGCGGCCCTGCCTGTGGAAGTCAGGTTGACTTAAAACGAGAACTTCAAGCCTAACTGAATCACGCGAGGGTTCACGCTGGTTTGGGTGATGGTACTCCCGCCTGCAACCAAAGGCTGCGGAAGGAAAGACGTGGTCCCACCGGTTCCAGATCCGGGCGAGATGCCGTTGAACTGCGGGTGATTCAGCAAATTGAAGAACTCCGCGCGGAACTGCAGATGGTAGCGTTCCGTAAAATTGAACTGCTTGGACAACGTGGCATCGAAGTTGAACTGGCCCGGCCCAGGCAGAATGCCGACGCCGGAGTTTCCGAACAAAGTAGCGCAAGTGGGGCATGCGGCCTGCGTAGTTACGGTCACGCCGTCCGGCATGATCGCAGGAGCGGGACAGAAAGCGCTGGCATTGAAATAGCCCGGGCCTCCACTGTACCCACCCAGCCGCGATTCGATACCGCCGGGTGTTGCGATGTTGGCGTAGGTCATACCCGGACAGATTTGGGCCCGGGCAAATCCGGCAGTGGTTTGGTTGCCATTCGTACCATAAGCCGAACCGGCGCCGGTATCGAGGAAGGTGAACGGAACGCCATCCTGAATGGTGGTCACGCCCGAGACGGTCCAACCACCGAGTACCGCATTCGCGACGCCTTTGAGTTGACTGGTGGGAATCAGCCAACTGTAATTGATGATGAACCGCTGGGGCCGGTTGTAATACGTCGGGCCGTACTGTTGTGCCAAATTACCGGCATTGTTGCTATTGGCTGAGTCCACCAGAACATCGCTCATCGACTTACTCCATGTGTAGGACCCCTGCAAAGTCAAGCCATGAGAGAGTTGTTTGCGAACGGTGATCTGAAGGCTGTTGTAATTGGAACTTCCGTCGTACGCGGTGGCCTGGAGGCCAGCCGGAGCGTAACCGACATAGGGGACCCGGAAGGCGACGTTTTGGAGCGTAGTAGTAGTAAGGCCGTTGATCGGATTGCTGGCGCTCGCGATGCCGGCGGTATTGACGTTGTGATTGTAGTCCAGCAAATTGATGCCGCTCGAACCCACATAGCCGACTTCCAAAACCCAGCTCGGAACAAATTCATACTGGAAGTTCAGGTTATACTGCCTCACCAGCGGCACGTGGGAAACTTGAGCGATAAACGGGACGCTGAGTTCGGAAGTTGTAAGTGTGGCGGGGTTCGCCCAGCGCTGTACAAACTGTCCTAAGGGTAGATTGGGGAAAGGATTCTGGATCGTGAACGGCGCGGCTGCCGAGCCGGTGTAATCGAGCGTGGTGGCATACGGATTGCCCTGTTCCACCGCGTGAACGAAACGGTCTGCGCCGATGCGGTCATAGAAGAGACCCACGCCGCCACGGATCACCAGTTTGCTCGCGGCCTGATACGCAAATCCGAGGCGCGGACCGAAATCACCCAGCGGCGGGCGTTTTTGCAGGGCCCCCGTTCCGCTGGTGTTCACGAGTACGCCGTTAGGTGGCTGCGGATAGTGCTGTAGGTAGTTACCGGCCGTGACCCAGCCTGCGTAATTGGCCGGCAACCCCAACGGCGCAGTAGGTACTTGCGAATTAGGAGCCAACTGGCTGATCCAGGTGTTGGTCAGGTTCCCGAACTTCTCCGAGAAGGTTCCATCGTACTCCCAGCGCACTCCCAGGTTCAGGGTTAGCTTCGAGCTGAGCTTCCAATCGTCCTGCACAAAGGAATTCATATTCGTCTCGCGATACGCGTGGATAATGCCTCCAGCGGCAGGAGGACCGCTCGATACGCAGAAGAGGCATTGGATTATATTGCCGGGGTTATTTGCGGCCAACAGGTTGGTGAAGCTCCCAATGAACAGCCATCCGCGCTCCAGCCCGGCGAAGTCGAGATTCCATTGAGTCTTTTCGAGTTCGAAGCCGGCGCGCACGGTGTGCCGCCCGTGCGACCAAGAGACCTGGTCCGCGATTTGAAATTGATTGGTGGGGCTGAACTGGGGCTCGAGAAATCCGCCCGCGCCGAAACCGTTAATCAGGAACGAGAGGGCCGGCCCCTGAGTCTGGCTGGGCACGATCGGAGTGATGCCAAGGTTTTGGGGAGTCCAGCCTGCGGGAAGGGAATCGGTGGCCTGGGAGAACAAACGCTGAAACGATCCCCGGGCCTCGTTGACCAGCGAATTGGTCACGAGCGTAGTCAGCTTCAATACTGCGTTGGCATTGGAGTACTGCACCGGATCAGGAGCTCCTGGAAGAGCGCCGCCAATGGGAGTATTGAAGTTAATTATGCGCGGATCGGTGCTGTAGAAGAAGCGCATCGCCAGAGAGTTCTTCGCGTTAGGTAAATAGTCGCCATTCACCAGGTACTGGTTTTCTGAGAAAGGCGCCGGTGAATTGAAGCTGATCGGATCGCCAAACGTAGCGTGGGTCGGGAAGTAGTAGCTGCCATCGGCGTTTTTCACCTGCAACATTTTCAAGGCCACGGGGCTTACTGAGGTGGACGAGCACGGCAGAACGCCATTGGGCCCGGGAGGTCCGAACGAGGGAAGCTCACAGTTTGCCGCGATCAACTGCGACACAAATGCCGCCGAGGTCCGGTCTCCAGCCGGAATAATGGGGTATAGGGAGATGTTCGAACTGCCGGGGTTACCTTCGGGTGTACCCACTCCGTCGCGCTGGCGCGTGCCCTGGTAGCTACCAAAAATGAACAGCTTATCCTTCTTGATGGGGCCGCCGATGACGCCGCCGAACTGGTTTTGGTTCAGCACCTGCTTGGGGCAGGATTCGCCGGCATACTGCGTCCGGCAAGTGTCGCGATTGTAAAAGAAATCATTGGCGTTGAGCTTCGCGTTACGGAAAAACTCAAACGCGGTTCCGTGCCAGCTGTTAGTGCCGGACTTGGTGACCACATTTACGTTCGCGCCGGGGTTGCGGCCATAGGTGGCGTCATAAGTAGAAGTCTGAATTTTGAATTCCTGAATGGCGTCGGGGTTGGGAATCGCGATACCTACATAGATGCCGCCGTCATTTGCGCTTCCGTTGCCGGCCATGCTTTGAATGGCCACGCCGTCCATCTGAAAATTGTTCTGCCCAGGTGTGTTTCCATTGACAGCGATATCAAGAGTGCCCTTACCGAACTGCGCCGCATTGTTGACACCCACGCTGGTTCCGGCGGACAGCCCAATGATCTGAGTGTAGTTGCGGTTCGCCAGAGGCAAATCCGTCACGGTTTTCGTGCCGACCGTCGTTCCGAGAGTGGAAGAGGCGGACTGGAGAACGCCGGCCGAGGCTTCGACAGTGACCTGCTCGGTCTGTTGCCCCACTTCGAGAGTGCGATCCAGGACTGGTGATTCGGTCACGTTCAGGTTGAGGCCGGAAACCTCGGCTGCCTTGAACCCCGTGGCAGACAAGTGAATCTTGTAGTTTCCGGGCGAAATCAACGAGAACTTATAGACCCCATCCGAACCGGTGGAGGTGGTTCGCACCTGATTTGTGTCCGCGTTAGTGAGCGTTACCGCAACGTTCGGCACCGCCGCGCCGCTGGCATCCGTAATCGTTCCGCTCAGGCCGGCGGTGCCGGCTGACTGGGCTAGGGCGCACGGCGCAAACGCAATCGACAGGGCGATCGCGAGAACCACGGCTGCACGAAGCCGAAGCAGTCTCTCGAAACTCATAGGTTTTCCTCCATCCAAAAGCTGCGAACACGGCAGACCCGATTTCATGATTTCCTTTGGACGTCTCCTCGGAAGAATGGTTCCCTCGGGCAGGCGATCATACACTCCCCGTAATTACACTTCCAGCGCATCCCTCCGAAGCCCAATCACAGCGATTGTATGATAGACTTCGCGCATCAGGAGTCAAAACAGCGTCAAATCTACTGGGCAAGCTAAGCATGTCCTACCGAGTGACGCGAGTTTGCAAGGGGGGGGGGGCTTTGTGCAACAACTTACATTTGGGCCCTTTCGCCTAGATGCCAGTGGCGGCCGGCTGCTGCGGGATGGAGTGGAGATCGAATTACGCCGTCAAGCCTTTCAGGCTTTACGAGTGTTACTCCACAACAGCGGACGCAACGTATGTTACGAGGAGATGATCCAGGAAGCCTGGGAAGGCACACAGGTTTCACGGCATACGGTAGCCGTGACCGTGGGTGAGGTCAGGAAGGCCCTCGATGAGTATGGATCGTGGATCACGCATCGCCCCAAGCTCGGCTATTGCCTGGAAAAGCCTCCGTGCGAGGACCTGATCCGAAAGGGTTGGCATTTTCATAACCGGTGCACGCGGGAGGGGTTCGAGAAAGCCATCGACTGTTTCCAAAAGGCTGCAATTCGAGACGCAACCGATCCCCGTTCGTTAGAAGGAATGTGCCGTACGTATCTGGCGCTGGGAACGTGCGGCATGCGGCCTCCGCGGGAGATGTACCTGGCGTTCCTGGCTGTCTACCGCCAGGCTGTGGCTCTAACTGGATTGACGCCGGAACTGCGATTGGATCGCGGCCATGGGCTGCATATATTCGAGCGGAAACCTGCGGAAGCCGAAGTGGAACTCCTGCAGGCTCGCCGGGAAAGCACGCGGCCAGCTGCCGTCGATATCTATCTGACGATGCTCTACTCGTCGCTCGGACGCTTGGACGAAGCCCTCGATCTGGTGGCTGAAGCGAAGGGCGCCGATGCACTGTGGCCAATGGTGACGTCCACCGAGATTAGCGTTTACTTCTGTCGGCGAGAATTCGATCGAGCCGTAGCCTGTGGCCAGCAGGCGCTGGAACTGCACTTCTATTTGGCGATGGCTCGGCTGTTCTATGCCCAGGCATTGGAGTTTTCCGGAAGAGCGGAAGAAGCGCTCGCTCAGTATCGGCTGGCATCGGTCCTTTCCCCGGACCTTTTGTGGTTGCGAGCGCTCGAGGCGACGTGCCTCGCCAGACTAGGCCGCCAATGTGAGGCCGCAGCATTGTGCACACAACTGCAGCAGAGCCGTGCCACTGAATACGTAGATGCATATTATATGGCCCTGCTGCGGGACGCCCTGGGGGACCGCAACGGGGCATTTCGGGAACTGGAACGAGCCTTCGAAGAGAACTCCGCCACCCTGCCGATTCTGGACATCGACCCGAAGATGGACTCACTGCGCCGGGATCCGCGGTTTAGGCATCTGCGCGACCGGCTGTTCTGGGACGCCAACCCTCTGCGGGACATCACGCAACCGGTTCAGATCGCGGCCGCCTGCTGACCGTTGCCGTCTCGACCCGCGGGATCACCGGTAAAACGGCCGATCGCTTCGAGCAATTCCATTTTGTGTACGGGCTTGGCAATGTACCCATCCATCCCGGCCGCCAGGCAGCGCTCGCGGTCGCCGCTCATGGCGTGCGCGGTCATGGCCAGGATCGGAAGCCGCGCGCCGGAGTAGCGCTCGCGCGCGCGAATAGCAGCGGCCGTCTCGAATCCGTCCATCTCGGGCATCTGTACATCCATCAGAACGAGGTGGAAGACTTCGCGTTCGAGTGCGGCCAGGGCCTCACGGCCATTCCCGGCAACCACCACCCGATGGCCTTCCCGCTCCAGGACGCGGAGCACAACCTTCTGATTAACGATATTGTCCTCGGCAAGCAGAATGCGAAGCGGCTCGCCTGAGGGAGCGGGCGAAGCATCTCGCGACATATCGGGCAGCGGCTCAGGCAGGGTCGCGGCGACGGACCGATTCTGCTGGGCACCCAGCGCACGGATTACCGCCTCCTGTAATTCCCGCTGCGAAACCGGTTTGGTAAGACAGGCGGCCGCGCCCGCGCGGCGAGACCGCTCCGTGTCGCCGAGGGCGCTTCCCGAACTGAGCATGATGACGGTGATCGTACCGGCGTGAAGCTTGGTATATTCGGCCAGCTCAAATCCGTCCATCCCCGGCATGTGCACATCGGTTAGAACGAGCGGACAGTGAGCCATGGCATCGAGAATCCGAATGGCGTCCTGCCCGCTTCCGGCCAGGATAGGCCGCATACCCCAGCGGGAAAGGGTCTCACCGAGGATGCGGCGATTGGTGGCATTGTCGTCCACCACCAATACAGGCACCCCTTCTAGCCGAGTCGTTTCCAGCGGAATTTCAACGAAAAGCCCACTGCCCTTTCCAACCGGTATCGTTAGCTGGAACGTGCTGCCCTGTCCGGGCTTGCTTTCGACTCCGATAGTGCCGCCCATCAGTTCGGCCAATCGCGTGGAGATCGTCAGGCCCAGACCGGTGCCGCCGAAGCGGCGCGTCATCGATCCGTCCGCTTGGGCGAAAGCCTGGAAGATCTTTTGCTGATTTTCGGGCGGGATCCCAATACCCGTGTCCTTCACGGAGAACCGTAACTCGAAACCCTTCTTGTTCGAAAGCCAGTCCAGCGGACGGCTGTCCACGGCCAACAGAATTTCACCCCGCTCGGTGAACTTCACAGCATTGCCGATCATGTTCACCAGAATCTGGCGGATACGCGGCGCGTCGCCGACCACCGAATCGGGCACGGACTTGGAAATATCGCAGACCAGCTCCAGACCCTTCTGATGGGCGCGCACGGCCAGCATCTTGGCGGTCCCTTCGATCAACTCGCGTAATTGGAATTCGGCGGGATCCAGTTCGAGTTTGCCGGCTTCGATTTTGGAGAAGTCGAGGATGTCGTTGATGACTGTGAGCAGCGAGTCCGCCGACTGCCTCACAAGACCTAAGTATTCGCGCTGCTCGGGCCTGAGTTCGGTATCGAGGGCCAGTTCGGTCATACCCAGAATGCCGTTCATGGGAGTACGGATCTCGTGGCTCATGTTCGCCAGAAATTGCGATTTGGCCCGATTGGCCGAATCCGCCTGCCGCAAAGCTCCCGCCAGTGCCTTGGTACGCTCAGCGGCAAGATCGGAGGCGCGCCGGCCCGTGGATTGGAGACTCATTACCAGTCCGGCGAGAAGCAGCGATAACAGACCGGTGCAGCCGGCAGTCCAGGCCGTCGGCGCTTTACTGAGACGCGGAAATTCAGGCGTACGGCGCCAGCCTAGAACCCAGGTGTCGCCGGCCAACTGCATCTTCGTGACGCGCTCAAAAGGGTCTATTTTCGGAGGAGCCGGACCGGACGAATGGATTAGATTGCCTGCTTCGATCGCGCGGTCGTACACACGAACCGTGAATAGCCCGGCCGACTCCAGCAGGGCAGACTGAAAGAACGCGTCCGCGCTGAACGAAACGGTGGTCCAACCGAGGAAACTCGCCTGGCGTTCCGCGGGCGTTGTTACCGCCGCTCCGGCACGGTACACGGGGACAAATAGCACCAATCCCTTCTCCAGGCCGCCATCGCTACGGAATAACATCCTTTGGACAAGAGCCGCCGAACCGGAATCGCGCGCCCGCTCTGCCCCCATCCTTCCAGGGGGGTATGAGGCGACGTCTGCGCCGGCCACGCGGTCAACCATGGAATGCGGTTCCACACAGGACACCAGATAGTGCTCCGTTAGCGGTTCTACCAGTGCGTCCGACGGACGATCCTTATGGACAGCGAAGTCCGGAATTTCGCGACGCTTGGAAGCGACAAAGCTCGTTAGTTGGGAATCGAGAACTGGCACTACGAAGTTCAAGCCTTTGGTTCCCGGGTATCGATCGAAAAGCTCTAAACGATCCACATACGTGTGCCACCCGGCGCAGTCCACGTTTGGCAAGGACGCCACCAATCCGGCTGCGCCCCGCAATGCATCTTCATAGATGGTCAGCCGGCTAATGATCCGATTTTCGATGGTGCTGGTGGCCGAGCTCAGACGGGCCTCGTCATATTGGATACGGTCACGGTCCATGGACGCGTATAGCATTCCGCTCATGGCCCAACCCGCCAGCAGCATGGAACCAGGCAGCGCCAGGCTTCCATAAGCGCGGAATGCCCCGACGGCCATTCCGGTTAAGGACACTGCCGCCAGGAACAACTCCAGGTTGAGAAGATTCTGCGTCAGCGTGAATCCGAAAAAGGCTCCAGCGCCTGAATAGGTGGCCCAAACGGCGGCGATCGCGATCACAAATGCCGCTAAACGGGCCGCTGCGTTACCGAGCCAGGCTGCGGCGATTAGGATAAATGCAAAAACCAGAAAGAGTAGGTACGAGGTCGATGGGCCGAAGAAAATAAAGTAGCAGGCCACCGCAACTAACGCGGTGAAACCAATGGTCTGGATGATTGCGACCCAGTCAGGTTTCCTCGGCTCCACGGCCCATCTTGCCCACAGAATCAATACGGGTGCGCCTGTCAGGGTGGCGAGCGCGTCAAAAATCCACCACGGACCGGCCACCATCTGCCACTGTGTGGCTGGAATGCTACCTGCGAGAACTAGCATCCACGCGCCGATGCTCGCCGCCAAAACCGGCGGGATCAGGGCGGCCACGACGATGGCGGCCAGGTCCTCAAAGTGGCCCAGGAACTTCTTCATTAGAGAAACCTGGCGGAACAACCAGACCGCGGTGAGAGTCCGCACCAGGCTGGCGAGCGCCATGCCCGACGCGGAAAACCAGGTCACACCTCTTCGCTGCGAATAGCTCACGAAGTAGGCAAGCAGCAGAACCGGCCAATAGCGAGTGCCGAATAGCAGTAGACTCACCAAGCCCAGCGCGGCGCCCGACAACACGGACATGGGCAGCGTGCTTTCCTTGATCAACAGATATCCCAGCCAGGAGATGCCGAGGTGGAGGACAAACAGGAAAGCGGCGATCAGCGGGTAGGAGGCCTGGCGAAGGGGCGAACTCGCAAACGGATCCTCCGACTCTGTCATTAAGAGATGTCGAAGCGCGTGGTTATCTATTCCCGAAGTCCAGGCGAATCTGCGTGAGGCCTGCGCCATATTACAAATAAACGGTCTGTAATGGCGATTATCGTGTCCCCAACGTCATGATTGTCAAGTAGTTAGTGGGATGTAGCTATTGGTATCTATACAATGTGATCGCGAGTTATTAACTTAGGGGAATTCGGAAAAAAGCACCGCTCCGTTTGGTCAAGGCTCACGCACGCGAAAGTGCATCACGCCCTCGCGAAAATTACTTTTCCGCAGCGTCGTCGTCCTTAGCCGTGAAATAGGCGCAGTCGAGGTGGTGAAAAACCAGAGCACTTACACTGGCTTCCGGGTCCATCATCATACCTTCGGTAAGCTCGACGCCGATATCTTCCGGGTGCAGAAGCTTCCAAATGCCTTGTTGGTCTTCGAGCCGGGGGCAGGCGGGATAACCAAAGCTATACCGCTTTCCGCGATACTTGGAAGTAAACCGGTCGTGCATCGTCATGGATGGCGCATCCGGAAATCCCCAATCCTCGCGGACGCGGCGATGCAGCCACTCGGCACATGCCTCGGCGGTTTCGATCGCCAGCGCCTGCAGGGCGTGAGCGTTGAAGAATTCGCCGGCCTGCTTCCACTCCTCCGATTTTTGACGGATACCGGCGCCGGCCGTCACCACGAACATCGCCAAGTGATCGCGCCGGCCATTCTCGGCATCGAGGATGTAATCGCTAAGACAGAGCCCGTCGTCCCGCTGTTGCCGTCCAAATGAGAAGGTGTGTATCGGCGCGGTACCCGCTGGACCAAACAAATTAATGTCATTGCCATCGCGCGCGGCGGAGAAAAACTGCCAGACCGCCTTGACCTTCATAAACCGCGCCACGTCGCGTTTCAATTCTTCGACTCGGTGAAACAACTGCAGCGTTTTGGGCTCATGTTCCGCTAGTTGTTTTTCGAAGTTACCCTTATAACCAAGATGGCGGCCATACAGCATATAAGGATTGATGTAACTCCAAATCTCGGCTAGATACGGCAGTTCGCGAACCTTGCGATCCAAGTATGGGGCAGGTGGTATGGGGATATCTGTGCGCACTTTGGAACTGCGGCGGGTTGTGGCGGGCGTCGCGGTTGCCTCTTCGGGGACGCGCTCTACAGCGCTGCCGTCCGGCTGGTGGCTTGCCAGAAACGCATCGCGCACCGCGGGGTCCATAATCCGGTCCATCAAACTCAGCCCCGCCATAGCGTCTTTTGCATAGCAGGCTGCCTCGCCGTAGGCGGTGGCTATCTTTGTGCGGGTGAACTTTTCAGAAAGCGCCGCCCCGCCCACTAGTAAGGGAACGCGGATGCCGGCGGTCTTGAAGTCACCAGCTGTGATCACCATTTGCTGGGTGCTCTTCACCAGCAAGCCAGAAAGCCCGATGGCGTCCGGCCGGTGTTCGAAATAGGCGCCAATCAGCGCTTCCGGCGGCACGCGAATTCCGAGATTGATCACCTTGTAGCCGTTATTGGACAGGATGATCTCCACCAGGTTCTTGCCGATATCGTGCACGTCGCCCTTCACGGTCGCCAGGAGCACGGTTCCCCGGGTAGCCGTTTCGGCTTTGTCCATAAACTGCTCTAAGTGGCTCACCGCGGCCTTCATGGCTTCGGCCGACTGCAGCACTTCCGCGACGATCAGTTCGTTGTTGTTAAATAAACGACCCACCTCGGCCATGCCGCTCATCAGCGGACCATTGATGATTTCCAGTGGCGCGGCGCCTTCCGAACGTTTGCGATCCAGGTCCGCCACGAGACCGTCTTTGGTGCCTTCGATGATGTAGTTGGCAAGCCGCTGGTCCAGCGGCACATCTTCGGCGGGCTTCTTCTCTCGCTTCCCTGTTTTACGAAAATGCTCGGAGATCGCTCCGATGTGGAACTGGTTCAGCACCGTTTTCTGCCTCAGCGTTTGCTCGCGCCAGTCGTCGGGCGCTGTGCGCAACGACTCCTCCTCCGCGTCCACCACGGGCGAATTGAACAGGAGGCTCTCCGCCAGGCGGCGCTCCAGTTCGGGAATCGACGCGAACCGCTCCAGCTTTTGCGCATTGACAATGGCGAGGTCTAAACCGGCTTTCGTGGCGTGGTACAGAAACACCGAGTTCACTACTTCTCGCGCGGCCGCGGGCAGGCCGAACGAAATATTGGAGATGCCGAGCGCGGTCTTCACATACGGCAAATCCGCCTTGATCAAGCGGATCGCTTCGATGGTCTCCACTGCCCCACCGACGTAGTTCACGTCGCCAGTGGCGCACGGAAATACCAAAGGGTCGATGATGATATTCTCGGGCGCAATCCCGTACTTTTCAGTGAGCAGCCGGTGGGATCGCCTGGCCACTTCCAGCTTGCGCTCGCGCGTGAATGCCTGGGCCTGTTCTTTGTCTTCGTCGATGCAACCCACTACCACAGCCGCGCCAAAACGCTTGGCGATGGGGCACAGCCGTTCGAACTTCTCTTCGCCATCCTCCAGGTTGATGGAATTGATGATGCTCTTGCCCTGGCAGTAGGTGAGCGCCAGTTCCACCGCCCGCGGATCGGTGGTGTCGATCATGATTGGCGCTTTGGTTTTACGGATCAGCTTGTCGTAAAACGGCGGGATGTCCTGGATCTCATCGCGGTCTGTGCTTTGCAAACAGACATCGATTATGTGCGCGCCATTCTTCACCTGCCAGCGAGCGATCTCCGAGGCTTCCTCCCACTGCTCGTCCGCCACCAGTTTCTTGAACAACTGAGAGCCGATGACATTGGTCCGCTCTCCAACAATCAGAGGGCGGTTTGACTCATCAGCCTCGACCAATTCCAAGCCGGCATAGTAAGCGCGATGAGCGCGCTGGGGCACGTTCCGCGGCCGCTTGCCCTCCGCCATCTGGCAGATCACCTTGAGATGCGCAGCAGTTGTACCGCAACAGCCACCGACGATGTTCAGCCAGCCGTTGTCCACGAAGCGCTCCAATTGGGCCGCTAGCAGGTCGGGGGTCTCCAGGTACTTGCCTTCCTCGTTGGGCAACCCGGCGTTGGGGTGGCACGAAACCCGCACCGGCGAAATCTCGCTAATGGTGCGCAGGTGATCGGTCATCAGTTCCGGGCCTGTGGCGCAATTGAGCCCGATGGAGAGCAAATCGGCATCGGCAATCGACGCGCAGAACGCTTCCGCGGTCTGGCCGGCGAGCATCGTGCCCATCGGCTCGATGGTGCCCGAAACCATCACCGGGATACGTGTTCCCAGTTCCTTGCGCAGCCTTTCGATACCCAGCAGTGCCGCTTTGACGTTGCGCGTATCCTGGCAGGTCTCTATGAGCAACAGATCTGAGCCACCCTCGACCAGCGCTTTCGCCTGCTCGTAAAAGTCGTCGATCAATTGCGGAAACGTAACGCCGCCCGTGACGCTGATGGCCTTGGTGGTGGGACCCATCGCGCCTGCGACGAAGCGCGGTTTGCCGGCGGTACAGAACTCGTCGGCCGCCTGGCGCGCCAACTGCGCTGCCAGCCGGTTCAATTCGTGGGTGTCCGCCTCCAGTCCATACTCCGCCAACACCAGACGGGTGCCGCCGAAGGAATTGGTTTCCACCACATCCGACCCTACTTCGAGATAGGCCCGATGCACCGCCAGCACAATGTCCGGCCGGGTGCGTACAAGGTTCTCGTTGCAGCCTTCGAGCGATGCCCCGCCGAAGTCGGCCGCGGTCAGATGTTGCTGCTGAAGCATGGTCCCCATGGCGCCATCCAGCACCAGGACACGTTGCTCCAGAATCTCTTCGAGCGCGAGCCCGCGCTCTTTGGGGGTGGCCATAAGGGAGGTGCTTGCCTTATTTTATCAGGGCCGCGGAGGCGCTATCCTGAGAGCAATGAGACTCAAACGTCTGGGAATCTTGGGACTGGCGCTTTGCGCTTGCTTGCCCGTTTGGGCCAATACTCAATTCCGCGCGCGGAAAATGACGCGCAACGACGTTCCCTCCGGCAAAGGACAATGCGACATTCGTTTGTATGTTGACGACGAGGTCGAGGTTAGCGTACGCGGCGACTTTGTGTACCTCCGCGCGATCGCGGGCCGCGACGGGCGGGACGATGGGTCGGAGTGCAACGAACCGCTTCCCAACCGGAGAGTCGAGGGCTTCCGTTTCGAAAACATCGATGGCCGCGGGGAGGTGCGCCTACTTTCCGAGCCGTCGCGAGAAACGGATTATCAGGCCATTGTGCGCATTCGCGATAAAGACCCAGGCGAGGGCCGTTACCATTTCCGGCTATCGTGGACTTTAATCGGCGAGGGCGACCCCGACCGAGGCCGCTTCGACCACCCTGGCGATCGGGACGACCACCGCGGCGGGCTGACTTGGAATAATGTCCTGCATTTCGGCGGGCGGGGACGCGGCACTTCCACTACGACCGGCTATGGCGCGCAGCGACTCTCGGACGTCAATGTGGACATCGATCGCGGGGGTAGGATTCTGGTCTCGTTCCGCACCGACAGCGGCCGGCCACTTATGTTTAACGGTCAGGTAATGGATTTCGACCCGGGTTCGGTCCGAGCCGATGTGGCGACAGACGACCGCGAGCGCCTGCGCGGGTCCATGTATCTCTCGCGCAACGACCGCGGCGAGGTTTACAGGATTCTGCTCGACGCTACCAACGGCGAGGATCGCATGCATTTGGACTGGGATCGGGAGCGCCGGTAAGGGCGACAGTCACCTGTCAGGCACAGGCAGGGCGGACCGTGTGGGTGTTCTGCAGCAACCGGTTGGCTATACTGATATAAAGATTTGCAACACTGAGAGGGAGTTCCACGTGCATTCGGGGTTCACCGTTTCCAGGGAGAAACCAGTGTCCCGGCATACGAGCGCCGCCTTCATCGCCGGCGTGGTGCTGGCATTGCTAACTAGCGCCTGTCAGCAGCAGAAAGCCCAATCCGCCGGGCCACCGCCGGCAGTACCCGTTAGCGTTGCGCCGGTTACGGAAGAGTCGGTGCCTATTGAAATCCACGCCGTGGGACGTGTGGAACCCTCCGCCGTGATTCAGGTACGATCGCAAGTCGCCGGCGAAATCGTGCGCATCGCCCTCACGGAAGGGGCGCCAGTCAACCGCGGCGACCTTCTGTTTCAGATCGATCCGCGGCCCTACCAGGAAGCGCTGCGGCAAGCGGAAGCCACGCTGGCGCGCGACACGGCGAATCTGCGGCAAAGCCAAGCCAATCTGGAACGCGACCGGGCCCAGGCCAGGAGCGCCGAGGCGGATGCCGCGCGAAACCGGCAGCTCATTCAAGAGGGGCTGACTTCCAAGACCCTCGATGACCAGTCGCGGGCCACGGCGGAAGCAGCTCGCGCGTCTATTCTCGCGGATCAGGCGGCCATCGAAAGCGCTAGCGCCGCCATCGAGAATGACAAGGCTGCCATTGAACGCGCCAAGCTCGACCTGAGCTATTGCGAAGTGCATTCGCCCGTATCCGGCCGGGCCGGTATTCTTCTGATCAATCAGGGCAACGTGGTCGCCGCTAATGGAAATCCCGTGGTGGTGATTAACCAGGTCACTCCGATTTGGGTCAGCTTCAACGCTCCGGAGGATTTCCTGTCGGAGATCCGCCGCAATAGCGCTCTCCACAAACTGCCGGTTACGGCGGTGCCGCGCGATGATGCCTCACATACCGAGGAAGGCACTCTTTCCGTCATCGAAAACACGGTGGACACCACGACCGGCACCATCCGCTTGAAAGCCAACTTCGAGAATCGCGCGGGGCGTTTGTGGCCAGGGCAATTCGCGGACGTGACGCTGCGGCTGGGAACCTTGAATCAAGCTGTTGTGGTTCCCGCAGAGGCCGTGCAGCCGGGGCAGAACGGCACGATGGTATTCGTGGTGAAACCGGACCAGACGGTGGATGCGCGCAAGGTTACGGTGGGCTCCAACTTCGGCAGCAAAGTGACGATTCAAAAAGGACTGGCGGCTGGAGAAACGGTAGTCACGGATGGTCAACTCCTCCTTTTCCCCGGAGCGCGCATCAAGCCCGTGCCGGCCAACAAGATTGATTCGCAGGCGCTGTAGCCATGAACTTTTCCCGCATATTCATCGAGCGCCCGGTAATGACCGTGCTGGTTACCTTCGCCATCCTGCTGTTCGGGATCGTCGGGTACCGCGCGCTGCCGGTCGCGGCCCTGCCAAGTGTCGATTATCCAACCATCCAGGTGAACGCTGCGCTTCCCGGCGCCAGCCCGGAGACGATGGCGTCCGCGGTGGCCACACCCCTCGAAAAGCAATTCTCCACGATTGCCGGCATCGAATCGATGAGTTCGTCGAACTCACAAGGAAGCACCAACATTACGGTGCAGTTTTCACTCGACCGCAATATCGACGCCGCGGCGCAGGATATTGAGTCGGCCATCTCCAAGGCTGGGGGAACACTTCCGCCGGACATGCCGCGGCCGCCGTCGTTTCAAAAGGTGAACCCTGCCGATCAGGCCATTATCTATTTGTCACTGGGGTCTGCTACCCTGCCGATTTCCACGGTGGATGAGTACGCCGAGACCCTCGTGGCTCAGCGTATCTCGACCGTAAGCGGAGTGGCGCGCGTGCAGGTATTCGGGGCTGCCCCCTACGCAGTCCGCGTGCAGCTCGACCCGGAAAAACTCGCCTCTCTGGGGATCGGGATCGACGATGTGCAGCGGGCGATCCAAGCCAGCAATGTGAATGCCGCGACAGGCAGACTGTTTGGCCCTAAGCAGGCTTTCACGCTGCAGGCCAGCGGTCAACTGACCAACGCCGCCGCCTACCGCCCGCTGATTGTGTCCTGGCGCGATGGCGTGCCGATCCGTCTCAGTGAACTGGGAAATGTTATTGACAGCTCGTCTTCAGAACGAGTCGCCGCGTGGAACGACGGAAAACGCAGCGTGGTGCTGGCCGTACAACGGCAACCCGGAACCAACACGGTTCAGGTAGTGGACAGCATCAAAGAGTTGATGCCGGTGTTTCGCGCCGAAATTCCTCAGTCGCTGGACCTGGAGATCATTGCCGATTCCTCGAATACCATCCGGCGGTCGGTGAATGACGTGAAGTTCACGTTGGTGCTCACGGTTTGCCTGGTGGTGATGGTCATCTCGCTGTTCCTCCGCAACCTCTCCGCGACCTTGATTCCAGGCGTGGCGGTGCCACTATCCATCGTCGGCACGTGCGCCGTAATGTACTTGCTGGGTTACAGCTTGAACAACCTTTCGCTGATGGCGCTGACCCTGTCGGTCGGCTTTGTGGTGGATGACGCGATCGTCATGCTGGAAAACATCGTGCGCCACACGGAGGCCGGCAAATCGCGCCGCGAGGCTGCCATTGTGGCTTCCCGGGAGATCGGCTTCACGATCCTCTCCATGACGATTTCGCTGGTGTCGGTATTCATCCCGGTGCTGTTCATGGGTGGCATTGTGGGCCGGTTGCTGCATGAATTTGCGATCACGATTGCGGTGGCCATCCTGATCTCGGGCTTCATTTCTTTGACGCTGATACCGATGCTGGGCAGCCGCTTCCGGTGTTACCGCGCGGATGCGCGTCATGGACTCACCTACCGCGCGCTTGAGTCCGGCTTCCTGGCTATGACGAGCGCCTACGACCACAGCTTGCGCGCCGTCCTGCGCCACAAGTTTGCCACAGTGATGCTGGCGTTCGCATTGTTGGGGGGGACCATCTATCTGTTCCTCACTATGCCGACCGGCTTCATTCCCAGCCAGGATAACGGCGTGATCTACGGAGTGACTCTGGCCGGGCAGGATATTTCGTACCTTTCGATGGCGAAGCACCAGCGTGCCTTGGCGGATATCATCCAGCACGATCCCAACGTTGAGAGCGTCTTCGCAAATGCGTCGGAGAGCAATTCCGGTATCTTGTATGCCACACTGAAGCCGCGCGGCGAGCGGGCGCTTTCCGCCGATCAATTGATCGCTGCGCTGCGCCCCAAACTGGCCGCGGTCCCTGGTATCCTGGCGTTCCTGCAGAATCCGCCGCCCATCAGCATCAGCGGCCAGAACAGCAACAGCGTATACCAGATGACGCTGCAAAGCTCCAGTTTGCAGGAGATCTATAACTGGGCGCCGAAATTGATGGACAAGATGCGCGGCCTCCCCGGGTTCGTCGACGTAAACTCCGATCTTCAAATTCGCAGTCCACAGGTCCAGGTGGATATCGACCGGGATCGCGCGCTCTCGCTGGGAGTGACGCCGGCGCAGATTGAGAGCGCGCTTGGCGCCGCCTATGGCAACCAGCAAATTTCCACCATCTTCACCCCGGCCAACGAATACGCGGTGATCACGGAGGTTGATCCGAAGTATCAGACTACTCCGGAAGGCCTGTCCCGGCTCTACGTGCATTCCTCGCAGGGGCAACTGGTACCGTTACAGTCCGTGGTGAAGCTCACGCGCAGCGTGGGACCACTCTCCATAAGCCATTTCGGACAGCTTCCGGCGGTCACCGTGTCGTTCAATCTGGCGCAGGGCTTCTCTTTGGGAGAGGCCGCCGACCGCGTGAATAAAGCCGTCCAAGAGCTGCGCATACCACCCACAGTCAGCACTTCGTTTCAAGGAACAGTCAAGGAATTCCAGAAATCGTTCCGCGGTATGACAGTTCTGCTCATTGTGGCGATTCTGGTGATCTACATCGTCCTCGGAATTCTGTACGAAAGCTTCATCCATCCCATCACGATCCTTTCGGGGCTGCCCTCGGCCGTGTTTGGGGCGTTGCTGACGTTGAAATTGTTCCACAAAGATCTCGACCTGTTTGCGTTCGTGGGGCTGATCATGCTCATCGGCGTGGTGAAGAAGAACGCCATCATGATGATCGATTTTGCAATCGAGGAGCAGAAGACCGGGCACAGCGCCGAGCAGGCGATTTACGCCGGCTGCCTGCGACGGTTCCGACCCATTATGATGACCACCATGGCGGCGCTTTGCGGAACGCTGCCCATCGCTCTGGCTTACGGGGAAGGCGCGGACGCGCGACAGCCCCTAGGGTTGGCCGTCGTCGGCGGCTTGGTAGTTTCCCAGTTCCTGACGCTGTACATTACGCCTGTGATTTATCTCTACCTGGAACACTTCCAGGAGTGGCTCTCGGGGCGGCGTGGCGTGGGAGAGCCGGAGCGCGATCGGGTCGCAGTGAACGCGTAGAATCGCGCGATACGAAATCACCAGTGAAATTCGGCCCCCGCCGGAAGCGACGACTCAACCGCCGTGGTGAACCGGTTCAGCGCGTTCCTGTCGGCATCCCCAGACTCCACGACGCCGAAATAGTGGCCCTTGTAGAACGCCATCTTACCCGGCTGACGTTGCCATTTCTGCAGTGCGTCGAACGCGGTAGCTCCGGACCACCCGGGTATGTAATAAATAGTGAGCCGCATGGGTGGTGAACCGCCATATTCCGCCTGGCAGACCTGGCGCGCCTGCGTGGTCCCGGACCAGATTTGAAGGTCGGCGGGCACGGGGCGCTTCCAATCTTGAGGAGATCGAAGCGTCCACTGGGCGGCGGCAGGGGGCAGCGCGAGGTTGGGCGTGGCGCACGAGGGCTGCTCGGAGCAGATGGTGACCACCGCTGCGAACACGCACAGATTTGCCAGGCGCTTCCACCGGATCGTCATGAGAGATTCAAACACAAAAGGAAAAGCCGGATGGCGGGGAAACATCCCCGCGACCCGGCCGCTACTTTTGACTCTTGGACGGCCTATTTGGCTGCCGGCGGTTCCGTCAGAGGCATTTCCGCGCCACGATGACAGGTGTAGCATCGAACGTGCTGTTGACCATCGGGGAATTTGGCGTTGATATCCCGCGCCATCGTGATCATCATGCGGGCGATTTCCTTCTTGGGATTCTCATCGCTGGCAAAATTTCCCATCACGTGACAATAGGTACATTGGACGCCGAGCGCCCCCGTGAACGAGCGCATGGTCTCGATGAGGCCGTCCGGCTTCAACAGTTTTAAATTCGTCGGAGGGGCAAAAGCCTTCTTTTCTTTTTTAGGCGCATCCTGCGCGAAAACAGAAACTGCAACTGCGACAAACAGCATCGGTACGAGTAGACGCATTAAACGCATGGGGTTATAGTAAACTTCCGAACCGCCGAATGCAAGCGCCACAGCCGGATATTTTCCACTTTTTTGGCCCCTCCCGCGACACCCCGGCCGCTGGTGGACGGCCCTAACTTCGCTATGCCACACTGGATTTAGAAAACCCATGCACAAGTTGGAGTCGGTGCCTCCGGCCTTCGAGGCGCCGGTAGTCGAAGAGGAAATCCTTTCCTTCTGGCGGGAGTCCCAGGCGTTCGAGAAGCTCCGGAAATTGCGCGAAGGCGCGCCCCTATTTCGGTTTATCGACGGCCCTATCACCGCCAACAATCCCATGGGGGTGCACCATGCCTGGGGACGCACGTTGAAGGACGTTTTTCTTCGCTACAAGGCCATGACCGGCCATTCCGCCAAATACCAGAACGGCTTCGACTGTCAGGGCCTGTGGGTGGAAGTCGAAGTCGAGCGGGCTATGGGTTTCAACGGCAAGCCGGATATCGAACGGTTCGGGCTGGATAACTTCTCGCGGCAATGCCGCGAGCGGGTCGATACTTATGCCAAGGTGATCTCCGAACAATCCGCACGCCTGGGCATGTGGATGGACTGGGATCATTCCTACTTCACGTATACCGATTCCAACATTCTGGGCATCTGGAAGTTTCTCCAGGAATGCCATCGCCGTGGTTGGCTCTACCAACGCGGTCTGCCGATGCCCTGGTGCTGGCGCTGCGGTACCAGTCTCTCGGAACACGAGATGGCCGGCTCGCACAAAGACCTGGAGCACTTGTCGGTTTACGTGATGGCTACTCTCAAAGCCACACCTTCCCGGCGCCTGCTGCTTTGGACCACGACGCCTTGGACGCTCGCGGCCAACGTTGCGGCGGCCGTGAATCCCGAGCTGACATATGTGGAAGTCTCCTCGCATCACTGGAGCTACACGCTGATCGTGGGCAAGGAGGCGCTCGGGAAACTGCGCGAGTTTCATCCCAAGGTAGAGCGCGAAATCAAGGGAACGGAGCTGCTGGACCTGGAATACGAGCCGTTCTTTCCGGAATTGCCTGAGCAGCAGCGGGTGGAACCGCATCGTGTGGTGCCGTGGACCGACGTGGACGCCGTCGAAGGCTCTGGGATCGTGCACATCGCGCCCGGCTGTGGCCGCGAGGATCACGAACTCGGCGAACTGCTAGGCCTGCCTGCGATCTCGCCGGTGGATGGCAATGGGCGATACCTTCCCGATTTCGGCTGGCTGGCGCTGAAACACGTCTCGGACGTGGCGCAGGACATTTCTTATGCGCTCAAAGAGTCGGGGAAACTGCTCAAGGCGGAGATGCACAAGCACAGCTACCCGGTGTGCTGGCGGTGTAAGAACGAGCTGATTTTCCGCCTAGTGAATGAGTGGTTCATCAGTTGTGACGAGATTCGGCCGCAGATGCTGGAAGCCGCGCGCACGGTGGTGTGGATGCCGGAGCACATCGGTAAAGCCATGGAAGACTGGCTGACCAATATGGGCGACTGGTGCATCTCGCGCAAGCGCTACTGGGGTTTGCCGCTGCCTTTCTACATTTGCCCGCAGTGCGACGATCTGACCGTGGTAGGCTCGCGCGAAGAGCTGCGCTCGCTGGCGGTGGAACCGGCCGCGGTCGATCGTCTGCCCGAACTGCACCGCCCCTGGGTGGACGACGTGCGGATCCGCTGTCCGAAGTGCTCGAGCGAAGCGCCGCGCGTGATCGAGGTGGGCGATTGCTGGCTCGACGCCGGCATCGTTCCCTACAGCACTCTGGGGTACCTGGAGAATCGTGCCGAATGGGAGCGCGCCTATCCCGCCGAATGGGTTTCCGAGATGCGCGAGCAGGTGCGCCTGTGGTTCTATTCCATGCTCTTTATGAGCGTGACTCTAAACGGGCGCTCTCCTTATGAGAAGGTGCTGTCATACGAATCGGTGGTGAGCGAAGAGGGCGCACGCTTTTCGAAAACCGGCTTCATGATCCAGTTCGATGACGCCGTAAACAAAGTGGGTGCCGACCCCATGCGGTACCTGTTCTGCAGCCGGCCGGTATCGGTGAATATGCGCTTCAGCTACAACCTGGCCGACATGGCTGCGCGCAAAATCGCCGACCTTTGGAACATCTACGTGTTCCTGGTGAACTACGCGATCATCGACCAGCCTGATTTGTCGCATCCGGTGCCGTACGATTCGCTCCAGGTTACCGACCAGTGGCTGCTGGCCCGCACCGCCGTGATGCTCGATGCCGTGAAGCAGAGCTACGAGAGCTACGACACGCCCACCGCGGTTCGCGACATCGAGGCCTACCTGGATGACGTCTCCAACTGGTATGTGCGCGTGAGCCGGCGCCGTTTTTGGCGCAGCGGCCATGAGGACGACAAACGCGCGGCCTATTCGTCGCTACTGGCGGCCTTGCGCTCGACAGCGCTGGCGCTGGCGCCGATCATTCCTTTTATCACGGAGCGTATCTGGCAGAATGCGGTGCGCGGTCTCGAACCCGCGGCGGCGGAATCTGTGCATCATGCCGAATGGCCGGTGATCCCCAAGGAGTGGCGCAATGAGGCCCTGCTGCGGCGGACGGAAACGGTACGCTGCGTGATCCGGCCGGCGCTCAAACTGCGTTCGCAAGCTTCCATCCGGGTTCGCCAGCCGCTGCAGGCGTTGCACGTGGTTTGTCCTCCCGATAAGCGCCAGGCGGTGGAAGAGCAGAGCGCCATGATCCAGAGCGAGCTGAACGTAAAGGAAGTGCGGTTCGCGGCCGATTCCACCGCCTTTTTCCGGCGCGCCCTGAAGGCCGACTGGAGAGCTGCTGGCGCTCATCTACGTAAGGACGTCTCGCGCTTCCGCGCGGTGTTCGAGTCGCTCGACGAGGAGACGCGCCTGGCGCTGGCGGAGCATATTCAAGACAATGGCCAGGTGCGTGTCCCGGGATTTGAACAGCCTGTACCAGCCGATCTATTCCGCCTGGAGCAGGCGCCCGATCCGCGGTATGGCGTAGCGGAAGAATGCGGTGTCGTCGTGGCGCTCGATCTGGAGATTCCGCCGGCTCTCAAGCGGGAAGGCTTGGTGCGCGACCTGGTTCGGAACCTGCAAGTTCTGCGCAAGGACGCCGGTCTTTCGGTGAGCCAGCGCATCGAGCTTGGCTTGACCACAGAGAGCGATGAAGTGCGGGAGGCCATTCGCGATCACCGCGAATACATCATGGACGAGTTACTTGCAATCCGGCTGGAGGACGCGCCGCTCGACCCGTTCCAGGCCGAGACGACCGTGACGGTGGAAGGGCAGGGTGTTCACGCCACTATGCGGTGGTGATGTACCGATCCACACAACGGTAGTTCCGTTGCTCCATATCCCGGCCTGGAGGTGAATTGTGCGCACGAAATTCCTAGCCGGGTTCGTAACTGCTGGTTTCCTTCTCACCCCATGCATCTTTGCTGCTGACCAGGAGCGGAAGAAAAGCAAAGAGAACGATGAAGTGGCGCAGGCGATTGCATTTGAACGCCACAAGGAGGCCGCCGCCGCGCGGCAAGCCCGCATCGAAGCTAAACACCCCACTGTGACTTACTCCAACTCCGAAGCGGAACGGAGCGCCGACCAGGATAAGTCAAAGGCAGACAGCTCAAGTGACAAGGGATCGAAGAAGCAGGAGCAACGGGATTAGTTAACGCCAACCTCCGCTCCCTTCACGGTTGCACTAATGATCGCGTTCCGTCACTAACTCCGTGACGGCTAGCAGCGCCCGTTGGTACGGCGACTCCGGGAATTCGCTGATAATCTGGCGCGCCTTGTCCGTGAAGGCTTGCGCGCGCTCACGTACGCGCTCGATGCCGCGGTACTTCTCCAGCAACGCAAGAATGCGCGCAAACGGCACTTCATCATAATTGCGGTTTCGCAGAATCGCTTCTACCAGTCGCCGCTCGTCGGGCATCGCGCGCTCCAGCGCATAGACCAGCGGCAGCGTGACTTTGCCTTCGCGCAAGTCGCCGCCCACCGGCTTTCCCAGCGTCTTTTCGCGAGCGGTGAAATCGAGAACGTCGTCCACCAACTGAAACGCCATCCCCAAGTTCCAGGCGTACTCCGCCAGGCGCTCCTGCACCTGAGTGTCGCCGCCGCCAGCCAAGCCGCCGAGCTTCGCGCAGACCGAGAACAGGCAAGCCGTCTTACGGTCCACCAACTCCATGCAATCGGCTTCGCTGACGTCGATGCGCCCGATTCTCTCCAGTTGCAGGAGCTCGCCTTCCACCATCATCTGGGTTAGGCCGATCAGCAGATCGAGAATCTGAAAGTTCCGCTCGCGAAGCGCGACCTGGAATGCCTGCATGTAGAGCCAGTCGCCTGCCAGCACGCAAGTGTGGTTGCCCCACTTCACATTGGTGGAAGGGCGTCCGCGGCGGGTCTGGGCCGCATCGATGACATCGTCGTGGACCAGGGTAGCGGCGTGGATCATCTCCACTACGGCCCCCATCTGGATGGCGGTGGAACCGGCGTGCCCCGCGAGCTTCGCAGCCAGGAGCACCAAAGAAGGCCGCAGCCGCTTGCCACCACTCGATTGTAGGTACTGGCCGATGGCCGTAACCGCGTCCACGGAGGCGACCGATTCGACGGTGATCCGCTTCTCCACCTGCTCCAGGTCGTCCTGAATCAGGTCGAAAATCTCGCGCGCCGTGAGGGCCTGCCCCAGCTTTCCCAAATTCATTGGAAGTTAACCAGTTTAACCGTTAGGGGCCCAAGCTCGCAAACAGAGCCGCTCGAAGTTAACGGCGGTTTGCTCCGCGATTTCCTCGGGAGCCACGCCGCGGACCTCCGCCAGACGCCGCACCGTCTCTACCAGAAATGCCGGTTCGTTGCGCTTGCCACGCTTGGGCACAGGCGCGAGATACGGGCAATCCGTTTCCACCATCAGCCGGTCTACGGGCGTGATGCGCGCGGCCTGCCGGACCGCCTCCGCTTTGGGAAATGTAAGGACGCCGCCAAACGCCAGATGGAAGCCGAGATCGAGCGCTTCCCGCGCCTGCTGCTCATCCCCAGTAAAGCAATGCATAATCCCGCCGCCTTGCCAGCGCGCGCGCAGCACATCCAGCGTGTCTTCCCAGGCCTCGCGCGTGTGAATTACCACAGGCTTGCCCGCTTCGGCGGCAAGAGCAAGTTGCCGCTCAAAGACCGACCGCTGCACGTCGCGCGGCGAAAAATCGTAGTGATAATCCAGGCCGATCTCGCCGATAGCCAGCACTTTCGGACGGCCGGCCAACTCGCGTAGCCGCGCAAACGTTTCTTCGGACGCCTTGGCCGCATAGTGCGGATGGACACCGACGGTAGCGTGGATGAACGGGTATCGTTCGGCCAGGCGCAATGCCACTTCGATATCCGGAGGGCCGTCGCCGGTACCGATGGCCATCATGGTTTCCACGCCAGCCGCCCGCGCGCGCGCGATGGTCTCTTCGCGATCGGCGTCAAACTGCTCGTCATCCAGATGGCAGTGGGAATCGACCAGCCTCACTTGAGACGCGCCCCCACAGGGATGTCTTCGTGGAACCCGGCCAGCACCGGTTTGCCGCCCTCCACCGAAGCGGCCACGATCATGCCGTTCGAGATGAGTCCGCGCATTTTGCGCGGCTGCAGGTTGGCGACGATGACCACCTTTCGGTTGATGAGCTGTTCTGGCTTGTAGGCTTCGGCAATACCAGCGACGATTGTGCGCGGTTCCGCTTCGCCGATATCCACTTTGAGATGCAGCAGCTTGTCAGCGCCTTTCACCGGTTCGGCGGACAGCACCAGACCGACGCGTAAATCCACTTTGCCGAAATCGTCGATAGCGATCTTGGGAGTCTCGGGCGCGGCCTCGGCCGCAGGCTCCGGCTTCTTGCCCATCAGGAGGTTCTGTTCCGCGGTGGCGATCACTTCCAGTTCGCGCATCTTGTCCACGGCCTCTTTCAATTCGATACGCGGGAAGATAGGCGCGGCTGCACCGATCTTCTGACCGGCCGGCAACTGGCCCCAACGCAGGTTTGTGAACCGCACGAACTCGATCGGCTCCGTCATTCCGAGCTGCGCCCAGATCTTCCGCGTCGACTGGGGCAAGATGGGATATAGCAGAGCAGTAGCGATCCGCAGTGCTTCGGCGGCAGTGTAGAGTGTCAGATCTAACTGCGGCTGCGCATCCGGCTGCTTCGCCAGCTTCCAAGGCGCTTGCTGCACAATGAACTTGTCCACCGCGGAAATCAGTCCCCAGACGGCTTCGAGCCCGCGCGAGAATTCCAAGCGGTCGAACGCTTTTTCTGTTGTTTCGATGGCCTGCTGCGCCAGTTCGGCAATAGCCGAATCGCCGCCTCCGGGCGCCGCTCCTCCACGGTACTGCTGAATCATAGCCAGCGTGCGGCTCGCCAGGTTCCCCAGGCCGTTGGCGAGATCCGAGTTATAGCGACCCACCAGCGCGTCGTAGCTGAAGCTGCCATCCTGTCCGAAAACCACCTCGCGCAACAGGAAATACCGCAGCGCGTCGGCGCCCATCACCTGGCGGATCGGGTCCGGCCGCACGATATTGCCGCGCGTCTTGCTCATCTTGCTCTCTTCGAACAGCAGCCAGCCATGGGCGAAGATGCGTTTCGGCAGCTCCAGTCCAGCGGCCATTAGAAACGCCGGCCAATAGACCGCATGAAAACGAACAATCTCTTTCCCAATCAGGTGCAGGTCAGCGGGCCACAACTCCCTGTCAGCGACCGCGCTCATGTATGTGGCCAGCGCGTCGAACCACACGTAGAAGACGTGGGGCTCCTCTCCTACCACAGGGATGCCCCACTTGAGATTGGTGCGCGTGATCGAAAGATCGGTCAGCCCGCCTTTGACGAAAGCGAGCACTTCATTACGGCGCGACTCCGGCAGGATGAACTCGGGGTTCTTCTCGTAAAGATCCAGCAGCGGCCGCTGATACTCCGAGAGCTTAAAGAAGAAGTTCTCCTCGGTGACCGTCTCCGTAGGCCGGCCGCAATCGGGACATGGATCACCGGGCTTGGCCTCGTTCACGTAAGCGTTGTCGTAAATGCAGTATTGGCCGGTGTAAGAAGCCTTGTAGACCTTGTTATTATCCCGGCACCGCTGAAACAAATCCTGCACCACAGCGGCGTGTTGCTTGCTTGTGGTCCGCTGGAAGTAATCAACGTCGAGCCCCAGGCGTTCCCACTCTTTCTTGAATTCGGCTGCGATGGCATCGGCGAATTCTTTGGGCGTCTTTCCCGCACGCTGAGCCGCACGCTCCACGTTGACGCCGTGCTCGTCCGAGCCCGTGGTCAGCACCACCGGGTCATAGCCTTGCATGCGCTTGAAGCGCTTCACCGCGTCGCACACCATGGTGGTGTAGGCGTGGCCGATATGCGGCGCGGCGTTGACGTAATAGATAGGGGTCGTAATGTAGTATTTCTTCATCTTGATCGGCTGAGGTACGCAAAATTCGCTTCGGCAATGACGTGCTTCAAGGCCACTCCGGATTCCTGCGCCAGCTTCCGGCAGTCTTCGTATTCCGGCGCATAGTAGCCTTCGCTGGAAACCTTCATCCGCACTTTGCCGAAGGGCGTTTCGACTTCTTCCCAGGTGCGCGCCTGCACGCGCCGCTCCGCCTGATAGGTGCGCAAACCAAGCGTCGATGTCTCCGCGAAAATCACCTGGGAAATGGCTTCGCGGTCTTCGGGCTTGGCGATCACTCGGAGCAAACTGCCCGCGCGTCCTTTTTTCATCAAGAGCGGCTGCAGAGTCACATCCAGCGCGCCCAGTTCCATCAAGCGTTCGGTGGCGTACGCCAGCACCTGCGGGTTCAGGTCGTCGATATTAGCTTCGATCACCGAAACCGCCAACGCCTCCGGCGCGCCGGTCGGTTCGCCCAGGATCACGCGCAACACGTTGGCGTGTTCCGTGAAATCGTGATCGCCCGCGCCGTAACCCATTTGCGTAATTTTCATGGGCGGGAGAACCCCAAAGCGGCTTCCCAACGCGGCTGCCACGGCGGCGCCAGTCGGCGTGGTCAATTCCACGGCAGGTCCGCGCGCATAAACGGGCGCATTGGCCAGCAGGCGCGCCGTCGCCGGCGCCGGGACCGGCAGCACGCCGTGTTCCGTTTTAACGGTTCCGCTGCCCACGTTGACCG
Source organism: Bryobacteraceae bacterium (assembly GCA_035948775.1). Taxonomy (GTDB): domain Bacteria; phylum Acidobacteriota; class Terriglobia; order Bryobacterales; family Bryobacteraceae; genus PSRJ01. The sequence goes on from DASZIV010000029.1 coordinate 53,960, forward strand.
GCGAGCAGACAATGGAATCCACGCCCAACAGGTCAAACGCCACGCAGGCGCCCACAATGTCCGCAATCGAATCCTGCGCGCCGACCTCGTGGAAATGCACTTTTTCGATGGGAACCTGATGTACTGCCGCCTCGGCCTCGCCCAGCTTCCGAAACACGGCCTGCGCGTTTTGTTTCGCTCGCACCGCAAGATCCGCCTTATCGATCATGGCCAGGATGTGGGAAAGGTGCCGGTGTGCGTGCGTCTGTTCCACACTCACACGGTATTTGGTGGCCGCCAGGCCGCAGCGCTTGACCTTCTCAAACGAAACCACCGCACCCGATTCCAGCGAGGCGATAGCGCTGGCGATCGCGTTGCGGTCCGCGCCGGCATCCGCCAAAGCGCCGACCAGCATATCGCCCGCGATTCCCGAGAAAGCATCCAGGTAACATGTGAGGGGCACGGTTATTTCATTGTAACGGTCAACTGCAAATACGCATAGATTACGGGCAGCGCGAATAGCGTGCTGTCCACGCGGTCCAGAAAGCCGCCGTGCCCGGGCAGGATGGCGCCGCTATCTTTGATGCTGGCACCGCGCTTCATGGCCGATTCCGCCAGGTCTCCCACTTGGCCCGCGGCGTTGGCGGCAAGCGTCAGCCCGATGATTTGCGGCCAACCCACGCCGGGGAGGAAGCGCCATAAATAAGCGCCCGCAAGCAACACTGAAGTCGCCACCGAACCCACGGCGCCTTCCCAGGTTTTCTGCGGACTGATGTGCGCGGCGAGTTTTCGCCGTCCGAAGTTTCGGCCGACATAGTAAGCGCCGATATCGCCGGCCCAGTTTACGAGGAGGCCGTACATCAGCCAGTGGTGGTTGGCTTCCCGCAGCAGCAGCGCGCATTTCCAGCAGCCGAATATGTAGATCACTCCCATGACCAGGAGCGCCGCGCGCGGGAATGCCTTCCCCAATTCGTTGGTGCGCAGGGCCAATGCCAACGCCAGAAGCGCGGCTACCGCGATCAAAAGCCAAGGCTCGCGCTGGCGCTCCCAGAAAAGTAGGAGCAGGCCGATGCCGTATCCGAGAATCCCGGGAGCGCCGAAGCCATAGCGGGCGGCGATCGCATCATACTCCCGGTAACTCAGGCAAGCTGCAGATGCCAACACCAGCGCAAAAACCCAGTAGTTCGCCCACAGCACCACATAAACAATGATGGGAATGAGGACGAGCGCGGTTAGAATCCGCTTCATGACGAGCGGAGCGCTTCGATGAGAGCCTCTTCATCCTGCTGGCGGGGCGACATGACGCTCAGTCCGCCGTAGCGGCGGTCACGTTTTTGATATTCGAAAATGGCCTGCAGCAGATCGCGGCGAGTAAAGTCGGGCCACAAAGTCTCGGTCACATACAGCTCGGAATAGGCAATCTGCCAGAGCAGGAAGTTACTAATGCGCATCTCGCCCGATGTACGGATCAGCAGGTCCGGGTCGGGACAGGCCGCCGTGTAGAGGTTGGCCGAGATCAGCTCTTCATCGAGCTTCAGCGAAGCGATGCTGCCATCCAGACGCGCCATTTCCAAAATCGAGTTAAGGGCATCGACAATTTCTGCGCGGCCGCTATAGTTGATGGCCAGGTTTACCAGAAGGCCGCGGTTGGCGGAAGTCGCCTCCACCGCCGCCTCGAGTTCCCGGCGCACTTGCGGAGGCAGCGCTTCCGGGCGTCCAATAGCCTGGAGGCGGACGTCGTTTTTCTGCAGTTCCGGCAATTCCTGCCGCAAATAGAAGCGGAGCAGCCGCCATAGCGTTTCCACTTCGCCGCGGGGCCGCTTCCAATTCTCCACGGAGAAGGCGTACAACGTGAGCACCTTCACACCCAGCCGCGCGCACGTGTCCACAGCGCTGCGCACGGGACCAATTCCCGCCTGATGTCCAGCCACACGGGGCAAGCGCCGCCGCTTTGCCCAGCGGCCGTTCCCATCCATGATGATTGCGATGTGTGCTGGTAAACGGGCGGGGTCAATTGCCCGGGCCAGCTCCCAGTCCTTATCTCCTGGCTGGAGGGCTTCCAGTAAGGCCTTCATGAAGTACACCCTATAATACAACAACGTCTTACACTGCCTCGTTGACGCACAAGTCCCGAGGTTGGCGCGAATGTACGAGAGGCGCCTTAGCGTTAGCGCCATCGGCTACGAATTGGAAGGCTCGGGCGTCAGCTCTGTCAGCAATCGGGTACGAGGGATTGCTGCTCTGGCGAGCATAAAGGCGACCGTGGCGCCAGCGCAAATCCGACGATGAACCAGTCGGCGTCGAAAAAGATTCTTAAGCGTTATCGCTGCGACGGGCCAACCTAACTAACCGCGATTACCTCGGACACCAAGAGGGTTGTCGTTGGCAGAGGTGCCACTACCTCCACAAGCGGCTTCTATTCGGCGCGAATCTGCGGATTGTTGGACATTTTCAGACAGAAAACGAGCAGCAGTGTTTGGAATGTTATTTCTCGGTAACCAGGTTGAAATATCGAAACCCTATACTCGCTCCATCGTTGCTCGGTTTCGTGTTATTTGCTCTAGTCTTTCTGGTTGCTGGCAAGTTAGTCCTTGCCAAAAAAAGAAGCGGCTCGCGCTTGACCAGAGACATCTTCGCATGAACCGATGACGACTGACTAGTGTCCTGAACCCGAAGTACGTTGAATAATCCAGTACCCCAAGTGGGGCAGCCTTCAGCCTGCGGCCGGCTTAAGCTGGCCTTCAGGGTTGGGGACTAGTCCAACGGGTCCAACACCCTTTCAACGCGGGAACTGATGCCACTCATCGATCTTCGGATAGCTCAGGTAACTCATTGCCGCCAGGAGCTGCCTATCGCCATCGCCCATACGATATCGATTCATCACTTATTGGCGGACTTGTAATCTCCAACTAATTCTCGACTCTTATGATGTGAGCGACCCGCGACTGATGGAAATGTGAAGCGACTCGGTCAATAAGCACCCGAACGGTAGTTTGGAACATAAAGGAGAGCGCAGAATGACCAGGGAATACAGAACGAAAATACTCAAGTATAAAGGATTGTTCAAGGCGAGTCTTCTCGCCTCGGCGGTTCTGATCGTGTCGCCCCTTGCGGACGCGCAGCTTAATACCGTCATCGACGGCAACGACGGCGTGCTGCCGACACCGCCCGGTCTTTTTGTGACACCGACAGCGCCGCTCATCAGCGGAATCCAGCAGCCGCTGAACCCCGGCCTCGCAAATTATCCGAACTTCGTCGCCGGTGAGGCGGTGAAGGCGGTCGTCAGTCCTGATGGCACGACGCTAGCGATCCTGACCGCCGGCCAGAACTCGCTCTATAACGCTTCGGGCGTGGTTGACACGGCGGCTTCGACCCAATTCATCTTCCTGTACAGCGTGGGGGACGGGAACAAAACGAGCCCTGTTCTGAAGCAGGTCATTCAGCAGGTTAATTCCCATGTTGGTCTGGTCTGGGCGCCGAACAGCCAGACGCTATACGCGGCGGGAGGCTGCGACGACGCCGTGTATGCCTACACCAACAACGGCACTAGTTTCGTGCAAAGCGCTAAAATCAGCCTCGGCCACGCGCCGGGCGGCTGCCTCTCCAACAGTGCCAATCAAAAGGGTCTGGGCTTGGGGGTCGAGCCCAACGTGGCCGGCCTCGCGATCACCGCCGATGGCAAGACGCTGGTTGCTGCCAACAACTACAACGATTCGATCAGCGTGATCGACACCGCCACCGCGACGGTCCGTTATGAATACGACCTGCGGCCCTACTCGACTTCTGGCGCCCCCGATGGTACCAAGGGCGGCACCTTCCCCTACTCGGTCGCGTTGCACGGCACTATCGCCTATGTCGGTGCCGACCGTGACCGTGAGGTCGTGGTGGTCGACGTCACCAGCGCGATCGCCGGCGCATTTGTCGCGCGCATCCAGCTTGATGGCAACCCCAACGGCATGACGCTCAGTGCGGACGGGTCGACTCTGTATGTCGCGCAGGACAACCAGGACCAGGTCGCAGTGATCAGTACCTCGACGAACACGATTACCAATAAAATCGACACGCGCGGTCCGGCCTCCCTGGGTCTGCCCGCCAGCACAACCGGCGCGGCCCCAACCGCCGTGACAATCAATCCCGTCAACAACACGCTGTATGCCGTCAATGCCGGTTCGAACTCCGTCGCCGTGATCCCGCTGACTGGCCCGAACGCCTTAACCACAGCCGGTCTGATCCCGACTGCTTACGACTCGACCGATATCGCGTTCAGCGCCGATGGCAGCTGGATGTATATTGTCAACGGCAAAAGCGACACCGGCCCGAACCCCGGTTATGGCTACGGTAACCTTGCCGCCATCACGTACTTGACGTATCCTGGCGGCAATGCGGCCGAGATCCTCAAGCTGAACGCCAACAACCAATATCAGTTCCAGTTGGAACACGCGACACTGGTCAGTGCGCAGGTTCCGGCGCCGGGGGACCTTGCGGCTCTGACGTCGCAGGTCGCGGCGAATAATGCTTACTCGGCCACGCCGCTCCCAACCGATGCCGCGGTCATGAGCTTCCTGCATGGGAAAATTCAGCACATCATCTACGTCGTTAAAGAAAACCGTACGTTCGACCAAATCCTGGGCGATCTGGGCAACGGTTCGAACGGCGATCCTTCGCTGACCCTGTTCGGCAGGCGCGTCACGCCGAGTTTCCACAGCATGGCGCAGAACTTCGTGACCCTGGACAACTTCATGGACCCGGGTGATGGGTCGATGGACGGCTGGTCCTGGTCGATGCGTGGCCGCGTCACCAATACGGAGACGATCACGCAGCAGGAAAACTATGCGCGCGTGAACCGCGGCTTGTCCTATGAAGGCGAAGGGCAGAACCGGAACATTCCGTCCAACCTGAAGACCACCAACGGGCGTGACTTCTTCTTCGACCCGACCGGCGCGACCACGCCTTATTCCAACAACACCGCTTCCCTGAAGGGTGGCACACCCAACATTTTGGCGGGCGACGGCGACCATGCCGCCACGGACGGCCCGACCGGCTATCAGCAGGGCTATATCTTCAATGCCGTGCTGAACGCGGGCGGAACGGTTCGCAACTACGGCTGGATGGCCAACACTCCCGGCAGCATCGGGACCATAGCAAGTCCGATCAAGGATCCTTTTAGCGCCGGTGTCATCCAGACCACGGCAGCCAACCAACTGATTGCTCAGAACAACTTCTATGACCCGTACTTCCGCGCTTATGATCAGTCCTATCCGGATGTCTGGCGGTTTAACGAATGGAACCGCGAGTTCCAGCAGTTCGTCACCAACGGCAATCTACCGACGCTGGAGATGATCCGGGGCCTAAGCCACGATCACACCGGCAACTTCGGCTCGGCCTTGGGAGGGGTCAACACTCCGGAACTGCAACAGGCCGACAACGACTATGCCGTGGGCCTGCTGGTGCAGACCGTCGCCAGCAGCCCGTACGCCAACAACACCCTGATCATCATCATTGAAGACGACTCCCAGGACGGGGCGGACCATGTCGATTCGCATCGCGCCACGACCTACTTCGTTGGCCCATATGTGAAGCACAACACAGTAGTCAGCACGCGCTACAGCCAGCCCAGTGTGCTTCGCACGATCGAGGACATTCTGGGCACTCAGCACATCAACCTGAACACCTACTATTCGCGGCCGATGGCCGATGTGTTCGACATCACCTCGTCTAACGCCTGGACGTTCACCGCCATCGCTTCGACGCTTTTGAAGCAGACAACGGTGCTGTCGGCGCTGCCGCACGACGGCAAGGTCCAGTGGGCCGAAGGCCCCGACCTGAAGCCGACTCACAACGCCAAGTATTGGGCCGCGAAAACCCGCGGCTTCGATTTCTCGGCCGAAGACCGGGTTCCGGCGGACCTCTACAACAAGATCCTCTGGGAAGGTCTGAAAGGAAAACCGGCACCCGTTCCGCACTCTCTATTCCAGAAGAGAATTGACAAGGACGACAACTAAGGGAAGTTCACGCGGTATCCAACCATATCACTGAACGAAGGAAGAGACTATCTATGAAAAACACATTCTCTGTTCTTGCGATAGCAGCGCTGGCGGCAGTCGTCCCGGCCCATGCGGACATCGTCAGTTTCAACTTCACTGGCACCGTTTACCAGACCCAGGGCTCCCCCGGTCCAGTCGTTGGCAATACGGTGACTGGTCACTTCGACCTCACCAGCACCGGAACCTTTCTTGACTACACGATCGCCGGTAAGTCCGTCGCGCCAGGCTTCACGTCCTCCGCTACCATTGGGCCCGCCCTGACCGACGCGATTTATATGGCCCAGGTGTCCCCGGTTTCGTCCGGCATGCCCAACAGCACGTTCTCCCTCGATCTGTCGTCACTGACCAACTGGCCGTCAGCCGACACATTTTTCACGTTGTTGAGTGACAAGACTCAACTCCCGTCCAATCTCGATACGATCAACAACCCATTATCCATGTTTCCGAGTACTTTCAAATACTACACGGCGAACGCTAATGGCACTAATGTCGTGTCGCTGAGCGCGGACCTGACTTCGTTCACGGCGCAGGCTGTACCAGAACCGGCCAGCCTCGTACTGATCACGCCGTTGTTGCTTGGCCTCGCTTTTTTTGTCCGGCGCCGCGCTTGAGGGTCGCGTTATTCCGTGTCGTCCTGCTGTTGTCGATTGCGGCTGACACGTTCTCACAGATAGACCGTTCTTCGCTGACCGGGACGGTTAGAGACCCGAGCGGAGCTTCGATAGGATCGGTTCAGGTCCGAGCGGTCCAGCATGCGACTGGCCTGAACCGTGAGACCACTACCGGCGCCGACGGAGTCTATGCGATTCCGGACTTGCCTGTTGGCAAATATACTGTCTTATTCTCCGGATCTGGATTCGCAGTCCTACGCGTTGAGAGCGTGGATCAGACGATTGGTCTGACTCGGACTTTGAACGTGACTCTCACGGTTGCGACACAAGGGGAAGAGATCACTGTATCGGAGAACATCGCGCAGTTAAACCAAACTACGGCTTCGCTCGGTGGACGCACAGAGCAGAAGCAAGTCATGGAGCTGCCGATGAACGGTCGCAACTGGTACAGTCTGGCCGCACTGGTTCCAGGGGCGATCGACAGCGGCGGGAGCAACATGAAATCGGTCCGATTCGCCGGGCGCGGGCTGGACGACAACAATTTCACGCTCGACGGCGTGGATGCCACCGGCATCATCAATCAGGCCCAGCGCGGCCAGGGTCGTATGACCATTCCTACAGAATCGATTGCCGAGTTCCGCGCGGAATCGGCGCTCTATTCGACCGAATTGGGCGGCGCGCCCGGAGGCCAGATATCAGTCACGTCGCCATCTGGTACGAACTCGTTTCATGGCAGTCTCTACGAGTACTTTCGGAATGACGTCTTTGACGCCCGATCGCCGTTCGATTCTTCTTCGGCAGCTCCGTTTCGATTGAACCAATTCGGCTCTTCAGTCGGCGGTCCTATCGAGCAGAACAGGACGTTCTTCTTCGCGACGTACGAAGGCTACCAGCAGCACCTGGGGCAATCCATTACCGGCTTTGTTCCGACAAACTCATTCCGATCCTCGGTAGTCCCTTCCCTGGGCCCGCTGATTTCCGCCTATCCTCATGCCAACGGTCCCGTTCTCAGCGCGACTACGGCCACGTATGTTTTTGCGGGTTTGCAGAAGGTAGACGAGGACACTGGCCTGTTTCGCGTCGATCACCGGTTTAAAGAGACGCTCACTGCTTTCATCCGCTACAACCAGGACGAAGCGCTATCAAACGTACCCACAGGGAACCTTGGTATCACGCAGACTGTAGACACGCAACCAAAGAACGGCGTCGCCGAGTTGCTGCAGGTGATTTCGCCGTCGCTGACCAATGAGTACAAGTTTGGTTTCAACGAAGCGATCACACACACGAAGACGCTATCTCCTCTCGCTGATACGATTTCGACGCCGGGTTTCAGCCCGATCACCGGAGGCTCGACAAAGGACGAACGGGGGGCGACTCTTTCGTGGATAGATAATCTGACCTGGGTGCGCGGACGCCAGACCGTGAAGACCGGCGTGGAAGTCCGTTACGTCGAAATGGATCAGGGCAATTCTTTCACCGGCACGCTCACCTGGTCGACTCTCGCGAATTTCGCCGCGAACCAGCTGGACAAGGCCGCACAAACAGCCGAATTACCGATGAAGCACCAGCGCAAAACGCAGGTGTTCAGCTACGTCCAGGACGAGTATAAGGTGACGGCTGATCTCACCCTGAATCTCGGTCTTCGCTACGAGTTCTACAATGTTCTGCACGAAACTCAGAACCGCGCCATCCCATTCGATTTCAATACGTGCGGCCCCGGCGGATATTGCCCGCGCGCCAGCGACTTCACGTTCCCCAATACGCTCGACTTCGATCCGCGGGCCGCTCTCGCATGGTCGCCGGCGCGGCTCCATGGAAACACCGGATTCCGCATTGGCGGCGGAATTTACCACGGCGACGGCCAGCTCGACGACCAGAATCTGCCCATTGCGAATGACGTTCAGCGCTACAGTCTGACTCGGGTCAACTTCCCAAATCTTTCTTATCCGATCGATCCGTTCCTTGCACAGGCAGCGGGAGTCGTCACACCGCGTCTCCTCGACCGCCGCCGCAAGGACGAATACGTCAGCGAGTGGGGCGCATCCATTCAACAGAAGCTGAGTCATAGTGTGGTCGGTACCGTGTCCTACGTCGGAAGCAAAGGAACGGACCTGCTCACCACCAGTTATGTCAACGGCATAAACCCGGCCACAGGCACGCGCCCCTATCCTGCCTTCGGCATCGTCGAGTACCGTGGGAACAACAACAACTCGACCTTTAACGGCCTTCAGGTCTCTACCCAACGCTATTTTCAGAATGGATTGCTCTTTTCGGCAAACTATCTTTGGTCCCACTCAATCAACGACGGCACTACGGGCGGGGGCGAAGCCGTGTTCCCTCAGATTCTGGGATGCCGGGCTTGTGAAAGAGCTTCGAGCGATCAGGATATTCGTCAGGTCTTTAGCGCCAACACCGTTTATGAACTTCCTTTGGGTCGGGGAAAGCGCTATTTGGCGAATGCAGGGTTGGCCCGGCTCCTCTTGGGAGGATGGCAACTGAGCGCCATCGTCACGGCCCGCACCGGTTTACCGGTGAACGTAACTGTGGACCGCGCATCGGGCGACCTGCCGGATGGCTACAACACGGATCAGCGGCCAGACCTCGTGCCCGGTGTTTCTCTGACGCCGCCAGGGGGGGCAACGCCCACACAGTGGATCAACCCCGCTGCATTCTCCGTTCCCGCACCCGGCCAGTGGGGCAACGCCGGACGCAACCTGGCACGGGCCGAAGGGACATGGCAGGTTGATGGCTCCCTGGATCGGCGCATCAGCCTGACCGAGCGGATGAATTTGCAACTGCGCGCCGAGGCTTTTAATCTCCTCAATCGCGCTCAGTATGGCGCTCCGCTTGCGGACATATCCGCACCCTCGACCTTCGGCAGAATCACAACGTTGGTCAACAACGGTCCGACCGGCTCGGGCACTCCCCGGCAGTTCCAGTTCGCCCTGCGTCTCGGATTTTAGAATACGGGCCGATCTTTTCCCGAAAACGCGTGCCAAGGTCGCGCCAGGTCCGCTCGCCGCCCACCCGCCGCCTCGTAGATTGTCTGCGTCATCGAGACCAATTTCGTACACCACGCGCATACGATTGCGGCGTCGTGAAACGGTGCGGCAAACGCGTTACACTCACCGTTGGACTGCCTCCAATGCGAAGCCATCGACCCCTGGCAACTAATCGAAGAGCCTTTCTGCAGGCCGCCGTAGCTACAGGGACAGCCTGGCTGGTATCGCCCGGTGCATTCGTTCCTCACTTGTCCGCGCAGTCCGTAGAAGCGCGCATCGACATCTTACTCAATGAGCCGGTGGGGACCATTGCGCCGGAAATCTACGGGCATTTCGTCGAGAATCTGGGCGGCGTGGTGTACGACGGCGTGTGGGTCGGCGAACGATCGTCCATTCCGAACGTGAATGGAATCCGCCGGCAGTTGGTGGATGCGCTCAAGAAAGTAAAACCGGGTATGGTCCGCTGGCCGGGCGGTTGCTTCGCAGACCAGTACGACTGGCGGGACGGAACCGGGCCACGCGAGAAGCGGCCCAAGCGCACCAACTTTTGGATGAACGCTTCCGAGTGGCCCAAGGGTGTACAACACGATGGCCCACAGAGCTACGACCCCAACGAATTCGGCACAGTGGAGTTTGGGCGCTTCTGCAAACTGACCGGCGCGCAGCCTTACCTGGCCGTTAACCTCCGCAGCCTCCCTGCGCAGGAATTTTGGCGGTGGGCGGAGTATTGCAATTCTCCAGCGAATAAGACCACGCTAGGAGCGCAGCGCGCAGCGGATGGTGAACCGGAGGGGCTGGGCGTTCGTTTCTGGGGCGTCGGCAACGAATCATGGGGGTGTGGCGGCAACTTCGACCCGGAGGACTACGCCAGCGAATTCAACCGGTACACGGCTTGGGTCCCTTCCTATGGAGTGAACCCTTCGCTTGTGGGATCGGGGCCAAGCGACGGCAACGTGGATTGGACACGGCGTTTCTTCGCGAAGGTTGCGCGCGCCGGCACAATGCGCCGCCTGTGGGGTTGGGCGATGCATCACTACGCGTGGAACGCCAGCGGCGGGCGCACCAACGAGTGGATCGCTGGCAAGCGCGACGCCGTCGCGTTTGATGCCGAGCAATACTATGAGATTCTTCGCTCCGCCGATGAGATGGAGTCGCTGATCGAAGCCCATTGGTCGGTGATGGGGGAAAGCGACCCGCAGCACCATGCGAAACTGGTAGTGGATGAGTGGGGCGCCTGGTATGCACCTGGCACCGAGCCCTTCCCCCAAGCCCTGCTCGGACAGCAGAACACGATGCGCGACGCGGTGCTGGCAGGCCTCACTCTGGACACTTTCAACCGCCACGCCGACAAGGTCGCCATGGGTAGTGTGGCCCAGTTGGTCAACTGCTTGCAGTCTCTATTTCTGGCACACGAAGACAAGTTCTGTGTTACGCCCACGTACCACGTGTTCGATCTCTTCACACCGCATCAGAACGCTCGCTCTGTGCGAACGGTGTTCGCTGCGCCTAACATCGCTTACACTCGGAACGGCCGCGCCGCCACCATGCGCGGGCTGAACGGATCCGCATCGGTCAACGGCAACCTGCTTACGGTGACGGTGACCAATCCGTCGATCAACCAGGCGCGCGAGGCGGAAATTGCCGTACCTGGCGCAATGCTGCGTTCGGCAGTGGGCACCGAATTGGCTGCGTCCGATCCGCATGCGCACAACAGCTTCGAGAACCCGCGCGCGGTGGAGCCGAAGCCAATCGCTGTGGCGGTCAAGGGTTCCACCATACTCCATACGTTCCCGCCGGCCTCCGTGAGCCGGCTGACGATCACGCTGGCATAAGCCTGCAATTAGAAGTGCTAGAATCACCCAAGCGAAGACACCTTCTTTGCCAAGGGGGACCATGCGAACGTTGGGATTGCTTCTTCTGGCCGGTGCGGCACTTGCACAGGCGCCCTCGTTTCAGCCGGTGGCCAGCGTTTCGCAGATCATGCTGGCCATCACTTATCCGTACTCCGACAACCTCTTATATATCGAGCGGAATCCGCCCAAGACCGACCACGAATGGGAAGTATTGCAATACCAGGCGCTGATGCTCGCCGAATCTGGCAATCTCCTGATGATGGAGGGGCGGGCACGCGACCAGGGCGAATGGATGCAGGATGCCAAACTGTTAGTGGAAGCCGGCGTGGCTTCGGTGAAAGCCGTTCGAGCTAAAGACGTTCCAGCCATTCTCGCCCTCAACGACCAGATCGTCACCGCGTGCACTACCTGCCACACGAAATACCACCCAAGATATCGAAGACGTCCCGCTAACTAAAGAAAGCATCGAATTCGTCTGCCCGCCGTCCGATATGCGGGGGTATGCCTGAAACCGTAAAGGGTGTGGCCGAGCCCGCGACACTGAAACCAGCCGTATTCCCCGTTGAGCAGAATTTCGACACCGACACCGTGACGATACCGGTGAAACTCACCAACTTGCCCCCCTTTCATTCGATTGCCAACCAGGTGCTGGCGCTTTCCGCGGATCCAGACATCGATTTAAAACGGCTGGCGAAGGTGATGCTGGGCGATCCCGCGTTCGCCGCCGAAGTTCTGTACCTGGCGAACTCCTCGTTGTTCGGCTTTGCCTCGAAGATGCAGGTATTGCACCATGCCGTCGCCGTGCTGGGCCTCGAGCGCATCAAGGCTTTGGCCATCACGGTTGCCATGCGAGCCTTCCTGGGGAATGGTGGGCCTCTAATCCGCCAATGCTGGCGCCATAGCGTGGCCTGCGCCATCGTCGCCGAAGAGATCTCGCCCATTTTCGATTTCTCCGGCGATCGCGCTTACACCATGGGACTCATGCATGATGTCGGCCGGCTCGGGCTGCTGAAGTCCTATGGCAAAGAGATCAGCCCGGTCATCAGCGCGGAATATCTGGGTACCGAGCAAGTGCTGGAAGCGGAACGCGCGGCGGTCAACGTCGATCACGGGACAGCGGGCGCATGGTTGGTGACGAACTGGGAGTTCCCGGGCGAGTTTGCCGAGATGTGCGCGCACCACCATGAAGAGTTTAGCCATGCCGACGCTCCACTCCTCAAAGTGGTGAAGATCTCCTGCCGTCTGGCGGATGCCCTGGGGTATTCGGCCGTCCGACACCACTCCCCGGCTACCTATGCAGCCGTCGTCGAGTCGCTGCCTCTTCATCTAGGCCGGGCGCTTCCGATGGAATCGGAACTGCGGATGAATGTCGAACGGCGCTTGAATTCGTTCGAAGAGTAAGAAACCAGCGCCTTTCGGCGCACGCATCGCCTATTTTTCCGGCGTCAAAGTCCACCGCAGCCCGGCGGAAACCGCACATTCTCGGCTGATGGCACGTTCACGCTATCGATCGTCACCTTGCGGTGGCGTGGCTCGGTGCCGCGTATCTGCACGTACTTGCCTTCGCCCGGAGTTCATATTCTGTTCATCTGGAGCGGACTACAGTAGAATCCTGGAGGAGTATGTCTGTCAACAAGGTTCTGGCACAATGCTGTTTGCTGGTCGCGATGGTCGGGATCGCCGTCGCCGCTGAGGCGCCTGGATTCAAAGTCGCGAAGAAATATCCCGTACCGGGAGATGGCGGTTTCGATTACGTCGTTTTCGACGGTTCGTCAAATCGTCTCTACGTATCGCACGGAACCGAAGTGGACGTGCTCGACGCGGCCAGCGGCAAGCTCCTTGGCAAAGTAGAGGATACTCCCGGTGTGCATGGCATCGCCATCGTACCGGGCCTTCACCGGGGCTTCACCACCAACGGAGGCACCGCAACAGTTTCTGTGTTCGACACCGAGACATTTAAAACGCTGAAGAAGATTTCCGTCGCGAAAGATCCGGACTTCACCTTGTACGATCCGCAAACCAGGCGCGTGCTGGTGTGTCACGGCGACGGGGAAGTAATTACCGCCATCGACCCCGAAAAAGAAGAAGTGATCGGAAAGATCGACCTGGGAGGAGGCGCGGAAGCTGCCGTCGTCGATGGCAAAGGGACCGGCTTCGTAAACCTGGAAGAGTCCGCCACCGTAGTCAGCTTCGATCCGAAAGGCTTGGCGGTCAAACAGAAATGGCCCATAACCGGGTGCAAAACTCCCACTGGTCTCGCTATTGACACCCAGAACTCACGCCTCTTCATCGGGTGCCGCAGCAAAGTGCTCGCGGTCATGGATGCTACCAACGGGAAAGTCATCACCACGCTGCCGATTGGCGAGAGAGTGGATGCTGTAGCATTTGATGCTGACAGCCATATGATCTACGCCTCCAATGGGGATGGAACGATATCGGTCGTGCACCAGAAGGGCGCTAACGAGTATGAGTCGGTTGGCTCCGTCACGACCCAGGTGAGCGCCAAGACCATGGCCTTCGATCCCAAGAGTAAGCGCTTGTTTCTGTCCGCCGCCGACATGGAACCGGTCCCGGCCGCTGCGGGGCAAAGAGCCCGTACACGGCCCAAGCCGGGTACGTTCACGGTTCTGGTCGTGGAACGGCAGTAACATCGCGACACATTCGCCGGGCGCTGGCTTAGTGCAGCTCGTTGAGCGTGTTGGTGTTATCGTCCACGAAATAGACGCCATCGCCTCCGGGTGCGACCGCCAGCCCAAAAAGAGCACCCGACCCGTTCAGACCGGGCGGCATTACGGCGGTGTTGTCGAGCGTCTGGACGGCTACCTGCACGCCGGCTGGCGTCGTCTCTGCCATGTTCCCGTCCAGGCTATTCACCGTAAGAATATCTTGGTTTGGTGCGATCGCGAGGCCTAGCGGACCCTTGAGCGATCCGCCCTGCGAGACTGTGGTACCAATCCCCGCGCTGGTGATGCGGAATAGAGCTTGCGGGATGGCAGCAATCCGGTTGGCCAGTGTATCGGCGACATACAGCGTTCCGTCGTGCCCCAACCCGACTCCGGTTGGGCCGATGACCAGTGCGTTCGGATCGGTCCGCTCGCCAAAACCGGACGCAATCACCGTGCGCGCGAGCTCGAACGGCGTGTCCTTGTCCCCGTCTGCCCCCTTGTCGTCCTGATCCGGGAGTAGCAGAAGCAACCGCACCACCGTTCCGCCATTGACAATCGTGCCACCCGCAGCAACCGTACCGTTGAGCACGTTAGTGACAAATAAGACTGCGAAATTGCCGCCGTCGAACGCGGTCATGTCCCATGGGCCATTGATAGAGCCGCCGGAGAGTGTCTTCACCGGTTGTCCTTGGTCGTTCAACACGATCAAACAGCCGGCTTGGGCAGTGGCCGCCTGCCCGTTGCTGGTGGGCAAACTGCCAACAATTACCCAGCCCGAGCGCAATACCACCAGGGCTGTCGTCAGGCCCACGCCGCCGGGACAGGCGCCAGGCAATTTTCCGGCGTCGATTTGAGCAAACAGGTCAACATTCCCATTCGGGCTAATCTGAACGATCGTCGTCCCGGTTCCTTGATTATTCCCCTGGTTATTGAAGTTACTCACCAGGATGTCTCCCTGAACCAGCTTGCCTTTCGTGACTGGCGAAACAGCCACTCCATAAGGATTCACATCGCCGTTTGTCGGCACCGTTGAAGCAACAGCTCGGATATTGTGAAAGTCACCGATGAAGCTGCTGGCAGCGGTGGCTGTTCTGAGGAAGCTGGCTACAAGACACAACCCAAAAAACCAGTTTCGATTTCGACGATTCGCTCGCATAGGTCACTCTCCCGACAGACATTTTATGAACGGCTCAACGGCGGAAGAGCGTCACGGATGTGAATTCTCGGCGCCCAGTGGACTCTTGTTCACCGAACCCGTCGCGCTCCGCATAGAAGCGCGTGTAGAGCAAGCAGGAGTGGCGCAGTAATAGCAGTCCTATATCACGCGCAGCTGACGATCTGCGATGGAATCACACTTTCTTAGGATGGAGGAGCCGCGAGAAGAATGGCGGGGACGACGGGGCTCGAACCCGCGACCTCCGACGTGACAGGCCGGCGTTCTAACCAACTGAACTACGTCCCCGCAAAGTCCCGTGGATAATCTGATGCTAGCACGGCAGGGCCGGTCATGCCAAAACCTGCGCTATCGTGTAGGTTATGCGGACACGCATTGCCTGTCTTACCGCGCTGGGGTGCGTCGTGCTGGCCGGCGCCGATCGGAAGCCTACGCCCGACGACGCGCGGAAGTTCATCGACGATGCCGAGCAAAAGCTGCTCGCGCTGGGCGTCGACGCGGCCCGCGCTGATTGGATCAAATCCACCTACATCATCGACGACTCCGAGATGGTCGCCGCCAAAATGGACGAACGGGCCATCAATGCCACCGTCGATTATGCAAAACAGTCCACCCGCTTCGACGGCCTCAAGCTCGACCCCGTCACCGAACGCAAGATCAAGCTGCTCAAGCTATCGCTTACGCTCGCCACGCCGTCCGATGCCAAGGAAAGCGAGGAGTTGACGCGCATCGCCGCTGCCATGGAGGGAACGTACGGGAAAGGTAAGTATTGCCCCGACGGTCCCCAAACCTGCAAAGATCTGGAAGATCTCAGTAAGTTGGTGGCCGAGAGCCGCGACCCCAGAACGCTTCTCGACGTATGGACCGGCTGGCATGCCATCGCGCGGCCCATGCGACAGGATTTCGTGCGCTATGTGGAGCTATCGAACAAGGGAGCGCGGCAGCTCGGCTTCGCGGACAATGGCGCCATGTGGCGGTCCAAATACGATATGTCGCCCGACGCCTTCGCCCAGGAGTTGGATCGCCTATGGGAGCAGGTGCGGCCTCTCTACCTCTCCCTGCACGCCTACGTGCGTACTCGGCTGCGCGAAAAGTACGGCGACCTGGTGCCCGCCCACGGTCCGATTCCGGCGCACCTGCTGGGCAACATGTGGGCGCAGGATTGGGACAATATCTACCCGCTGCTTGCGCCGCGCGATGCCGACCCCGGATACGATTTGACGGCGATCCTCAAGCAGCGCCACACCGAATGGAAGCAGATGGTGAAGTACGGCGAGAATTTCTTTGTCTCGCTGGGATTCAATCCGCTGCCGCAGACGTTCTGGGAGCGCTCGCTTTTCTTGAAGCCGCGCGACCGCGAAGTAGTTTGCCACGCCAGCGCGTGGGACGTGGACAACGTGAACGACCTTCGCTTGAAAATGTGCATCGACATCACCGGCGAAGATTTCCTGACCATTCACCACGAGTTGGGACACAACTTCTATCAGCGCGCCTACAACCGCCAACCGCCGTCGTTCCGCGATAGCGCCAATGACGGCTTCCATGAGGCAATCGGCGACACCATCGCGCTCTCCGTGACACCCGATTACCTGGTCAAGCTCGGGCTGCTCGACCGCGCGCCCGATACTTCCAAAGATATCGGGATCCTGCTACATCGGGCGCTCGAGAAGATCGCCTTCCTGCCGTTCGGGCTGGTAATCGACCAGTGGCGCTGGAAAGTGTTCTCCGGCCAGATCCCGCCCGACAAATACAACGAGACCTGGTGGGAGCTGCGCACGAAATACCAGGGAATCGCGTCGCCAGCCGCACGCACCGAAATGGATTTCGACCCCGGCGCAAAATACCACGTGGCGGCGAATGTTCCGTACATGCGCTACTTCCTGGCCGACATTTTGCAATTCCAGTTTCACCGCGCGCTGTCGCAGGCGGCAGGCTGTACCGAACCGCTCAACCGCTGCTCGATCTTTGGCAACAAAGCCGCGGGCGCCCGGTTGAATGCGATGCTCGAGATGGGCCAGAGCCGGCCCTGGCAGGATGCGCTGGAGAAAATCGCCGGCTCGCGGCAAATGGATGCCACGGCCATTCGCGATTACTTTGCGCCGCTGCAGAAGTGGCTCGATGAACAGAACCGCGGCAAGCCCGTCGGCTGGTAGTTGTACAATCGCAATCATGGCCAACGAGATTTACGCGGCATTTGACACCACTGAAGGCAAGTTCAAAGCCAAGCTCTACGGGGACAAGGTTCCCAAGACCGTTGAGAACTTTGTGAGCCTGGCGGATGGGACCAAGACCGGAAAAGCGTTTTACGATGGCACTGTCTTCCATCGAGTGATTCCCGATTTCATGATCCAGGGCGGTGACCCGGAGGGCACGGGGCGCGGCGGCCCTGGCTACAAGTTTGCCGATGAGTTCCACGCCTCGTTGAAGCACACTAAGCCGGGGCTTCTCTCCATGGCCAACGCCGGCCCAAACACCAATGGCAGCCAG
Source organism: Bryobacteraceae bacterium (assembly GCA_035948775.1). Lineage (GTDB taxonomy): Bacteria > Acidobacteriota > Terriglobia > Bryobacterales > Bryobacteraceae > PSRJ01. The sequence goes on from DASZIV010000029.1 coordinate 71,776, forward strand.
TTCTTCGTTACGGTTGCGGCCACACCGTGGCTCGATAACAAGCACAGCATCTTCGGCGAGGTCATCGAAGGCTACGATGTCGTGGAGAAGATTTCCAAGGTTCCGCGCGGTTCGCAGGATCGGCCTTTGAAAGAAGTCCGCGTCAATTCGGTGAAGATCGAGAGAACCTAGACTCCTTGCGGCTGGCGATTTTCGGCGGGACGTTCGACCCGATTCACAAAGCTCACGTGGCGGCAGCGCGGGAGGCTGCAGAACGGTTTCAACTCGATCGCGTTCTGGTAGTTCCCGCAGCACATCCTCCCCACAAATCCGGCGCAACCTTTGCCAACTACAACGATCGCCTCCGCATGGCGGAATTGGCGTGCCAGGATGACACACGCCTCGAAGTGTCCCGTCTGGAAGCGGGCGCGGAGCGCAGCTACTCCATCGATACGATCGAAAGGCTGCGGGCGAAGTTGGCGCCTGGGGACGATTTGTACTTCTTGATTGGCGCCGATGCCTTCGCGGAAATACAAACCTGGCACCGATGGCGTGACGTGGTACACAGCGTCACATTCCTCGTGGTGAGCCGGCCCGGCCACGTCTACGCCGTCCCCGAAGGCGCGCGCGTGGAGCGACTGGAGTCGCTCGATCTGCCGGTGTCGTCTTCTGAAATCCGCCGTGCCCTGGCAGCCGGGGAGCAACCCGCCGAAGTTCCCGACTGCGTGCTGGAGTACATTTTCGATCGCGGACTTTACGGTTCGAGCGCACGATAAGCAGTGCGGTATCTGGCGCGCCTTTTCCTTGGGACGCTACCATGGTTCCCATGGAGGAGAAGCCGCGGCGTTTTGAGCTCCTTAAGTTCTTCACGCGATGGCCGGGCTCCGAGCAACAAATCCAGCTTGTCCTGACGCTCGTCATCGGCGCCATAGTAGGGCTGGTAGTCGTCGCCTTCATCGTGCTTACCGAAAATCTCGGATCGAAACTGTATCCGGCGGGAGGTGCGGCTTGGCGCAGGGTGTTGATCCCTCTGGCAGGAGCCCTCATCACGGGTCCACTGCTTTCCCGCTACTTTCCCAACGCTCGCGGAAGCGGGATTCCACAGACTAAAACCGCCCTCTTCATCCGGGATGGTTACATCGCGTTTCGGACGGTGGTCGGGAAATTCATGCTCTCCTCTATTTGCCTGGCAAGCGGTATCGCGTTAGGCCGCGAGGGTCCTGCGGTACAAGTGGGCGCTGGGATTGCCTCGGTGCTCGGACGGCGCCTCGGGCTCACGCCGGCTAGCGTTAAGGCCCTTGTACCCGTAGGCGCTTCGGCGGCCCTGGCCGCGGCCTTCAATACGCCCATCGCCGCGGTACTGTTTTCGCTCGAAGAGGTGATGGGTGATATGAACGCCCCGGTGCTGGGCTCGATCGTTCTGAGTTCAGCCACTTCCTGGATGGTGTTGCACCTGCTCCTGGGCGATGAACCGTTGTTCCACGTACCTGCGTATCAACTAATCCATCCAGTCGAACTCCTCTGGTACGGCGTATTGGGCGTAGTCGGCGGGCTGGTGTCGGTAGCCTTCGTCAAGCTGCTGTTGTGGCAGCGTCAACGGTTCCTGAGCATGCCGAAATCGACACTGTGGATCCAGCCGGCGGCGGGTGGCCTCCTGGTCGGCATTATTGGGTGGTTCGTGCCACAGGTGCTGGGCGTCGGTTATAACTACGTTGGGCAGGCGCTCAACGGCCAATTGGTTCTGGGGACGATGGCTATGCTGGTCGCCCTCAAACTGGTGGCCACCGCGACCTGCTACGCGTCCGGCAACGCCGGAGGCATCTTCGGTCCGAGTCTCTTCATGGGTGCCATGACGGGTGGCGCGGTGGGTGGTGTTGCCCATTTGGTGATGCCCCACTTCACCGGCAGCGCAGGAGCCTACGCGCTGGTGGGAATGGGCGCGGCTTTCGCGGGAATCGTACGGGTCCCACTGACCTCGGTGATCATGATTTTCGAAGTGACCCGCGACTATTCCATCATCGTGCCCCTGATGATCTCGAACCTGATCAGCTACTACATCTCCAGCCGCCTACAACCCGAGCCGATCTACGAAGCGCTGCAGCATCAGGATGGGATCCACCTGCCCACTGGGGCGCGGCAACGCGCTTCGCAGTTGCTGGTGCGTGACGCCATGCAGCCGGCTCAGGCGCTGCCGGCAAGCCTGCAGATTAGCCAGGCCGGGGCGACAGTCGAGGGCGGACGCGGCGCTTGGCCCGTGGTGGATGAAGGCGGTCTGCGCGGCATCGTGGCTCTGGAACAACTCCGGAAAGCCATGGAAGCCAATCGAGGCGAAGAGACGCTGGCGATGCTGGTTCCCGCGCCCGCACCGAGGGAACAATTGACGTCCCAGAACTTTCCGCACTTGCACTCGGATCACACTTTGGATGCAGCGATGCACAAAATCGCAGAGTGCGGCCTGCCGGTTTTGCCGGTGGTCAGCCGAGCGAACGTGCGCGAGCTGAAGGGCACGATTTCACTGGACGATATTCTGGCGGCCTACTGCATTAGCAAAGGCAGCCCGGAAGATTGAGCGCGCGGCACCAGTACAATGGAATCAGTGCTCGTTTCCATCGCTTCAGCCGAACCCCCGTCGCGCCCCAAGTGGCTGCGCGCTCCCGCGCCCGTGGGTGCAAACTACCACGAGCTCAAGGAACTGATCGGACGGCTCCGGCTGCACACGGTCTGCGAAAGCGCCGCTTGCCCCAATGTAGGCGAATGCTGGAACCAGCGGACCGCGACATTCATGATCCTCGGAAATGTGTGCACGCGCCGCTGCGGATTCTGCGCCGTAAGTAAGGGCGCGCCGCTCGCGGTGGATTACGATGAACCGAAGCGCGTGGCCGAAGCCGTAGCGATCATGGGTCTGCGCTTCGCGGTGATCACCAGCGTCAACCGCGACGACCGCAAGGATGGCGGCGCCGAACTGTTTGCGCTCACCATCCGCGCCATTCGCGAACGCGTTCCCGGTTGCGGCGTGGAGGTGCTCATTCCCGATTTTCAAGGGAGTCGCAGCGCCGTGGAAACGGTGATGGAGGCCGCCCCCGACGTGCTCAACCACAACACCGAGACCGTGCCGCGCCTGTACCGCCAGGTACGCTTGGGCGCCCGGTACGAACGCTCGCTGGAGGTACTGGCCACGGCCAAGCATCTCTCGCCCCATTGCCCCACCAAGTCCGGCCTGATGCTGGGGCTGGGAGAAACGGCCGAGGAGGTGCTGCAGGTGATGCGCGATCTGCGCGCTCACCACGTGGATATCCTTACGCTTGGACAATATCTGCGCCCCTCGCCCAAACACCTGCCCATCGTGCGCTATTTGCCGCCGGAGGAGTTCGACGAATTCCGCCGCGCCGGCTACGAAATGGGCTTCGCGCATGTGGAGTCCGGGCCTCTGGTCCGCAGTTCCTACCACGCTTCGAACGCGGTAAAGTGACGGCCGCGCCCGAAGTATCGCCCGTTCGAAACCGGCTGTTGTTGGTTGGCGCGGCGCTGCTGTTTTCCACCGGCGGCGCGGCCATCAAAGCGGCTACGCTGAACGGCTGGCAGGTGGCCAGCTTCCGTTCGGGAGTCGCTGCAGTCGTATTGCTGGCGCTGTTGCCTGAGGCGCGGCGCGGCTGGACGTGGCGCCTGGCACCGGTGGGCGTGGCGTACGCCGCCACTCTGATCCTGTTCGTGCTGGCAACCCGGATGACCACCGCCGCGAATGCCATATTTTTGCAATCCACTTCGCCGCTGTACCTGCTGTTGCTGGGCCCCTGGCTGCTGCACGAGCCCGTCAAGCGCAGCGACCTGGTGTACGTGCTGGCGGTGGCCGGCGGAATGGCTCTGCTGTTCCGTGGCACTGAGCAAGCGCTAGCCACAGCTCCGGATCCGCATCGCGGCAACCTGCTGGGTGCAGCGAGCGGGCTGGCGTGGGCGTTGACGGTAACCGGGCTCCGCTGGCTGGGGCGCAGCGAAAAAGGCAACGCCGCACTGGCTCCGGTCGTCGCCGGAAACTTCCTGGCATTCCTGGTCGCGCTTCCCATGGCATTGCCGCTCACCCGAATCTCCGGAGCGGACGTGGCGGTGATCCTCTACCTGGGAATTATTCAGATCGGCCTGGCCTATGTCTGCGTTACGCGCGCTATCCGTCACGTGCCGGCATTCGAAGCTACCACCGTGCTGCTGCTCGAGCCCGTCATGAATCCGATATGGGCGTGGCTGGTGCAGGCCGAAAGACCCGGAGCCTGGGCGCTGGCCGGAGGCGCCGTCATTTTGTCGGCCACGCTGTTCAACACGTGGCGCCAGGCGCGGCGGTTGCGCGGGAGGGACTATGCCCCAGTGGGACGCTGACGTTTACCTGAGATTCGCCAATGAGCGCACGCAGCCAGTCCTCGATCTGCTGCACCGCATCCGGATCGAGAATCCTCGAAGAATCGTTGATCTAGGCTGCGGCCCGGGTAACAGCACCGCGGAACTCCGGCGGCGTTGGCCCAGCAGCACCATCGTTGGGCTGGACAACTCGCCCGAAATGATCGATAAGGCCCGGCAGGCCTTTCCGGAAGGCTTGTGGGAGGTAGGCGACGCTTCGCAATGGCACGCGAGGGAGCCGTTTGACCTGGTATTCTCCAACGCCATGTTGCAGTGGGTACCCGATCACGCGCAGTTATGCCCGCATCTCTTCCGGCAGGTGGCTCCCGGTGGAGCGCTCGCCGCGCAAGCTCCGGCGCACTACGATTCACCGCTTCATCGCGAGATCATGGACGTGTCCCGCGACCCCACGTGGAGCGATCGAATGGTGGGAGCTCGCCAGGCGCTCACCAAAGAATCGCCCGCTTTTTATTACGACGTCCTGCAAGGCGAAGCATCACGCATGGATGTATGGGAGACCATTTACCATCACGTCCTCTCCGGTCCCGAAGCGGTGCTGGAGTGGTTCCGTGGAACCGGCCTGCGGCCTTTCCTCCAGGCGCTCGATTCGCCAGAAGAGCGGCAGCGCTTCGAAAGCCTGTTGGTAGAGCGATATACCACAGCTTACCCGCGCCATTCGGGAGGAAACATCCTATTTCCGTTTCGTCGGCTCTTCTTTGTAGCCTACCGTTAACGCTTCATTCATGCCCGGCACTCGTGCGGCGTGTTAAAAAGGAAGCGAGGGTGATCTGCTTCCAAGCGGTCCATCCGCCGATACAGTACTCATGAACGTTCTTGGTTTGTTGGCTTCCTTCAGCTTAATTGCCGCTCCCGCTAACATTGTCAATTTCGACCGTGGCCCCTTAGGTAAGATGCCCCCGGGGTGGACTGCCGCCATGACGAACCGCGGGGCAGCGCCACAATGGGAGATCCGTAAGGATCCGTCGGCGCCGACTCAGCCATACGTGTTCGCTCAGATTTCTACCGACCCCAACCGAGACCGTTTGCCTTTGGCGATCTTCGACAGCGTGTCGCTGCGCGACGCAGACATCAGTGTGCGGCTCAAGGCCGTTTCGGGCCGGGAGGATCAGGGCGGGGGTCTCGTGTTCCGGTATCTTGACGAGAAAAACTACTACGTAGTGCGCGCGGATGCGCTGCATGACGATGTCGCTTTATATAAGATTGAAAACGGCCGGTGCAGTCCGATCGTGCCCCGCGGGCAGCCGCCTTCGCAGGTCGGCGTGAAACGTGACTTTTTGCCGAACACCTGGCACATCTTGAAGGTCTCGGTTCGTGGCAATCGCTTTCAGGTGTATGTCAACCATCGCCGCATCTTACAGGTGGAAGACTCGACCTATCGAGGGCCGGGAAAGGTCGGCTTGTCGACCAAGGCTGACTCCGTCACCTATTTCGACGATTTCCGCGTGTACCCGAAGTAGCGTCCGCCTTACCAATACTCACCGCTACTGGTTGAAGCGGATGGAATTGATCATCTGCTCAAACGTCCTCTGGAATTGCGGAAAATTCTGTTCCGGGGAAGCGAAGAGAATATAAAAAAGCCCTTGCGGCCGTCCTACCGTGAGCAGCACATCGGTTTCCGGTCCGCCTGACGGTGATTTTCCGCGCAGCGCGGTGATCAGTGCTTCCGATTCGTTCACGCGGATGCTTTTCTGCTGCAGAGTCGCAGGCGTTTGAAGATTGGGATCCCGCTCGTGCAAATAGCCGATTAACTTGAGGGTGCCGGTACCAACACTCAAGTTGGCTCCCGCGTTGAAGTAGTCGAGCGTAGCTCCGTAACTCATCTGGACCGCGCCATTCGCGCTTTTCACAAGCCCATCGGGAGGAGCAAGGGTGACGGGCGTAGCGGTTCCATAGACTGCCCAAGTGGCAGGATAAGCCACCGCCCACAGGTCCCCTTTCAGCATTCGCCAGTCTCGCGGCGGAGGGGCCGGTATGGCGCCCAGTCCGGAACTGGACTCGGATGCTCCGGGGCGGAGATTTACCATCGCCGTCTTCGCTTGCTGAAATTGTCCGGTTTCGAATCCATATTCGCGCTGCGGCAGCCCGCGAATCTCCGCTTCAATGAGCCGCTCCCGGTTTCCCGGGCTCGGGTGGTCGGAGAGAAACTGCGGGCCCTGGTCTCCCAAAGAATTGAGCGTCTCAAAAAAGCGTGCCATTTCGATGGGATTGTAGCCGGACTCCGCCATCATGTGCGATCCCAGCAGGTCGGCTTCGCTTTCGGCCTCACGCGAAAAATGCAGAATAAGCGAGTTCGCTCCTAGTCCCAACCCCAGGTTTGCCATTTGCGCAGCCGCCGCATTGTTGCCCACCGCTGCTCCCGCCAGTTGAGCTAATAAGCTGACGGATTTCGCCTTGGAAGCCTCGTGCGTGCCATGCCGCAAAATCACGTGCGACATCTCGTGCGCCATCACGCCAGCTAGTTGCGCTTCATTTTCCGTGGCTTTCGGCAGCCCGGTGAAGATGAACATCGGACCGCCCGGCAAGGCAAAGGCGTTGACCTGCGGCACATTTAACAAGGTGAAACTGAACAGGAATCCGCTTTGCTTTGCTTCAGGAGTAGCGGCCAGGCGCTCGCCGATTCGCCGAATGTAGGCCTGCAGATCCGGATCGCGCACCTCGACGAACTTCTGCCGCACCTGCCACGCGGATTGCATGCCGATCCGGATATCCTGTTGCTTGGAAAAGAGATTAAAACCCGGCTTCAGCGGATCCCCGGGGTTTCGTGCCCACGCCGCCACTGATAAAAATAGCGAAAGAAACAGCGCGAAAACCACTGCACAAGCCGGCAACCGGGTATGACGCCTGAGGAGCATGCGCACCTATCAGTCTACCAACTGCACTGCTTATACCGCGATTAGGCCACGTTATAATTAAGACCATGTTGACGCCCACCGAAAAAATCTGGCACAACGGCCGCTTCATCCGTTGGGAAGATGCGACCATCCACGTTTTGTCCCACGTCGTGAGCTACGGTTCCTCCGTTTTTGAAGGTATCCGTTGCTACGCAACTCCCTCGGGCCCCGCGGTATTTCGTCTGCGCGAGCACATCCGCCGCATGTTGGATTCCGCCAAGATCTACCGCATGGAGAACCTGGGATATTCGGCCGACCAATTGGCCGAGGCGATGCTCGAAATCGTACGCGTCAACAAAATGGATTCCTGCTACATCCGGCCCATCGTCCTGCGCGGCTACGGCGAGATGGGCGTGAATCCCCTGAAGAACCCCATCGATATCTACATCGCGTGCTGGTCCTGGGGAAAATACCTCGGGGAGGAGGCTCTGTCCGATGGTGTCGACGTGTGCGTTTCCAGTTGGAACCGCATCGCGCCCAACACGCTGCCGGCTCTCGCCAAGGCCGGCGCCAATTACATGAACTCGCAGCTCATCAAGATGGAGGCGCTGGCCAACGGTTATTCCGAAGGGATCGCTCTGGACTCGGCGGGATACGTGAGCGAGGGCTCGGGCGAGAACATCTTTGTGGTGCGCGATGGCAAGATTCACACACCGCCGCTGGGAGCGTCGGTTCTGCCCGGCATCACACGCGATTCCATCATCACCATCGCCCGCGAGCTGGAGATTCCCCTGGTAGAGACCATCATTCCGCGCGAATTGCTGTACATCGCCGACGAAGTTTTCTTCTCGGGAACGGCGGCGGAGATTACTCCGATCCGCAGCATCGACCACATTGCTGTGGGCAAGGGACACCGCGGCCCCATCGCAGAGAAACTACAACGGGAGTTTTTTGCGATTGTGAAAGGGACCAAGCCCGATCGCCACGGATGGCTCAGCCCGGTACATGCCGGACAACCCGCAGGAGTGAAATAGGAGAGCGCCCGATTCAGACGGCTGCGCACCGGGATGACCACCTCCCCCGAGATTTGCCAACCAAGCCTCGCAGCCGTCTAATGGACTCTCCTTTTGTAGCGCGCGCTTCGGTTGAAAGCCAGCTTGAATTCGAAAGGGCGATCCATTTTCAACAAATATCTGGAGCAGTCTCTGGTTGGACTTACCAACCTCGCCGTGTGACAAACTTGTGAATAAAACGCTTGCCCGATGACATGTTCACACCAGAAATGCAGTCGCCGCTGTGAATCGCGATTCTTAGCGCTGTCGAGGGCTTATTCCTCGAGGTTGTCCACGCGGTCCCTCTACCGGAACAGCGCTTCGGCGCCGCGCTGAATCGCAGCCGCGCCGGCTACGCCCGTTAACGCCGAAACAAAAGCAGGCGCCGCACCGCGCCGCTTCCATTCCTCATGAACGGCATGGAACCCGAGATAGAAGACCCATCCCGCCGTGAGCCCGAGAGGATATAAAATCCAGTCCGTTCCCAGGCGGGGCGCCATCAGCAGTCCGGCACCGCCTCCGAGCAAAGTGCAGCCTTCCGCCATGACACACCAGCCGAGCGCCGAGGGTCGCGAACTCACCGATGCGCGCAGGATGCCGCCCAGTGCAATTCCTTCAGGCACCTTGTGCAACGCGATGGCCAGCGGGACGGCCACGCGTAATCCGAGCGGAGCGGCCCACTGCGCGGTAGCGATGCTCCACCCGTCGACAAAACTGTGGACCGCCGCAGCCGCCACTAGCGGCGCCAGGAAGCCGTGTAGCTCATCGGCACAACCGCTGTGATCGTGATCGTGCGCGCAGGTAGGGCACACCGGATACGCATAGCGGTTGATGGCGATCAATAGCCCGTACCCCAGACCGAACAGGAGCAGGCTGGGCACCCAGCCCTTCTCAATCGCCAGTTCCGGGAGCAGACCGAAAACCGCCACGCCTAACAGCACTCCCGCGCTGAAAGCCACCACCAGTCGCGACCGCCGCTCTACGCCAGTGAGCCACACCCCGAGTATTCCGGACGCAACCCCCACCGTGGTGGCCAACACGGGTGCGATCATTGCCTGGCCTTGTGATATGGTCAGAAGCAAGCCTCTACTGTAGCAGAGGCCAAACTGGCTGCCCGCGCCTCCGGCGCTCATTTGACAATACTTGGCGGCGTTTTTAGAATGTATCTCTATCGGTAATCCGTCGGCGTTGGCTCGCGCAGCGCCCCCAATGAAGCCCAAATGGCAAGTTTTACGTCTGTTTTTGTTGGGACACAACTCATATGATTAAAGTCGAAGGTCTCACCAAGCGATACGCTCGCACCGTCGCGGTGAATGACATTTCCTTCGAGGTGGAAAAGGGCCAAATCGTTGGTTTTCTGGGCCCCAACGGCGCCGGGAAGACTACAACGATGCGGGTCCTAACCTGCTTTCTTCCGCCTTCCGAGGGCAAGGTTACCGTGGCCGGTTTTGATGTGCTCGAGAACCCCATGGAGGTGAAGAAGCGCATCGGCTACTTGCCGGAGACGCCGCCTCTCTATCCGGAAATGGAAGTTGTCGAATACCTCACGTTTGTCGGCAAGCTGAAGGGTATTCCATCCAAGGACTTGACCAGACGCGTCGGCGAAGTAATGGAGAAATGCGCCGTTGCCGACGTCCGCGATAAACTCATCTCCAAGCTTTCCAAGGGCTACCGGCAGCGCGTCGGATTAGCCCAGGCGATCATTCACAACCCCGACGTTCTGGTGCTGGATGAGCCGACTTCCGGCCTCGATCCCAAGCAGATCATCGAGACGCGAGGGTTGATCCAGTCGCTGGCTGGCGATCACACCATCGTCCTGAGTACACACATCCTCTCCGAAGTAGAGCAAATGTGCGAGCGTGTGATCATCATCAGCCAGGGGAAACTGGTCGCCATCGACTCGGTTGCGAATCTGACCAACCGGTTGCGAGGCGCCGAAGCGGTGGTCGTCGAACTGGAAGCGGCCGGGGGACGGCCTAATCCCAGCGAAGTGCAGCAGCGGTTGGAACAGGTGTCGGGAGTGAGCCGCGTGGTAATGAAGGATTCCCGCAACGGCCGTCTGGCGTTTGAGGTGGAGAGCCTCCCAGACCGCCAGATCCGCGGGGACCTGGCCCGGACCGTGGTCAATTCCGGCTGGAACCTCAATGAAATGCGCTCCATCGGGCTGAGCCTGGAAGACATCTTCCTGCAGCTCACCACGTCCGAGGAGAAAGAGACGGAAAAAGTAGGAGCCACTACATGAGCAGCGTATTGCTGATTTGCCAGAAAGAGCTCAAGAGTTATTTTGCTTCACCCATCGCTTACTTGCTGATGGCGTTCTTCGGGCTGGTATTCGGGTTCGTTTTGTATCGGTCTACGGGCGACGTGATGCGGTTCAGCTTCCAAATGCAGATGCAAGGGCAGTCGATGCCGATGAACCTCAACCAGCAGATCATTTCTCCGCTGCTGGGGTTCGCCAGCACCATATCGCTGTTCCTGATTCCCATGATTACCATGCGTCTTTTCGCCGAAGAAAAGCGTTCCGGTACCATCGAATTGCTGCTGACCTCGCCCATTACCGATCTGCAGATCATCCTCGGCAAATGGCTCGGAGCCATGCTGCTATACCTCTGCATCCTGTTGATGTCGATGGTCAACCTGGCGCTCTTGTTTGCCTGGGGCAAGCCGGATATCCGTCCGGTCCTGGTGGCCTATCTGGGGCTCTTGCTGCAAGGCGGATGCCTGCTGGCGATCGGGGCGTTCATCTCCAACACCACGCGCAACCAAATCGTAGCGGGTGGCGTAACTTTTTTTGTATGTCTCCTGTTGTATTTGTTGAATTGGTTCACCTCCTTTGACAACGGCCCCGTCTGGTCGGCCCTCAACTATCTCTCGATCGTCACTCACTTCGACAATTTCGCGAAAGGTGTTATCGAAACGAAGGATGTGATCTTCTATATCACTATGATTTTCTTTGCTCTGTTTATCACGTCGCGATCGATGGAATCGCTGCGCTGGAGGTCGTGAAATGACCAAAAAATGGATGAGTGCGCGGCAGACCAAATTCACGGCGTACGTTTCTGTCTACATCCTGGTGATCATCGCGGTGCTGGGAGTGGTGAATTTTCTGGCGAATCGATACGACAAATCGTTCGACGCCACCGGCAACAAGCAGTACAGCCTCTCCGATCAGACCCAAAAGATGGTGAGGGGCCTGAATCGCGATGTGAAGATTCTCTATTTCGACCGGCAGGAGCAATTTCCGCAAGCGCGCGATCTGCTGGACCGCTACGCCAACCTTTCTCCGAGAGTGCATGTGGACTACATCGACCCGGTGAAGAAGCCGCAAGTAGCGCGCGCCGCGGGCTTCACGCGCGACTCCAACGTTGTGGTGGACAGCGGGCTGCGCCGCGAACCGGCTAAAAGCCTCACGGAAGAAGAGATCACCGGCGCATTGATCCGCTCCTTGAAGACCGGCACACGCAACGTGTGTTTCCTGTCTGCCGGCGGCGAGCACAGTATCGACGATACGCAGGCAGGTGGCTTCTCGGTTCTGAAGACTGTATTGGAGCGGGACAACTACAAAACCCGTACCATCACGCCGACGACAGACACTCCAAAGGACGAGAAAGGCGTCACGGTCGGCCAGAAGCCGGCCGCGGCCAACTTTGAAGTTCCTACGGATTGCACCGTGCTGATAGTCGGTGGTCCGCAAACGGCATATGCGCCGGCCGTGGTAGCAGGCATCAAGTCTTACGTGGAGGGCGGCGGCAAGGCCCTTTTCATGCTCGACGACTCGGTGCGCATCGGCCGTGACCAGTCGGCTACCGACAGCCCCGAACTGCTCAAACTCCTGGCCGATTGGGGCGTAACGGTGAATAAAGATCTGGTCCTCGACTTGAGCGGCATTGGCCGGATTTTTGGGCTGGGCCCGGAAATTCCGGTGATCACTCAATACGAATCGCACACCATCACACGGCCTTTGACGCGCATCCCCACAGCGTTCCCGTTGTCCCGCTCTCTGGATATAAAATCGGGCGGAAACGCAACCGTCGAAAAACTATTTGGCACCACCGAGGACAGCGTGGCCGTGACGGAGGTCGCCGCTAACGGTGCAATCGACGTCAAGAAAGGCAAGAAGGGTCCCTTCGCGCTGGCGGCTGCCGGTACCATCACCTCGGGCAGCAACAAGAGCCGCATCATTGTGGTGGGCACGTCGCAATGGGCGCTGAATAACGTTACTGGCTCGAATTCGCTGGGCAACCGTGATCTGTTCTCCAACATGGTTAACTGGCTAACGGCGGATGAGGATCTCATCTCGATCCGGCCGAAAGAGCCTACCAACCAGGCGCTAAACATGAACGGGCAGCGACAAAACATGATGTTCTGGCTCAGCGTAGTATTCTTCCCGCTGGCGGTGGTCGCCATGGGGCTCGGCACCTGGTGGAAGCGGAGGTAAGCGATGAAGCCCAAGGGACTGCTTGTCGGCGTTGCTCTTCTGGCCGTCCTGGCTGGCTTGACCTGGTGGTCAAATAAGAAGCAGGCGGCAGCCAGTAAATCGACAACCGATACGACCACCACCAAGATCCTGGCGATTCCGGGCGACCAGGTCCAGGACATTCTGATCAAGAAGCCCACCGAAACCGTAGAGGTGCACCGCGAGGCCGGTAACACCTGGAAACTGACGCAGCCGCAAGCTTTACCGGCCGATGTGGATGCCGCCTCTTCACTGGTTACAACATTAGGGACATTGAACGCCGAAACCGTAGTGGATGCCAAGGCCACCGACCTGACCCCCTACGGGCTGCAGAGTCCGACGCTCGATGTGCAGATCTCTGAGAAAAACGGCAAAACCGACCGCCTTCTGATCGGCGACGAGACCCCCACCGGTTCCGGCAACTACGCCAAGCTCGCCAACGATGCGCGCGTCTTCACCGTCGGCAGCTACGCGAAAACCAATATCGACAAGTCCCCGAACGATCTGCGCGATAAGCGGCTGCTCACCTTTGATTCCGACAAGCTCACGCGCGTCGATCTGCAGGCCAAGGGCGAGACCATCGAGTTCGGCAAGAACAACCAGAACGAGTGGCAGATCCTGAAGCCCCGCCCGCTGCGCGCCGATGGATCGCAAGTCGACACCCTGATCAATGCTTTGAAAGACGCCCGCATGGACCTGGCTGAAGACTCGCAGAAGGCAGCCGCAGCCTTTGCGTCGGCTCCCAAGGTGGGCACCGCGACAGTGACCGATGCGAACGGAACCCAGAGCCTTGAAGTTCACAAAGACAAAACCAACAACTATTACGCTAAGAGCTCCGCAGTCGCCGGCATTTACAAAGTGACCGGCGATATCGGGAAGAGTCTCGAAAAAGGCGCCAACGACTTCCGCAGCAAGAAGCTCTTCGAGTTCGGCTTCAGCGATCCGTCCTATCTGGAAGTGCAAGGCGTCGGCTACAGCAAGGCCGGTAGCGATTGGACGTCCGGCACAAAGAAGATGGACAATGCCACCGTCCAGACGCTCATCGATAAGCTCCGCGATCTGACCGCATCCACTTTCGAGGCAGAACCGGGCCAGGAAAAGGTGTTCGAAGCCACGGTAGTCTCGAACCAGGGGAAACGCACTGAAAAGGTTACCGTTACGAAGGAAGGCAGCAAATATTTCGCGAAGCGCCAGGACGACCCAAGCATCTATGGGTTAGAAGCGTCAGCTGTGGATGACTTAAAGAAGGCGGCATCCGATGTGAAGGAAGCCGCGCCCCCGGCGCCCAGCAAGAAGAAATAGGTTCCCGTGAATGGCCTTCTTACCGACTTATATGAGCTGACCATGGCCGCCGGCTATTTCGAAGCCGGCAAAGCCCGCGAGAAGGCCACCTTTGAATTAAGCGTCCGCCGTCTGCCGGCCAACCGAAATTTCGTGATCGTCGCCGGCCTGCCCGAGGTCGTCGACTATCTGCTGAACCTTAGTTTTGAGGCGGACGAGATCGATTACCTTCGAGGGCTTCCGCAGTTCCAGAACGCCTCTTCGGGATTTTTCGACTACCTGCGGAAGTTTCGGTTCACGGGCGATCTATTTGCGGTGCCGGAGGGCACACCCCTGTTCGCCGGCGAGCCCGTGCTCAATGTGCGCGCGCCGCTGATTGAGGCACAGATCCCGGAAACGTACCTGCTCTCAGCCGTCACTTTTCCCAGTCTGGTTGCCACCAAAGCGGCCCGGTGCGTGGAGGCCGGCGGCGGCCGCGAAATCGTGGAGTTCGGCACGCGCCGGGCGCACACCCCCGAAGCAGGCGTGCTGGGCGCGCGCGCGTCGTACGTGGGCGGCTGCTCCGGAACCAGTAACACGCTGGCCGGCTTTCGCTACGGCATTCCGGTGATGGGCACCGCCGCGCATTCGTGGGTGATGTCGTTTCCCGGCGAGCTCGAAGCGTTCCGCCAGTTGCAGCGGCTTCTGGGCGAACACACCATTCAGCTCATCGACACTTACGACACCATCGAGGGCGCCCGCCAGGCAGCCAAATTGGGCAAGCCGATCTGGGGCGTTCGGTTGGATAGCGGCGACCTCGCAACGCTCTCGCGCGAAGTACGCGCCGTACTCGACGAAGGCGGGCTGGGCGATGCGAAAATTATGGTCAGCGGCGACCTGGACGAGTATCGCATCCGCGAACTGGTTCGCAGCGGCGCCCCTATCGATGCCTTCGGCGTGGGTACGCAGTTGGCGACGTCAGCCGACGCACCCGCCATGGGCGCTATTTACAAGATGGTGGAGTTGGATATCGGCGGCATCCAGCGGTTCACTTCGAAATTGAGCGACGACAAGGTGACCTTCCCCGGCTCCAAGCAGGTTTTTCGCGATGCGCACCGCGACGTGGTAGCCCGCTCGGGCGAATGCGGCAACGGTGAAGCCCTGCTGCGCCCCGTGATCCTGGGCGGCCGTCTCATCGAGCCGCTGCCCAGCCTGGACCAGGCCCGCTGCCGGGCCGCCACGGCGATCGCCAATCTCTCGCCCGCGCTGCGGCAACTGGAGGTCACCGAGCCGTGGCCGGTGATTTACAGCCGCGAGCTAAAAACGCTGATCGAGCAGACCCGGCGGAACTTGATGTAGTGCGCCCCATGAAGACGGTGTTCGTCGATGTCGACACGCAGCTCGATTTTTTGTATCCCGCAGGCGCCTTGTACGTGCCGGGCGCAGAGCGTATCGTTCCCGCCATCGAGCAGCTCAACCGTTACGCGGCAGCGCAGGGCATAACGGTCTTGTCCACAATGGACGCGCACAGTGAAGACGACGCGGAGTTCCGGTCATGGCCGCCCCACTGTATCGCGGGAACCCAGGGCCAACACAAAGCCTGCGCGACTCTGCTCGATAAGCGCGTGGTCATTCCCAATCGGGAACGAGCATTCTCCCTGGAAGGCGCGCGGCAGATCTTGCTCGAAAAACAGACGGTGGATGCATTCGCCACGCTTACCCTGCCGCGGGTCGTCGAGGCCCTCGGTGCGGATAGCTTTGTAGTTTACGGGGTGGTGACCGAGATTTGCGTGCTATACGCGGCCCGCGGGCTGCTGGCCGCAAAGAGACGGGTGGCAGTCGTGTCGGAGGCTGTTAAGGAACTGCACGCCGGGGACGCTGCCCGCGCGTACTCGGAGATCCGTTCGCTAGGCGGGTCGGTAACTACTCTGAGCGACGTTCTCTATGGCACTTGGCCCGGGCTTGCGGGGCTTCCAAAAAGCTTTCGCCGTTAGGAGCAACGAACCGCCCAGCAGCAATCCATCACGCAACAGAGTTATGGGCGAGATGGCCTCGCCGGGACCGAAACACCCGCAATCAATGCCCTCGCCGCGCGCATAGGACCGCACCATCAAGGTAAAGAAAAGGGTCAGGAGCGCCGATGCCGCCACCGTCGAAATGCGCATCCAACGGCCGGCCAGCAACAGCAAACCCACCATTAATTCCACCCAAGGCAGCGTACGCGCCACCAGGGTGACCGCCCATTGCGGCAGCACGTGATAAGCGTCAATCGAAATCGCGAAGAGCATCCATGGCTCGCGCAGCTTGGTCCAGGCGGCATAAACCAATACGCCGCCTACAGCCAGCCGCACCACCAGCCATGCGATTCGCAGAATGTTACTTCGACAGATCATTCAAGAGTGCCTGCAGCAGGCTGTAGTTCGGTACGCCGGCAAGCGGGTACTTCTTGGTTCCGCGAATGATCATCAACGTGGGGGTCTGATTCACACTCTGCTCCAGGCCCTCTTGCACATCCTGAGCCACTTCATTGAGAACGCCTGGATCCTTCACCAACGCTTGAACCTTCTTCTGCTCGGCGGGTGTGAGCGCGGTGGCTACGGTCTCGAAAACTTTGCCGTCCGCTTCCCAATGTTGCTGGTTCTGGAACAAAGCGTCGGCCACCTGTTCGTACTTGCCTACGCGCGCGGCCGCTACAGCATAAGTGGCCGCTTCTCGGGCGTGGGTATGCTGCATCAAAGGAAATTCCTTGTACACCAGGTACGCCTTTCCGGTCGCCACGTAATCCCGCATGATGGACGGAAGCAAACTCATATGCAGTCCGCGGCACGCAGGGCACTGGAAGTCACTGAAGAGCTCGATGGTAACCGGCGCGGCCGGGTTCCCGACGGTCTTCGCAGTATCGATTCGTGAGGGAGCGGCCAGACAGAGGGCCATTCCAAGAAGCAAGATCACAGACGGCTTCATATTCCACCATTTTACGTGGTTCCAGCGGGTCGTGGAGGCTACCACAAACGGTTAGCCGGGAGGTGCTAACCCAGGCGGTCAGTGTATAACGGGACACGGTGGCCGGACAGCTGCACCTTTCCTCAGCGGAGGTATCAAACATGAATTGGGACCAAGTAGAAGGTCAGTGGAAACAGATGAAGGGAAAGGTTAAGGAGAAGTGGGGGAAGCTGACCGACAGCGACTTGGACGTAATTGCCGGCAAACGGGACCAGTTCCTGGGCAAATTGCAGGAACGGTACGGATATACAAAGGAGCAGGCCGAGCGCGACCTGGCAGACTGGGAGCGCAGTCAAGGCCATTCCAAAGTGGCTTAATTACTTGGGCGGGCTGCCGGGAGCGGCCCGTCTTTTCCTTCCGCCGTCGCGCAGTATTTTCATTCCCTAGGGGAGAGCCAGGAGGGCCCATCGAAAGTCGCCGAACGATAGGGCCCCTTGGTTAGTAGAAAGGTACTCTACCTGAACGCTACATTACTTCTCCAGCCTGCACAAGTTCACGTTCGTTGACACACCTCACTTTTGTTAGCAACACAACAGATCACTTTGGTTAACGTGCCAAAATGGACGCTATGTCCATCCGTAATCAGGCTGAGCTGGAGAAGCTTCGGACTATCGGCCGGATCGTTCGCAAGGCGCTGGATAAGGCCGCGCAAGCGGTGCGCCCCGGGATTACCACCGCGGAATTGGATGCGATCGGCCGTCGGGTGCTCGACGAGAACGGCGCCGAGTCCGCGCCTCCCAAGGTCTACGGATTCCCGGGCGCGCTATGCATCAGCGTCAATGAGGAAGCGATCCACGGAATCCCGGGCGGTCGCGCGATCGCGGCTGGCGATTTGGTCAAATTGGACCTGGTGGCCGAAAAGGACGGATTTTACGCGGATGCGGCGGTGACCGTGATGGTGGGGCGGTCACCGAGCGTGCGGCAGCTTTGGTGCGGTGCGCGGAAAGTTCCTTCCGGCTGGCGGCTAAAACTGCGCGCGCGGGCAACCGCGTTTCCGATATCGGGCGTGCCGTGGAGCGCGAGACCACCCGCTGCGGCTTCCGTGTATTGCGCGAATTATGTGGTCACGGAGTAGGTCGCACGATCCACGAGCCGCCTTCGGTCCCCTACCACCCGCGTTTCGGCGCGCGGCTCACCGAAGGGCTGGTCATCACCATCGAGCCGATCATCTGCGCGGGCAACGGGCAAAGCCAACCGCAGTCCGACGGGTGGACCATCTCGACCGCCGACGGCAGCCTGGCGGCGCACTACGAACACACGTTGGTGATTACCAAGAACGAGCCGATTCTGTTGACAGCGGCATAACGCGCTCCATTAGTCTGCCGGGTCGTTTCGATTGACGTTGAAATGCTTGTGGAGGCGCATCGCGTGGAGCAAATCCAGAATGTCTTGCGAGGCGTGGACCACCACCAGCCGGCCGCCCAGCCTGTGCAACAAGTTGTGGGCGGAAACCAGCAGGCCGATGCCGCTTGCATCGACCGCTTGGACATTGGCCAGATCTACCACAAGCTCTCGCGCGCCATTGCCCACGATCTCGCGCATTTGGGTGCGCAGTGCAGGTAATGAGCCGGCTGCGATCTCCATTGTCGATGGACGGATTACGGCTTTGTCGCCTTCCTGTGAAACCACAATCGCCATCACCCGTTCTTATCGGCCAACATCCCATCGTTCTTTACCGCGGGCCAGTTCCACGCGAGCAATCGTGTATAATCGCCGCTGACCGGAGGCAGAGCACCGATGCCGTTGAATTCACAAGGTTGGCTCCTGATTTCCGCTCTAGCGGGAGTGACGGCTGCCCCCGCGCAGTGGCTGCACTACCCGACGGCCGGCGTCCCACGCCTGCCCAACGGAAAACCGAATCTCTCGGCCCGAGCCCCGCGGACGGCGGATGGCAAACCGGACCTCTCCGGAATCTGGCAACTCGAGGCTGCCTGCCCTCCGGAGGGCTGCGGCGACTATCCGGGCGGGCCGGAGTTTGCCAACATGGGGGCGAAACTCAAGGGCGGTCTGCCATATCAGCCCTGGACTGCCGAGCTGGTGAAGAAACGATCGGCCGACTTGGGGAAGGACGATCCCGTGGCGCGGTGCCAGCCGGCGGGCGCCCTGCGTCTGCTGACCTTTCCCCCACCCCGCAAGATCCTCCAACTCCCGGGTCTGGTAGTGATTCTCTCCGAGCGCGATGTCACCTTCCGCCAGATCTTCACCGACGGGCGGCCATTACCCGACGACCCGACGCCAAACTGGAACGGCTACTCGGCCGGCAAGTGGGAAGGCGATACGCTGGTCGCCAAGACGATCGGTTTTAGGGACGGAACGTGGCTGGACCGCAACGGCAGTCCCTTGACCGAGGCCGGTCAAGTTACCGAGCGGTTCCGGCGCGTGAGTTACGGGCGTCTCGAAATCGCAGTAACGGTCGACGACCCAAAGGCCTACACAAAGCCCTGGACGGTCACCCTGAACCAGCGCATCCTGCTGGATACGGAGCTGCTGGATTACTTCTGTCAGGACAACGAGAAGGACGCGGTCCACGCGGTGGGGAAATAAGAACGTTACGGGGGAATGTGGGCGTTTTGCCCGTTTTGCATCCAGAAACAAAGGGCTTAGGCCCTGTTTTATGGGCATTTTGCCCATATTGCGAGCACCGCTCCCTTACGGTCGCGGTTCTTTGACCGGTCAGTTCTAAGGTGTAAACTGGTCGTCTTATCTCGCCCAGGAGGTGCAGCTTCCCATGAAGCGACTCAAGCCAGTCGACGTAGTAATTGCCGGCGGTGGTTTTGTCGGCCTGACTCTGGCAAAGGAAATCACCGCGCGCACGTCGCTTTCGGTGGTGGTCCTGGAACGCGGCCAGCCGCGTAAGACGGCAGACTATGCCACCGGCATGGATGAGCTGGATTACGCGCTGCGCTTTCGCATGATGCAGAACCTGGCGGAGGAGACCGCTACGCACCGGCATTCCGTCCGCGCCAGTGCGGTGCCCATCCGGCAGTACGGATCCTTCAATCCGGGTACGGGTGTGGGCGGCGCGGGCGAGCACTGGGGTGGTATTTCCTATCGCTTTTATCCGGAACAGTTCCACCTGGCCACGTTTCTGCGCGAAAAATATGGCGCGCGGCTGCCGGAGAATGTCGCGGTGCAGGACTGGGGACTCAGTTACGACGAACTGGAGCCCTACTACTGGCGCGCCGAACAGTTGATCGGCGTCGGCGGCAAGGCGGGGAACCTGCAGGGCAAGCGCGTGGATGGCGGCAACGTCTTCGAGGGATTGCGATCGCACGAGTATCCTAATCCGCCGCACAAGCTGACCTACGCCACCACGGTGTTTGAAAAGGCGGTGCGCGAGTTGGGCTATCATCCCTATCCCGTCCCTACCGCGACGTTGAGCCGGAACTACACCAATCCCGACGGCGTCTCCCGCCCGGCCTGCGCCTATTGCGGCTATTGCACGCGCTACGGCTGCATGATCGGCGCCAAGGCCCAGCCTACCAACCTCTTGATGCCGGTGCTGCAGAAACGGAAAACGTTCAGCTTGCGAACCGGTTGCAACGTGCGGCGGGTGGTACACGCCAATGGCAAGGCGGAAGGGCTGAGCTACCTGGATGCCTCCGGCGAGGAGATCCTCCAGCCCGCCGGCATCGTGATCGTAGCTTCGTGGACCTTGAACAATGCGCGCCTGCTGCTGCTCTCCAAGCTCGGCGAACCGTACGATCCAGCCACCGGGAAGGGCGCCACCGGCAAGAACCTCACGCACCAGGTGTCGCAATCCACGCGCGTCTTCTTCGACAAGCCGCTGAACGCGTTCATGGGAGCGGGCGGGCTCGGCATCGGGATCAGCGATTTCGATGGCAAAGAGGGACTGGACGGCTACCCCGGAGTGCTGCGCGGCGGAAATATCCGTGTGATGAGCACGGGTGAAGGACCGATCGCCGGCTTTGGCGCAATTCCGCCGGGCGAGGCCAAAGAGGATTGGGGCGCGGAGTGGAAGAAGGCAGCTCTCCGCTGGCACGATCGCGCCGCCGCCATCACCAGCGAGGGGGAACACATGGCCTATCGGCAGAATTATGTGGACCTTGACCCCACCTACACCGATCAGCACGGCGATCCGCTCATGCGTCTGACGCTCGACTGGACCGACCATGAGCGGGCTCAGGGCGCCATGCTCACCAAGGTTCACGCGCAGATCGCCAAGGCGATGAACACGCAATCGGGTGGCGCCAATTCGCGCCAATTGGAGCGCTACACCGTCACGCAGTATCAGAGCACCCACGTGAACGGCGGCGTAATCATGGGCACATCGCCCGAGAACAGCGTGGTGAATCCCTGGCTGCAGCACTGGCAGGCGTCGAACGTGTGGGTGGTGGGCGGATCGGCCTTTCCCCAGAACGGCTCGGGTAACCCCACTCTGACCATTTTGGCGATCACGCTGCGCGCCGCCGATGGCATTGTAGACCGATATCTCAAGCGGCCCGGAGGACTGGCATGAAACGACGCGAATTCATTACCCTTCCCGCCACCAGCTTGGGCGGCGTACTGTTGTACACGCTGGCCCGCGAGCCTGTTCGTGTGCAGGCGCAGACCGGTGATGTCCGCGTGCCGCTGCGCTTCTTCACCGCTGCTGAGGCGCGCGTGGTTGAAGCCGCCTGCGCGCGGATCTTTCCCAGCGACGAGAACGGCCCCGGCGCTAAAGAGGCCGGCGTGGTGGTCTTCATCGACCGGCAACTCGCCGGGCCTTACGGAAAAGATAAGTACCGTTACACCAAGCCGCCGTTCGTGGAATCCGTGCCGGAGCACGGTTATCAGGGTAAGCAGACGCCGCGCGAGGTCTATCGCGCAGGAATTGAGAAGCTCGGCGATTTCGCGGATCTCAAGCCGGCCCAACAGGACGAGCGGTTGCGCTCAATCGAACGCTCGACGTTCTTTCGCATTCTGCGGCAGCACACCATCGAAGGCATGTTCAGCGACCCGATGCACGGCGGCAACGCCGGATTGATCGGATGGCAGCTCATTGGATATCCCGGCCCGCTGATGAACTACCGCGAAGAGATCGACAAGACCCACGGCCAGCCCTGGCGGCGCAAGCCGGTGAGCCTGGCGCAGGTGGTGGGGCGTCCGGTGACGGGTTGGGAAGAAGAGAAGGACTAGCCAGTGCCGGCTGTCACCGCCCCACGAGCCGCTTCACATTGTCTACATAAAGGTCGCAGTAGGGGCGCCGTAGGCCTTCGCGAGTTACGGGCCCATTATCTGTAAATTCCAGGTATCCGCGCGCCTTCGCGTCGAAAGCCGGCCATTGCGGTAAGCCCGCACCGTTCGGATTGCCGGTCTTGGCGAAGTTCGTCCAGTATTGTTCCATCGCGGCGGAGATGTCGCGGTCAACGGCCACGGCGTTTTCGCCCAGCTTGCCGAATACGTACGGAACTTCAGCACCATGCACCGCGCCCAAGGCTTCTCGTCCGGGGGGAGCGTGGTCGTATTGATATTCGTACGACCGATTTCCAGCGGCCGAATGCCAGACTACCTGCGCCACGACCGGGCACCGATAGAGGCTATCCACCACCCATTGCGCTCCTGGCCCTCCGTAGAGCGGGTCGGGGCCCTCGACGGCATAAAGCGCAAAGGCCCGCGGCGCCAGCGGTCCATACATGGCTTCCATAGCTTTCTGCAGATCTTCGGGAGTCGCCTGAGGCGGTGTTCGCTCGCGCGCATTGTTGCCGATCAACAGCGGAACGCGCAGCTCATGACCCGTGGCGAATACTTCCGCGGGCGGTTTGGGAAAGACCCACCCGTCCACCACTACGCCGTTGGCCGGGCCGATACTCATGCGGGGCGCAGTCGTGGCTTTTAGAAGGTCACCAGCCGGCGCCTCCCGCAAGTCCTTCAAACTCCCGCCGAATTTTTCGCCCGCCTGTTCGGCTTCGGCGAGAGTCGGGGCATCAGAGTAAGTAACTGGTCCATTCTTCACCGGCATCAGGTTGCCCAGAGCCGTCATGCTCATGGAAATCGGGTCGGGGTTCCGAGTCACGGTGCCGCTCTCGGCGATGACTCGATGAAACAAGCCCTTCGCCAGCGGCGTTGTCATGAGCACGTTCACATCGACGGCTCCCGCGGATTGTCCGAAGATCGTGACGTTGGCCGGGTCGCCTCCCAAACGGGCGATGTAGTCGTGCACCCACTGCAGCGCCGCTATCTGATCCAGCAGGCCGTAGTTGCCGGAGGAGTGGTGCGGCGACTCCTGCGTCAAACCCGGGTGGGCCAGGAACCCAAATACGTTGAGGCGGTAATTGACCGTTACCAGCACCACACCGTGGCGGGCCAGGCTTTCTCCATCGAAGTTGTCGCTCGAAGCGGTGCCCGCATAATTTCCGCCGCCATGGAACCAGACCATGACCGGAAGGCGGGTTTTGGCCGGCCAGTCCGGCGTCCACACATTGAGAAACAGGCAGTCTTCCTGGCTGTTCACCATCATGCGTCCGCCACTCATCTGGGAGCATGGGGATCCAAACCCGGTGGCATCGCGTACCATGCCCTGCCAAGAGCGTACGGGCTGGGGCGGTCGCCAACGCAGGTTAAATATCGGGGGCTGCGCGTACGGGATACCTTTGAACACCGCGCCACCTTGCTCCAACTGCGTGCCGCGAATCTGACCGATGGTTAAGTTTGCAATGGGAGCCGAATCCGCAGCGGCTGCTGACACCGCGAACAGGACGATCCCCGCTCCCAAGAACGCACCCATGTTTCGCATCCCGATCCGCCGAACTACCGCAACTTGTCCGCCAGTTTCGCTAGTGCGGCGTTGGCGCAAGCGGCATCCTTGTCACCACCTGGAGCACCGCTCACGGCGACCGCGCCAATCGTGGAGTCGCCCACCTTGATAGGCACGCCGCCCTGGGCGTTGATGGTGCCGGGTATCGTCGCGGGCGGAGCCGTGGTGCCGGGGGCCGGTGGCTGCGCCGGACCCGAGGGCCGGTTGTAGAGCATGGTAGCAGTGGCCTTCATTTTGGCTACTTCGGTTGTGGACGCGGTCGCTCCATCGTCGCGCAGCATGGCTTTGGGCGCGTTGAGGGCGTCCACCACCAGCACGGTCACTTTGTAGCCATCGGCTTTGCACTTCGCCATGGCTTCCTGCGCGATCGCGTGCGCCACGTCCAAAGTGAGTACCTTGGAGGAAGGAAGTTGGGCAAAAGTGCTGCTACTCAAAGCCGCGGTCGCGGCCGCCAGAATTGTCAACTTTGCAAATGTCATCGTGAGACTCCTCGAAAAGTGAAGATCGCCGCCATTATAGCCGACCTGTTGACGGCGCACGTCCCTGGCCTCCTTGGGTGTTTAATATGTCTATATGCTACGAAGCAAACTGAGGCTCGTACTCTCGGCCGCTTTGTTGACCGGACCGCTGACCGCCGCCACTTGCGAAGGCTTGTCCGCGCTCAAACCGGCGGGCACCACCATTACCGCCGCCACCAGCGTTGCCGCTGGGGCGTTCACCCCGCCCGCAGGCCTACAGCTCGGCCAGGCGGGTGTCGACTACAAGAAACTGCCCGCGTTCTGTCGAGTGCAAGGCGTGTTGCAGCCGTCAGCCGATTCGCATATCGAATTCGAAATCTGGCTGCCGGCTTCCGGATGGAACGGCAAATATGAGGGCCTCGGAAACGGCGGCTTTGCCGGGTCCATCGATTTCGGCGGCATGGGGGATGCGGTGTCCAATGGCTATGTGGCCTCCGCCAGCGACACCGGGCACAAGGGCAGCGCGATCGACGGACGATGGGCGGTGGGACATCCCGAAAAGATCACCGATTTCGGTTACCGGGCGGTCCACGAAACGGCCGAAAAGGCCAAAGTTGTCATCAAGGCCTTTTATGAAAAGAGGCCGCGTTATTCCTACTTCAGCTCGTGTTCCAATGGAGGGCGCGAAGCTCTGATGGAAGCTCAGCGGTTCCCGCTGGATTACGATGGCATTCTGGCCGGAGCGCCGGCCAACTACTGGACGCGCCTGTTGTCGTCGGCGATGGCGGACGCGCTGATGTTGAGCGATCCCGCCGCGTACATCCCCGCCGCGAAGCTACCCGCGATCCAAGCGGCGACACTGGCGGCTTGCGATGCGCAGGACGGCGTCCAGGACGGCATCATCGGCGAGCCGTCACGGTGCAAGTTCGACCCCGCCCAACTTCTGTGCAATTCAGGCGAATCGGATAGTTGCCTGACCGCGCCACAAGTCGCCGCGCTCCAGAAACTCTACACCGCCAAGCAGGGTTTTCCCGGCCACCTGCCCGGCGGCGAAACCGGCGGCAACGGGTGGGGCGACTGGATTACCGGTGCAGCGCCGGGACGCAGCCTGATGTTCGCCTTCGGCACGGGCTTCTTCGGAAACTTCGTTTACGACAACGCCGCGTGGGACTTTCACACGTTTCAGCCGGACAAGGGCACTCAGGTGGCCGATGACAAATTCGTCCGCACGCTGAACGCAACCGATCCCGACCTGTCGCGCTTTCGGGACCGGAAAGGCAAGCTCATCATTTACCACGGCTGGAGCGATGCCGCCATTTCGGCGTTGAATTCCATCGACTACTTCAAAAGCGTGCAGCAGAAGATGGGAAATCCGCAAACCGCCCAATTCGTTCGTTTGTACCTGGCGCCGGGAATGGCGCACTGCGGCGGCGGTCCCGGCCCGGACAGTTTCGGGCAAGGCAGCGTGGCACCCGCGGACCCGCAACACAGCATTTCGAAATCGCTCGAAACTTGGGTGGAGCAAGGCACGGCCCCGCACGCGCTCATCGCCACCAAATACAAGGCGGGAAATGCAGCTAGCGGCGTGGCGCGGACGCGACCCCTGTGCCCGTATCCGCAGGTTGCTCAGTATCGCGGATCGGGCAGCACGGATGACGCCGCTAATTTCGCGTGTGCAGAACCGAAATAGGCAAGGCACTGCTTGGGGTCTAGAGTTCCAATTTATTTTGGAACACCATGTCCTCAACGAAAAACGACTCGTTCAATTCCAGCACGCCGATTTTGGCATCGAACTCGAGGCGCCGGTCTTGCCTGGTAATTTCTTTGGACCGAGGAAATAGATACACCACGACCGGTCCATCGTCCCTCTGCAACACTTCCACGCTCGATGGCTTCAGATCTTTCTTGCCATCGCGCTTAATTGCAGCATTCCCGTTGTATTGATCGGCCAGTTTTTTTGGGTCGCCGTTGGATATCCTGACGGGCACGCCATAGACGGCGATCGCATAGTGACCTTCATCCAACGTGGGCGCATTGGTGTCACGCGTCTTCAGTTCCGCTTCCCGAATGGGCAGCGCGCTTTCCCAGCGCAGCTTCAGTGTGGGCGCCTGATTGGAACCGCTGTCATCTTCCCCGTTCCGCCGTCCACCCGGATAGCCGCCCCCACCGCCGCCGCCTCCCGGGTAGCCGTAACCGCCGCGCCGTCCGCCGATCCCGCCGATTCCAGGCACTCCAATACCAATGCCGCTGCGCCGGCTGCCACCGGGTTGCCCATTGTTGCTGCGCCGGTGTACGGTGGGAGTGACAGTCTTGACCCACGGGGAATCGGTCAGAACCTGCGTGGCTTCGTCCTGGGTCCAATCCGCAATCTGCTTGCCCTTCCACGCCTGTTCGTCAGCCGCGAACAGCACCATGGCACAAGGCAACAGGAACGCCGGGAACACACGTAACATGTCGATCGTGACCCCCGTCACTATTAACGTGCATGACCAAGGTTAAGTTACCAATTCTTAATGTTGAAACAGGAGAACGTGGATGCGATTGACGATGAAGATGATCTCTGTGGCTGGCCTGCTGGCAGTGACGGCATTTGCGCAGGCGCCGCCGCCCGCCTACCCGCCGCCTGAGTTGGATCGGCTGGTTTCCAGGATTGCTCTATATCCCGATCCGCTAATTGCGCAAATCCTGGCGGCTGCCACGTTCCCCGAGCAGATACCCGATGCCGCGCGTTGGGCCGATCAGCACCATTACCTTACGGGCGATGCTTTGGCCGCAGCCATTCAGGGCGACCGGCTTCCGTGGGATCCGAGCGTCCAGGCGCTGCTACCGTTTCCTTCGGTCCTCGACATGATGGCCTCCGATCCGGCTTGGACCGGTCAATTGGGAAACGCATTCCTTTCGCAACAGCCGGACGTCATGGACGCGGTTCAGCGGGAGCGCCGCAAAGCGTACCAATATGGGTATTTGCGATCCAACGCGCAGATCATTGTGAACCCCGGTCCGTATATTGAGATTCTGCCGGCACGCCCCGGTTTTTACTATGTGCCGTTCTACGATCCACTAGTGGTGTTTGCCCCGCCACGTCCCGGCTTCGTTGTGGGTGGGGCAATCCGCTTTGGCTTCGGGTTCTCGATCGGAGCAGCCTTCGCACCGTGGGGCTGGGGCTACAACCGATTTGAATGGGGTGCGCACACGGTATTCATTAACAATGCGCCTTGGCGGCGGACCTGGGTCAATCGAGGTGCGTACGTGCATCCCTATGCGGCAGTTCCCCGCTACGCACCGGATCGTCGCGTGGAACCTCACCAACTGCACGAGCGCACTGAACGTGAGCGGGAATCCTATCGTGGTGGCCGCGAACGCTACGAGGAGCACGAGCGGCGGTAATAGCCGGTAGGGCGGCGCGGTAACGGGGCCTACGGCACAATCATAATCGGCGCCTGCCAGAAGGCCGCCTTCTGGCTCGTGGGGTCGAGCACCGTCACCTGGCAGTTATACTCGCCATTCGGCAGCTTGTTGAGCGGGAGGCTGAACTTGAGAGGAACTGTCCTCAGCCGGTTGTTCAAGCCCTCCGCCACTTGTAGCGGCGCGGTCTCAAACGCCTTCGTCTGCCCGCGGTAAAACGTGACGAACGCCACCAGCGGCTGTGTGGCCGCGGCGCCTTGCTGGTAGGCTTGCAGGTAAATGTACAGGTCACGGTTCTTGCGGAACACGCGGGTCACGCTGGGGATCAGCTTCTGGCCTTCCTGCACCAGCGGGTTCACCGACTCGGCCACTCCCTTATCCTTCGCAGCGTTAGCCAACGCGTCTTTAGCATCCACACGCTGGCTGCTCAAAACCACCGAGCTGATCGGCACACGCTTGTCTTCCTTGTTCAGATTCGGAATCACGATGTGCATTTCGTAAGTTCCGATCCGGCCCGTCTCGGCGTCGCGGGCCAGGAACTTCACCTTATACTTTCCCGGAAGCAGCGTGAACCCGGTATCGTACTCGATGGGTTTGGTAGCGAGTTCGGCCACCGTGGCGTCGCTTAGCTTGATGTCGTACTTGTCGCGCACGTTGGAAATGGTGGTACCGAAGTCATCCTTCACTTCGCCAATGAAATCGAGCAGCGTGTGTTCGGCGCCGCCTTTCTTGGCCAGCACCAGCTCGCTCCCCGGAATCTTGACGATCATGGGAACGAAGTACTCCGCGCGGTTCAACTGGAAATAATCCAGCTCCATGGCGATTGTGAGTTCGGTAACGGGATCACCCAGCATGAGGGCGTCTTCGAGTTGCCGCTCTTTTTCCGCGGTAGAGAACTTGCCGAACTGTTTGCCGGCAAAGTAGCCTTCGCGAAAGTCCAACTTGGCCGATAAGTCGCCGCCGAGAGTGATCTTGATGCGGCGGAATTTGCCATCGAGCGCGGCGTTGCTGGTGTAATACCCGATCAGGTAGTAGCTCGAAAAGGCCTGTTGCGCCTGCACAATCCCTTTGGTCAGGTCGTTGAAGTCGAGCAGGGCCTTGCCGCCGGTGTCCGCTGCCAGCGACCAGAGCGTATCCTGCGATTGCTGGAAGCCGGCCATCATCGACCCAGCCGTTCCACCGTTGTACATGGCGAGGCCGCCCGGCGACCCTCTGCTCGCATCGCCCAGAGGCGCCATGGCAACGAGGCCGCGCGCATCGATGGGCCAGAAGGATACGCCGGCGCGAATGGCCGCATTGATGGTGGCGTGCAACTGCGCCTGATTATCGACTCCATTCAACTTTAGGCCGCTGGCGAAATACAGCAGAGCCTTCTTCTCGTTGAGCTGTCCCAGCATCCGGGCGGCGGTTTGCAGGGCGGAAAGCTGGCGGTCGGTGTTGAAGATGTTGAACTCGGAATCGTCCTGCCCGAAGGCCGCGCCGGTATCGGCGTCAGTCGACGTGTCGGCATCCTGGTCTTCGCCGACGGACATGGTTTCAATAATGCTTTCCAACCGGTCACGGTCGGCCGTGAAGTCCTGCAACACCCGGACCGCGCCGCCCTGGTACATCAGCAGCGCCACCAGGTCTGCGGGCGTCATCTGCGTGGCAATGAATTTGCGCGCCGCGTCGAACGACCGCAACTGATCGGCGATCGGCATGGCGCTCAAATCGAAATAAATGGCCAGCAGGCGGCGGTCGCGATACCGAATGTCTCCTGGCTTTTCCGGTTCGATCTGGCTGGTGGGCAGCTTCGGAAGAGCGATGGCTTTTAACGGTAGCGTGTCGACTGACGCAGGCACCTGGACCGGTTCGGGCAGCTTCTGATATTCAAAGAGTTTGATGGTCTGCGGCATGCCATCTTCGGTTACGGTGAAGTCCTTGGCCGTGAGGCCTTCCACCGGTTTGCCGTTTTTGTCCTTGACCGAGACGGTCTCCACTACCAATTGCGCGCTAGCCTGAAACGTGGGCGTGCCGCCAGCGGGCACCTGCGCATTCTGTCCCACTTGTTGGGCGCCTGCCGCTAGCGTGAATGCCAAAAACGTTGCACCGATTTTCCGCATGGTTTAGAACCTCATTCGGACAGTGGTTAACAAGCTCCGCATGGCGTTGGCCGATCCCGGATTCGGCAAGCCGAATTGCGCGCTGCCCACGGTGGTGTTCCAATTCAGGAAGGTCACGTGGTTGAGCGTGTTGGTGGAGTCAACTCTAAAATCCAGACTAAGCCGGTCGCTCATGCGAAACGTGCGTCCCAGGGAAGCGCCCCAGGAGAATTGCGAAGGCCCGGTAATGGAATTTCGTCCCGCGTCGCCCCATTGGCCAGCAACAGGCGGCGCATACGCCGCGGGATTCAGAAACAGCCCCGAGGGAGGATTGTAGATCGAAACGCCCGTGTAGTCCGGGCGGATGGGGCCGCTGATGCCCGTGCCGGCTACCGGCGTAAAGAAAACCGGCATCAAAGGCAAGCCGGTGCCCGCCGTGAGTAGGCTAACGAAGGTCCACTCCTTGAACAGAGCGCCCCTCCAACCGCTCACCAGCGTGCCGCCGCCGATTCCCATGCCGGTGGTGTACTGCGTTTGGAACGACACCTGGTGGCGCTGATCGAAGTTCGACAGACCCCGCTCGCCAGCCAGGTTGAGCCAGTTCTGAGCGATCACCGATGAGCCCTGATTTCTCCCGCCCAGCGCCGAATCGTCAATGGATTTGGAGAAAGTGTACTGCAAGTTGGCGGTCAAGCCGTTGTGCAGCCGGCGCCGCAATTGCAGCTGCCCGGCCTCGCGCGTCGAGTTGCCGTTCGAAGTCATATACGCGAATCCGGTGGGACAGGTGGGGCACGGATTCACAGCTCCGTTGGGGTATGTGTTCGGCAGAAACTCTTGAGCGCCGCGGGTTCCCTTGCCGCCCTGATACACTGCCGTCATCACCAGAGCGCCGGGCAGATCGCGCTGCACCGACAACTGCCAGTTCTGCGAATACCCCACGCGGAAATTAGGGTCGACCGCGAAGGTATTTTGCGTGGTGTTCGGCGAATAATTAAACCCGTTGGCCAACGTGAGCGGATTAGTCGCACTGTTGGCAACGCTCAGGCTCTTCGACAACGGCGACTGTTGCGCCATCTGCGTGGCGATGGGAAGGTAGACCGAAGTGTTGTAGTAGACGCCGTACCCGCCGCGCACCACCATCGAGGACGCCGGGAAGGGACGCCACGAGAAACCAATGCGCGGTTGCACCCCGTGGCGATCGGGCTGGACCAGCGAACTTGGATACGTCTGGCCCGTGAGTGAGCCGTTTGGATTGTTCGCAACCACTGGGACTTCCGCGGAAAACCCGGGCCCAATGTCCAGGTTCACCAGGCGTCCATAGCGTTCCGTTATCGGACTCCAGTATTCCCAGCGAAGTCCGGCATTGAGGGTGAAAGACGGGCTCATTCGCCAGTCGTCTGTCACGAACGCGTCGTACACCGACGCCCGGAAATACTTGTCCGCGTTGCCGAACGCGATCGAACTCGTGTCGGGAATGCCTAGCAGAAAGCCTGCGAAATCAAAGCCGGCCGCGACACCCGTGAATGTGAAAGAACCCCGCGGGTCCTGTTGCGAGAGCAAATTGAATTGCTGCCGCTTGAAATCCGCGCCAAAGGAAAGGTTGTGACGACTGCGGTTCCACAGGCCGTCGTAAGACACGCCTGTGGTTTGATTGCGCGTGAACGCCGACTGGCCGTCCGTCAGGTCGCCGATGCCGCTACCGAAATTCAATGTCGGGGGTCCCCAATTGGCGGGTTCCTGGTTGTTGCCCGTAATCCCCGCGTTGCCCGAGACGTTTACGCGATTCGCGAAGTTAGGCAGGGTCCGAATGCTCTGGCGACTGTACTGAACCCCGAAATTGCCGAAGAAGCGCGGCGAGAAACTGTGGCGCCAAGACAGGGTGGTGGTGAGTCCCAGAGTGTCGGTGGTATCGAGAAAACCGAATATGTTCGGGGTATTGGTGCGCGTGTCCTGGAAGGCGAAGGTGCCGAAGATCTGGTTCTTGCGATTCACCGGCCGGTTGATGCGCGCTTGCAGGCTGTCCTGATGAGTGATGCCGACGATGGGAATCTGATAGTTGTATCGGTTGCTGCCCTGGAAATTGGGAAGCGGATAGAGATTCAACAATGCGAGAGCCTGCGGGCTAAAACTGGTAGACGGAATCTGATTGCCGGGGAACGGCTTCCCTGTGGTGGGATCGATGGGCGTGACCGGCATGCCCAGCGGGTTCAGCACTCCGGAGAAATCCCCGTTCCGCTCCGCCACCGTGGGCACAAGTGTGGGCTGCGTGCTGGCATTGCGGTTCCGCGTCCACTGGTAATTGAGAAAGATATTGGGGCCGTTCTTAAAGAGATGAGGTATCTTCAACGGACCGCCGAACGCCGCCACGCCCGTAAAGCGGTTGTACGCCGGGCGCGCCGTATCCTGTCCCGTGAGGGAATAGGGTCGGGCATCCAATGCGGAGTTATCCAGGATGAATCCTAAATTGCCGTTGTACAGGCTGGGAGGGCCCCGGCGGTTGTTGCCGAATGCCTGCGCCTGCGCGAAGGGTGAACTGGCGCCATTGTTGGTGGTGCCGTTAATCAGGAAGCCATCGGAAGCGCGCTGGCTCAATTCGCTCGTATTCTGATTGGCGTTCGGATCCGGGGGCGCGGCGGCTTCGCTGCTGGTCGCGTTTACTTCCGCCCGCTGGAAGGGGGTCTGCGTGTTGGTAGGTGCGGGCGGTGTCTTTCCCTTGCCTGTCGTCTTCGTGTTGGGAGCCGCAGGCGCAGACGGAGCCGGGGCTGGAGTTGCCGTCGGAGACGCCGCGGTTACCGGTGTAGACGGCGCGGGAGCAGTTACCGTTTTGATGTCACCAAGTGGCAGCATGTGCAGATCCCACTGGGCGTTGGGCGCATTCGGGGCCACTGCCACATCCTCCTGGATTACGGCGAAGCCCAGCATCTCGATCTTGAATTTCCAAACGCCGTCCGCCAGGTCCGGGAAGACATACGAGCCTTGCGGGTCGGCAACCGCCGTCACCGTTTTGTCATCCTTGGTTGCTGTGATGGTTGCGCCGGGTACGGGCAGGCCGCCGAACTGGACTTGGCCGCGATGTTCCGCAGCCGCCAACACGCTCAGGGACAACAAGGCGAGTGCGCAGTAGAGAAGGAAACTGGGGATGCGTTTCTGTGCCATTGGCGAGTCTAGTTATTCGAGGGCTTTTCGGGCCAGCCGAGAATATTCCCTAGCGCGCGAGCCAGCATCTGCGTTTGGACTCCAGCGGCGGTAATTTTGTTCCGCCCCACCAGCATCTTGCCCCTCCTCCTTCGTCAACCCGCTCTTATGACGATACGCAAGCCTCAAGCGTTTGTTCAAAATAGGAGAATTTTTGTTAGAGAGGCCCGTTACGACTAGTTCTCCGTGGGCGTTTTCTCCGCGTGATCGACAACTATCGTCGTCATTGGGAGTTTTCGCGGCTCCAGTTTGAGCCCGAGTTGTTGTACGGTAGCGAAAATCGTCGAAGGCGCTGGATCGGAAGAGGCGGCGATAGCCGCGCCCCGGCCTTCATCTCCACCTGGTCCACCTGGCGCCGGCCCAGGCATCCCTCCGGGGCCCATCATTAACCCAGCACTCCTTACGGCATTGCGCATATCGTCCACTGAGAGGGTCAACGCCACCTCGTAGGATCCTTTCAGCTCCGTCATATCCATCACGGGGCGGTCCACGAAGCGCGAGAGCATATCAGCGAACATGGCCATCGTAGTATTGGACCGCTCGAGGCGCATGCCATCTTGAGACATGGAAGCCTTTACCGGGCCGGCCGACGCTGTCAGGCCCTGGCCCTCGCCTTTCACGCGCACCTGGCCGAATGCAACGGGAGGTCCAAACCCAGGCCCGGCCGGCGGCACGGCGTCGCTGGGAGCATCGGGGTCAGGCGGCGACTCTTTCAGCTTGGGGCCATTCTTACCCAACACCAGGGCATATACGGGCTGTTCTTTGCTATCGCGATGCAAAGTCAGCTTAAACCGGTCCGCCAGCAGCGCCTGTAACATTGCGGGCACATCGTCCTTGGAGCCGCCATCAGGTAGTTTCGCCAATACGTCGAACCGTTCCTTGTCCATCCAATCCGGCCCTGAGACTTGATAGGACTTCACACTGTATGCGAAACACAACAGATCCTTTAAAGAAAGACTCCCGATATCGACCCTGGCTTCGTCGATGTTCACGCGGATGTGGAGCTTGCCCGACCTAATTAGCTGTGGGTTGAACAGCGGGGCCGGCTTTATGGATGCAACTTCGAACGCAGGCGCAGGCGACGAAGCCTGCCCGAAGAGCATTCCCGCCGGCAATACCAGCACCACCGCGACTGCCAGCGAGGGTCTTTTCCACATGTTTAAAGGATAACTGTTTTTCAATGCGGCCTCGTACCATGCTTCCGGTGGTACCTACTTGTCATTGACGATCCAGACCCTGTCTTATTAACGTCCGTGACCCGAGTTATGTGACGAAATTCGGCCGTTCGAATGGGATAGAATCATTCGATAGCTGAACCGCGTTTCGACACGCGGCAGAAGGGAGGGGCCATGAGCAAGATCAGGAGCAAGGGCCGAACGTCCCGCCGCGAATTCCTGGAAGGCACCGGGAAGGTGCTCGTAGCGGCTACCGCCGTCCCCGCGATCACGTCACAAACTCTCGAGGCTGCGCCGGCCAAGGGCGATACGCCCGCGGGAGCCGCGCCACGTACGGCCATTCGCGTTGTAGTCAACGGCACGGCCCGCAAAATCGAAGTGGAAGACCGCTGGACGCTGGTGGAGATGTTGCGGGACCACCTTATGCTGACCGGGACGAAGATCGGCTGCGACCGCGGCGAATGCGGCGCGTGCACGGTCCTGCAGGATGGCAAGCCGGTCTACTCGTGCAGCCAGCTGGCAGTGTGGGCGGACGGCCGGTCCATCCAGACAGTCGAAGGTTTAGCCCACGGGGAACAGCTCGATCCCGTGCAAAAGGCATTCATCGAGCACGACGCCCCGCAGTGCGGCTATTGCACCTCCGGCCAGTTGATGAGCGCCAAAGCGGTGCTGACGCGGAATCCGCACGCCACCAAAGAAGAAGTGCAGGCGGGACTGACTGGCAACATCTGCCGGTGCTCCGCCTATAACCGTTACGTGGAAGCCACCCTGGCAGCAGGCGCGGCCGGAGTGCCGACGGGCGGGACCGCGCAGTACACCGCGATGGCAGGCGCGCCCGTCGCGACGCTGGCAACCGTTGGCCACGCTACGCCGCGCATCGACGCGCTCGAACGCGTCACCGGCAAGGCCACGTACACCGGCGATTTCCACCTGCCCGACATGCTGTACGCGCGCGTGCTCCGCAGTCCCCACCCGCACGCGCGGATTCGCAGCATCGATATCTCCAAGGCAGCCGCCATGCCAGGAGTCAAAGCGATTCTCACGCATGAAAACTGTACCGTCGTTTTCGGCGCGGGCGGCGTCGCAGGCGGCGTGCAGTACAACGATCAGATTAAGAAGATCACCAAGCAGCGGCGGTATGCGTTCAACAATCCGGTCCGCTTCGTGGGCGACCCGGTGGCGGCGGTCGCGGCCACCGACCGGCACCTCGCGGAAGAGGCGCTGCGGCACATTGCGGTGGATTACGAAGTCCTGGGGTTCGTGCTCGATCCGGAAGAAGCGCTCAAGCCCGGGGCGCCGCAACTCTGGCCCGAAGGTAACCTCTCACTCAACAATCAGAACGAAGCCAAACCCCTGTCACAAAAACGCGGCAACATCGAAGAAGGCTTGAAGGCTTCCGATCACGTTTTCGAAAATCGCTTCACCACCACCTTCGTGCACAACGCCCAGATGGAACCGCGTGCCTGCGTAGCCACCTGGGAGAGCGACAAGCTGACGGTGTATACACCCACCGGAGGCATCGCCAACTGCCGTAACGATATGGCGCGCGACCTGGGAATTCCGCTCGAAAACGTGCGCGTCGTTTGCCAGTACATGGGCGGCAATTTCGGCAACAAGAACCAGAATCAGGACGCCGATCTGATTGCGGCGACGCTGGCCAAGCAGGCCGGCGCGCCCGTGAAACTGGAGATGTCGCGGCGCGAAGACTTTATTGGCATGCACGGGCGCTGGCCCACCATTCAATACTTCAAGGTGGGCGTCGATCGGGAAGGTCTGCTGAAGGCGATTCAATTGCGCGGCTATAGCGGCATGGGCGGCTACCGGAAGAATTCGGGAGCCATCGGCGGCCTGGATGCGTTTCAGTGTCCCCACGTGGAGACCACGGTTTATCCCGTGTACACCAATCGCACTGTTTCGGGGAATTTCCGCGGCCCCGAGTTCCCGCAGGGCTATTTCGGCTTTCAGTCGATGATGGACGATGTCGCGTACAAAGTGGGCATGGATCCCGTCGAGTTCGCCTTGAAGAACATGACGCGGAAGGCCAACGACCAGGCCGAATATACCAACTTCACGTTGGACGAATGTATCCGGCGGGGGGCCGAGGCCTTCGAATGGAAGAAACGGTGGCGTCCGGTGCCGGGCTCGGACAAGGGCCCCATTAAACGCGGTGCAGGCATGGCGTTCATGGCGTTCCGCTCGGGAGTGGGCCGTAGCAACGCGGTGCTTCGCGTGGATTCCAAGGGCCAGTATTACGTGCATGTGGGCGTCACCGACGTAGGAGCGGGCGCCAAGACCACCATGGGCCTGATCGGGGCCGAAGCCCTGGGCGTGCCGCTATCCAAGGTGAAGGTGGTCTGGGGCGATACCGCGAACTGCCCTTACTCGGTGGGCGAATCCGGCAGCCGCACCACCATCCAGACCGGATGGGCGGTAGTGGAAGCGGCGCGCGATCTGAAAAAACAGATCGCCGAAAAAGGGCTGCCCACGGGAAGTGAATTCCTGACTGCTGCATCGAACCCCAACCCGACGATCGAAGGGGGCAAGGTGCGAAACACCTTCGGCGCTCACTTTGTGGAAGTCGAAGTGGACACCGATTTGGGCCACGTGCGCGTCCTCAAGTACCTGGCGGTCCAGGACTGCGGGCGCATCATCAACCGGCTGACGGGCGAAGGACAGATCAAGGGGGGCGCGCTCATGGGCATCGGCATGGCGCTGCACGAAGACCTGTTGTACGACCCAAAGAGCGGCCAGCCGTTAACGCCCGGGTATTATGGCGCGCGGATTATTACGCATCGCGACGCACCCAATATCGAAGTGCTGTTTGTCGAAAGCGACGATGGCTATGGGCCGTATGGCGCCAAGAGCATCGGCGAGTCGGGCAAGGTCCCGGCCGTGGGCGCGGTGGCCAACGCGATCTTCAACGCGCTGGGTCACCGCATGAAGGACTTACCCATAACACGCGACAAGATCCTGGAGGTGCTGGTATGAAGGCCTTCACGAACGCCAATCCGCGGGACCTTCCGCAAGCCGTAAAACTGATCGACCAGGCCCACGCCGCCGGGCACGAGGCGGCCATCGCAGGCGGTGGAAGCGATTTGCTCGGTATGGTCAAAGAGCGGCTCGTCACGCCGGATGTGATCGTCCATCTGAAATCGATCAAAGGTCTGGACCAGGTGGCGCAGGCGGGCGGCGGCGCGCGCATCGGCGGGTTGATCACGCTCGATTCGCTGAGCAGCCATCCGCTCATTCGCAAACAGTATGCGGTGCTGGCGGAAGCGGCCGAGACCGTGGCTACACCTCAGATTCGCAATGTTGGCACGCTAGCCGGTAACGTGTGCCAGCGCCCATGGTGCTGGTATTTCCGGAATGGATTCCCGTGCTATAAGGCGGGCGGTAACCAATGCTTCTCGATTACCGGCGAGAATCAGTTTCACGCGATCTTCGGCGGCGGACCCAGCTTCATCGTTCACCCGTCGGATACTGCCCCGGCGCTGGTGGCGTTGGATGCCAAATTCCGCATCACCGGCCCTTCGGGGGAGCGGACCCTATCCGCGGCTGATTTCTTCGTGCTGCCGAAACAGAATGCCGCACGCGAGAATGCGCTAGCCAATGACGAAGTGCTGGCCGCGGTGGAAGTACCTGCTCCCCGCCCCGGTTCGCGGAGTACGTATCACAAGATCATGGATCGCGAGGCTTGGACGCACGCCGTAGTCAGCGCCGCCGTCGTATTGGAAATGGACAAAGACACTTGCCGCTCGGCGCGAATCGTGTTGGGCGGTGTGGCGCCGATTCCGTGGCGAGTGGAGGGCGCCGAACGCCTGCTGGCAGGACAGCGCATCACGCCGGAATTGGCGGCTAGGGTCGGTGAGGCCGCCGTGGCCGGAGCCACGCCACTCGGCAAGAACGCCTACAAGGTGCCGCTGACGAAGAATGTGGTGGCACGGACGGTGCTGGAGTTGTCGGCGAAAGCCTGATGCATAAGACGCCCTTTCTTGCGATCCTGGCAACTCTTCTCGGCGCGGTCTTGATTGCTCAATCGCCAAGCGGCCCCGTCCTGCCCGCGCCGCCCGCGGGACCCGGCGGCGGTCTCTCGCCGTTCGCCACTCTGCCGGCTCCGCCTACGCACCTCAACCCGCTCGACAAGCTTAGCCCGGTGACCGACGCCAAGCTGATCAATCCACCAACCGGGGATTGGCTCACCTGGCGGCGAACCTACGATGACGTGGGGTTCAGCCCTCTGAAGCAGATCGACCGCAGAAACGTTGGCAATCTTCAGATTGCGTGGACCTGGTCGCTGGCCGGGGGCGCCAACGAGACCACACCTCTAGTTCATGACGGCGTCCTCTTCGCTTTCGGCTATGGCGACAAGGCCCAGGCGATCGACGCCGCCACCGGCGACCTGCTCTGGCAATACACCCGCCAGCTTCCCAAAGACGCCCGGCCTTCCACCAAACGTAATCTTGCGATCTACGGCGACAAGCTGTTCGTGCCGACCTCCGACGCGCACATGGTGGCGCTCGACATCAAGACCGGACGGTTGATCTGGGATCACGCCCTCGCCGATTACAAGGGCGGTTTCAACATGACCGGCGGGCCGCTGGTGGCCAAGGGAAAGGTAATGCAGGGAGTTGGCGGCCAGGCGGCGGGTGGCAACTACATCATCGCCCTCGACGCCGGCACCGGCGAAGAAGCCTGGCGCTTCTATACCATCGCGAGGCCGGGCGAGCCGGGCGGCGACAGTTGGAATGGCCTGCCTCTCGAAAAACGCAACGGCGCTTCGGTGTGGACCGCGGGCAGTTACGATCCGGAATTGAACCTCGCGTATTTCGGAGTCGGGCAAACCTATGACACCGGTCCGCTATTGCACCCCGTGAAGCAGCCGGGCGTCACTAATGACGGACTCTACACCGACTGCACCCTGGCGTTCAACCCGGATACCGGTAAACTGGTGTGGTTTTATCAGCACGTGCCCAACGATCAGTGGGATTTGGACTGGGCCTTTGAGCGGCAGTTGATTCCGCTTCCGGTGAACGGAGCCACTCGGAAAGTGGCGCTGACGTCCGGCAAGATGGCGATCTACGATGCCATGGATGCCGCCACCGGCAAGTACGCTTTCTCGATCGACCTTGGTCTGCAGAACGTGGTAACCGCGATCGACCCCAAGACTGGCGGCAAGACCATCAACCCCAAGACCATCCCCGGCGACGGAGAAACCAAACTGGTTTGCCCGCACGCCGGCGGCGCCAAGAACTGGCTGCCGGCGTCGTACAATCCCGACACCAAGATGCTCTACGTGCCGCTGGTCGAATCGTGCATGGACCTGATTCCGGTTACCGGCGGGGGGCGCGGCAGTCTTACTTCGGGAGTGCGCTGGACGGTGCGCCCGCGGCTCGATTCGGACGGGCAATACGGGCGCGTGATGGCGATCAACCTGGCTACCCGAAAAGTGGTTTGGACGGAGCGGCAGCGGGCCCCCGTGACCACCGGTGCGCTAGCCACGGCGGGCGGGCTGGTGTTTGAGGGCTCGATGGACCGCTGGTTCCGCGCCCGCGACGATTCCAACGGGAAAATCCTATGGCGGGTGCGCCTGAACGACGTTCCCAACACCGCGCCCATCAGTTATAGCGTGAACGGAAAGCAATACGTCGCGATCGTAGTCGGCAACGGCGGACCGCATCCGGCCACCTGGGCCCCGCTTGTCCCGGAGATTCAGAATCCCCCGGACCGGGGAGGCGCGGCCATCTGGGCCTTCGAAGTGCCGCAGCGTTGATTCGCGGCTGCGCGAAACCAAAAACACCGCTCCTTCTGGTAACGGCTCCGTAAGGCCGGAGCGATGCTTTTATTTTTCGCAACCGTATGGTCCAATCTTGCATCTACCGGAGCGGGAGAAGGTGTTATGCTGCACGCGATCTGGAGCTTCCTTGGACTATTCTTTCAGGTAGATCCTGTGTTCGGTGCCCATGGCCGCTGTGCCATCTGACATTGAATACTCAGTCGCGCTTGGTCCCTTTCGGCGCCGCGGGTCGAATCACGTCCACCTTGCCCTTGATGTATGCGCCGTCCTTGATCACTAGCCGGGGCGTCCTGATGTCGCCCACCAGCCGGGACTGACCGCATAGTTCCACGCTTTCGTTGGCTTCGATGGTACCTTCGGCATTACCCACAATGCTGACATTGTGCGCTTTGATGGTGGCCTTTACCCTTGCCTGCGGCCCGATCGTCAGCTTATTGTCCGGCAGCTCGATCGTCCCATCCACCTGACCCTCCACGTGCAAATCCTGGTGGCTGACGATCTTGCCTTCCACGCGCACGGTACGTCCCAGGGTAGAGATTCCTTCGATCGAGGGCGCTAGTGGGACTTCGATCTCAGAGGGAACAGTTGACATTAGGGTGATCTCCAAAACGATAGTCACCAGGAAGCCGCAAAATCTCGAAACGTTATGGAGCCGCATCCGCGCCCGAGAGTTTGGCGCGTTCCAGCGAGGCCTTCACAAAGCCGGACGAGCGTACCTCATCAAGAAATCGATTGAGCTCGCCGATGCGCGCGGGGTCTCCTTTTTCCACCACGATGGCCTGACCGGCCACCAGAAAATCGTCTGGAAGAACGCGCAGCTTGGGAGCAAGCGCGGCTGCTTCCACCATGCGCTGCCGATTCGCGCCGAATGCGTCGATCTCGCCAGCCATCAGCAGTTTCTCCAACTCGGCCTGTGGGGGCGTGGTGTCAAAGACGATCACCTTGGCGTTCTTCAGGTTGCTGCTGATATAGACTGCTGGCTCTGACCCTTCACCGCGCCGACTCGCACGTCAGCGCGATCGGCTTCGGCGGAAGTCTGGATTTTCGAGTCGGCCCGCACCAGGTAACTACTGTGCATTAGCGCATAGGAACGAGAGAAATCGACCTCGTTGGCACGCTCGGCGTCGTAAGCCAGAAAACCAGATCCGCTGCGAGTAGGGCGAAGACCTGCTTCGTAGCGCTGGCGGGATTGCCTGTGACTGGAACCATCGCTGATCCAATCGCTCCGTCTTTTCTTATGGGTCTGTCAAATCGTCAAACGCGGAGTTCCGTTGTACAATCGCGGAAGCAAATCCGCCCTAACGGATTAGCTGCGCCGGAAAGGAGCGCGAGTTGAGGCTTTGTCCGTCATGCTCGGCAGCTCCACCCCAGGACAGCGAGTTCTGTAACAAATGCGGCGCTCCGCTGGACGGAGTAGGAAGCGTTGCCACCGAAACGGTCTACCAGCCACGCAGTTCCACTGCCTCCTCGTCCACGAATATGGACGAGGGCCGCTTCCCGCCGGGAACCGTGCTGGGACAACGCTACCGCGTAGTGAGTTTGTTGGGCCGCGGCGGCATGGGCGAGGTCTACCGCGCTAACGATCTGCTGCTGGCCCAAACGGTGGCCCTCAAGTTCCT
Organism: Bryobacteraceae bacterium; assembly: GCA_035948775.1. Lineage (GTDB taxonomy): Bacteria > Acidobacteriota > Terriglobia > Bryobacterales > Bryobacteraceae > PSRJ01. Next base: position 113,248 of record DASZIV010000029.1, read on the forward strand.
GCCGGTCCAATTGACGTCCGATGAGAGCACGCTGGCACGGTTCCGCAACGAGGTGCGGATCGCGCGGCAGGTGTCGCATCCCAATGTCTGCCGCGTGTACGACATCGGCGAAGCCGAGGGCTCGACCTATCTATCGATGGAATACGTCGATGGCGAGGATCTGGCCTCGCTGCTGCGACGCATCGGGCGGCTGCCGCCGGACAAGGCGCTGGAGATTGCGCGCCAGCTCTGCGCCGGCTTGGCCGCGGCGCACGACAAAGGGGTGGTGCACCGCGACCTGAAGCCGGGGAACATTATGCTCGACGGGCAAGGCCAGTTGCGCATCACCGACTTCGGACTGGCGGGCGTGGCTGGCGAAGTAAAGGACATTCGCAGCGGAACACCCGCGTACCTTTCACCCGAGCAGCGATCCGGTCAGGAGGTAACAGCGCGCAGTGACATTTATGCGCTGGGAGTGGTCCTGCACGAGGTCTTCACTGGTAAGCGCCCCTCCGCGGATTCGACGCACCCGGACTTGGCCCCCGAGGTGGATCGCGTGATCCGCCGCTGCCTGGCCGAGGATCCTGCGAAGCGCCCCGCTTCAGCGCTGCAGGTTGCGGCCGCGCTGCCGGGAGGCGACCCGCTCGCTGCTGCTCTGGCAGCGGGTGAAACGCCGTCGCCGGAGATGGTCGCTGCTGCAGGCGAACACGAAGGGTTGCGTCCCCTGGTAGCTTGGGCCTTGCTGGCAGGGGTATTTGTGGCAGTCATTTCGGCGATTCTGTTGAGTGCACAAACCAGTCTTTACCGGCGCGTGCCGCTCGAAAAGTCCCCAGAAGCGCTTGCCGAGAGCGCCCGGAATATTCTGCGGAGTGTTGGCTATTCCGAGCCGGCGGTGGACACGGCGATGGGGTTCTATGAGGGGAGCGCGTTTCTACGCTATATCGCGGAACACGACAAGTCCAAGACGCGCTGGGACAACCTGGAGACCGGGGCGCTCGTGTTTTGGTATCGCGGCAGTCCTCGCCCGCTCGCGGTTCGTTCCGCCTCGTTCTCCTCCGATTCGCCTATTTCGGGTTTCCTGTGGACGGACGACCCGCCATTGAATGTCTCTGGGATGACCCTGGTGAAGCTCAATCCGCTCGGCCGCCTTATGCAGTTCCTCGCAGTTCCTCCGCTTGTTGAGACGTCGGCAGGGGCAGCGCAGTCACCTGACTGGGCGCCGCTATTCTCCGCCGCGGGTCTTGATCCGTCCAAGTGGCCGCCAGCGGAGCCGACCTGGGCGCCCCTTATCCCCACCGACGCCCGGGTTGCGTGGACTGGATCGCTCGACGAGCGGCCCGATATCCCGATGCGGATCGAGGCCGCAGCATTCCGGGGCAAACCCGTCTACTTCGAGTTGATTGGGCCGTGGACCCAGGCCGAACGCATGCAGCCGTATCAACCAACAACCGGCGAACGCGTATCTCTGGTGCTTGGCATTGTTTTGTTGCTGTCGATGCTGGTGGGCGGCGCAATGCTTGCGCGGCGGAACCTGCGCCTTGGCCGTGGAGATCGCCATGGGGCTTCTCGTCTAGCCGCTGTTGTTCTTGCGGCCCACGCGGTACTTTACTTAGTCATGCATCACGCCCCGAATTTCTCCGAATTCCTGCTTTTCCTGGAGTTCTTGGTCCTGGGGCTTGCCTGGGCGTGTTTCTTGTGGGTTCTCTACATTGCTTTGGAGCCCTATGTGCGCCGCCGTTGGCCGGCCACGCTGGTCTCCTGGAGTCGCTTGCTGGCGGGAGGTGGGACGCGACGTGCTGGTGGGTTGTCTTTTCGGGGCGTTTGCGACCATCCTTACCAGACTCGGGTGGTTCGTTCTCCCTTCGCTTGGCGAGCTACCGGCGCAACCACTATCGGGTCCGCAATTACAGTTTCTGGGCGCGCGTACGGTCATTGCTGCCATCTCGGGAAGACTGATCGTTTCGCTCCTTGTTTCGCTTGGGTATCTGTTTGTCCTGTTTCTTTTCCGGGCCTTGCTGCGAAAACAGTGGGTGGCAGCGGCCGCCTTCGTTCTTTTCATCTCGGTCTTGGCTGCAGGGGCGAGCCAGTATCCAGCCTTTGTCTATATGGTGGACCTGATTCTAAATGTTCTGACGGTGTTTCTGATGATCCGCCTTGGCTTGCTGGCGGTGGCGGCAGCTTTCATTTTCCAATTGTGTTTCCTGGAGAATTTTCCCCTCACCACCCAAGGGTCGGCGTGGTATGCGAGCATTAGTCTGGCCGGCATTCTGCTGATGGCCGCGATCGCGTTCTACAGCTTCTACATCTCGCTGGGGGGTCGACCGGTTTTCGGAAGCGCCGTGCTCGACGAGTGAGCTGTTGCCGTTACGGCGGGCCACAGGCCCGCCTGACCGCATTGGCGCCTGTGGTAGACTGCTGCCGAAGCCATGCGCCTCGAATTGATAGCTGCCTTTTTGATTCCTGTTCTGGCCATCGCCCAAAATACGGCGCCTGGCCGCTGCGCCGGAAATCCCCAGCCGTTTTCGCCCGGCGCCGGCGATTGGAACGGGTGGGGCGTGGACGCGGTCAACTCGCGGTTTCAACCGCAGCCCGGCCTCGCGGCGGAGGATGTTCCGCGGTTGAAGCTGAAATGGGCGTTCGGATTTCCGGGCGAGGCGCGCACGCAATCGCAGGCCGTCATCGTGGGCGGACGCGTCTTCGTCGGTACGACGGCAGGCACCGTGTACTCTCTCGATGCCGCCACCGGCTGCATATATTGGACCTATGACGCCGGCGCTTTCGTCAAATCGGCCATCAGCATCGTACGCACCCGTATCCCTGCGCGCTGGATGGCCTACTTCGGGGACGGGCGCGGGTTCGCTCATGGCGTGGATGCGCAAACCGGCCGGCCGGTGTGGAAGGTGCAGGTGGAAGAGCATCCGGCAGCGCGCATCACCGGATCGCCCATGTACTACAACGGCCGCTTGTACGTCCCGGTGGCATCGGGCGAAGAGACACTTCAATCGTCTTCGCCGAAGTATGAATGCTGCAAGTTTCGCGGCAGCCTGTCGGCCATCGACGCCAGCACGGGCCGCGTCTATTGGAAGACCTTCACGGTTCCAGACCCGGCCAAGCCGTACAAGACCAATTCCGAGGGAACCACGCTCTACGGCCCCGCGGGCGCGGGCATCTGGTCGGCTCCCACCATCGACGAGAAGCGAAAAAGGATTTACGTGGGCACTGGCAACTCCTATACCGGCGTGGGGATGCCCACCAGCGACGCCATCCTGGCATTCGATCTCGACTCCGGCAGTCTGCTGTGGTCGCAGCAGGTAACACCCAACGACAACTGGGTTCCGGGCTGCCCCAAGAGTGTCAATTGCCCCGAGAATCCGGGCGACGATTTCGACTTCGGCAGCTCGCCGGTGCTGCGTCCGGGCGCGGACGGCAAGCAGGTGCTGGTGGCGGCGCAGAAATCAGGCGTGGTATACGGCCTCGATCCGGACGATCGCGGGAAGGTTCTTTGGAAGACGCGCATCGGCGTAGGCAATGGCATGCTCGGCGGGGTCGGCTGGGGCCCGGCGTTCGATGGCCAGCTTGCCTACGCCGCGGTCGCCGATATTAATCGGCCGCAAGGTACGCCGGGGCTGTACGCGCTGAAGGTGGACGGCGGCGATGTAGTCTGGAGCACACCCGCGCCACAGGGAGCCGGCATTCGGGCACAAGCCGCGGCGGTCTCGGCCATCCCCGGCGTGGCATTCTCCGGGTCTTTCGGCGGACACCTGCGGGCGTACTCGACGAAGACCGGAGGGATTGTTTGGGACTTCGACGCGCTGCGGGAGTTCGAAACCGTCAATCACGTCCCGGCCAAGGGCGGATCGTTCGATGGCGGCGGTCCGGCCATCGCGCATGGGCTGGTGGTCACCAACTGCGGGTATGGCTTTGGCGGGGGGATTGCAGGGAACGTGTTGCTGGCATTTTCGGTGGATGGCAAGTAGCGCGGGCGCTTACTTCGTGGATCCCAACAACTCCAGCATCGCGGCCGATAAGGCTTCCGGTTTTTCATGGGGCAGGAAATGGCCCGCGCCAGCGATCACACGGCGTGCTTTCAAAGCCGGGAATAACGCACGTTCGCCGGGAGACTCCGTCGGGGGACGCGTGATGCCGTCATCGGCGCCGTGCAGCGTTATGGTAGGAACCTGGATCTTCGGGCGCTCCGCCAGTTGTTTCTCCACCGCCTCGAAGCGCGGCTCCCCGGGGGCGTTGGCGTGCCGGTGGCGATAGGAATGGATGACCACGTCGACAAAATCGGGGTTGTCGAACGAGGGCGCAGTACGGTTGTAGGTTTCGTCGCTGAAGTGCCATGTAGGCGACCATTCCTGCCACAATAGGCGGCACAGAGCCCGTCGATTGGCTTTCAGGCCGGCGCGGCCACGTTCCGTGTTGAAATACCACTGATACCAGATGGCCCGTTCGGCTTCGGGCGGCCCCGGAGGAGACACTACCAGCGTGTTTTGGATGCTGTAGCCGCCGATGGAAACGAACGCGCGCACGCGATCCGGATGTAAGGCAGCGGCAATGCAGGCCGCGCGTCCGCCCCAGTCATAGCCGGCGAGCGCGAACCGCTGGAGACCGAGGGCATCCGCGAAATCGATGACGTCCTGGCCGATGGCGGCCTGCTCGGCCATTCGCGGAGCAGCGGCATCGCGGAAGCGCGTTGGCCCGTAACCGCGCAGATAGGGCACTAGGACACGGTGCCCGGCTTTGGCGAGCGAGGGGGAAACCTCGTCGTAGGCGTGAACGTCGTCGGGAAATCCGTGGAGCAGAATGACCGGGAACCCGCTCGCATTCCCGCTCTCTTCATACCCAATGATGAGTGCCGGCGTCTCGATCGACCGGGAAGACACGGTCCCTCCATTTTGAGCTCGGGCACGGCGAACTGGCGCCATCAACCCGATGGCAGCCACGCCGGCGGCGGTTAGGAATGTTCGGCGCGTGTGAGACATCAGATGCGTACGGTCGCCACAGACCGCATCATACCGTATTGTTATTTAGCTTGGTTGCGGTCTTCGCCGCCCACCGCCTGCGCGCTCGATGTGCCGCATATATGCTAACGAATGCCATCATTGACGGTACTCTTCACCACGGTCGATCATGGTTCCGTTCGCATAGATAGTCTTGGACGCGCCACCCATCATCGTTCTCTGCTTTGTGCTCGCGGTTGTCGTTGGATACTTTGCGGGCAGACTCACCAGCATTCTGGATCGGATTCGATCCGATCGAGAGTGGTAAGCAGCTCGCGATCGTTCCCCATCGGTCCTGTTTTCCACCCGGACGACTTCGAGGAAACGCTGGTATATAATCTTCGGCACGGAGGCACACATGAGAGCTTGCCTTACGCCCGTGTTAGTGGCTGTGTTGTTTTCGGCGCATGGTCTCGCCCAGTGGAACGCTAAGACACCAGGGATTCCGCGCTCAGCGGATGGCAAACCGAACCTTTCCGCGCCAGTTCCACACACCGCTGACGGCAAGCCGGACCTGACCGGCATCTGGCAGGCTGGCCGGGCCGGTGCAGCGGGGCAATATGGCTACGATTACAACGTCGCCCAAAACCTGCCGGCGGACGGGGTGACCCCATGGGCCCAGACGGTGCGCCAACAGCGCGTGCAGGACTTCCGGAAGGACAGCCCGCTGGCGCGCTGCCTCCCCGTCAGCGTCCCATTCCTGAATTTCCGGGGCTTGTCGCGAATTGTGCAGACACCAGGGCTGATCGTGATCCTGCATGAGTCTCCCAACAGTCCCCATCGAACCATCTTCATGGATGGCCGGGAGCTTCCCAAAGATCCCAATCCCACCTGGCTGGGTTATTCGGTCGGGCATTGGGAAGGGGACACTCTCGTGGTCAATTCCGTAGGCTTTAATGATGAGGGCTGGCTCGATGTGGGCGGGAATCCGCAAACCGAGTCGCTCCGGCTCACGGAACGTTTCCGACGCCCGGACTTCGGGCACCTTCAATTGGAAGTTACCTTCGAAGATCCGAAGACATTTACCAAGCCGTTTACTCTAAGCATGACCAAGACCTACGCGGCGGACACCGAAATCCTTGAGGATGTGTGCGAGAACGAGCGCGACAGCAGGCATTTGCTTGGCGGCTTTAAGGTGGCTCCGGAAATCCTCGCCAAATACGCCGGCACCTACGAATTGCCCGGACGGGAAGCCATAGTCACGATCTCAGGTGATCAGTTGATTGTGAAAGACAGCGCATATCCGCGAGACCAGTTGTTTGTAGCTCGCTCAGAGGCGGCATTCCTGTCCAGCGTGAGCGAAACAACCATAGAGTTCGTTAAGGATGCCAACGGCAGGGTGACGCACTTCACCCGGACGGGAGCTAAGGACGAGAGGGCGGTGCGAAAGAACTAGCAAAGAGCACCGCTCCCCTTGGTCATGTATTGAGTCCGCGACCAAAGGGAACAGTGCTTAGGCTGATCACTACTTCTTAGGTGCTCCGGCCGACTCGTCTTTCGGTTCGCCGGCCGATCCACCGAGGAACAACCGCTTTCCGTCCGGGAACGTCAGGTTCTTGCCGACCGCCAGATTCGCCCCGTCCTTGGCCTGATAACCGTCCACCAGGATTTCGGTTCCGGGCGGTAGGGAACTCTTGGTGAAGCCGAGCCGGAACAGAGAGTTCGGGCTGCCGACCTCGATCATCCAATTGGCCACGGTCCCATCCTGATTCTTCACGTCCATGTGAATCCAGGAATGTGGATTGACCAATTCCCACTGGGTGACCGTCCCGCGCAATTTCAACGGCTTGCTGGAATCGAATTCCGCCGAGAACGCGTGGTGCGCCCATACCGGCGCAGCCGCTAGGAGTATCCCCACACCCGTGATCAGAACAAATAGTCTATTTCGCATCGTCGTCCTTCTCTCTTATTTGCTCGCCTTCTTGGCTGCTTCTTCTTCCTTCACGCGCGCGCCGTGTAGCGTGTTCCGTAGCCCGTAGTTCCCCTCGTTGCATGCGAATTCGTAGATCGGCCCCTCAACCCTGGTCATAGCCAGTTCACCAGTCCAAGGCTTGTCCCAAGTCGCCGGGTCTTCCATAGTGAATCGATACAAGATCGTATCCGCATCCACTGGCGTGAAGCGTTCGACTACGTGCAGCTTGTCACTGGAACCGCGGAAGGGGTTGCGAGGATCAAAGTTGGTGACGTCGACCACCAGAGAGTTCCCGTCCCAATGGCCCCGCGGGTCGCCGCGCCATAAGCGGACCGCGCTCGGTGGATGCGGACTCCCATCCGTGGGAATGACGCGCACGGAGTGGTTCATCTCATGCATAACGGCGACGTATCCTTTGCCTTGCACGATCTGCAAATTGTTGTTGTACCCGCCTGGCAGCAAGGGCACCGACTCCTGACCCAAAACGATGCACCGGGCGCTGAGGGGCCGGTTCTCAGGACCGTCGAATTCATGGCCCTTGTTCCTCGCGGCGATCTCAGCATTTCTCTTCCGCGCCTCCGGGAGCATCGCCGGAATGGTTCCCTCCGGCCCGATGATCAACGAAGTCCGGCGGTTCCAGGACAGCTTGGTCTGGCCCGGGTCCAAGCCGAACTGTGCGAAATCGTAATGCACGTCAGCGTCGGTTCCCGGCTCAGTGGGGCGTCCCTCTTCTTCATTCAAGGCCACGCGGTTCTTCTCGCGTTCGATCAGCGCCTTGAGTTCCTCTTCCGAATAGAATTCTCTGGCGCCAAGCCCTTTCGGCCGCTCCAAGGGAGTTCTGGTGTTGTTGGTCCAAAACCCTTCCAGATTAGGCTGGCCATCGGGCGTACGCGAAGGCGTAAAAGCCTTGGCCTGTTTGGCGGCCGGCTGCGCGGTTTGCCCGGCTACCGGCGCGGAGCCGATCAAAATCAGCACGCAGACTACCGCGGCCGCAGAAGCGAAATTTCGCATTGTCCCCTCCAACACAACGGACTTTTCCAGAACCTGCTACTCGACGCTGATCCTACATATGAATGACATCAAAGTCAATCGGGTGGGGTGCGTGGTTCTACTCCAACTGGACGAGTGCGGCCAGTTTCTTCGGCGCCGCCAGCCGGTAGCTTCCGGCGACGAGTTCCGCCACCTCTTCCCAATCGACTTTTCCAATATCCAGACGAAGGGCCACCCAACCGCGCGGTCCAATATACGCGGGCAGGTAAAACCGTTTGGGCTGCGCCGCCACAAGGGCGTGATTATCCCCTGGAAGGACCTTGGCGGTGACGGCGACTATCCCGCCCCCGTGGTGGTCATTCAGGAAATATGTGAAGACCTTCTTCCGAATGAGAAAGCTTGCGTGCTGGCCGTGTACTTCACGAGTAGCTTCGGGTAGCGCCAGGCAGATTTGGCTCACGCGGGTTAGACGAGGATCTTCGGCGGACTTTTTAGGCATAAGGTCAGCTGTTCGTCGCTACGCCAGTCAAGATATTGAGTATATAATTGGGCTCGATTCAACGCTTCCCTATGCGGCGGCGCGGGCCGGGTGAGCGATGCCGCAGGGGCGGACGCCGACCGGCTCCAGCAAGGGGGGCTACCCCCTCACGACTGAAAGCGCATATACTCTACAAACAAGGAGGGCGAGATGCATTTCCCAAATCCGACTTTCTTTAGTGCGGTAGCCGTTGCTCTATCGCTAGTCCCAGGACAAGCCATAGCTCAGCCGGTGAATGCCAAACCCGCTAAGACCGCGACTGGGACCGCAGCACCCCGGACGGTTGACGGCCAGCCAGATCTACAGGGAGTCTGGGCTAACAACAACGTAACGCCGCTCGAGCGCCCCAAAGCATTAGCGGGGCGTCCGTATCTGACCGAACAGGAACTGGCGGCACTCAAGAAGAAGGGTTCTGAGCTCTTCGACAATGGCAGTTCCGATGCCGCGTTCGGCGATACCGTTTTCGAGAGCGTGCTGGCAAATGTCAAAGGAGAGAAGGCGGGTTTCAAAAGCACCGACGGCGAGACCGGCGATTATAGCTCGGTCTGGCTTGTCTCCAGGGATTGGGATAATCGAACCTCGCTGATCACCGATCCTTCGGACGGCCGTCTGCCTCCCCTCACGCCAGAAGCTGCCAACAAAAGAGCTGCCGCCAATGCCGTGCGCAACCGCCTGCCCGCCGGCCCGGAAGACCGGTCTTTGAGCGAGCGCTGCATCACCTTCGGCTCGCCACGGCTGGGAGCGGGCTACAACAGCTATTTTCAGATACTCCAGTCACCGAAAGAAGTCGTTATCCTGATGGAGACAATCCACGACGCCCGGGTAATTCCGCTCGACGGGAGCCCGCATCTGCCAACGAACATCCGGACATGGCTAGGCGATGCCCGGGGACACTGGGATGGCGAAACGCTGGTTGTCGATACGACGAACTACAAGCCCGGCGTGTTTATGAACATTTCGACCGAGAAGCTGCATGTCGTCGAGAGATTCACGCGCACAGGTGCTGACACCCTCAAATGGGAAATCACAGTCAATGACCCGGGAGCGTGGTCCAAGCCCTGGACCGCGATGATCCCGCTGCGGCATTCGAAGGATGCGCTCTTCGAGTACGCCTGCCAGGAAGGGAATTACGGCTTGGAGGGCATCCTCGCGGGCGCCCGCGCCGAAGAAAAGGCGGCGGTGGCCGCAAAGACAAGCCATTCGCAATAGTCTCTGCGACACTAAGGCTGCTCTTCCTCCCGAGACTCGCGGATTCGCTACAGGCCAGGGCCCTGAGCGTATAGGCACGGGCTTGACCCGGACTTCGTCGGTCGCGTCTTACATAAATTCAGGACCAATCCCGCCACCTGCTTGCCGCAGCTGACTGACTCCTAACTTCAGTTAGCAATTGTTTGTTACCCACTACTACTCCCGGTCGGTTCTCCAGCGGTGAGTGAGAGTACAAGCCCGCAGGGAGAACTTACTGAAGTTATCTTTAGTCCCGTAAGCAGGTATGTCTGTACCGGTAACGTGTCATATTCTTCAGAGGCAGGGAGTAGTAGTGTTATTGTTCAGCGCAGGAATTTCAATTCCTCCGTTGTACAATACGAGCCGTGTGTGCTCCGGTCGGGGCCTCGAAGCTATGTTCACTTGGCCCGGCGCGCGAAAAATAAGCCGAGTATGCAGTCGCCAGATCTTAGCCGGTTGAATTACCGGATTCTCATCATCGACGACAACCGAGCGATCCATGATGATCTCCGGAAGGTTCTGGCCGACCAGGAAGATCTGAAAAAGGATCTGCAGGAGGATGAGGCGTTCCTGTTTGACGAGGTTCCTGTCGCCACCACTGATTTCGAAATCGACTCCGCGTATCAGGGACAAGACGGTCTGGATATGATGAAGTGTGCTCTTTCCGAGGGCCGTCCATACGCGTTGGCTTTTGTGGACGTTCGCATGCCCCCGGGGTGGGACGGGATCGAAACCATTAGCCGCATGCAGCAGGTTGACCCCCACCTGCAAACCGTCATCTGTACCGCGTATTCGGACTATTCCTGGAAAGATATTCTAAGCCGCCTGGGACAGTCGGATAGCCTGCTAATTCTTAAGAAGCCATTCGACAATATCGAAGCCGTTCAGTTAGCTCACGCCCTTACCAGGAAATGGCAGCTCAGCCACCAGGCGGCAGCCCGCATGGCGGACTTGGATCGAATCGTGGCCGAACGCACGGCCGACCTACAACACGCTAATCGCCGAATCCAACAGGAGCTTGAAGAGAAGATCAAGAAAGAAGAAGAATTACGAACGGCGCGGATCGCGGCTGAGGCCGCATCGAAAGCCAAGAGCGAGTTTTTGGCGAATATGAGCCACGAGATTCGAACTCCGATCAACGGCATCCTGGGCTTCACCCAGCTGGCTTTGCGGACCGATCTTACAGGCGATCAGCGAGAATACCTGGCGACTGTGGAAAGTTCCACAAAAGCGCTGTTGGGTATTGTCAACGAGATTCTGGACTTCTCGAAGATTGAGGCCGGCCGGATGGAATTAGAGGAGGCGCCCTTCTCACTTCGCGAGTGTTTGGAGGAAGCTACGCAAACGCTGCTAGCCACCGCACGTCTGAAGGGCTTGGATCTACGGAGTGAAGTTGCCGGGGAAGTGGATCAGCTACTCGGCGATTCTCTTCGCCTGCGCCAGGTGCTGTTGAACCTCATCGGGAATGCCATCAAATTCACGTCAAGTGGTTCGGTGCGCGTAGTAGTCCAAACCACGTTGGGCCAGGATCGGAGCTGTGCGGCACACTTCAGCGTCCAAGACACGGGCATTGGCATACACGAGGAGAAACAGCGATACATCTTCGAACCATTCCGGCAAGGAGAAGGTTCGATATCGCGAAAATACGGTGGTACCGGGCTGGGGCTGGCCATTTCCGCCCGAATTGTCGAAATGATGGGTGGTCAGATTTGGGTCGAAAGCAAGGAAGGCGGCGGCAGCACATTCCACGTCACCACCTCCTTCAAACTCTCTGAGCCCGTCGACCCTGTTGGTAAAGCACGCCCCAGCAGCCTCACAGATAGCGCACAGCCCTCACTGTCCATTCTGGTTGCCGAAGACAATGCCGTCGGCCAGCGTCTGGTCTCAAGCATACTCAAGATGGCAGGCCAAAGGGTTACATTAGCAGCGACTGGCCGGGAAGTACTTTCCTTGTTCGACCAGCAATCCTTCGATCTGATCCTCATGGATATCCAAATGCCAGAGATGGATGGTTTTGAAGCAACAGGAGAGATCCGCAAACGAGAGGATGGAACCGGCGCTCACACACCGGTCATTGCACTAACGGCGCATGCCATGAAGGGTGACTTGGAACGTTGTCAGGCAGCTGGCATGGACGGATACCTGACCAAACCGTTGGACACCAACAGCCTGCTGGCTGTGCTAGCCAACATCAAACCTAAGACCCTCACCGCGGGCGCACGACATTAGGTTCATACCTCAGCTCCCGAGTTAGCGCACATAGTCACTCACTCCACCAACATTTGTTTTCGACGTCTCGCTGCGACGTCTTCTAGTACCTCTCACACTCCCATAGTACTGCTAGGACTTTTGATTAAAACCTGGGGAAAAGATAATCAGAGCCATGGAAAGTTCTACGGGAGCTTTAGCAGTACCGCGGAATTCACCTGAAGAGACTGGGATGAAGGGAAGTGGCCTGTGAAAACGCTGAGCTCAATTGCCGTATTACTGTTGGCTTCGACACTGGCCTTCGCCAGGCATCCCAAGATCGCCCCTGACGTGGACCAGTCGGATCCCGACCGAAACGTGGCGGTGATCGTCACCTTCACACAGAAGCCCACCGAAGCCCATCACCAGAAAGTCCGCAAAATGGGCGGAGTGCTCGTCCGAAGCCTGGATGTGATCAAAGCCGGACACTACGACATTCCCGCGGGCAGATTGGAAGAATTGGCCCAAGATCCCGAAGTTGAATTCATTTCGCCCGATCGGCCAGTTCAGGGAATGCTCGATCTCAGCGGTGCTGCCGTGAACGCCTCCGCCGCCGAGAATTACGAACTAGACGGTGGGGGAGTGGGGATCGCGGTTTTGGACAGCGGCGTCACACTGAAAGACGATTTAAAGAAACGTTGGGGTGGTGGGCGAATCGTTTACAGCCAGGATTTCACCGGGCAGGGTGTAACGGCCGATAACTACGGCCATGGCACCCACGTAGCCGGGATCGCGGCCGGCAATGGTAAGGATGGAGCTGACCTGGAAGGCAGCTTTCGCCAATTCGTAGGCATGGCCCCCAACGCCGACATCATCAATCTCCGCGTATTGGACAACAACGGACAGGGCAGCGACAGCAACGTGATCGCGGCCATCGGTCAAGCTATTGCGCTAGAGTCGCAGTACAACATTCGAGTGATGAATCTCTCGCTCGGCCGGCCCGTGTTCGGGAGTTACACCAAGGACCCGTTATGCCAGGCCGTGGAAGCCGCTTGGAAGGCCGGAATCGTGGTGGTAGTCGCAGCCGGCAATGAAGGGCGCAACAATAATGGCGGTATCAACGGTTATGGCACGATCACGGCGCCAGGCAACGATCCCTACGTGATTACAGTCGGCGCGATGAAAACCATGAACACGCCGGACCGCAGCGACGACAAAATCGCCAGCTACAGCTCGAAGGGTCCGACCCTGTACGACCACATCGTAAAACCAGATATCGTCGCTCCCGGAAATCAAGTGCGCTCGCTTTTGGCATCGACCTCCGACACTCTTTTCACGCAATATCCCACGACACAGCTGCTGGTGTCTTACTATGCGACTGGCTACACAAACGCTATTTCGAGCAACTATTTCACTCTGAGCGGCACCAGCATGGCAACGCCAGTGGTAAGCGGAGCGGCGGCCCTATTGATTGAACAGAACCCATCGATCACCCCGGATCAGGTGAAGGCGCGGTTGATGAAGACGGCCTACAAGACATTTCCCACTAGCAGCATTGCGACCGATCCGTCAACCGGGGCAATCTATACGAGTTACTACGACATCTTTACTGTGGGCGCCGGTTACCTGGACATCCAGGCAGCCTTGGCGAACAACGATACGACCAACCTGGCGGCGCTTTCTCCCGCCGCCGTCTTCAACTCTTCAGCGAAAACCGTAAGCCTCGTCGGCGGAACCAATGTCGTCTGGGGTTCGAATGTGGTGTGGGGCTCCAATGTCGTATGGGGCTCATTTGGGCTACTGGCCAACAACGTGGTCTGGTGCGACAACGTGGTGTGGGGCACGAACGCGATGACTGGTTTTAACGTCGTCTGGGGCACCGGCACGGCCGGTACTGTCGATCCCGCCAACGTCGTCTGGGGCTCAAGCACTAATTTAGAGGGCTTGGCAGTCTTGACCCAGGGCGAAAACTAGATTTCAGCTTCCTATCGATATAAAGAATTGAGACGTAAGGGGAGAGAATCACGTGGGACGGACAGCCAAGGTATACATCAATAGTGTCATTGCGGCCGGCGGGTTGGTTCTGGCTGTATCTCTGGCGAATTCGCCTTCGCTGGACCCCCTGTCGTGGACAAGCTACTTGCTTCTGACGGTGATGGCTTCGATAGTGAAGCTGCGGCTGCCCGGCATGAACGGGCACTTCTCGTTAAGCTTTCTCTTCTTACTCTACGGCATAGCTCATTTCGATCTTCCGGAGATCCTTGTCGCTGGATGTGCTGGTGCTGTGGCCGGCAGCCTCCTCAACACGAAAAATCGCTGCAACCTGGTGCAAGTGCTTTTCAACACCGCCAATCTCGCAATCAGCGTGGGCGCCTGCTTCTTTCTGGCGCGTGTCTGGCTGGCAACGGGAATGGCTGGATACTTACCTGCTGTGATCGCCTTAGTGGCGTGCGCTTACTTTGTTGTCAACACCGTTCTTGTCTCGGGAATACTTTCCCTGCTGCAAGGCAAGCGGTTGGCCGAAGTCTGGAGCCAGTGGTACGTGTGGTCTTTCCCTTACTACCTGATCGGAGTCGCGTTCGTGGGAATCTTGTCCGCCGGTGGCCAAGCCGCGGCTGCAGCCGCCTGGCTCATCGTTTTACCTCTGGTCTACCTGGTGCTCTTCTTCCTGGGTTTGGTGAGATGGAATTCTTCTTCCCCAGCCGTTGGCGATCAACCACAGACACGTCTTCCGCGCGGAGCCGGTATATATGTCATCGGCGTGGTGACATCCGGATTGATTCTGTTGGCAGCAGCGCTCTTCTACTGGGAATCCGCCAATCCCGCCAGATTCATGAGCTATCTAGCTTTGGCCGTGGTCGCTTCCACTCTGAAGGTTCGATTGCCACGGTTGGTGGAGACGATCACACCCGCCTTCGTGCTGGTGCTGGTAGCTATCGCGCAGTTAAGCTTTGCGGAAACTGTGGTCGTAGCTGCGTTAAGCGGTGTAGTGCAGGTCCTCTGGCGTTCGGCGCGGCGCCCCATGCTGGCACAAATCGTCTTCAATCCCGCAAGTCTGGCGCTTAGCGCGGCGCTAGCTTACGGCTTAAGTCGCATCGCGCTGGAGCCTTGGCTGGGTCACTCCGTGGTGGGCGTCCTTGCGGTCTCCACAATGGTCTTATACGGTTCCACCACCGCCATGATGGCCACGGTGCTTGCGCTCGTGAATCGCAGGCCGCTGGGTAGTTTCTGGCAACCTTCCTGCTTCTGGTCGCTCCCCTATTACCTGGTGGGGGCGGCAGCGGCAGGTGTCATGACGGCAACTTCCAGGGCCGCCGACTGGCGCGCCTCGCTGCTGGTTCTACCGCTCATGGGCCTGGTGTTTATCTCATATCGTGTGCACATACGGCTGGCTGTTGACAGGAACGAGCAGGTGGCGGTGTAATCAGAGAAATCCAATGACAACTTATCCCACTCCCAAAAATCATTGCCGGGTGCTAAGCCAATCACCTCGCCGACATTCCTGCGAACGTGTCTGTCAGACACCTGACAGCGCCACGTGGGGCGGGTGAGAATCGCGTCCTCCGGCTACCGTAGGCTCTAACTCCAGTTAACTGCCTTTTGTTAATTCGTCTGACATTAACTCCCCGCTTTAGTACGTTAACTTCTTTCTGTATGAAAAACCCCGACCGCAACCATTAAGATCGTCGTAGCGAATTTTTAAACGGCGAGAGAGCCAACCACTGTCTTTCCGCGGAAGGTCGCCGCCAGTGCTGTATGTGGGCCCAAGACTGACCTCTGTGCAGCCGGCTTGTATGGAAGATGCGGAATATCGTCAAACTTCTGGCTCCACGACTCGGCGGGTTGGCTGTGACCCTATTGGCCGGCAGCTTGTTGACCGCCGTTTTGGTTCGTGTCAGCCCAGGCTTTGACGTCGACGAGCGTGAGTTGGACCCCCGGCTGAGCGAAACCAGCCGCATGGCGATCAGACAAGAGCGCGCTGCCAACGGAAACATTCTGGCCCTGTTCGGCAATCGGTTGTCACGGACTGTCTTACACGGCGACCTGGGCAATTCCCCGTCCCTAAACCGGCCCATCTCGCAGTTATTTCGCGAACGATTGCCAGTGACTGCGCAGATCATGGCGATTGGCGTTGCCGGCGGCTGGGCCCTGGCCTTTGCGCTGGCGCTACCCACGGTATTGTGCCGTTCGCGGGTGTTCCGGGGATTTGCTGGAACGTTGCAGCAGGTCCTGATGTGCCTTCCCGCGGCTGCCCTGGCCTTAGTAGTCTTTGACTTCGGGGGCCCGGTCCGCGCGCTCGTGGCGCTGGTCATCTGCCCCCGGGTATTCGAATATCTACGAAACCTGCTGGTGGAAGCTTATGCACAGCCGCACATTCTGACTGCGCGAGCGAAGGGCCTGGGAGGCCTTCAGATCTGGGCGCGACATGTACTACCCTCCGTGGCGCCGCAACTCCTGGCGCTGGCCGGCGTAAGCGTTAGCATCGCCTTCGGAGCTGCCATCCCGGTGGAGGCCCTGTGCGATCTGCCTGGTATTGGTCAGTTGGCATGGAAGGCGGCTACCGCTCGCGATCTGCCGCTGCTGGTGGCCATCACCTTTCTGGTGATCATCATGACGCAAGTCTGTAACGCCGCATCGGATTGGGCAAGTTTTCGGGAGAAGCAGGCATGAAGCGGTCTCAACTCCTGGCGATTCTAGTTTTGGTGCTGCTGTTCGTCACCGGCGTCACCTCCGGTTTCTGGCACGCGGATTCCCATTCCCGACAGTTCCGGGAGTTACCGGGCGCTGGCCCATCGGCCGCATTTCCATTGGGTACCGATGAATTAGGCCGCGATCGCATGGCGCGGCTTCTGTTCGCTACCGGAATTTCACTGGTTTTAGCACCTGCCGCGGCGCTCGCGTCGACTTTGCTAGCGGCCTTCGCCGGCGGTACCGCCGGGTATTTCGGCGGCTGGTGGGACCGGTGCACGGTGCGAATCATCGATTTGATGCTGTCCCTGCCGTGGTTGTTCCTTCTGCTGGCAGCCCGTTCCCTACTGCCTTTGAATGCGCCTCCCGCCGCCTCCCTGGTAATGACCTACGGTCTGCTCGCGGCGCTGGGATGGGCCGGACCAGCGCGCATCATGCGTGCGGGCACACTACGGTTACGCCGGTCGGATTTTGCGCTGCAAGCGAGCGCCCAAGGTTGTGGCGAGTTCCGGATTCTGTGGCGCCAGGTGATTCCGAACTTGAAGCCAGTGCTGCTGGCCCAACTGTGGACCACGATTCCCGTCTTCATCCTGGCGGAAGCCAACCTTGGATTGCTCGGGCTGAGCGCCAGCGAGCCGTTCCCCACGTGGGGCAACTTGTTGCGTGAATTGCAGAACCCATTTGCCGTGCGGCCGGAGACATTCGCACCCTTGGCCGTGGTCATGATCTGTGTGGCGTGTTTCAAACTCACAGCGCCGCCTCAGGAGCTATCGTCATGAAACGCCGCTTCACTCCCTTAGCGATGCTCGCCTTGGCGCTGTACGGCGCCCTCGCGGGCCACACCGCAACCGAACTTCGATTCTGTCTGCGCGCCGACCCCAAGACCTTCGACCCGCTCCTGGTCGACGACGGCGATTCGGAGACCATTCGCTATCTCACCGGCGGCGTGCTCATCCGCATCAACCGCAAAAACCAACAGGCCACGCCGGAACTGGCCGCGTCCTGGGAAATGGATCGTCAAGGCCAGCGCATCACCTTTCATCTTCGTCCGAACCTGAAGTTCTCAGACGGCACTCCGTTTTCGGCGGACGACGTGGCGTTCACCATGAAGCGCCTGATGGACCCGGCTACCCACTCCCCAACTGCGGACACCTTCCGCTCGAGCGACGTCCCGCCTCAGATTACCGTGTCTTCTCCACTCACCGTCTCGATCCTCTTCGGCGCTCCGGTGGCCGGCTTGGAACGGCTGTTCGATCAGGTGGCGATTACCTCAGCTCGATCTCCGATCCAGACTCGGGCGGTCCTTGGACCGTATGTCGTTGAGGAGTACAAGCCCGGGGCGGAAGTACTGCTGGGAAGAAATCAAAACTACTGGAAGGTGGATGCCAAGGGCACCAGGCTTCCCTACATCGATCGCATCCGCCTGGACATCCAGCAGAACCGGGACATCGAGCAGGTGAGATTCCGCCGAGGCGAACTGGACCTGATCAATTCGCTGGACCCTGACGCATTCGACAATCTGGCGCGCGTGTCACCCCATTCGGTCGTCGATGCCGGTGCGTCATTGGAATCCGAGATGATGTGGTTTAACCAGGTGCCCAGTGCTCCCCTGCCTGCGTATAAGCTCGCCTGGTTTAATTCCAGCGCTTTCCGGCGCGCGGTTTCCGAAGCCATCAACCGCAGCGACCTCTGCCGCATCGTATACCGGGGGCATGCGCGGCCCGCCGAGGGGCCCATATCGCCGGCCAACCGGTTTTGGTTCAACGCTTCGCTAAAGCCGCATGCTTACGACGTTGCCTCCGCGAAGCGGCGGCTGGAGGGCGAAGGATTTCGTCTCCGCAACGGCCTTTTGTACGACCGCGAAGGACACCAGGTGGAGTTTTCGCTTCTGACCAACGCGGGGAATCGCAACCGGGAGCGAATCGCATCCATGCTCCAACAGGATCTGCAGACCATTGGCATTCGCCTGAACGTGGTGACGCTGGACTTTCCCTCGCTCATCGAGCGCATCACCCAGACCTTCAATTACGAGGCCTGCCTGCTGGGTCTCACCAATCTGGATTTGGATCCCAGCGCGCAAATGAACGTGTGGCTCAGCTCCGCGCCCAACCATCAGTGGAATCCCAACCAGAAGCAGCCGGCCACGGCGTGGGAAGCCGAGATCGACAAGCTCATGCGCCTGCAGGCTAGCGATACGCAAGCCGAAGCCAGAAAACGCGCATTCGACCGCGTTCAGCAGATCGTCTGGGAACAAGCCCCATTTCTATACCTGGTGACCAAGGATTCCCTGACGGCCATTTCCCCCGAACTTCAAAACGCTTCGCCGGTGGCCCTCACGCCGCAGGCATTCTGGAACGTCGAGTTCCTGCGTAAGCGCGTTCTGACAGCCGGGAATCGTTGAATGGCCGGCCCCATACTCTCGACTAGCCTTTCCGTGGATTACCCCGGCCGACCCGGAGTGCTCCAGGAGGCTTCTTTGGAAATCGCGCCGGGAGAGATCGTGGGCTTGGTGGGAGAGAGCGGCTCTGGAAAGAGCACGATGGCATTGGCGATCCTGCGCCTCCTGGAATTCCGTGGGGGAAGCGTTCGCGGCGAGGCGCGATTTGGCGATCGCAACCTTGTGGAGGTGCCCGAAAAGGAGATGCGGCGCATTCGGGGCCGTGACATCGGCCTGGTCTTGC
The DNA here is from genome assembly GCA_035948775.1 of Bryobacteraceae bacterium. Classification (GTDB taxonomy): domain Bacteria; phylum Acidobacteriota; class Terriglobia; order Bryobacterales; family Bryobacteraceae; genus PSRJ01. Next base: position 132,454 of record DASZIV010000029.1, read on the forward strand.
AGAGCCCGATCGCCAGTCTGAATCCAAGCATGCGAATCGGCGACCAGATCCACGAGTCTTGGCGCGCCCACAAGGAAGAATACTCCAAGCAATTTAGACGCTCTGACGCTATCGAACTGCTGGGGCGAGTGAGCCTGAGCGCCGACGAGGCATTTCTGCGGCGCTATCCCCGCCAGTTGAGCGTGGGACAGGCGCAGCGCGTACTAATCGCCATGGCAATTGTGCACCGGCCGCGTCTGCTGATTGCGGACGAACCCACCAGCGCGCTGGACGCGGTCACCCAATCGGAGATTCTACGGCTCTTCTCCCGCTTGAGTCACGAAATGGAGATGGGCATTCTGTTCATCTCCCACGACCTGCTTTCAGTCGCCTCCATTTGCCAGCGGGTAGCCATTTTGGCAGGAGGACGCGTGGTGGAATTCCACTCGACGGAGGCGATCTTCCGTCAGCCTCAACACGAATACACCAAGGCATTGATCGCCTCGATCCCGAAACTCCCCGCCGGGCTGTCTCCTTCGCGCCTGGAGGGCGTGAGCCCTGCGGAAGAGTTGCAGGAGATTGTGCCGGCGATGCCCGTTTCCGGCTAGGTGGCGCTCAGCGTCGCAGTGTCCTCGCGCACGGACGACTCGTCCTGCGGTTCATCACCGGATGGGGCCGCCAATGGAAGTTCCAGTGTGAAGGTCGCACCCAGACCTAGTCCGTCGCTCTCGGCCCACAGCTTGCCACCCATTTGTTTTGCGGACAAAGCTCCGGAATGCAGGCCAAACCCGTGCCCGCCCGATTTAGTCGTGAAACCGTGTGCGAAGATCCGCGTCAAGTTCTCGGGCGTCAGGCCAATGCCCTTATCGCTGACTACCGCACGGACCCGATCGTCGCCCTGCCGGTGAATCCGCACGCAGATCAGTTTCTCGGTCGCCCCGGCATCGTCGATGGCGTCTTCAGCGTTGCGCAAGAGATTTAGCAGTATATGTAAGACGTTGTGCTTGTCCACCGCCACCGGCGGCACCGCTTCGTGCTCGCGTTCCAGACGAATGCCGCGCCGGTCGAGCCCGGGCTGGACGATCCGAATGGCGTCCTCCAGCAGAGACGCAAGCGACACGATCTCGATCACACCGGAAACCTTGCCATAATTCTGCTGGGTCGCCACGATCCCCTTGATGTGCTCAATGTGCCCGATGAGCAGTTCCAGCTCTCGTAGCAGGACGTCCCGCTCCTCCCCGAGATAAACCACCAGCTTGGCGAGGTACGGCATGACGCGCCGACCCTTCGGATCGGTGTTGAGGAAAGAGGATAAATCGCCGGAGTGCTCCTCCAGCATGCGGACAAGCGCGGCCAACTTGGTGATGGATGACTCCCGAACCCGATCGGCCACGACGGTGGCGGAGACATTGACGCTATTCAAGACGTTGCCTACATTATGCAGCACGCCGGTAGCGACCTCAGCCATTCCCGCCTGCCGGGACAGGGTCATGAGCCGCTGCTGCGCTTCTGCCAATTGCGCATAGGCCTCTTCGTGGTCCTTGACGTGTTCCTTCTCCTCCTGCAGCTTCCCGAGGTACACGCGGTAGGAACGGTCGAGCAACAAGATTCCGGGGAAAGCCAGGAGCGCATACTGCCAGCCGAAATGGGAATTGCAGACGTGAATCACCCCTACCAGGCCAGCGCCGAAAATGTACTGCGGCCCAGTCCAGAAGAAATTGTCCAGCCACACCTTGTGCGGTGTTTTGTTTTCCATGAGCGAGATGATCGCCGAGACCACAAGAGTGTTGACCAGGAAATAGGTGAATGAAGCGCAGAACAATAGCAGGGGCAGGCTGCCGTCCAACACGCGGAGCAGCGAGGAGTGGTAGACAACATCGCAGACGACCGCACAAAATGCCGCGTTGCCAAGATTGAAAGCGAGTTGAACGGGCTTGGGCCGTTGCTTAGCCGTAAGCAGGCACTGGGCCAGCGTGGCCACACAGCTGATGATCAGCGCGTCGGCCCTTTGCAACTCCACCACGCCCAGCAGAACGAAAATGAAGTTTACCGACAAGGTTCCGGCGACGCCCGGCAGCGTAACCTTCAATCGTGAGGAAAGGGCCCCCAGCAACACGTAGATGAAGCACTGGAACAGGTGCTCCGATCGCCAATTTGCTTGGGCCAGGGTAACTGCTGCAGCCAGGAATCCGGCACCGGAGATCAGCGCTATGTAAAACTTCGCGGGTCCGCTCAATCCGTTTTCCTGAGGCATCTCAGTTCGGCGTCTCCTGGTTTTTACGAGGAAGTGCCATATGGATCGCTGCTGCGTTCTATTTAGTTTTAGGCTGATTCTCAACTGGGATCAATACTACATGGTCGTTTTTGGAAAAATCGAGTACTGCTGTTTCGACTTCTCACTTCCCGGAACAGTCCCACAAGCCAATGTTTATCAGGCGAGTGTTAACTGAAGCAAGTGAACGCGCAGGACCACCTGTGGCCAAAACATTCATGGAGGAGCGTTGGCCAGATCGCTCAATCGATATGAAGGCCGAAATTACGCCCGCCGTAGCCGGAGTGACTTAAATCGGAACCATAGACCTACTTCCGCTTTGCGGTCTTCTTGCCGCCATTCCGTTTGGGCCTCGTTGGCATCACGGCCACGGCGCTCGGTCGCTTGGGTTGCTTACCATTCCAGTCGTGTTCCTCTGCGCGGTGGTGACCGTGTACTAAATCCTTGAGGTGACGTTTAAATTGCAGCTCATTCATAAATTGCAATCAGGCAATTACGCCTCCAAGCAGAACCCTCTTCTCGGCGGAACCCAGGCTTGGCGGGTCCACGCAGCATGTAAGGGCTCGGGAAGCGGATTGATGACATCCGGCGCCGGTTCCTCGGGATCGGGATATTGCCGTTTGGGCTCGTCTGGCTGGGGATCCGGATCGGCCGGTGGCAGTTTAGGATCGAGACCGTACATTAGGACGCCTCCGTCAGTGCCGCGAATCGTACTGTTCTAATTTGTCGATAGATCAGCGCAGAAGGATAGCCTTTCGATCTTCCAACGCTTCGACCACACCCTCAGTGGTCGTCTTCGCAGCTTTTTTACCGCGCTCCAGCGTGTCCTTAAGTGTCTTCTGAGCGTCTTTGGCTTGTTGTTTAAGAGCTCCACGCGTTTTCGCGCCGACTGCCGGGGCCCATAGTAACGTGACGCCAATACCAATTCCCAGACCGCTAACAAAACATAGAAATCGTCCGTCGGTCATGATGCCTCCCAGTTGCTCCGCGTGCAATTCAGTCGCCAGAAAGGGTGCCAGCCCGTCTCACTCGCCGTTCCGCCCAAGATCCAGGCCCGAACTTAGGTCGATGGCGGGTCCCACTGATCTTGATGGGAATCACGGCGCCGACGTTCTTTTTTTGAAGAACGGATTCGCCCTCGACTTCTTCTACAAGCGGTTTCATTAGATCCGATGGCCAGGCAATTGCTACTATGCGAGGCTGGGGCAACCTGAGATGTTTTCTCTCTTACCGATAATGTATGCGCTGATGAGATTTTTCCTGTACAAGTCTGCTGAGGAAAAACCTGCGGCCGATCGCTTTTCTCAAAAGAGCCGCCAGGTGGCCCGATAGTGCCGGAGACCCTCGCTTCCTCGGCCTTTTCTACCAACTCTTTCATCGGCGGGATTTGACGATTGTCTCACGGCCCGCTTGTTTAGTTCAGAAGATCTTTTTGAACGCCTTGCCGATTCCCTTGACAATCTTGCCCGTTCCTTTTGCGGCCCCTACCGTTACGTCCTTGCCGCCTTCGGCGGTGCCTTTAACAACATTAGTCGCGCCTTTGACGGGGTGCAAAGTAACAACATCTCCAGCACCTTTCGCTACGCCTTCGCCGATATGACCCGCACCCTTCGCTGCCCCAATCCCCACTGTGCCTGCGCCACCACCTATCTCGCGGGCCGGCCCTTGAGAGCGCGAGCTCTCCGGCTCGGATGTCTGATTCGAATCGGGCGTCCTTTGCGCCCACGCCGGGAGCAGGAATGCCATAACGCATAGAACAACTAATCTGAAGCTCCTCATGACTCCGGACTCCTACCTCTAGGACGCAGCATGCCAGTCTCCGGACTCGCCCCGTTTTTGATCAAAAAAGTACCTCATTCGGAACAAAGCCACATCTTGTCGAGCAAAGCCGCATCTTTTTAAGTAGGACTGTTATGTGGTCACTCGCGTGCCTTGAGCGGACGGTGTAAAGTGATGCGTCTTAATACCCGCGCATTATTACCGACTCGCCGACGGGTGTCCCGCGTACAGCGGGATTTTGATTGCCTGCTGGAGCGAATGCGTCATTGTCTTTATCCGGAAAACATGCAAGTACTTGCTTTTTACTGGCTAAGGACGGTTTGTGCAGAGAGATACCACTCGAGCGAATGGAAGGAAATGGATGATCTATTGCGACAAGCGTACACATCAGTACCGTTTGCGACGGCAGTTCAGACCATTTCTTGTCTACGGGAATCGATCCAGCAGGCCCGGTTTCTGAAGCCTCGGCAATCGCACCCGCCCCTATCACCATCCGAGCCGGCACGGGATGTCAGTTCCGACGCGCGCCCACTCTATGTGTTTCGACTCTTGAACGAATGGTTACCAGTTGAAGTAGCTCATCTGATGGTAAGCGAGCCAGAAGAAGGGCTTGAACACCGCGGCATTCCCGTACTGGTTGTTGCGCGAGCTATCGAGCGGCTGCTCCTGCGGGAGCACTTATCGCGGGAAACCCTGGAATCAATGCTGGCCCCAGGCCTTTTATCACCGCGGCTGGTATACCCCGCTGATTCCGAGATCTTGCATAACGTCGTTCTATTCCTACTCGGCCGGACCGCTGCACCGGACCCTGCCACGTTGCCCGCACTGTTAGTGTGCGTGGCTCCCGACGCTCCCCTTTCCCTGGCGTACGGTGAGGCGGTCAGTAAGGCTACCGTCACCACAAGTGTTTCGGGGGCCGAGGAACTTCATGTTCAGATCCCGCCATCGCAGGCCAAGGAACTACTGAAAACGGCTCACGTGCGGATCACCTCTGCCGTTGTAACCATGGATGGACGACTATGGCAGGCCGACCAACTCGAACGGGCAGAACACGACTCCATCGTCTACCGTCCCACAGGCCGTCTTCAGATCGATTATTCAGAAGATCACGCACGGATCATCATGCCGTGGCCCGAAACGCTCTCGAGTTGGTCCGGCTCTGTGTCTTTCGCCAACCGGCTGGAGATCTTCGGCCGCGAATGGAATATTTCACATTGGGAACAAGACTCCGAGCGGACCTTGCTGCATCTGGTGTTTGTCGCTTCCCTTTCGATGACTGCGATTGAGCCGAATGCAAAGACTCGCCTCCGCCGGTCCCATCCTGCAGCGATTGATATGGCATGGGCGGCTTTGGAGAGCGCACTGGAGGCTTCGCTGGCTCGCGGTAGCTTGGAGCCGGTCCAACTAATCCGACGCGAGGAACTGGTCCCTCTTGGACGCGCCCTTTTCGGACTGTCCGAATTGGTAATGACCTGGCGATTGAGAGACGTCGAGTCGACCGAAAGACGTCTGCACGGCATTCATTACCTCAGTGCGCAGCTATTTTCAGAGTTCGGCCTCATTCCCTGGCGGACCCTGCCGAAGGCAGTCCGGCACATTCTATTGGCGGATCGCATGTTCGAGCCGTTAGCCCCCCTGCTCCACGAAGTATTCGAGGGATTACCGGAAGGGTGGAATGAGCGCGTGCCATCGAACCGATGGTCCAATGGAGCGCTAAGGCGGCTCTGGAACAGACGATCCTTGCTGCTTGGATCAGGCTCACCGTCTCGTGTTGCTTAACTTGGTAGTTCCAAGCCGGTTCCGCACGATACGGCTATCACTGGCCTGCCCTCCTGCTCGCTACGACAGATGGGACTAAAATTCACACAGTCACCTCGGTGTTGGTTGCTTTCTTGACGTCCGGTCTGGATTTCGGTCGCTGCCGCTGTTACTCTCAGACTCGAAGAGTTAGCCCCTGGAGCGCAAACGCCCAGAGTGCATGGGGGGATTTTATGTTCGCTCCTCGCGGGAGTCCCATCAGTCATTCGGAAGGGCAAAGTCCCAAGCCGAAAGAAATCGTACTCTGTGAAGGGTCGCCGCTGCCGTTGGTCGTCCCGAGAGCACTGATCGCTACGATCTGGGACCAGGTGAACCAGGGCCGCCGCGCGGTTTTTCCCGGGGCTGCGGAAGTCGGTGGTCTGTTTCTGGCATCCCGCAGTCAGACTTCTACTGTTCTGGCCGAGGCGGTGGCTCCCGTCCACTTTGAACACCAGTATGGACCGTCCTTCCGGCTGTCCCCCTCTGATTTGAAGGGCATTGAGGTATTGATGACCTCGTTGCAGCAGGATCCGGCCAAGGCCGTAGTGGGCTTTTATCGCAGTCGAACGCGGAATGACAGCCTCTCCGAGGATAGTGAAACTACAATTCTCGCCGCCTTGGAGCAGTCTCACTCCTCCTTCAATTCGGATTTCCACTACTTCGTAGTTTTTACCCCGCTCTCGAAACTCAGAATGACGGCGTCTGCTTGTTTCCGAACGGACGAGGGTTGGGGTCCGTGGCAGCAGGTCACGCTTCTAAAGGACTCGTCCCCGCAGGCTGTCGATTTTGCGCTGCCGGCCAGCGCCTCGCAGGCTTCGCCACCTCCGTCAACGTCGCCTGGCACCGGATCGGTCTCCATGCCGGTCGCGGATCACCTTTCCCAGGTGTCGCCAGCGCCCTTTCCGTCGTCAGAGGAGCCGCGTAAACCGCTGGACGCGGCAGCGCGCGTCTGGGATCCGCCAGCAGAACCGGACTCTTGGCCCGGCGTGGATTGGCCGCTGCCGGAAGCTTCCTCGCACGAAGATAAACGCAGTGCGCTGTTCTGGTGGTATGCTGGCGCGGCCTTGCTAGCGGCCATCGCTCTGGGTACTTACCTGCGGATGCGACCGGCAACGGCGCCATTGAGCGTGCGGGAGACGATTTCGTCCGCGAAGTCGCCGGATTTGAATTCACCGCCAGCACCCGCCGCTGTGAATGTGCAGGCCAGGTTCTTGGCCAGTTGGGAGGACTCTGTCTGGAAACTGACGTGGGATCCCGTGGCTGTGGAAGCACTCCATCCCTTGGCTGCCGTATTGTCCATTCGCGATGGCGGCAAAGAGCGGCGTATCCATCTGGCATCATCCGATCTGATGAGCGGATCTATTCTTTATCCACCGCAGTCCGACAAACTTCTTTTTAGTCTGAACCTCGTAATGCGGGGCGGCCAAATGGCAGAAGAACACATTCGCATAATGGACGGGACGCACATCGTGGAAGCGCCGGAGGAGTCCATATCCAGGATCGTAGAGCGCCGGCAAGAGCGGACACCGCGACAGCTTGCGCTCACCTCACCTTCGCCGTTCGCTCCTCGGCCAACCGCGAAACTCCCAACGCCCCAAAAAGCACCGCGGGCGTACCAATCGACTTACCGCGTGTACCCGATCAAGCCATTTCCCGTTTCAGAGCCGTCCGCAGCAAAAGAGCCGTCCGCAGTAAACACGAAAGACCCAACGGTCGCTCCCGCGCGCCCAACGCCGCCGGAAATCAGCCGTTCCGCGCCGGATGCCGGTGAGCGCCTTCCGGTTCATCAAACCCAATGTTGCACTGCCATCGCCACGTACGAGGCTGCGGCTCCCAATGGCTTCGAACGCGTGGTTCACAGAGTCCCGGTACTCCGAAGATTGAGCCCGCCCCGTGCCGGCACCAATAAAGGATTCGTGCCGCCCCGGCCGCTTCATGACATTCAGTTCACTTTACCTCCGGATGCTAGCTCAGTATTAAGGGAGAAAAATCAAATGGACCTGAGGGCCAGCGTGGATGCGTCCGGCCGGGTAATCCGCGTGAAACTGCTATCGCCGCGAGATGTCGATTTAGCCAAACTGGTGGCCTACGCAGCGAACGGTTGGCGCTTCGAACCGGCGGCGTTGAACGAGCAACGTGTGCCTGGCGAAATCATTTTGCATTTCAATTTCGATACCAACTCTACGGCCCAAAACGCAATCGACCAAGCCAAGAACCACTAGACCCGCACCCCTCACCAAAGCGCCGCCCCAATCCGACCCGGAAACGCCGCTTCCGTCGATGCACTACTGCTGATCGCATACAGCATCAAGCGAGTGTTGCCGCCGGCATCGTAAAAGTCCGACCCGTAGACGCCGGGGCGGCGTGGGGTTTGAAAGGCGTAGAGCCTGGGTGTTGAGGAGGCTTTGGGGTGGGTGGAGGGATTTGAACCCTCGGCCACTGGAACCACAAACCACAATATAGGATCGCTTGGGGCCAAATTCTTTGACCTGTCTATCCCTTACCTGACTTTGGGCAACACCAGGATAACGCGCATTTACCGACGAACCACTACAAAACCACTACGGTCCGATTGGTCAAAGGACCAATTTAACCGTGTAGCCGCGGTACCGTTATGAGGATCATTGTCAGATTCCAGCTCGCGACGACTGCGAACCAATAATTCAAGAAGACCACCAATCGAGGGCGGCGAAACTTCAGAGCTGCGGCCACCAATAACGCGGCCATTAGTTTAGAGACAAGCAGCCCTTCCATTGGGCCATATTTCAGCATACGGCCCACGAAGATCACTGGCCTCGTTGGGAAACGGCCGGGCTATGGTCGGCCTTCTTCACGAAGCCCAGCACTTCGATATAGAAGCGCAAGGCCTTTTCCTGGTCGTCTACGTACACGCTGGTCAGTTTGATCTTCATAGGTTCCCCCGTATGGTCACATTCGCGGCCCCTGCCGCGCCCTTGTCTTCCTTTTCGTTGGTGTTGATTGATCCGCGCGGTCGAGTGGCGTTTGAGAGCGTCTACATGAGCGGACCAGAAGGGGTAGACCGGAGCGAGCCAGACATCCACTCATGACGTGGTTCTGGTTTCAGTCCATAGAGATGACGCTGTGCGTCCACCGGGGACACCACTCAACACTTCCGTTTTTTGCACACATGTAGCGCAGGTCTGGGCCGAACCGCAAGGTTCTAATAGGTACCGTTACTATACTGCTGTGCATTGCGCTAGAACGAGGTCGCAATCTGACTGATTAGCCGTATACTACTCAAATCCGGGAAAACTTAATGGAAATCTAGAAGAGGAGAATGAGAATGAAGAGTTTGCTTGGCTTTGTGATCGTCCTCACACTAAGTGCCATGGCCCACGCGGATGTTATCGTCTCTAGCGGCTATTTCGATTTGACACCCAATCTGGAGGAGGGCCAGCAGTGCCTAGCCCCTGGTTCGGCAGCGCGAACACAACCTTTTCCGGGTCGGCGTCGGATTTGAGCCAAGCCGTATCATCCGATCCGGATATTTCGGCTCTGCTTTTTCAAAACACCGGAGCTGCCAACGTAACACTCTCCGCGCTTAGCCTATCCCCTAGTGGCTTGAACGTCTTGTCAAGGGCGGGTGAATCGAGCGTGACATTGGTGCCGGGCCAGAACTACATCTTCGGCGTAGGCGACGGCTCCGATACCGCCTTCTCTAACCAGACGATTTCCGCCACGCTCAATGGTGCGGTTTTCGGTTTCGCAGACGCGACAACGCCCTTGGCCCCCCTGGGTGTTCTTTTTGGCGATGATCCCCAGTTGGGGGGTGGCGATGAAACACAACCATGGACGCAAGATGCAGATCTCTTGCATGGCACTAGCAGCGTCCCCGAGCCGTCGAGCTACGTGTTTTTGATAATGGCTTTCGTAGGTCTAACGGCTTGCAGCCGAAAGCGGAAGCTCTTGTCGTAAAGATCGACGTCAATTGTTCTCTGCGGGGTTGAGGCGAGAACGTCCAACCCC
>DASZIV010000030.1:0-2291 GCA_035948775.1 Bryobacteraceae bacterium
TCGACAACAGGCAATCCGAAACCCTCGCTGTCGGAAGTTTGCAGAAGCAGATCGGCCCGGCGATAAACCGCCGCTAAGACACTGGGGGTCACTCCGGAAAGCACGTAGATGGAATCTTCGATGTTCAAGTCCCTGACCAATCGCAGTTGGGCGGTAGTGAACGGTCCTCCGACGCGCACCAGGCGAGCCTGAGGAGACTCCGCGCGAACGGCGGCGAACACCCGCAGCAGCACGTCCAGCCGCTTGCGCGGTATAGTGCTGCCGACCTGTAACAGCCAAAACGTCCCGGCGGCCTTGGCGGGCAGAAGCTGGGACACAGCGGCATCGGCCGTGGGATCCGGAACCGGCGAACAAGCGGGATGCACGCCATTGTGAACTACCGTGATGCGTTCGGGTGGCAACAGACCGTACCGCAGGATCTCGTCCCGTGTTGCGCCGCTCACGGTAACGACGTGCGCCGCTTTCTGGAGTCCGCTCAGAATTCTTCGGCTCATGGCGCGAAACCAACCGGGACGCGGCTCTCGAGAGGGCTCCAGCAGGCATCGAAACGTGTCCAGGTCGTGGCAAGTCACCACGGTTCGATCCGCGGGAAGTTGATGCACGAGCTGGGAATAGCTGTGGTCGACGATGTGGTAGAGATCGAACGCAGATCGCTGGCCGCGTAGCCATAGCGGATAGTCGATGAAGCGATTCGTCAATCGATCGGCGTTATTCCAAAACTGGCGCGGACCGGGCAGCGGAAGCGCGAAATGGCGGCGCATCCGGGGGCACAGCTTGGTGGGCTCCAGTTGCTGGGAGTAACTGGCCTCCAGATTTTGCAGAAGCATGTCCGCCACCAACTGCATACTCGGCCAGTCCTCTTCGACTAAGTCGCAAACGAGCGCCACTCGCGGCCGCCGCACAATTCCTTGTGGGATCGCCGGAGAGAGAGCCGAAGATTCCGGTGCCGTCGCCATCATCTGCCAGGCTTCTCTCCAATAGTCAAGGAATGCAACCCCGTCCAGCGCATGAGAAACCTGGGGTTATTCAACACTGGCATTTCAATTGGAGGGCGTCCCGGAAACGGCAAATAGTGGCCGATTGCGTCAACTTTCTTGACCGTAAGGCCTGCTTTCACCACTAGCTTTCGCGTGCGCGGAAGGAGCATGAAGTTGTTGATCGGCTGGCCTTCCTCCTTGAATTCGCGGCCCGTAAGGCCGACGTAGATGCGATGCAGCCCAGGGAGGCCCATGTAGTTAGGTGTAGTCAAGAATAATCTACCACCAGGCTTCAAGATTCGACCCAGTTCACGCACTGCTTTCTGAGGGCTGGGTACGTGCTCGATCGTTTCACAGGAGATGACAGTATCGAAACTCCCATCTGGATGGGCGATGTTCTCGATGTCCATCACCTCCCATCGAATTTGAGTCAATCCTTTCCCGGCGGCGAAATGTTTCCCTTTCTGCACGGCGCTGGGAGAGAAATCGGCGGCCACCATTTCACGAGGAGACCCCTGTTGACTCGCCAGCCAGCACGCAAATCCCCCTCGGCCGCAGCCGATTTCAAGCACTCGCTTGCCAACCAAGTCTCGACTGGCTGATAAGTGCGTCTTCACCAGTCGGTGCCAGGGCGTGTCCGCGAGGTGATCGACCGCGAGACCTTCATGCCATTCGTTGTATGCCGTCTTTGTTGTCGGCGGAGTAATCATCGGCCCTCTCCAATGGTGCTGGCCATTTGACTTCCTTTCTGCGGCAGAGTCTCGCGTTTCGGCGCCGGCGGCTACCGCTGCTGAGACTTGGGGCTTGGCATAACTGATGCCAGCTCAAAATTCAATCGAGTGGCCTGAGTGAGTCAGCCAAAGCGTGAGTCCACTTGCCCATTCCGCTCCATCGGTTGTTGCCGACGAAGGAAACCAGGAGAATGCGCGATGATGACACCACAGGCTCAGTCATGCGCCGGCATTGATCACTGGACTCGTCCTGCCGTGTGTCAGGGCAAGTTCCAGTTTGGTAAGGTGCGCCTCCAGCGTAAAGCGGCGCGCCAGTTGACGTGCACCCCGTTGCAGCTCGACGTAATGCGCGGGGTTTTCCAGCGCACGCACGATGGCATCGGCCAAGCCGGCAACCGTGGGTCGGTCGCCCGGCGCAAGCTCGCCGGTCTCGCCTGGAATGAGCCAATCCGGAATGCCTCCGACCGCATAGCCCACGGCTGGCACACCCCAAGCCCCCGCTTCGATACCGACCAGCCCAAAGGGCTCGGGCCAGAGGCTGGGCACGGCCAAGAGGTCCGTTGCGGCAAGCAATTCGGCTTTG
>DASZIV010000031.1:0-20362 GCA_035948775.1 Bryobacteraceae bacterium
CGGCGGTAGAGCCGGTATCCAAGGCGCGCATAGCGGCGATCTTCAGATCGCGACTGTAGACTGATCGGGCCAAATCCATTCCTCACTCCATTCAATGTATTTGGTCCTTAACTTTCTGTCTCAGTTTTGGGGTTCACTCCAAACCCCTTCACATCCCCGCCCGAAACGTTGCCCAGGGGTGCGGGTTCATATCGCGCAGATATTCCTTCTCCCAGTTGAATTCCGGGTGCCTGGTCAGGTGCGCGGCGGCGTGGAAGGCAGTGCCGCACGCGTGTCCGGCGTCGGCAGCGAACGCCATCTTTTCGGCCATGGCAGAATCGGTCACCTTGTTCTGCACCGCGCCCGCAATTCCGAAAGGCGGCTGCCACGGCAACGATCCGCGCTCCGATTCGTCGATGTGCCCGCACAGAGTTCGCTCGCTCGGCGCGGTCTTCTTCTCGTAGGCATCGTAGTGGTCCGCCAGAAAACGCTCGGCCGCCGCTACGTCGATGCGGCCCTTGTTCTCCGCCATCAGCTGCTCCCATCGCACATGGCGCGCGTTGGCGCTTTTGGAGGCGTCGCGCGAATCGAAATCGGTTTCCTCGCGGGCCAGCTTCTCGTTCACCGGAAAGTTCGACCCGACGAAATAGCCATCCTTGCTGCGCTGTAACCGGACATTCTTGAGCCCCAGTTCCAGGTCGGCGATCTCATTGGTCTTGCGATCGGCCACCAGCCAGTTGTTGGCATAACCACCGTTGTTGCCTTCGCTCATGATGCGTGCGAAATCGTCGATCGACGCGGCATATTGCATCGCCTTGCGGCCACGCACGAATTCCGGAATGCCTTTCGGGTCCCAGCCGTGGAAATCGGTGATGGTGGTTTCCGTAATCATGATGCCCGCGGAGTTGACGCCGAAGTCGTCGCCGCTGGCGATGAATCCGGGATACCCGTCCATGATGAAGTGGTATCCCTTCGCCGGCGTCACGTCGAAGACGATAGTCCATCGTTCGCCATCCAGATAACCGGTCCAGTTATTGTGGGCCATCACCACGCGTCCATCACTGGTGTAACTGCCCGTAGCCACGAAAGCGCTGCAGTGCTCCGCCGCGGTTACCGACGAGGGCGATGGGATGTGGTGCTCCTTGTCGTACTCATACACGTAGTAGGTCCATTCCAGCGACGCATTCAGCGCGACCATGTCCCACAGATCCACGTTCACGCCGCGCGCGTTGGCGCCATCGGTCAAGCCCTGCAACTCCTGGCGATACTCCGGTTCGATGTGTGGCCACAGCATCGATCGCGCCGCCTCGCGGAAAAAGTCCCAGCTCTTGTTGTTGTCGTGCGTCACCTCCACCTTGGTCACCGCGAAGGCTTCGCGGAACTCCGGAGCGAGCAGGTATCCGTGCTGGAATCCGATCTCGGCGGGCGTCCCCTCCAGGTGTACAAACGTCCAGCCGCTCTTTTCGGGACGGCGATAGGCGTTCTTCAGCCGGGCATCGGGCTCGGCGCGCAGGCGGCAGACCAGCGATACAGCGAGCATCAGTAGCAGCAATGCCACCCAACCGGTGGGAGTCTTTAAAGACAGTCGGCGCATCACAACCCCTCGTGCCTATTGTAATCAGCCGCGGCCCACGAACGGCATCTTCGTAGCCATCACCGTCATGAACTGGACGTTGGCTTCCAGTGGAAGCTTGGCCATATAGAGAACCGCTTCCGCTACGTGGCGTATGTCCATCCGGGCTTCTACCGCGCGCGTGCCGTCGGCTTGCGGCACGCCCGCGGCCATCCGTTCGGTCATTTCCGTGACGGCGTTTCCGATGTCGATCTGCCCGCAGGCGATGTCGTACTTGCGGCCGTCGAGCGAAATGCACTTGGTCAGCCCGGTCATGCCGTGTTTGCTCGCGGTGTATGGCGCGGAATTGGGGCGCGGCGCGTGGGCCGAAATCGAGCCGTTGTTGATGATGCGTCCGCCGCGCGGTTGCTGCGCCTTCATGATCCGGATGGCTTCTTGCGCGCACAGGAACGCCCCCGTCAGGTTGGCGCCCACCACCTTGCTCCACTGCTCGTAAGTGAGATCTTCCATCGGAATGCCTGGCGCGTTGCTACCCGCGTTGTTGAACAGCACGTCCAGTCGCCCGAAGGTCTCGCGGGTCTTCGCGAACAACCCACGCACCGATTCGGGATCGCTAACGTCCGCGGCCACCACCAACATCCGTCCCCCGGATGCCGCCGCCTGCGACGCCGTGAGTTCGAGTTTCTCGGCGCGCCGTCCCGCCAGCACCACCGAATATCCGTCGGCCTGCAATGCTAGGCTGACCGCGCGGCCGATGCCGCTGCCGGCGCCCGTCACCAGCGCGATTCTGTCGTGGCCGTTCATAGCTTCGCTTTCATGAGAATAGAGATAACTGGCGAGATCTCTTACCTCCGGCTCGCTTCGGTTTGCGGTCATCGAACACGGTGCGGCCGTCGAGTTGCGGTGAGATGGCGTGCTCGTGCGCGACCACCGCTTGGAAATCCGCTTCCGCCAGGCACTGCTCTTCGATGGCGCGTGTGAACCGGTCAAGTCGCTCGAAGCCCGCAAGCTTGTCGGTATCGCCCAAGCGCGCGCGGTCCAGCGAGCGCCGCAGGATGGAGATCGATTCGTCGGAGGTCTTGAGCGGCACCGGAAACGGATGGCCGTCTTTGCCGCCCAGGGCGAACGAGAAGCGCGCGGGATCGGAAAACCGCGTCGGTGTGCCGTGCATCACTTCGGCGATCAGCGCCAGCGATTGCAAAGTCCGAGGGCCCACATTTTCCAAAAGAAGCAGCGAGGCGAAATCGCGGAACTCCCGCTCATAAGCCACCGTCAGAACCGCGCCGAGGCGTTTCTCATCGACATCTTCCGCGCGCACATCGTGATGCCGCGGCGCCACCAGCTTGCGAAATTCACCAAGCGTTACTTCGGGCCGCTCGCGCGCGATCGACAACAGCGCGTCCTGTGCCGGCTTGGCTTGGGCGTCCACTAGGTTCATGATGGCGCCCTGGTTTTCCCCCACGATTCCCGAATGCGGTTGACACGTGAAATCGCGGACCGAAGCCGAGTGCCAATGATACCGGCGCGCCAGGCCGCTCGATTCGTTCATCCCCTGCTGCACCACGGCCCAATCGCCTGCCGTCGTGACGATGAAAGTATGCAGGTAAATCTGGAATCCATCGGCGATCGCATTATTGTCTACTCGCGCCGTAAGCCGGCTGGTGCGGGCCAATTCGTCACCGTTCAAGCCGGTGCCATCCGCCACGGCCCGAAGCTCATCCGGAGTGCGGCGCGAATGGCGGCCGCGCCCGCCGCAAACGTACACTCCCAACTCCCGCGACCGGGGATTGAGCCCGCGCTTTAAAGCGCCTAGCACCGAGGTCGTGATGCCCGAAGAATGCCAATCCATGCCCATCACGCAGCCCAACGCCTGGAACCAGAACGGATCGCTGAGGCGCGTCAGCAGCTCCGAAGTTCCGTACTGGAGGGCAATGCTCTCGGCGATGGCCGTGCCCATCTTGGTCATGCGCTCGGCCAGCCAGTCGGGCACACGTCCGCCGTGCAGCGGAAGGTCGGCGGTTCCCGAGCGTTTCATTGTCTTTCTATCTTAGTGAAAAAGCGCCATTCCCCACGCCGGCCGGTCTCCGTCATGTTTTGCCGGCCGTGACCAAGGGAGTGGTGCTTCCCCCCGAGTTCCATAACCAAAGTTATCTCGGGCACAGCCCGACTACGCGCGAACTCCTGGTACATCAAGCACTTTCAAAGACTCGGGAAATATCCGAAGATCGTCCCAGGAGCAAAGGAAATGACAATCACATACGCAAACGGACAGACGATCAAGGCGGCCCTGGTGGTTCGCATCGAGAACATGATTCGCGTCGTCTTGGCAGGCAGCGACGACGTCACCGAATTCACCTGCATCGGCGACGCCTGGGTTACGGAAGACTGCGAAGCGGTTCAGATTGAGTACGGCTGGCCGGTACGTATCCACGCCCAGTACACTGACGAAGATTATATTTGCCCCAAGGACCTGGCCGCCCGGTTGATTCACATGCTGTTGAATCCGGAGGAAGAAGAGGAATCCACTGCCCCGGTTCCGTCGCCATCCCTGGCTTCCACGGCCGCCCACATGATCGTGTAGCTCGCAGTCGCGTCAATGACCGGAGTTGGAGTTAATGTCGTGCCTGTGCAGGAAATGATGCTTCACGTCCGGCCAGAATTCCTTAAGGACATTCGAAAATGCATCGGTGGCCAGCTGCATTGCCAGCTTCTCGACATTTTCGCTGGCCGTGCGGGTATCCGGATAATAGACGTTCGAGAAGGCTACCGCCGATGAGTTTCCCCAATACTTCAGAGAAATTGAACCGGCTGCCGCCCGAATCGGTCCGTGTTACAAAGATTCGGGTGAGAGCATAGGCCGTGCGAGACTTCTTGCTTCCCTCACCCCGCCGAAAATAGCGCGGATCTTCCTTGAGGATGCTGGGCATCACACCCTCCGACATCATGTTGCCGATTGCCTGGTCGGCGAACGAAGCACCCAGCCGTTTGGCATAGCCAGACACTCCCTGGCCAAAAGACGGATTCTCGTTATCGAGCTGATAGATCGTGGCGAAGAGGCTCGTGTTCACGTAAATCGGCACGGCGAAGGAGTCCTTCGCGCCAATGGTCAGTTTCCGGCGCGCGGAGATCGGTTCGAAGGGCAGGGATGCTTCGACCGTGCGGTTGTTGGGGATAACGCCGAAAGCATACTTGTCCGGAATGGGTGGAGTCGGTGTGTCGGCACTTTGACCCGTCGCCAAACCAGAAAAGAGAAAAAACAAGACCAGTGGAATACCGCCCTGAAGCCTCAATAGACTAGAGATGTTCGGAGAGGTCCTCAGGTTACCCGAAGTGGCGCTTTAGGAGGCATAAAATCGCTTTCAGGCCAAAAAACCGATCTCGATTCCCTCTGTATTACTGAAGTTAATAGGGATTCGCCTCACCATAGCAGCTTCAACCCGAACTGGATCTGCCGCGAGGTTGTGGACGTGGATGTGATCACGCCCGCCGTGGGCGATACTGCCGCCGACGCCGAGGTGAAAATCACCGCGTTCGGTGTGCCGAAATTGGCGCGGTTGAAGATATTGAAAAACTCCGCGCGGAATTGGGCTTTCACCTTCTCGGATAACGCCGTGTTCTTGGCCAACGACAAATCGGTCGTGGCCATTCCCGGACCCACCAGAACGTTCCTACCGGCATTGCCATAGGTTCCCGGCGTCGGCAGAATGAATGCATTCGGATTGAAGTATTGATTGGGACTGCCCTCCATCACCTGCCCGTTAAAAGCCGGATTCCAGGAGGGCCGGATGGGGTTGCGGCTGTCGCCATTGTTGGTCGGATTGAATCCCAATTGAGGCGTAAACGGAAAGCCCGATTGCAGAGTCTCGATGCCGCTCAGCGTCCAGCCGCCTGCCAGTTTTTGCGCAAGGCCGTGGACATCCCGCAGAAATTTCTTGCCCTCACCGAACGGAAGCTCGTAGCTCGAATTGATCGCCGCGATATGGCGCGCGTCGCTGTTGGCTCGGCTCCAATCCCATTTCGGGTTTCCAGGATACATGACGAAGCCCGGAGCGTTGGCGCCCACACTACTGTTCAGCGCAGTGCCGTCATCCAAGCTCTTCGACCACGTGTAGGTGCCGCGGATCTGGAAGCCCTGGCTCAGACGCCGGCTCACGTCGATCTGCAGTGCGTTGTAAGAACTGAGCCCCTCGGATAGCCAGGTAGTCGTGTTGGCGAGAGCCGGATTCGCCAGCGGAGCGCCGGGCGGATAGGACACCGTCCCAGACATAATGGTCGGTATCGGCTCATTGGCATCTACCGAAAGCAGCTCGTGGTAGCCGTGAGAGCCCACATAACCCAAGCCCAGAGCAGTGCTCTGCGAAATCTGCTGCTCAACTTTGAAGGTCCAGGTGAGGACGGTTGGCGTAAACAGATCGGGCTGCGAACCACTCGGGGAAATTTTAGTCCCCGCCGGGAGAGGCGAACCCGGAACGATCTGAAGTCCGGCCACGGAAATGTTCTTCAGTGACTCGGTGGCATTGAACGGAGCGGTCTGATCCAGCCGGTAGTCGAGGTTATCGAGCAGCGCGCGGTAGATTCCGAAACCGGCATGCACCACCGTCTTCCCCTTGCCGAACGGATCCCACGCCAGTCCCACGCGCGGCTCGGGCAAGAACTTGGCGCGGTTGGTGGTGAATGCCGAATTTCCCAGAAAAGGATTCGCCTGGATGACGCCGTTTGCGTCAAAAGCGTAGTTCGCCGCCCGTCCCGCCACTTCATTCCAACCGTTCGTGGATTCAAATCGAAAACCGATACGGATGTCCAGGTTCCTTCTCACCTTGATTGCATCCTGCACAAAGCCCGCGACCTCCGTTGAGCGCCAGCCCAGTGGGGTGGGACTCGGCACGACCGTAAAGGTCGAAATGGTTCCTTCGAGAAAAGAAGTCAAGCTTCCAAAGGACGCTTGGCCATACTGATTTTGCGCCAGCAGGTCGTTGGCCTGCACTCGCTGCACCCAGATTCCCGCTTCGATTTGATGGATGCCGTGAAAGATGCCGAGGTGATCGTCGTAAGTGAACAGGTTCCGCACCGCGCGAAGGTTGCTTCCCACATTCGCGCCAGCCCCGGTGATGGCGGATGCCGCATTAGAGGCCGTGCCGCCGCCGATGACGATTGCGCCGATCGGTTTGCCGGATACCCAGCCGGGCAGATCTCCCGGCACTTGGCCGGTGAAATAGTAACTGCCCCGCGAGAAGCCAATGCGCACCGTGTTCAGAACGCTCGGCGAGAACACATGTTGCTCTTGAACGCTGGCAACCTGCTCGCGCAAGCCCTCGACCACGGAGCTCAAAGGATTAGCCGAAGGAGTATTCGCAAAGCTGTCGTCCACCGTGTAGACGCCGAAAAGCGTGTCTTTCTGCGAGATGTTGTAGTCGAAGCGCGTCGTCCCGAAGTCTTCCCGAATGGCCTGCAACGGGTGGCTGAAGGCCTCGGCGATGCCGCTGCCCAGCTCGGGTCCGTTCGCTACAGGCCAGAGTGAGAGCAGTGGGACGACACTCGGCGCAACTCCCACGTTCTTGCCGCTCACAATGCCGTTGCGCGCGTCGTTGTCAGGCACCAACGTGACCGCGCTCACGCCCAGATGCTGGCGAAAGCCTTCGTAGTTTCCGAACACGAAGAACTTGTCTTTTTTGATCGGCCCGCCCAGCGTGCCGCCGAAACTGTTCCGCTCAAAATGCGGAATCGCGCCCTGGTCAAAGAAGTTGCGCGAGTCCAAATCGCTGTTTCGCAGAAATTCGTAGACCGTTCCATGCAGATCGTTGGTGCCCGATGCCGTCACGATGCTCACCTGGCCGCCCGGACGCTTACCGTATTCGGCTCCGTAGGTGTCCGACACGAGGTTGAATTCGCGCACCGCATCCACGCCAAGAAGCTGGCCGCTGGTACCCCCCGGCGTATTGTTGATAACGGACGCGCCGGTGTACTCGACCCCGTTCAATAGAAACAGATTCTCCTGCGGCCGCCGCCCCGAGATGGCGAACATGTTGCCCACCGACGAATTTGAGCTTCCGACGCCGCCCGTCCGCTGCGCTGTGTAATTCACAATTCCGGGATTCAGGGTGACCAGCTGGTCGTAGCTGCGTCCGTTGAGCGGCAGGTCTTTCACCTGGCGTTCGGAAACCAGGCCGGAAATCTGCTGGGTCGTGAGGTTGACCGGGCTGGTGGTTTCCTCCACCGTGACCACTTGCTTCAACTCGCCTACCGGCAGCACGAGGTCGACCTCGTTGGTCTGCCCCACCACCAGTTCGATCCCGGTCTTCAGCGCCGAGCTGAAGCCTTCCTTGGAGGCCGACACTTGATACTTGCCAATGGAGATGGAGGGAGCCGAGTACCGGCCGTTCTCGTCGGTAATTAACTCGCGTTCGGCCCCGGTCTCGATGTTCTTGACCGAAACGGCTGCAGCCGGCACACCCGTCCCGCTCTCATCCTTCACCGTCCCCGAAAGTGACGCGCCCACCACTTGGCCCCATAGCATCGCCTGTACTAGCCCCGAAACCAGCAGTATCTTGATCTTCATGAATGCGTTACCTCCCAATGACCCTATTCTCTATCGACTATATAGTGATTAGGCCCTATTGTCAATTGGGGAAGTAGACATTGCCGGTCCCGAAAGCCCGGTTCCATAACTAAGGTTATCGGAGGCACAGCAGGCCTACACACGAACTCCTGGTACATCAAGCACTTTCAAAGGAACAGCAAATCACCGAAGATCGTCCCAGGAGCAGAAATGACGATCACATACGCAAACGGACAGACGATCAAGGCGGCCCTGGTAGTTCGCACTGACAACCGGATTCGCGTCGCTTTGGCGGGGTTCGACGACTTCACCGAATTCACCCAGATCAACGGCACCTGGGTATCGGAAGACTGCGAAGCCGTTCAGATCGAATTCGGCTGGCCCGGGCGCGCCAATCGCGCGTACAAGGAAGAAGACTTCATCTGCTCTCAGGAACTAGCGGCGAAGTTGATTCACCGCCTGCTGAATACCGAGCAGGATGAGGAAGAGGAACTGAGCGTCCCCGTTACGTTGAAATCCCTCGACTCCACAGCCGGCCGCCTGGTGGTGTGAGCGGTGCTTTTTGCTCTTTGGTCCTTATCTCACCTCGGCTGGAACAGCAACACTTCCGGCCGAATTTCCAGAAAAGCATCCTTACAACTCGTCGGAGTCACGTGATATCCGCCCCAGATATTCGCCACGGTCTGCGGAATCGCCGTGACATCGTCGGGCAAGTGTTCCGAGGCAATCGCCATCCGCGGATGAAACTTTCTGATAGTCTCGGCGGCACCGCGCAGAGCGGCTTTTTCCGCGGCCTCGATATCCATCTTGATGAAGTCCACGCGCGGCAGCTTCAATTCCCCCGCCAGAATATCGATGGTGGTGAGAGGCACCTTCACTTTTCTTTTGGCGTCGCGCCCAAACACGAAGCTATCTCCAGTAGTATTCCCGTTGTCACCTTCGGCTAACTCGAGCGTGTCGGTGTGGTCCCAAACGCCTTTGGATACCACGATCACTTTCCCCTCCGCGATCTCCTTCTCGAAATTTCGCCGCAGACACACCACGGTCGCCGGCGCCGGCTCAATTGCAACTACCAGGCTCGCTCCCCGCTTGAGGGCCGTCCGCGTGAACACGCCTACGTTCGCGCCGCAATCCAGCACCACGTCGCCCGGCTTCACCGCCACTTCATCGCCGTCGTAGATCTCGAGCTTCTCTTCGCCCAGGGTGAACTTTAAGAAGCGGTCGTTGGGAACGGTCCAATACTGACCCATCGGCGTCTGAACCAGTTCGAAGCCTTGCGGATCGCGCTCGATCACCTTGCTGGCTGCACCAATCTCTACGCCCGCGCGTTCCATATCGACGAGCAATGCGTGAGCTTTTACGGCGCCGCGGAATGAGCAGCCCTGGCAGCGCCCGGCTGCCCATACCATGGTGAGCCTCGCCTCCGGCCAGGCCGCGGCAAGTAAAATGACCAACCCGGCCACCATCAGGCAGATCTTGATAACCTTCATGAGACTGAAAATAAGCCGCTTCCGCCCCAGAGTAAATACCCAGATGGTATGCATTCCGGTGCTGCCGCATGGTTGGTCTCAAATTGAGTGCGCTACACTGGCGGTTCGGGCCGTCCAAATGGCTACCCATACCATCCCTCGCGAGGACACCAGCTTCTTCGGCCACCCCCGCGGGCTAGCCACCCTCTTTTTTACGGAAATGTGGGAGCGCTTCAGCTACTACGGCATCCGTGCGCTTCTGATCCTGTACATGACGGCGCTGGCGTCGCAGCACGGCCTGGGGCTGGACGTTCCGACAGCGGGCGCCATCTACGGCCTTTTCACGGCCTGCGCCTACATCTTTTCAGTCCCGGCCGGCTGGATCGCAGATAAGTTCCTGGGACAGCAGCGCTCGGTGGTGCTGGGCGGGCTGCTGATCGCCGCCGGCAACTTTGGCATGACTCTCCCCGCCATCGGTCCTTTCCTTATTTCCTTGTTCGCAATCGCCATTGGCACGGGATTTCTGAAGACCAGTTGCACTACCACGGTCGGTTTCTTGTATAAACAGGGGGATGTACGCCGGGATGCCGGTTTTTCGCTCTACTATGTTGGCATCAATATTGGAGCGGGCATCGCGCCGTTAATCTGCGGCTATGTCGGCCAGCGGGTGAATTACCGGTATGCCTTCGCTCTCGCCGGCTTGTGCATGCTGGCGGGCCTGATCCAGTTTGTGCTCACGCGAGGGCACTTGAGCGGCGCCGGCGTGGCGCCAGCCGTGGTCGCCACTCCCGGCGATCGCCAAAAATTAATCTACGGCGTGGCCGCTGTGTTGATCGCGGCTGGTCTCGTTGCGGTGCTGGCGATACCGATTGAGAAAGTAGCCGATGGCTTCGCCGTTCTGCTACTGGCGGCGGTGGTAGTCACGTTCGCCGGTCTGTTGTTATCAAAAGACTACAACCGCGAAGAGAAGAAGCGCATTCAAGTGATCCTGGTTCTGTTTGTCGGTTCTGCGCTCTTCTTCTCGATCTTCGAACAGGCGGGTTCTACACTGACCCTGTTCGCCGACCGCAGCACTGACAATCGCGTATTCGGAATTTCTTTCCCCTCGAGCTACTTTCAATCCGTTAACTCGGTCTTTATCTACTTGCTGGCCCCGTTGTTCGCTTGGTTCTGGGTGAGGTTGGGCGATCGTGACTTGTCGCCTGTCACCAAATTCTCGATCGGACTCTTCGGCGCAGGCGGTGGATTCCTGGTGATGATGTTCGCGGCCATCGCGGCCGGCCCTTCAGGCAAAGTGAGCCCCATGTGGCTGACGATGACCTATCTGCTGCACACCATCGGCGAGCTGTGCTTGAGTCCGGTGGGACTGAGTGCCATGACCAAGCTCGCGCCGCAGCGGATCGCGGGCATGATCATGGGAGTTTTTTTCCTCTCCATCTCGGTAGGGAATTTTATGGGAGGCCGGCTGGCATCCTTCTACGAATCGATTCCGCTCGACAAGCTCTTCGGATATGTAGGCGCGTTTGGAATTGCAGTGGGATTGATTATGCTGGCGATTTCGCGCCCGGTGAGTCGGCTGATGGGCGGGGTGAAGTAGGTCCGAGTTCCTTCTCGTAAGCCGAATTCAACATCTTCCGCGCGAACGCCAAATCCTTCTTGATCGCCTGTAAGCGATCCTGCGATGGATAATCGATCTGTAATGTCAGCGGACCCGAGAACCGGGCTTTCGCCAGACCAGTAAAGAACGCCTGCCAATCGACGATTCCCTCACCCAGGGGGCAAATCGCCCGATCCTTCTCCCGAACATCGCGCAGTACGATCATTCGGAGACGAGGCAGCGCATCCGCAAGGCTGCCCTGGCGCATCGCCAATACGGTATCGAAATCCCAGCCGACCCACTTCGGATCAAGATCGCCAATGAGCGGTTGGGCGGCGGGAAATGGCACTCCCATAGCCATCCCGGCAGCTCGTCCATAGGCCGCTAGAGCGACGACGTCATTGCGGCGTTCCAACAGGCGGGCGGCAGCATACCGGGAATAGGCGGTACGGAAAAACGGGACACCTGAGCCGCCGGCCACCGCCAGAACGTTGCGCGCCCAGGGCTCGGCCACGCTTAGAAACGATGTGGTGATCACCGGCAGTTCCTGCCCGTCGCCGTTCAGGCTCTCGACCGCGCGCACCATGTCCACCGCGGTCTGCGAGGGCTTCACTGTGCCGTCAGGCTGCACCGAAAGATCGCATCCATCGAAACCGAGGCCGTTCAGAA
Organism: Bryobacteraceae bacterium; assembly: GCA_035948775.1. Taxonomy (GTDB): domain Bacteria; phylum Acidobacteriota; class Terriglobia; order Bryobacterales; family Bryobacteraceae; genus PSRJ01. Next base: position 11,844 of record DASZIV010000031.1, read on the forward strand.
TGGGGCCAAGTTCGGGATACTCTATCTCCGGCAGCGTTCTGGAGAACAGGCATAAGATGGGGCCGGTGTGGGCGCGGGGAGGAGTTTGCGCTCGGGCGGCTATTGCGGTGGCGCCGGCCAGGAAGCACCGCCTGCTGATGAGCATACTTCATTGTAGCGGTGTGCCTGCCGGGCAAGCTCAACAAGCACGCCCCACCCCTCTCCGCTTGTGATACCATGCCGTTTTAAAAAGGTGACATTCTCGTGAAAGTCTACGAAAGCAAGGACATTCGGAACGTCGGTGTGGTGGGCCACGGCGATTCCGGAAAGACCACGCTCACCGCTGGATTATTGTTTTCCGCAGGCGCCACCAACCGTCTGCTGCGCGTCGACGAGGGTAACACCATCACCGATTTCGACGAAGAGGAGATCCTGCGCAAGATCACCATCTCGACTGCTATTGCAGCGGCCGAGTGGAAGAAGGCCAAGATCAATATCCTGGATACGCCGGGGTACAACATCTTCATTAACGATACGCGCGCGGCGCTGGTGGCGGCCGATGCGGCCCTGGTCGTAGTGGATGGAGTGGCTGGTGTGGAAGTGCAGACCGAAAAGGTCTGGGCCTTCGCCAACGACTTCAATCTGCCGCGCGCCGTCATCATTAACAAACTCGATCGCGAGCGCGCCGACTTCCAACGCGCCTTGGCCAGCGTCCAGGACAACTTCGGTCGGGCCGCCGTGCCGATCCACATCCCCATCGGGTCGGAACGCGATTTCAAAGGCATCGTCGATCTGATCCGGATGAAGGCCTATAGCTACACTCCTGATGGGGACGGTAAAGGCAAAGAAAGCGACATCCCGGCAAATCTCGCCGACGATGCCCAAAAGGCCCACGAGGCGCTGATCGAGATGGTGGCCGAAGGCAACGACAGCCTCATGGAAGAGTTCTTCGAGAAGGGTACTCTCCCGGTCGAGCACATTGTTGATGGACTCAAGCAGGGAGTTCGGGAGCAGCGTATCTTCCCGGTCCTGTGCGGCTCGGCCCTGCATAACATCGGGACCGACCTGCTCCTGAATTTCATCGCGGATAACCTGCCGGCGCCCACCGAGAGAGAACCCGTTGCCGCCCTGGTGGATGGCAAAGAAGCCACCCGTACGGTCTCAGAAAAGGACCAGTCCTCTCTATATATTTTTAAGACTTCGGCCGATCCATTCGCAGGACGCATCAGCTTCTTTAAAGTAATGACCGGAATCGTCAAGAATGATGCCAATCTGCAGAATGTGGGGCGCGGCATTATGGAGCGGCTGGCGCACCTCAGCATGCCTCAGGGCAAGACGCTGCAGCCGGTGACCGAACTGCACGCGGGGGACATCGGTGCGGTGGCCAAGCTGAAGGAAACATTGACTGCAGACACGCTGGCGGATAAGGGCTTGAATATCGGCTATCTTCCGGTGAGGCTTCCCGAACCATCCATCGCGTTTGCCATCGAAGCCAAGTCGCGGAACGATGAAGACCGGATGGGCCAGGCGGTCCACCGGATTCTCGAAGAGGACCAGTCGCTGCGCTTTTACCGCGATCCCCAGACACGCGAGTTTCTACTGGCGGGCACCGGGCAACAGCACGTAGAAATTGTGGTCAGCCGCATGAAAAAGCGCTACAGCGTGGATGTCACCCTGAAAGCGCCGAAGATTCCCTACCGGGAGACCATCCGCGGACACGCGGACGTGCAGGGGCGGCACAAGAAACAGACCGGCGGCCATGGACAATTTGGCGACTGCTGGATCAAGATGGACCCGCTGCCGCGGGGCGCGAAGTTCGAGTTCGCCAATGAAATTTTTGGTGGCGCCATACCCCGCAACTTCATCCCCGCGGTGGAAAAGGGCATCGTGGAGGCTGCCGAGAAGGGTTTTCTGGCCGGCTTCCCCATGGTCGATTTCAAAGTGACCGTCTACGATGGCTCCTACCACGACGTGGATTCGTCGGAATTAGCCTTCAAACTGGCGGCCCGGAAGGCGTTCAAAGCGGCCATGGAGCAGGCCAAACCAGCCCTGCTGGAACCGGTAATGAATGTCGAGATCCAGGCGCCCGTGGAGTACGCGGGCGACTTAATGGGCGACCTTAACGGCCGGCGTGGGCGAATCGCCGGAATGGAGACTAAGGGAAGCACGCAGTTCATACGGGCGCAAGTCCCTATGGCAGAGATGCTGAACTACCAGAGCGACCTTACCGCCATGACGCAGGGCCGGGCCTCATTCACGATGGAATTCGACCATTACGATTATGTGCCGCAGCTTCAAGCCGATAAGATCATTGCGGCGGCTAAGGCCGCTAAGACTGGACAGGAAGAAGAAGAAGAGTCATGACCCGGTCTCTGGCCGGGGGCGACAAAAGTACGGTCTATCCCAAAGGAGTGGTTGCATAGGTTGGAGTCCTATAGTACTCTAGAGGATCGAAAACGGGTGCCGCCCCGTTACGTAAGTACCTTATTTTCTGTAGTTCGAGAGTGTAATGGACAATCGAACGAGGATATTGGCTTCGTTTTTCGTTTTTGCCGCAACTGTAATAACCACCTCATGCGGCTTTAGCCAGCCGTCAAAGTTTCAGATGTCATTCCTCCCGCCTGCTCCCCGCGGGGCGGCGATGGCGATCGAAGTCACTGATCCACCAGCCTTATTACCCAACATTTACCTGCAAGACGTCCCCTTCTTAAATACCGCAGCACTTGTTCCGCCCCGACGGTCGCGCGGTAACGCTTTGGTGCAGCGGGCCGATCAGGCGTTCCAACGCGGCAAGAAGCTCTACCAGGCAAACGAACCGGGCAATGCGCGCATTGAGTTCGACCACGCTATCGATTGGATGCTGGAAGCATCCGAACAGAATCCGGGAGATCGCCAAGATTATGACAAGCGGCTGGAGGAAATGGTCGATTCCATACATCGGTTCGATCTGGTTGGACTAGGCGCCTCGGCCACGGTGGAAGAAGCGGCATTCGAAAAGGCCCCTCTCGAAGATATCCTCAACATGACCTTCCCCGTGGATCCCAAGCTCAAGGACAGGGTCCGCGAGCAGGTGGCAGCCACGGTTTCGCAGCTGCCGTTGATGGTGACCGACCCAGTTTTGGGTTACATTCACTTTTTCGAAGGTCGCGGCCGCAAGACATTGGAGGCTGGCATCGGTCGGGCGGGCCGCTACCGGCCTATGATCCAGCGCATTCTGGACGAAGAGGGCGTGCCCCAGGAACTGATTCATCTGGCCCAGGCGGAGTCCGGGTTTATCCCTCGAGCGGTTTCCCGTAAGGCCGCGGGCGGAATGTGGCAATTCCTGACTTGGCGCGGACAGCAATACGGTCTGCTGCAGACCCGGTATACCGATGAACGGATGGATCCCGAGAAGGCCACGCGGGCGGCGGCGCACCATCTGCACGATCTGTACAACGAATTTGGTGACTGGTATCTGGCGATTGCGGCTTACAACTGCGGTCCCGGCGTGGTAGAGCGCGCGGTGGAGCGAACGGGGTATGCGGATTTCTGGGAATTGCGGAGCCGCGGCGCGTTGCCGGCCGAAACCACCAACTACGTGCCCATCATTCTGGCCATGACCATCATGGAAAAGAATGCCGCCGAGTATGGGTTAACCGGCATTTCCATGAACCCTCCTCTGGAGTATGACTCGGTGGATATTACGGCACCGACCAGCCTGACGCTGATTGCGGACCTTACCGAGTCGCCTGTTTCCGAACTGCTAGCCCTCAATCCCGCCGTGTTGAAGAGTGTGGCGCCTGAGGGTTACACTGTGCATGTACCGAAAGGCGCTGGCAACCAGCTGATGGCCACCCTACAGCTGGTGCCCCCCGAACACCGCATCGCCTGGCGCATCCATCGTGTGGCGACAGGGGAAACGCTGGCTTCCATCGGCAAGCAGTATGGCATGACGGCAACCGCTATCGTGGCCGCCAACAAACTCGAAAAAGCCGATCCGGTAGAGGGTGACCGGTTGGTCATTCCGGCGGGTCTCCGCGCGGAGGCTCCGCCCGAGCACGCCGGGGTGACTAAGAGCGCCACCAAGGGTACCGCAAGAGTCGCCTCCGCGAATCACCGGACCACTGTACGGCACACCTCCGCTGCGGGCAAGAGCAAGCGCCCCGCTCCCGCGCGTACCGCGCACCAGGGTCCCGCGATTCTCACCCGTACCGCTTCGCGGTAAGTCACACACAATTTTCGCCGTTCCCGTTTTTTTCTATTGCCTCCCTCGCAAAAAGGGGTATTCTATGGGTGATTGAAGGTGACCATTGGAGGCTTGCCTAATGTTTGATAGCCGGAAAATCGCTGCTGCTGAGGACGATGAGATGGAAGACTTCCACGACTACGAAGACGAAGAACACTCGGAACACGATTCGAAGCTGGACGAGTTCGAAGAGGATGAAGATGACGATGACGAGGAAGTAGAAGGAATCGCTCCGCCTCCGATTGTCGAGCCGACGCCAGCCTTATCTACCGTGATTGTTGAAGAGGTGATGGTAACTTCTCCTCCTAAGAAGCCGGTGAAGAAGGCAGCCGCCCCGAAGAAGGCCCCGGCGAAAAAAGCTCCGGCTAAACAGGAGGCCAAGAAAGCGCCGGCCAAAAAAGCGCCGGCCAAAAAAGCACCTGCCAAAAAAGCGGCCAAGAAAGCTCCTGCCAAGAAGGCCGCCAAAAAAGCCCCAGCTAAAAAAGCGGCCAAGAAGGCTCCGGCTAAGAAGGCAAAAAAAGCGGCCAAAAAAGCTCCAGCCAAGAAGGCTGCCAAGAAAAAGGCCGCTAAAAAAGGCGGCAAGCGCCGCTAGAACGCCGTCCGGGAATCACTTGAAAAGGGTGGCAGGTCACTGTTCGTTTGTGGCCTGCCAAAAGCCCTGCCGTTACAGCCTCAGGATTCCTTCTTCACCGTCCGCCGGCAGCGCTCGAACAATTCCAGTAGCGCGTCCACCTGTTCCTCCGCGGAATGTGCGACCGGCTTTCCCGAGAATCCCGTCGAGGATTGCGTCGCGCGACCGTAACCGGTCGAGACCGCGATGAACTTCATCAGCTCCAGGGCGACGTCGTCTGCACTGCGCGCGGGTCCGGCTGGGGCGGCCGCGGCTTCCGCTGCGCTATCGGTGGGGGGTCCAGGTTCGGCCATGGGTGGTTGCTTCCTCCGTGTGATAAAACTCTAGTGTATCGCGGCCTCGACGACCGTCCCCGCCGCCGCGTCTTCTCATGCCGCTCACCGCCGTCCGGCACGTGCGAAAAATGCGAGGAGGCGCCCAGGCACAACTGCTGGAGGCAGATGACGGCAATTGGTACGTAGTCAAGTTTCGCAATAACCCGCAGCATCACCGCGTCCTTGTCAACGAACTGCTTTCCGCGACGTTTCTCGAATATTTGAAAATTACCGTTCCAGCGAGCGCCATCATCCAGGTGACACCGCAGTTCCTCGCCGCCAATCCGGAAATCCATTTGCGCGCCGGCACCGAGCGCACGGCGGTCGAAGCGGGATGGCACTTCGGATCGCGCTATCCAGGAGATCCGGGACGGCTCGCCGTTTACGACTTCCTGCCCGATTCGCTGCTTGAAAAGGTCGTCAATCTCGACGATTTCCGGGCCATCCTGGTCTTTGATAAGTGGGCCGGGAATGCGGATGGGCGGCAATGCATTTTCTACCGCGCACGGGTGCGTCAGGGAACCGCCGCCACGCCCGACGGTGCCCTCGCAAAACCTGGTTTCATTGCCCGCATGATCGATCACGGCTACACCTTCAACGGGCCCCATTGGGACTTTCCCGAGAGCGCCATTCAAGGCCTGTACGCCCGGCCCATGGTGTATCGATCGGTGCAGTCTCTGGACGATTTTCAGCCGTGGCTCCAGCAGGTAATGAGCTTTCCGGAGGAGGTGGTGGATCGGGCGTGGAAACGCATCCCGACCGACTGGATTGCCGGCGAAGAGGATGAACTGGAGCGCATGCTGAACCAGCTTCTGGAGCGGCGCAAACGGGTACCAGAACTGATCAGGGGGTGCCGGGAAGCGCGGACGAACCCGTTCCCGAATTGGCCATGATCTCGCGAGCCACCCTGTGGGCTGTGGCGGGAGCCATCAGGATGCCGTTACGGTAGTGGCCATAGGCCAGCCAGAGCGCACGGTCGCCGGCTCGAGCGACTACAGGGGTGTCTCCCTCGACAGCCGGGCGGAAGCCCAGCCAGCGCTCTTCCGGCGCGAGGTCCGCCAGGACCGGGAAGATTTCAGCGGCGCGAGAATGGATTTCCGCGGCGATGGCTTGGTCCAGCGTGCGATCGAAGCCGGCGTGCTCGGACGACGTCCCCGCGATGGTGAAGCCCCCTGCGCGTTGGAGCAGGTAGGTGTGCCCATGCCGCAGAATGGGGCCCAGCGAACCGGCTTCGAGGCGGAATCCGATCAAGTGGCCGCGGACAGGGTAAGCCCGCGGGAGCGAATAGCCGGTGACGGCAATTTCGCTGCTCCACGCGCCAGCCGCCAACACGGCGGCCCCCGCATGCAGCATTCCTTGCGCCGTGACTACCTCGACGGACCCACTTTGGGGCCGCATCTCCCTGACGCGGATTCCCTCCCGGATCGCCACGCCGCGTTTCAGGCAGGCAGAGCGCAAGGCATGCATCACGTCGCGCGGATCGACCTGGGCATCTTGCGGGTAAAAGAGCGCGCCGGCGGCCACCGGAGCTCGTGTTGTGATCTCCTGCGGGGTGAGCGGAACGGAGGGAATCCCCAGGGACGCCTGTAGCCGCCCGCGCGCCTCCAGCGCGTTCCACTCCTCATCGGACAGCGCCACTTCCACGGCGCCGAGAGCTTGGAAATCGATGGGGCACCCGGTCTCCGACCGTAGCTCCGCCACAAAATCCGGATAGAGCAGGAGGCTCTCAAGTGCGAAGTCGTTCCAGGGCGAACGCGCTTCGATTTCGCCGCCGGGCGCCAACATACCCGCGCCAGCCGAGCTAGCCTCGCCGCCCATGCGTCCGGCGTCCAACAACGCTACGCGCAAGCCGCCTTGGGCCAGCCGCCAGGCGATCGAACTCCCGATAATGCCGGCCCCGGCGACGATGACATCGAAAGACATCCCTATACATCCTAAGCGATGAACACGCGACACCGTGACGAGTGTGCTGGCCCCGCCCGAGGACCGGAATAGCCGCGCGGTAGAATGGGCTTCGTGCTCCATCGTTATATCTTTCACAACGACGGCATTCAGGAGGCCTCCGCGCGGGTGTTATCCGCCGGACAGATCGGTCTGCTTTCCGGATGGGGTGTCTTCTCGACCATACGCGTGATCGAAGGAGTGCCGTTCGCCTTCGAACGCCATTGGGCCCGCCTGACTCGTGACGCGGCAGCGTTCCACATCACGCTACCCGGCGACCCCGAATCTGTCCGGCGCAAACTGCTGGCGCTGATCGAGGCTAACCACGCCAACAATTCGACGATGCGACTGGTATTCGTGCGCAATGGCGGCGGCATGTGGGAGGGGCCTTCGGTCGGGCGGTCCAGCGATTTGATCGCCTTGACGGCGGATACCAAACGGTGGGGGCCATCGGCCAAGCTCGCCTATGTCGCTCAGGCGCGGCACGCGGCTTGTGAGTTTGCCGGGACCAAGATCATTTCCTGGGCGATGAATCTGACATGGATCGAGTCAGCCCAGGCGCGCGGCTTCGATGAGGTGATCCTGCTCAACGAGCGCGGCGAGGTGTCGGAATGCACGTCAGCCAACATCTTTGTGGCGAAGGGCGACCAGGTTTGGACGCCGCCTTTGGCCTCCGGTTGCCTGCCGGGAATCACGCGGGAAGTCCTGCTGAGCGAAATTCATATTCCGGGAATCCAGATCGGCGAGAAGACCCTGCTACCGGCCGATCTTGAAACCGCCGACGAGGTGTTCATCACTTCAACAACGCGCAATCTTCTGCCCGTAAACCAGATCGAAGACAAGCCGCTGAAGCGCTCAGAGGTAGTGTGTAACGCGCTAGAGAGGGCCTTCGAGGGATTTGTGGAACGCTATGTGGCCGAGAAGCGGAGTTCGGTACCGGCGCGAATGTGAAGGACCCCAAAAAAGAAACGGTTCCAAGTGACCTGATTCCCAGCTTCGCTCTCCGCCGTCATGATCGGCACTGAGCTTCGTGTTCCGGAGCGCTGTGCGCTTTCTGCCTCTCCGCTCCTCTGATGGCGTTTTCTTCTCCGCCACCAGACTCAACGCTTCCTGGCGCGCCGCAGTCTCTCTCCCAAACAGGACCGGTTGCTCGTAACGGCCTTTCGCTCCCCTCGAACGGCCTCCGCTTTCGCGGATTCCATTCCAGGATCGATGTTCCTGGCCTGCTACTTCACAACCCGCACGGTCGCTCGCAAGCTCGTTCGGCTTTCTGCTCCACTGCCGATTGCGGTTCGCCCCGCATCCGGCCGTCTCCTCGCTTCTGCCCGTCGCCTGCTCGCTTCCGTGCCCGATCAGCCTCTGTCCCGGCCTCCACTCCCCTTTGGGATTGTTACGTCCCTCCAGATCAAAGCGTTCTGCCGGTTTCGCT
>DASZIV010000032.1:0-9111 GCA_035948775.1 Bryobacteraceae bacterium
CGGGTTGCAACGGGTTCACGAGTGGATATTCGACGTTACTGCCCGCCACCCCACTCACATACACATTGCCCCTCGAGTCGAGGCGCGGGGGGCTGATCGTACTGGCAGCGCTAAGGGTCGGATCTGTTGGGCTCCCGACAAAGGTGGCCCAAACCAGCGCGCTTCCGGCGGGATTAAGCTTGGCCAGAAAACCGCGGTTCATGCAACTTCCGGCAGAAGGGCAGGGAGTCGAGTTGTTGGCGCCCGCGGTAGCCGGGAAGTCGTAGGAGGCGTTACCACTGACATAGGCATTGCCGGACGCGTCGGCGGCAATCCCTGAAATGACGTCCTGATAGCTGACCACGGACGTGTCGAACCCGCCCAAATAGGTGGCATAGGCCAACGAGGCGCCAGAGCTCACGGGGTTGAATTTCGCGATGAACCCGCGAGTCGACGTCCCGAAACCCAGCTTGGGGTTGCCGTAATAAGTAGTCTGAAAGGCACCCGGAGTCACCGGCAGTTGGTTGCTTTGGGTGGTTCCCACCAAATAGAAGTTTCCCGACGCATCCACTGCCACACCAGACCCAAAGGTGGGGTGTTGGTTGCCAGTTGGCGCACCGTTACCGCCGAATAAACTCGAGTAGAGCAGGTTGGCGCCGGCGGCATCGATCACCGAGATAAAGGCAGAGCCCTGGTTAAAATTGTTCGGGCTGGTGGTATGGTTGAAAGCCTGTCCCTGCAGCACCGCGTTCGGTGTCGTCGGGAAGCAGGAGTTTACACCGTTGGAGCCGCATTGGGCGCCCGAATTCCCCGCGACATAGGCCTGTCCTTTAGCATCGACCGCGACGGCAACGCCGGTTTCGCCGCTATGTCCGAGGAAAGTCGAATAGACCAGGCCGCCCGCCGGACTGAGTTTGGTGAGGAATGCGCTCTGTGTGGCCGGGCAGTTGGTTACGTTATTGATCAGGGTTCCGCAAATCATCTGGTATGCTCCCGCGGTAACCGGAAATTGGGGCGCACTGGTGAATCCGGTGAGGTAGGCGTTACCGGAGCCGTCGACGGCAATGGCGTAAGGTTTAGTTATCGTGTTGTCGAGCAAGACACCCCCGCCAATATAAGTGGAGTAGATCAGCTGCGAGCCCGCAGGATTCAACTTGACGACGAAGCCCGTGGCCGCGTTTGTGGTGTTGGTGGGTTGGATAGGTCCTTGCAGCGGGAAGTCGGTGGACTGGGTGTAGCCCGTTACATACACATTTCCCGATGGATCGACAACCATACCCTGCGTCGTATTCCCGCCATAGGTGGTGTTACCAACTTCGTCCGTGCTACTTCCACCCAGGTAGGTCAAATAGTTCAGCACCGGATCGATCACCAGAGCCCGGCTACGGTCATATTTGCCCAGGGTGAATTGCACGCGATCTCCGGTCAATCGGTAGCTGCCAGCGACAACCTCCTTCTGGCCGCCCATCTTTGGATTCACCTGGTACACCACCGGTTTGCGGAAGATCAGCGGCGCGCCATCCACTGTTAGCGTCAGCTCCCCGTCTGGGCCGAGAGTGGGCTTAGCGCCCGAAAACTGCAGCGCGATCTGCCTGGGATCGCCGCCCGGCGCTACGATGAAATCGTATTCCAGCTGGTGCTGGGTACCGTAATACACCAGATCGATTCCCCGATAAATTTGCTGGTAATTCACCTTGCCGAAGGTGTTTACGCCTTTAATCCACCGATTGGGGTCGTTGCCCATGAAATAGTTTGTCGTCCCGGCAAGGGGCTGCGCGCCGTTGACCCTGGCGTGGGAATTTGCTCCAGCCAGTTTCATCCGTACCACATCGGCAGATGTGCTTTCGCGCGTGGAGCGGAGCTTGAACACGGCGCTGTCTGGAGTTAAGAAAAGCGCATATCCATTGCCTCGCGCAAGATACTTTACCGTTGGGTTCGTCTGGCCCTGGTTGGCCTCAAAACTCAAGGGCACGTTCAGATACTCGGCCGTGGCCTTCTGTTCCGAGGGCGCGGTATCACCGAATCCCATGCTGGCAAACGCCAGGAACAAACATATCCACAGTGCTTGTATATGTCTAATGAAATCGAATCTATACGAACGCTTCATGATGGTATTGGTAGAGTTTCCGGTTTGACGCCTGAGTTTCCACCAATTGTACCGTGCGGGATAAATGATTGTTGATGAAGTGAGGCCGCCGGCTCGTAAAAGCGGCGCCCGGGACAGGTTGTTTAGTGGTGGTGGCCGCTCATGGTTGGCACCGCAGCTTTATCCGCTCCAGCGGGCGGGACTACTCTATCTGCGATTTCCAAAGCATCCGGCGACGCTTCGGCGGCCGCCAATGGTGTGCGTCCGGGTTTTACATCGGTCGCTGCACGCGCCCCTCTCAGATTGTCCTCCTCCTGGGGGCTTATCACTTGGATGATGTTCATCATGCCCAGATCCTCGTGATTCAGAATGTGGCAGTGGAACACAAATTCGCCGATGTCAGGTCCGCGGAAATCAATGCGGGCGGTGACGCTGGGATACGGGTGTTCAGGATTGCCGTCCCAGTAGGGAACCTGAATCATGTCCAGGTACTGGCCGGTGACCGCCGGCGATTGCACTGAGCCGTTAGTTTCAAAGTTGTCCTGCGACTTTACCAAAAAGTGAAGCTGGTGAAAGTGAAACTCGTGGTTTTCCCCGGCTCGGTTTTGGATAGTCCATTCCTCCACCGTTCCCTGCGTCGCCACGATGTCCGGAGGAAGGTTAGGATCGAAGATGTGTTCCGGCTTTCCCACCACCGCCATGAAGAACTGGCCCGGAGTACAAGGATTTTTGGGATCGGGAATGGGCGGGCAATTTTCGTCGAAGTACACCGTGCGGCGTACGGCGATCGGCGCGCTGTCAAGGCCCCTAAAACGCTGGGACGTGGTGTTCACGGACGGCGACGCCGGAAGTACACTGTCCGCCGTTCTGGATAGGGCTTCGTCCGTCAACTGGATGGTGGCCAGCGGACGCTGCGGGTCGTTATCTCCCAGCGGTCCGGTGTTGATCCCGAGTGTGACGAGCTGAGCGAGTTGCACCGAGCGCGGCGGCGCCGAAACGATGAACTCCACGCGGCCGGCAGGCGCCAGCACAAAATCCGTGACCCCAATCAGTCCTCCCGGCTGCGGTCCCTCCTGCGAATTCACAGCGACGCCGTCGATGGCGACCACTTGCAGGACTTGGGGGCGGCCGTCGAAAACATATTGGAGATCCAGGATCGTATCAGCGGAAGAATTGGCAACTCGGAAGAATTCCCGATCTCCCGCTTGCATTTGGAGGATTGCCGGAACGAAATTGTTGGAGTTCGGATCGCTAGGCGACGTAATGGGAACGTAGTTCAATGTGACGTCCCACGAGGGCACGTTGCCCATGGGAGGAAGGGTTCCCGGCACATTCTGGTCCCGCACCATCAAGATGCGCTGGCGTAGTCCGCTGACCGCCGGCTGCACGGCTTCGATGCCTTGCACCACGATCGCGCCCGCCGCGCCGCCCTGAACGGCGTGTTCGGCGATGCCGTGGATATGCGGATGGTACCAGTAAAGTCCCGGCGGCTCGTTCGCAGGAAACGCCACGTTGTACTGGAAGGTTTGGCCGGGGTTGATGATGGTCTTGATGACTTCGTCCTGGTGGCAGGTCGGCGAAGTGTTGGTGCCGTGGTAATGAATGTTCATCGACGCGCTGTTCATCGCCGGCGCGCCGCAATTCGGGGCACTCACCCCCATCGAACCGCCGGTTGCGGGGGGCAGGTTGTTGGTTACCGTAATGGCCAGGTGGTCCCCCGGCTTCACGTAGAGAGTTGGGTTTTGTAGGCCGTCCGGGGTCATGAAGCAAAAGAGTTCCCGGCCAGCCGAGTCGATAACATGCTGGTAGGAGAAACGAACAGTCAGAACCCCGTTGGAGCTAAATAGAGACGGGGGCGGGGCGACCACGCTACCTGCCGCGGGGCGGGGACAAGGGTTAGCGACAGGGCTTACCGAAGGAACCGCGCTCGGTTGTGCCCTACCGGGCTGGGGCAAGACTGCAAGGAGCGAAAACGTTGTCGCGATCGCACATAACAGTGGGAGACGGTGCATGAAATCCTCCTTTTTGGTCTACGTTACATTTGTGAACCGTACCATGGGTAATGGGAAATTGGTAATGAATTGGGCATTACGGTCAAGGCAATGGTGAGGTTTCGAACGAACCTCTGAACCTCAGGGAACCTCCGCTCCCGTTCGATTCGCGTTTCAGTAGGAGGGTCATACACAGGACCGCGAACGTAAGGTGCGAGCCGGAGTTTGCTGTAGTCACCGGCTTTTTTTCACGCTAACCTTGGTAAACTCCTAGACCGCTGAGAGAGGTCGTACAATAGTTCGAATCGGAAGTGTGCTGTGCCGGAAAAAAGAACCCAGCTTCAAGAGCGCTATGAATTAAAAGAGGTTTTGGGCCGCGGCGGAATGGGGGTTGTCTACAAGGCGTATGACTCCCTCATGCGGCGCGACGTAGCGCTCAAAACCATCCTTGATGTTGAGAACACCACCACCATGTCGCTCTTCTATAAAGAGTGGAGCGTGTTGGCCACCATGGTGCATCCTAACGTCATCAGCATCTATGACATCGGCGAGTTCGACGAAGACGGGAGCAAAAAGCCGTTCTTCGTGATGCCTCTGCTGCCGGGAGGCACGCTGGAACAACTCATTAAAGAGGGCAGCCCGCGGTTGAGTGTGACCGGTGTCCTCAATATCATCGACCAGGCCGCGCGTGGATTGCACGCGGCCCACGAACAGGGCCTGGTGCACCGCGATGTGAAGCCGAGCAACATCTTCGTGATGGATGACAACTCGGTAAAGATCATTGATTTCGGTGTAGCACGCGAGATATCAGGACAGTCCCGGACGACGCTCAAGGGTACGCTTTCCTACATGTCGCCGGAACAAGTGGAGTTGAAGCCGCCTACACCGGTCTCGGATTTGTTCTCGCTGGGCGTGGTCACGTTTGAAGCGTTGACGCGTCGGCGGCCATTTCAAGGGGCCACCGAAGGCGAAGTAGTGGAGGCCATCCGCGGCTTAATCCCGCCTCCGGTCTCCGAGCTCAATCACGAGGTCAGTTACGCCGTCAGCCAGGTGATCCACAAGGCCATGGCCAAGCAGCCGTGGCACCGCTTCCCGAACATTCGCGAGTATGGCGATTCGTTACAGAAGGCGCTGCGCGGGGAGCCACTCGAGTACTTCGACAGCACCAAGATCAAGCCGCGGTTGGAGCGCGCCGCCAAAGGTTTCGCCGAGGGCGAGTACGCCTTCGCCAGCGAGGTTCTGTCCGAACTGGAAGCCGAAGGCCACATGGATCAGGAGATTCACTTGCTGCGCGGCCAGGTGGATCAGGCCATGCGCCAGACTCGCATCCGCCAGATGCTGGAGAGCGCACGCCGCTTTTTTGAAGCCGGTGAATACCCGCTGGCGTTGCGCAAAATCCAGGAGGCACTGGAGCTGGACCCGAGCGACTCGAGCACCCTCGCGTTCAAGAACCAGGTGGAAAAAGAGCGCCGCGAACGGAAGATTTCCGAATGGATCGCCCTGGCGCGCCAGCATATGGATAACCAGGCGTTCCGGCAGGCGCGCGAAGCACTTGATAACGTGCTGCAAGTGAAACCCAGCGAAACCGAAGCGCTGGGCCTGATCGCCGAACTGGCGCGCCGCGAGCAGGAAGTGTCCAACGTCCGCGAGGAGAAATCGCGGCTCTACCAGGCCGCCGTGCAGGCCTGGGAAAAGGGCGAAGTTACTTCGGCCATGAGCAAGCTCGAGAACCTGGTGGCCTTGGAGAAGGATTTACCAGAGGCGGACACCCTCCGCAGCGGCACCTATCACAACTTCTATAATCAAGTCCACTCCGAACACAACGCACTCAAGAATTCCTACGAGGAGGCCCGCGGCCACCTGGCGGACGAGAACTTCGAGGGTGCCCTCGCCATCTGCAAACAATACCTCACCAAGTACCCCAACCACGCGTTGTTCCAGTCGCTCAAATTCGATATCGAGGAGCGGCAGCGGCAGAAGCTGTCGTCGGTGATTGCCGAAACCGACCGCCGCGCGGAGGAGGAGCCCGATCTCGACCGGCGTGTGGGCATTCTCCAGGAAGCCTTAAAATCCTACCCGGGAGAGCACCATTTCGATCGCGCCCTCCGGCTGGTGCGCGACAAGCGCGACCTGGTCAATTCCATTGTGGCCAAGGCCGGGTTCTTTGAAGAGCGCGGGCAGTTCAATGAAGCTCTGGATCAGTGGCAGATTCTTAAGTCGATCCACGAGAAGCATCCCGGGCTGGCCTTCGAGATCCAGCGGCTGGGCAAGCGGCGCGACCAGCAGGCCCACGAGAACGCTAAGTCCCGATGGGTAGAGCAGACCGACAAGCATCTGGAGCGCGGCGATTACGAACGCGCCAGGCAGAGTGTCGAAAGCGCGCTGGCGGAATTTCCCGGCGATCCCGAATTGCTGGAACTCGAAAAGCTGGTTCACAAGAACCGCGATCGCGGCCAGCAAGCGCTCGAGCTACTCGAAAAGGCGCACCAGGCGAGGGAGCGGGGCGATCAGCAGGAAAGCATCGACGCGTTGCGTCAGGCCAAGGATCTCGATCCGCGCAGCACCGTGATCCGGACGGTATACGTGAATTCGCTGCTCGATCAGGCGCGCAGCGTGGTGGACAAAGACTGGGTAGCCGCCGACACGACCTTGCAGGAAGTGCTCTCTATCGAGCCGAACCATGCGCCCGCGCAGAGCTTGATGAGCCGCATCACCGACCGCAAGCGCGAGGACTTCGTTTCCGGCTGTCTCACCAACGCCCGGCGGCTGCAAACCGAAGGCGACATCGAAGCCGCGCTGACGATGGCGACGCAGGCGATTACCACCTACCCGAACGAATCGCGCTTGCAACAGTTGCACGCCACACTGCAACGCGCGCAAGCCGAGGAGCAGCGGCAATCCGGCCGCACGACGGCCAAGACCTCGGCACAAGGCGCAACTGTGTCAGCGGCCGATGCCGGGCAATCGATCCCGCAAGCCAGCCAGGTGTCTCCGCCCGTGGAGCGGCCGGACACGTCGCCCGATTTTACGCCGACCATCGTGCTGCCATCCGGAGCAACGACGTCGCCCGCCGCGAGTACCGCGGACGTCGATGAGACCCGCGTGATGGGCGATGTGGCGCCGCCGGCCCCGCCCGCGCCGCCCAAGCCGCCCGTAGCACAACCGCAGCCGCAACAACCGCCGCCTCCCCCAACCGTTCAGCGGCCGGCATCCCCGTTGCTGCAGAACCGCATGCTGTTGGGCGGGCTGGCCGCGGCTGGCGTTGTGGTTATCGTAATTGCGGGCGTCGCCCTGATGCGGCCCGGTAAGAAGGCGGCGGTCGTGGCGCCTCCCGCTGCGGGGAGTATGCGCGTGAGCCTGCATTCCACGCCACCGGGAGCGACGATCAAGGTGAATGGCGTCGAGTGCGGCGCTTCCACCTGTGACCTGAATCTGCCCGCCGGCGACTACCAGGCCCAAGCCACTCTCCCCGGATATGAAACCGCGAATGCCGCGTTCAGCGTACGGGCCGGCACGCCTGCCGAAGTCAACCTGTCACTACAGCCTTCGCCGCCCCGCGTCACCATCTCTACCGACTTGACCGATGGTTCCGTGCAATTGGACGGAGCGCCGGCAGGTCAGATTCAGGATAGCGGCGTGGACGTTGCCGGAATCACCCCGGGTACGCACCAGTTGGCGATTCAAAGCGGTAGCACGCGCGCCAGTATGTCGCTGGAACTTTCGCCGGGCGCTTTGCCGCGGATTACGGGTCCCATCGAAGCCACCGGCCTGCGCGGATTCGTGGTGGCCCAGTATGGCGGGCAGGCACACCTGTACAGCAACATGCCCGGTTTCCGGGCCTCCCTGGACGGGAAGGCCGTCGGAAATTTGGATACCAACGGACTCGATTTCAAGGATCTATCCACGGGGACGCACGAGCTGCTGCTCGACGGTCCGGCCGGGCAGCACGACCGCGTACTCTTCGACGCACAGCCTTCTCCGGCCGTTTATGCGTCGCTGCGCACCAATCGCAACGTAGGCGAGTTGCGGGTGACAGCCAACGAAGATGATGCCGACGTGTACATCAACGGCGAGAAATACAAGCGCAAGACAACTCACGGCCGTTTGTTGATCTACCTCGCGCCGAAGCAGTACACCGTGCGCCTGCAGAAGGAAGGATTCGCGCCGGTGGAGCAGACCGTGGACATGAAGACCGGCGAAGAGGCCACGGCCGACTTCAAGCTGTTTCCCGCCAAGGCCACGCTGTCGGTGCACCACGCCCCGCCGGCAAGCGATGTCCTGGTGGATGGCAAGAGCGTAGGCAAGACCGGCCCGGACGGGTCATTTACCGCGGCTAATGTGGATCCGGGCAAACATTCGATCTCGATCCGCCACGACGATTACAAACCGCTGACCTCGGATGAGCTGTTGGCATCCGGGAAGACGCTGGAACTCGAAGGCGCGCTGGAAGGCCTGGCCGGGACGGTGAACGTGGATATCAGTCCCGCCGGAGTCGCTGCCAAATTGCGTGTGCGCCGCGAGGGCGAATCGCAGGATCGCGAGGTCACCGGAACTTCGCTGAGCCTCCCCGAAGGCTCTTACACCATTACAGGGTCGGCGCCGCGTTATCAGGATGCTACCGCCAGTGTGCGCGTGGCCGCACGCAAAACCGTGTCCGCCAGTTTGACGTTCAAACCGGTCGAGGGCCAGGGAGGTGCAGCCGGCCAAGCTGGTGTCTTTAGCCTCGCGGACTGGCAAAAGACGCCCGGTTGGACTCTCGAAGGCGGCGTCCTGGTGCACCGCGGCGGCGAGTTCGTGCTGACGCCGATGGATATCACCCAAGGAAAGATGCAGTTCAGTCTTCTCGCTCTTAAGGGGAAGCGCCTAGAGTGGGTGGCGGGCTATCGCGATTCCAAGAACTACTACCTGTTTCAGGTGGATGACAAGAACTTCATCCGCTCCGAAGTCGTGAACGGCAAGCGCACCGAACTGGCCAAGGTTCCGCACTTGTCCGACCGCAAGAAGTACATCGGCATCAGTATCACGATTTCCCCGAAAGGCATCACGCACTCCATC
>DASZIV010000033.1:0-1993 GCA_035948775.1 Bryobacteraceae bacterium
GGCCACTACGATGCCGCCCTGCACGCCTTCGACGAAGCGCTGGCGCGCGAACCCGCCGGCTCTCTGGCGGACGCGGACGTCTACTTCGACATGGGAATCACGCATCGCGATCGCGGAGACTTGCGCCGCGCCGCCATCGCCGATCGGCACGCCCTCAGCCTGCGCCCCGACTTCTGGGAAGCGCACAGCAATCTCGGTGTCGTCCTGCACGATCAGGGCAAGCTGGATGAGGCGATCGTGGAATATCGTGCCGCCAAGCACCTCAAGCCTGAAGAAGCCAGCGTCCGCAACAATCTGGGAAATACTCTTTGCGACAAGGAAGACTTCGAGAGCGCCATCGCGGAATTCGTGGACCTCTACCGTCAGAGTCCGGAGTGGGAGGGCGGCCACAACTGCCTGGCCCGCGCCTACATGTCCAAGCGTGACTACCCATCGGCTATTCGCGAGCTACGGGCTGCCATCGCCTCCAATCCCACGGGAGCGGCTGAACACCGCGTTCTGGGGCAGGCACTGCTTCTGACGGGAAAAGATCAGGAAGCCGTGGAGGTCCTCCGCAAAGCGGTTACGCTCAATCCCGAATCCAGCCTGGGCCACCACTATCTCGGCACCGCGTTCGTGAATACCCAACAACTAGCTGAGGCTGAAAAGGAATTTCGCGTAGCCCTCCGCCTCGAGCCGAGCGCCCAGAACCACTATTCCCTCGCCGCCTGCCTGATGGCCCTTAACCAGCTCGAAGAGGCCCTCGGAGAACTCGAAATCGCTTCCCGCCTGGATCCCAGTCAGAACCTCTACCGGGCTCGCATGCAGGAGGTCGTCCGGCTGATCACCAGCCGAAATAACTAGCGGCGACCTGAACCGTAGGACATACCTTTGTATGCACTGACGTGCATCGCCTTTCGGCCATCAACAAACCTAAAATGTGAGAAGAAATCGCGGCGCTCGTGGAGCCGCCGGGGCGAACATTCGATATGGAAACCACCGCTGCCAAGCAAGCTCGGGAGAAGTCCGCTAACCCTGCTGCAATATCCACCCCAGAGCGGCGTGTGCCGCAGGAATCCGCGCCCGGACTCCCCCCGGAGAAAAAAGCCATCGGCTACGGGATGCCTTGTTCACGTTGCCACGCCTACTATCCCGCTGACATGCACGTCTGTCCGATCTGCAAGTCGCCGGATCGTGTGTCGCCCACCGCACCAGTGATACATTCGATGCCTTCCGCCGTGCCGCAACCGGCGACCGGAGCACAGATCGACGACGATCGCGATCGCTTCCTGAAAGAACTCAAGTCGCAGGCCTTCGCTTCCCACACTCAGATCAACGCCGCAGCCACGTTCCGGTGCGTTCTCGAGCACCAGCATAGCGGGGCCACCGAACCGGCCGCGGTTTGCCATAGCTGCTACGGCGAGGCCCGCCAGCAGGCCGACCGATTGGAAGCTGCTCTCCATATGGAGGCGAAAGAAGCGGCAAAGATTGTGTATGAAGCGGTCTGGGCCGATACGTCGGATCCCAATACCACCTACCTGAACGCCGCCACGGCGCTGCTGTCGGAGTTGCGCAACCGCGCCGGCATCGGGCTGCTGCTCGGTGCAAATCAACCCTTGGCCCACTAGGCCAGATCCAAGATTGCTGCACCCTGTTCCAGAAACTACCGTGTGGTGATGGGGCTTTGCCCCGTGCCTGCGGGGCGAAGCCCCGCCACCACACACCACCACACAAGACTGGGTTGCAACTTTCCCAGCCTTTCTTCATCCTATCCAAGGAGACCCGACATGACCGAAAAACTCACTGAGAACGACAAGATCACCAAGACGGAGGCGGAGTGGAAGCAGCAGCTCACCCCGGAGCAATATCAGGTGGCCCGCGGCAGCGGCACCGAGCGGGCTTTCACCGGCCAGTACTGGAACAAGCACGACGACGGGACGTACCACTGCGTCTGCTGTGGCGCACTACTCTTTGGCTCGGAAACAAAATTTGATTCGGGAACCGGATGGCCGAG
>DASZIV010000034.1:0-4548 GCA_035948775.1 Bryobacteraceae bacterium
CCGGACCTCAAAGAAGTCCGGATGAAGATTCACAAGGAATGGATTCCGAACTGGTTGAAGAACACGCATGAATGGCGGCCCACGACAAAGATGCCGCAGTTCCGCCTGCAGGACGACGAGATTCAGGCGATTTCCGCGTACATCTGGCAGTCGGCCATTGCCAGCCCCGAGCTTCCCAAGCAAGCCCCCGGCAACGCGGCCAACGGCAAAGTGCTCTTTGAAGAGCGCGGGTGCGAGGCTTGCCACTCGATCGGCGAGGGGGCGAACATGGTCGGCGGAGATTTCGCCGCCAACCTTTCGCGCGTCGGAGAAAAAGACAATTACGATTACCTCGTCCGCTGGATTCTAAATCCCCGCACGCGCACGCGTCCCTACAGCCCGTTCGAACACAAGGATCTCGGCCCGGAAGACTACGCCAAGCACAACTTGCCGTTTGTGTTTGACCTCGACCATTCGCGCAGCCCGAACGACGGCCACGAACTCGTGGTCCAGCAAATGACGATCATGCCCAGCCTCCGCCTGACCGTGGAAGATGCGCGCGATATCGCCAGCTATCTGGAGACGCAAAAGCACCCTGACGCATCCTTCCCGCCCGTGGATTTCATGGACAATGCGGACCTCAAGCAGCACGGCAAGGAATTGATCCAGCATTACGGCTGCGCCGGTTGCCATGAAATCTCCGGCCTCGAAGATGAAGGCCGCATCGGCACGGAATTGACCAACGAAGGCAGCAAGCCCATCGAGCGCCTGGATTTCGCGCTCTTGACCGAAGACGCCAAGCTGGGCATCCAGCCCGACGGCAAGAAGTTTCCCCGCGGCGAATGGTATGACCTGAAGGGTTTCTTCGACACCAAGCTTTCGGACCCCGCCATTTTCGATCGCGGCAAGTACAAACCGGATCCCATGGACCGGCTGCGCATGCCTAAGCCAAATGTTACCAAAGAGGATATTGACGCTCTAACTACTTTCCTCCTCGGCTCGACCGACCCGACCCTGCCGCAGGAATATATGTACAAGCCCGCCGACCAGCGCGCCGCCATTCAAAAGGGCTGGTGGCTGGTCACCAAATACAATTGCATCGGCTGCCACCAGATCGGCATCGGCCAGCGTTCGGTGCTGATGGGCTTGCCGCAGTACCAGGCGGAAGGCAAGCAGAACCTGCCCCCGGTGCTGACCAGCGAGGGCGCGCGCGTCAGTCCCGATTGGCTCAAGGCGTTTCTGGCCAACCCGTCGCTAAGCACCACGGACGTGAACCGCAACGGCGTGCGC
The DNA here is from genome assembly GCA_035948775.1 of Bryobacteraceae bacterium. Taxonomy (GTDB): domain Bacteria; phylum Acidobacteriota; class Terriglobia; order Bryobacterales; family Bryobacteraceae; genus PSRJ01. Next base: position 1,270 of record DASZIV010000034.1, read on the forward strand.
TCTTATCTGCAGGTGCGCATGCCAACGTTCTTCCTGTCCGACGACGAAATCCGCACCCTGGTGTCGTTCTTCCAGGCCATGTCCAGCCAGCCGCAGCCCTACATTCCGCAGAAGATCGAACCGATCACCACGGCGGAAAAAGAAATGGCTCGCGACCTGTTCACCAGCACGGCCGCGCCCTGCCTCAAGTGTCACGCGACGGGCGATCCGGGACACGACAAAAACGCCATCGCTCCGAATTTCCTTTTCGCCAAGGAGCGGTTGCAGCCCGGCTGGACCGAGCGCTGGATTACAAATCCCGCTCTTATCGCCCCTGGAACCGCCATGCCTTCCGGGCTCTTCAAGCGCGACGGCGATCGCTGGGTCTTCTCCGGCCCGCTGCCGGCCAGTTTTAAGGGATATTCGGGAGACCATGCCAACCTGCTGGTGCGCTATATGTTCGAATTGACGCCCGAGGAGCAACGCGCGCTGATGGGCCGGACGCCTTCCGGCGGCGGCTCCGCTGGCGCCGGGAGATAAAGCTTATTGGACTTGCTATCATAGGGGTGAGAAATTCTGCATTCGAAGAGGAGGAAATGTTTCGTGAGTAAAACAAGATTTGGGTTGTACTCGCTGGCAGTCGGGGCGTTCGCTTTGGCGATTACCGGTTGCGGCGGGAGTAAGCCGGAGTCAACGGAGAATACAGCCGCGCCGGCGGCAGGCGCGGCGGCAGGAAAAACGGTCGATCCCGCCACAGCGGGCGAGGTCACTGGTTCAGTGAAGCTCGATGGCGCCGGGCCGAAACCAAAGTCGATCAACATGGCGGCCGAACCGGCTTGTGCCAAGGGCCGCACTAGCCCTGCGACGACCGAAGAAGTCGTCACCGGAGACGGCGGGGCGCTCGCCAACGTCGTCGTATACGTCAAGACCGGGCTCGAGGGATATTCTTTCCCGGCCCCGACCGGGGCAATGACCATCACGCAAGAGGGCTGCCAGTATCATCCGCATGTGATTGCCATGCAGGTTGGACAGAACATTGACGTCGTGAACAAAGACCAGACGACGCACAACATCCACCCAATCCCCAAGGATAACCGTGAGTGGAACGAGTCGCAGCCTCCCGGCGCCGCACCCATCGAGAAATCGTTTACCCGCGAAGAGATTGCCATCCCGGTGAAGTGCAACGTCCATCCGTGGATGAAGGCGTATATGGCCGTCATGTCGAACCCGGATTTCCAGGTCACCGATAAAGACGGCAAATTCGATCTCAAAAATCTTCCCCCGGGCACGTACACGGTGGTCGCCTGGCACGAACTATATGGTTCGAGCGACCCGCAAACCGTCACCATTGGTCCCAAAGAAACCAAGAACGTGATGTTCACATTCAAAGCCGCGGCCGCTGCTGGAGACTAAAGCGCAAGTCTCGCCGCGCCCTTCGTATTTCTCTGCGTTCTCAGTGTTAAGGCCTTAAAGGCATTAACACAGAGAACGCAGAGTAAGGCACAGAAGGCCGCAAGGAATGACATCAGAGACCCGGGGCGGGTTCTGGGCTCGTGCCGGCGTTCGAACGCAGATGATCACCGCATACAACAAGGCCGTCCACCAATACGCTGTCTTCACGGCGTCGTGCACGTTTCTCCTGTTGATCGCCGGAGCTTTGGTTACTTCGAATGAGGCGGGACTCTCCATTCCGGACTGGCCCCTGGCCTACGGCTCTTTGACACCGCCGATGGTGGGCGGCATCCGCTACGAATTTACTCACCGGGTGATTGCCACCTGCGTAGGCCTTCTGACGATCGGACTCGCGGCTTGGCTATGGAAGGTCGAAAAACGCTTTTGGATGCGCTGGCTGGGCTGGGTGGCCCTTGGCGGGGTCATTGCGCAGGGGATTCTCGGCGGCATGACTGTTCGCATGTTCCAACCTCCGCCAGTGTCCGCCGCGCATGCGACGTTGGCGCAGCTTTTCTTTTCCACGGTCGTCGCCATCGCCGTCTTAACCAGCCCCTGGTGGAACGGGACGCACACTGCAATGGACGACCCCGGGTCGCCTCGCGTTCGAACGCTGGTGGCGTGGACGCTTGCCGCTGTCTTCCTGCAATTGATTCTGGGCGCGGCGTTCCGGCACAAGGGTTTTGGAATTATTCCCCACCTCGTTGGCGCGGTCATTGTTACTATTCTGATCTTTATGACGGCGGGAGCGCTCAAGAGGCGGTTCGCGGACGTGCCGGCGCTTCGCAGCTGCGCGCGCTATCTGCACATCTTGATCGGCTTGCAGCTTTTGCTTGGAGCGGGCGCCTATTGGTCCCGGCTCTACAGCGCGCGCTTCCCGCAACCGATAGGGATAATGGTGGCCCTGACGGTCGTGCACACGGTAACGGGCGCGCTGGTGCTGGCAGCGACGCTGGTGACCGCCTTGATCAGTTATCGCATGCTCAGGGCAAGTGTCGTTGTGGGGGACTCGGCGCGGGCCTCGGAACAGGTTGCCCATTGAGGGGCTTTTGAAAAGCGAATGAGAAGCAGATGAGACAGTCGATGCAGGCCACGGGAACAACCACGGCGGAAGCGACCCGCCCCGCGCTTTATTTGGCGCTGACCAAGCCTGACGTTTCCTTCCTCGTGGTTATGACCACGGTGGCAGGCTACGCCCTGGGAACGCGCGGCCCGCTGGATTGGCTGCGCATGGCGCACACTGTTTTTGGAACCACGCTGATTGCCGCGGGCACGTCCGCCCTCAATCATTACTTCGAGCGCGATACCGATGCCTTGATGCGGCGCACAGCTTCGCGCCCGCTGCCTTCCGGGCAGCTGAGCCCTCGCGAGGCATTTTGGTTTGCGTTGTCCCTGCTCGGATTCGGCTCGCTCTATCTCGCCCTGGCCACGAACGCGCTCGCCACGCTGCTGGGCATTGCCACTTCCGTCTTGTATCTATGCGTCTACACGCCGCTGAAGCGACGCACCACGCTGGCCACATTTGTGGGCGCATTTCCGGGCGCCGTCCCGCCGTTGATCGGCTGGGCCGCGGCAAGGGGAACGCTCAACCTCGAGGCCTGGTTCCTCTTCGCCATGCTTTTCTTGTGGCAATTTCCGCATTTTGACGCCATCGCCTGGGTGTACCGCGAGGATTACAAGCGCGCGGGGATCAAGATGCTTCCGGTGGTAGACCCCGAGGGCACGCGGACATTTCGTGAAATCCTGATGACGGCGGCGCTGCTGGTGCCCGTCAGCCTGCTGCCGGCGGTGACCGGACTCGCCGGCGCGCGTTACTTTTTCGGAGCGGTGGTTGTGGGGATCATGTTGGTG
>DASZIV010000035.1:0-2153 GCA_035948775.1 Bryobacteraceae bacterium
CCGATAGCCGGGGAACCACCTTCGCCATATTCCTGTTATGGCATCGGGCCACATTAGCCGCGCGGCACCCGTGGCTCGGCACGGTCCTGCCTTACACCAGCCCCCTTGCCCAAGGCGGGACCGTGCTTTGCGCCGCGCTAGCGCCTGTACCCAGAAAGGGGCAAGGCCCACGCCGGAACCGTTTCCTCTTGAGGCCCATAGCGCACCACCGGCACTACGGGCGGGCCGTATGGATCGATCCGGTCGTCCTGAGGGCGATAACGATATCGTGGAACAATATAATAATCCCAGGGAGTTGGCCTTACCACGGGCACCCTGACGATAAGCCTCACCCGTGGTTCACGAACGACTTTGGCCTCCCGCGCATGGGCTGCGGCATTAAACGTCCCCAGGTTACACAGCACCAGGGCGGTTCCGAGAGCGAACGCTGCGGTCATTATCCTCATGCCTCTGCCTCCTTGCCACAGACCTTGAGTGAGGTCCGCTATCGCGACGCTATCAGGGGTACAGGCGACGTCGGACACGCCGTGATATACGACGCAGCGTTTTATGAGCACACACCCTAGCACTACTTTGGCAGATTTATTCACGCAGTTGCTTTTCGCCGATTTTTCTTCGGCAGTACGGGCATCGTTGAGACCGTGGTCGAACGATGAGTTCGACGATGGCGTGACGTACGGCCGGCAAGCTCGGCTGCCGCGGTGGACCGTTGATTCTTTTTTTTCCGCCCCACTTGTGCGAGACGGCGGTGCTGGAGGAACGCGTAAGCGATCATGGTCATGAGCGCATGTCGATGGAGGCCTTGCCAGGATCTTCCTTCGAAGTGATCGAGCCCGAGTTCCTCCTTCAACTGCTGATGGGCCTGTTCGCAAATCCACCGCGCTTTGATCGTGGCAGCTAACGTGCGCAGATCGGTTTTGGCCGGCAGATTGGCGAGGTAATACTTCTTCTCCCCCGAGCTGCGATGCTCGCCGATCAGCCACGCCTCATCTCCGGGAAGGTGCTGCTGGCCCATGTCCTTGATCCGCTGCGGTGGTCCATCGGCGGTCCGGACGCGCACTGCGGCGAAGCGGGCTTCCAGCCGCCCCTTGGTTCCGTTTCGCCAGCTTACATTCTGCCACTTGGCGTTGGCCAACATGTCTTCGGCCGCTCTCGACAGGATATCCGGAATGTGCCGCTTGCGGGGACGACCCCGAGCCGCAACTGGCCAGATCAGCTTGACCCCGACCGGGTACACCTTGAGGTGACGAGGGATACCAACGGCCCAGGAAAGCCCGCGTGTCGTGAGCCCCTGACGGAACGGTGCGCTGAGGCCGTAACCGGCATCCGCCAGTACACAGCCGAGGCGAACTCCGGCTGCGATCACGCGATCGATCTCAGCCAGCGCGATCTCTGGCTTGGTCCGCGCTGCGCGATACTCGACGGGAACACCGGTGCGCTTCAAACGCGCCGCATCGCTCGTCCAGCTCTCGGGAAGGAAGAGACGCAATGCCACCATCACCGGCACTTCACCGCGCGCAAGCGTCAGCGACACCAACGTTTGGCAATTGGCCGTCTTGCCGAGAGACGAAGCATATTGCGCAGCCACACCAACCGAACGATCGCCCTTCTTCGGCAATGCAGTGTCGTCGATGACCAGTACCGCATCCTCGCCACCGACCAGCCGGTCGGCCTGAATGAGCAGCTCCGACTCCAATGGCGCCGCATCCCAGACGCCATCAGCGATAAAATGGTGCAACTGGTCATAGTCCCCCGGCGATAGCCGCGCCGCCATCGGCTGTACGCTCTTGCGATCGCCCGGTCCGATCAGCCCCGAAACATACAGCGGACACATCCGCCGTCGCGCCTTGTGCCCTAACCGATCCAGAAATGGCTGGAGCCAGCGTCCAAGCTCATCTTCCCACTTCGACCTGATGCCGCCTGCCTCGCGCAAGATGCTGGCAATGCCGTTTTCGCAAGCTTTCCGACTCTGTACCCGGACAGTGACTATTCAACACGCTGGTCCGCACGCCAGCCCATTTCCCAGAAGTCGGCCTCGAGCCGGGTGGCTTCCTTGAAGATCACGATTAGCTCTGCCTCGCGGGCCGGCGTGGCGTAGAGATCGGCGAGACCCTCCAGGTGCACCCGCGCTTTCGCCGCGACCTCCTGGTATG
>DASZIV010000036.1:0-55874 GCA_035948775.1 Bryobacteraceae bacterium
ATTTTGTCGAAGTAGTAGTCGTTGCCGATATGGTGCAGTTTTACCTCCGACTTGTCGAGTGTCTGAGGATCGTACGCCGGAATCGTCATCACTGACGTTTCAAATTTCATCCCGTTGTCGCCGTAGATGAGAAGCACGCGGCTCTTATCCTCGCTTGGCAGTTCCTTAATGATATAGTCGCCCGGTTGGAGAATCTTGTCGCCAACCGTTACGGTGTATGGAAGATTGACCTTAACGACGTCATACAAGGGGCCCTGTGCTCTGCTGGGAATCAACATCGCGAGTCCCAGAGCCAGAGTGCCCGCCATAATTGCGAAACTCTTGGTCTGCATGTTTTTGAACTCCTCCGTTCCACATCCCCTAAGGCAACTGGTGTGCCGCGCAGAAGTGAATGGCTGGGAATTCGGTGCGAAGCGGTACCGCGGCGTTGGTTGCTCAACCTGCGCCTCCCTTGTTAGACTCCCCCTTCATGAAGACCGCCATCCCGCTGCCCTCGTCGCTGGCCGACCGTACACGCCGGCGGGTGAATCGACGCCTGATGCCGTTTCTTTTTCTGCTGTTTATCGTCGCCTACCTGGATCGTGTCAACGTGGGTTTTGCGGGGCTGCGTATGTCGCGGGATTTGGGTTTCTCCGACGCGGTCTTCGGCCTGGGGGGAGGCATCTTCTTCCTGGGCTATTTTCTGCTCGAAATTCCGGGCACTGTGCTCGTCGAAATCTGGAGCGCGCGCAAGTGGATCTGTCGAATTATGGTCAGTTGGGGCGTTCTGGCGTCAGCCACTGGATGGATTCACTCTGCGCATCAGTTCTACTGGATCCGTTTTTTTCTGGGCGTCGCCGAAGCGGGTTTCTTTCCGGGTCTGGTGGTCTACCTAAGCCACTGGTATCGACAGGAGGATCGCGGTAAGGCCGTAGCCATGTTCATGGCGGCCATTCCTGCGTCGCAAGTGATCGGCGGTCCGCTGGCTGCGGCGCTGCTACGCGTCCACTGGCTGGGATTGGACGGCTGGCGCTGGCTTCTGACGCTGGAAGGCGTGCCGGCAGTAGTGTTGGGCGTGATCACGTTTTTTTACCTGACGGATCAACCCCAGGAGGCCAAATGGTTGCCTGCGGAAGAGCGCGATTGGCTGGTGGCCGAATTGGAGCGAGAGCGGTCCGCGCGGGCGGGGCACACCTCGGCCTGGCGCGCGCTGCGGAATCCCGATGTGCTGCGGCTGGCCGCTATCTTACTTCTGGGCCTGACGCCGAATTACGGGCTGAGTTTGTGGCTGCCACAAATGGTGCAGCGCCTTTCGGCTTTCGGAGTTTCGCAGGTGAGCTTGATCGCAGTCATCCCTTACCTGATCTCCCTACCGCTGATGCTGTTAACTGGCTGGCATTCCGATCATACGGGTGAGCGACGCTGGCACACTGCCATTCCTCGCCTTCTGTCAGGAGTAGCGCTCCTGGCTTGTTTCTTCGCCATGAGTCACATCTGGATCAGCGTACTGCTGCTGTCGCTGGCCACTGTTGGCTTCTACTGCGCGCACCCCGGTTTTTGGCCGCTGCCCAACCTGTTCCTGGGCAGTTCCGCGGCGGCAGCCAGTATCGGACTGATCAACTCATTCGGTAATCTCGGGGGCTTTCTTGGACCGTATGCCATCGGCTGGCTCAGCAGCGGTACCGGCGGTTTCGGCCCAGGGCTGCTGTTGATGGGTGCCTGTGCCGCCGGTTCGGCACTGCTCGTATTCACCCTGAGAATCGAGCGCGGCCAATCGGCGTTAAGCAACCGTTGATCGCTCGCCCCGTCTAGAGTGGCTTCTCACGTTCCGCTTCTTCTGTTCCCTGGCGAACAATCGCACCTGGGTGTTGCGCTGCTGCAAGCGTTGCCGGATCCGCCCTACGGCATAAGTGACCAGGCACTCTAATGAGCAAAACAGCGTGCGAGCGCCCTGCTGTTGCAACTGCACGGGCATTTCGTCGAGCATCTTATTACAAACCGCGCAATGGTCGGCGCGCTTTATTCGTTCCATCGGGCCCCCTGCTTGCTGAGAACTACTAACCCTTGGAGGCCTGCGTGAAGCAGCGGCCTTCCGAACCTTCCTGATGAGGAAGTTTCGAACTTAGGGATCGGGGTTGAGTTTACTAGACCTCTGTATCATTTAGCTCGTTTCTGAAGATCTGGTCAGAATCCTCACCACAAAATCGATTCAGTCGATTCTTCATCGGACGATTCAGCCAACCCCCAAGCGGGCTTCTATTGCCACAACCGTTGTGAATAGGCCGTAACTTCGCGTAATTCTCGGAGCCGCCCATCGCCATAGTTTCACGCCACTTTCGAAATTCGAGTATCAGATGCCGACTCAACTCGCGCCTCTGGATACTATGCTGACCAGCCGTAATTGCCTCACGATCGGGTGCCGCCTTGGTCAGGCTCATTTCCAAAAGGAATTGCCACCCGCTCAAATTGGCCCGTACCAGCAGGACCGGAGTTTCATGCTCCGAGCGATGCGTCCGTCGGACGAAACAGCCCCCGAGCTCATATTGTTTCGTGCAGGATAGCTCCTCGGTAGGAGCACCGTCAGGTGAAGCCGCCAAGGGGCGTTCCCGACGCGCCAGGGTCACGATCCTAACCTTTTTCTCAACCTGACCAGACTCACCAAGAAGCCCGCGTAACATCTGCTTTCCGAGAGATTAGCTCGGAAAGTTCACTCAAGAAACGAGGATCAGGATGTTACGTTTCATCTACTTAGCATTGGCGGTAACCGGGTTACTTATAGTAAGTGGCTCAGTCAACGGACACGTTTCAACCGCACCGGTATGGACAGTGCTGCAGGTAGCCGACGACACGGGTCCGACCACGCCGCCATTCCCGCTCGGCCCAAAGGTAGCGGATGACACGGGTCCGACCGCTCCCCCATTCCCGCTCGCCGCGTGAAGCGTTCGAAGCCGTTCAGGGCGCCATTCCGGTACCCCACGGGACGCTACACCACCTCACGATGGTGGCCATCCGGTCCTGAGATGTACGTTATGGTATACTTTGGCGCAAATAGATGCGCCTCATGGATAACGCGCTCTGGTGGGTAGGCAATCTGCTGATTGTTTTAGTCCTGTACCGGGCGTGGAGAGGGAAGTTCCTTACTAGGTATCCTTACTTTTTCGGATATCTTGGCTTAGTGGCGTGCTTCGTCGTAGTGCGCGTATATTTGCGCGCGGAGACTACGACGCGGGCATTTGGGATTGGTTATTGGATCTCGGAGTTCCTGAGCGCGATCGCTGGTTTTGGTATTACATGGCAAATATACGCCACGATTTTGGCGCCCTATCGAGGCGCTTGCCGCATGGCGCGAGCCGTCTTGGGCGTATTGTGTACGCTGGTTTTGGTGAACGCTATTATGGAACTGACCGGCAATGTGGTTCAGAACCTCGGTCCGACCACAGTCGAACTGGAGCGGAATCTGCGTTTCGTACAGACCCTCCTTTTGTTGGCGATTACGGGTTTGACAGTGCATTACCGCCTTCCCCTGGGGCGCAATGTTCGCTCGATGCTGGCGGGGTACGGGTTCTATATTGGTTGTGTAGTAATCGTTCTAAGCCTTCGCTCTCAGTGGGGGCAGGATTTTGAGCGAGGCAAGGATTTGTTGCAGCGGTCGGCATACTTGACCTCGCTGGCCGTTTGGTGCGTGGGAATGTGGTCGTATTCTAGGAATCCGGTACCGGAAACTTTGATCGAGGCCGACTACAATCGGATCTCGGAACAAACCAGCCGCGCATTTGGGCGGCTGCGGGAGCACGTAACACAGTCTTGGCGGCCATGATGAATTTTGCTTTTGTTATCGCGGGCGGTGTCGCTCTACTGTTCTTCCTATGGCTGGTGCTGCGGCGCAATGCTTCGGACACTGCCGCTCACCACGACTACGTGGCGAACCCTTCTGCGTATTGGGTGCGCTTACCACCGCGCGCCCTTCTCGATCGGTTCCTTTCCCCCGAAGATGTCGAATACGCGGCCGAACTCAATTCCCCAGCTTTGCTGCGTCGCGTCGTTCGAGAGCGGCGGCGGTTAGCTGCGGCATGGTTGCGCCAGACCAGGCGCGAGGCTGGGCGGCTATTCCTGTTACACGTTCGAACAGTCCGGCAAGCCGAGGGCCTGCGCCCGGCGGCAGAAGTGAATCTGGTGTTCGCCGCAGCTTCGTTCCTGGTAGTCTACGCCGTAATGATGACAGCGGTCGGGTTGTACGGGCCGTTGCATACGCGCCGTTTTCTGGAATCGCTGCAGTCGCTCGCCAATATCCTCTCCAACCTGGGAGGCCGAATTGCCGAAAGCATCGGTCCTGCCCTGGTTCCGCAATTGGATGGCAGGGGGGGACGCTAAGTGTTCTCCGCGCGCACCACCAGGGAAGCCGAGCTCGAGGCGGCCGTTCGCGATCTGGAAACGCGCACGCTGGCAAATCTGCGCGGCGGACTTACTAGGTTGGTGTACCTTTCTTCCACCCGCGATTACAACACCGGCGAGTACCAGCACGACGGTCTGGCCCAGCGGTTTGGGGCCGAGGCCGCACAGCGCGCGTTGGCAAAATGCCACGAAGCTGCGTTTCAGGACCTGCTGTATTCCGGCCTGCCGGTTCTGGTAGAGCAACTGACCGTTTATATCGACTCGACCGGAGCGGAAAGAGAAAAGGTTCTCCAGAGTTGGCGGCAACTGCAGGCGTTTCGCGTGCTCGTCCCCGGCACGTGTGACGATTTGAGCGCGGACTTTTTCGTCTCTAATATCAGGATTGCGCTGGAAGTTTTGGGGTTGCCGGCGGTGCTGGCGGGCAGTTGACCAGCCGGGCCGCTACGGCCGTTACGCGGCCAACGATTTCCGCCTCATTGGGAAAAGCGAATTCCTGCGTGCGGCAGGGAGACAGAGGATGAGGCACGGACACAATGCGGTCGCGGTGCACTTCGCACCAAGAGCATAGATAACCCGTCCGCAGTTCGAGAAACCAGATGGGTCGCTCGTACTCGGAGCGATAGGCGATGGCTTCCTGCGGCTTCTGCTGCTGATCGATCTGCACGAATGACCCTGGCCGGAGCAGCGGATACATAGTGTAGTCTTCCAGTCCGATGAAACCATAGCGCTGCTTGCGCACGTTCAGGTAACGCATAAGACCCACCGGCACTTCACCCCAGACCTCGACCATACGTGCGAGCAGATTCGTTTTTTCCACGCGGAAGCCGGGATCGAAACGCACGGGAAAACTGACCGCCTGTCCTTCGTTGTATACATCGAAGCTGGCTAGCCGCGTGTTGCTCATCTCCATGTCGAGGTGGTGGTCGGCGATTTTTTCCAATTCGAGATAAAACGACACCAGCTCCGTAAACGGTCGGGCGTAGACGGCGCTCAGAGTGAATAGTTTGTATATGCTGGGCGTGGACTCATCATTTTCAATCTGGATGAGCCGGGCGTGCGACACGGCGTACTCTTCACTGCCTTCCGCGACCGCGATTTTTTTGCTGAGTTCGGCAATCTCGCGTGTCGTAAGGCCGAGGCGCAAACGCATTTGCTTCAGCCGCTCCCCCGCACGCACCTTTGTCAATGTACCCAAGCCTCCCCCGGATTATCGCAGATTCTTATTCGGCGGTTCGCTATTCTTATCGAAATTAAGATGCGGGGGCACGGTTTAGCTTGGCCAATTGGAGAGGCTTCCGTTACCCGACGGCAAGGTGTAAGATTTCGAAGAACACCTGCGAGGAGGTCGCGATGCTCGAAGGTAAATTTTCGAATGCTGGGCGAATGACGCTGTCATTGTTTTGGGCCGCCTTTGCGATAAGCCTGATGCCTTTACCGGCTCGGGCTGCGGAGACGGAGATCACGTTCTCCAAGGATGTCGCTCCGATCTTCCAGCGAGCGTGTCAAAGTTGCCATCGCCCCGGAGCGATTGCTCCCATGTCCCTCCTGACATATAAAGACGCGCGGCCTTGGGCCCGTTCGATCAAGGCCAAGGTGGCGCAGAGGAAGATGCCGCCATGGCACATCGACCGCAATATCGGTATCAGCAAGTTCAAAGACGATCCGTCGCTAACCGACGCGGAAATCGCCACCATCTCCGCGTGGGTCGACCAGGGCGCTCCGGAAGGTAATCCGGCCGACACGCCTGCACAGCGCAATTTCTCCGATCTGGATAAATGGCATATGGGAAAGCCTGATGTCGTCATCTCGATGCCTAAGCCTTACGTCCTGAAAGCCAAGGGCGGGGATGAGTATTTCGATGTCGAGGTGGACCCCGGTTTCACGGAAGATGTTTATGTCTCGGCTCTCGAGACTAAGCCGGATCTGGGCTTCAAAGTCGTGCATCACTGCACCACCAACCTGGTCGAGGATCCCGTGGACGACCCGGTGGGTCTGTTTCTCAATGAGTATGCCGTGGGCAAGAATGCCGATATTTTCCCGAGTAACTCCGGGCGCCTGATTAAAGCCGGTTCGAAGATCCATTTCAATCTCCACCTGTATCCGGACGGCGAAGCGACACCTGTTCAGATTTCACTCGGGCTCAAGCTCTACCCCAAGGGATTTGTGCCGAATTACGTGGCCTTTACCCAACACATGGGCGACGTGACCGACCTGGATCTGCCGGCCGGTCAGGTCACCCGCAATGACGGCTACTTTCGTTTGTCGAGACCGGCGGTGTTGACCGCCTATCAACCACATTTCCACTTTCGCGGAAAAGCTCAGTGCATAGAAGCCATTTATCCCGATGTGCGACCTGACTCTGCACGTCCCGGTCCGGCAAAGACGGAGACGCTGAGTTGCGTGAGTGACTATCAGTTCGGGTGGAGTATTACCTATAACTATGCAGATGACGTCTCACCGCTCCTGCCCGCGGGAACCATTATTCACGTCACTACGTGGCACGACAATTCGGACAACAATCCGCACAATCCGAACCCCAAGAATTGGGTGGGAAGCGGGCAGCGGACTATCGACGAAATGAGTTTCGCCTGGGTCAGCCTCTTCTATATTGATGAGGCCGATTATCAACAACGCGTTGCCGCAAGGAAGAAGATGGCGGCTTTGCAGTTACCGAGCCGCGACCGATAGGGAGCGGAGGCTGGAAGGTTTCCAAGTGCGAAGGTGTATAGCCTCGATCGTTTTCCTAGGGACCGCCGGTTGTGTGTGCGCCGCCGCCCAGACGCTCCCCCCGACTTTTATCCCGCAGACTAAGTTTTCGAGAGGGCAGGACGTAGTGCCATCCTTCGACGGGTGGCTGAGAAACGCGGACGGCAGTTTCACAATGGTGTTCGGCTACATGAACCGCAACCACGAGGAAGAGCTTGCGATTCCTGCCGGCGCTGATAATAAGGTGGAACCCGGTCAGGCGGACCAAGGACAGGCGACCTACTTTCTTCCGCGCAGGCACGCCTGGGTCTTTCGCGTCCGAGTGCCCGCCGATTGGGGAAATCGCGAAGTGGTTTGGACCATCACGGCCCACGGCCGCACGGAAAAGGCCTATGGCAGCCTCCAATCCCAGGAAGAAATGCTGGAGCGGCTGATCATGACTCGCGGCAACCTCAGTCCCGGGTTGGATGATCCCAACAAACCTCCTTCGATTACCATCGCCCCCGTGCCAGCCGCGACCGTTGGCAATCCAATCACATTAACCGCGCTCGTCACTGACGATGGACTGCCCAAGCCGCGGGCGCCCAAAGCCGCGCCGGCCGCGGAGCCGGGCAAGGCCCAAACGAACACCGCGACCACCCCTAGACTCCCTTTGAATGTCACTTGGTTCGAGTATCGCGGCCCCGGAAAAGTTGCCTTCGACAGTCCGGATCCCATTGTGGTCAAAGACGGTCAAGCCGTCACCCATGCGCATTTCTCCATGCCGGGTACTTACGTGTTGCGGGCCACCGCGAACGACGGCGAGTTATCGACCACCAGTGACGTCACCCTCAATGTCGCTCCTACCCGTGTTGTTACCGAGCCGTGACCAAAGCGAGCGGTGCATATCGTTCATTTTTCCGCAACCTTCGAAAGCAGAGACCATGAGAAACCACGTAAGCGCGAGATTAGTCGCACAAGTTGTATTCACGACGTCGCTGGCCCTAACCGCGTCACACCTTGCCGCGCAATCAGGAGCTAAGAACGGGGAATGGCCCTCTTATGGCGGCGATCTCGGCAATACTCGCTACTCGCCGCTCGACCAGATCGATGCGAACAATTTCAATAAACTCCAGATCGCCTGGCGTTTCAAAACCGACCATCAAGGCCCGCGCCCGGAGTTTCAGTTCGAATCCACTCCCCTGATGATGCACGGAGTGCTCTACACCACCGCTGGTTCGCGCCGCGCGGTGCTGGCGCTCGATGCCGTCACAGGAGAACTCCTTTGGACGCACAGCGAGAACGAAGGCGCCCGCGGGACCGCCGCGCCGCGACAACTATCCGGACGCGGGCTGGCCTATTGGACCGATGGCAAAGAGGAGCGCATCCTCTACGTGACTCCAGGCTACCGGCTCATCGCCCTGGATGCGAAAACGGGCACTCCCGTGCCTGCGTTCGGTAAGAATGGCGTGGTCGATCTAAAGCTGGACGACGATCAGCAGATCGATCTGGTCACCGGTGAAGTCGGACTGCACGCGGCCCCCGTTGTGGCGCGCAACGTAGTGGTCGTCGGTGCCGCGCACCGCACCGGAGCCAACCCGAAAAGTAGAGCCAACGTGAAAGGCTTCGTTCGCGGATTCGACGTTCGCACGGGAAAACGCCTCTGGATCTTTCACACCATCCCGGCCCCGGGCGAGCCGGGAATCGAGACGTGGCTGAACGACTCGTGGTCGTACACCGGGAATACCGGCGTTTGGGGACAGATCTCCATCGATGAACAACTCGGGCTGGTGTATTTGCCCGTCGAGTTACCGACGGGCGACTATTTCGGCGCCAATCGGCCCGGCAATAATCTATACGGCGAAACTCTCGTCGCCGTCGATCTCGAGACCGGCAAACGGAAGTGGCATTATCAGTTGGTCCATCACGGTCTCTGGGATATGGATATCCCGTGCGCACCGATGTTGGTCGATATCACTGTTGGCGGTCGAACCATCAAAGCGGTCGCGCAACCGACCAAGCAGGCGAACCTTTACGTCTTCGATCGAGCCACCGGCCAGCCGATTTGGCCGTTTGAGGAACGGCCCGTGCCGAAAGGCGACGTGCCTGGCGAATGGTACTCGCCCACGCAGCCGTTCCCTACCAAGCCGCCGGCCTATGATCGCCAAGGCGTCTCCATCGACGACCTGATCGATTTCACTCCCGAATTGCGGGCGCAGGCCGTGAAGTTGGTCTCGCGCTACAAGCTGGGTCCCATGTTTGAACCTCCGGTGGTGAGTAAACTCGAAGGGCCGCTCGCGACATTACATCTCCCTTCCGCCACCGGCGGGACCAACTGGCCCGGCGGCTCCTACGATCCCGAGAGCCATATCCTCTACGTGTTTTCCCAGACCAACATTTCTCCCCTGGGGCTGGTGCCTCCGCCAAGTAAGGCCGTTTCGGACATGGCCTACATTTCCGGCACGGCTCTGACCGGAGCGCGTTTGACGGGTGGATCCGGCGCCGGCCCCACCGATGGCCCGGCTCGTCCAGCGGATGAAGGCGGCGGCGGTCTCACAATCGAAGGCCTTCCCCTGGTGAAGCCGCCCTATGGGCGCATCAGCGCGATCGATCTGAACAAGGGCGAAATCCTCTGGCAGATTGCCCACGGCGAAACGCCCGACAACATTCGCAACCATCCCGCCCTCAAGGGTCTGAACATTCCGCGAACCGGCCGCCCGGGCATCATCGGCACTCTGGTAACCAAGACCCTGCTGATCGCTGGGGAATCCGGCTTCTTCACCACCCCCAATGGACAGCGTGGCGCCATGCTGCGTGCTTATGACAAGGCGACCGGTAAGGAAGTTGGCGCGGTGTATATGCCGGCCCCGCAAAGCGGTTCGCCGATGACGTACACGATCAATGGCAACCAGTATTTAGTAGTCGCGATTAGCGGAGGCACATACTCAGGCGAACTGCTCGCATTTCGGCTGCCGACTCCCTAAGGGCCTAGATCTCCGCGTTCCCTGTACCTTTGGTGAGAACGGTGGGAAGCTGGGGGCGCTTCATTTTGATGCTTTTGAGCGGAAAAGCAGACGCCAGGAGAGTGCGGACTCCCAGCCACTTCAATTGAAAGAACCTATCGCGGCAATCTAAACAGCGGTAAGGGAGGAAGAAGAGGCTAATGCTCCTCTCCGCGCTATTGCGTCTTCTCGATCGAGCAACGTTCGCCGAACTACAGTGCGGACACACTCGGGACACTGATCTCCTCCATTGCACAACTATCTCATGATCCGGCCTATTGAAATCGGCAAACATTACTAGCCGGGTGAGTCTTCCGTGCGGAAGCAACCAAAATAACGGATTACGTAGAGAAGTGAGTTTCCATACCATGGACTCTCTGCTTTTTGCGAATACCGTCAGGCACCCCACTGCCGCCGCAGGGCGGGCGGGACGCTATAATGAACGCCATCAACTCAGTACGGCTTTTACTATGTCCCGCATCGTCCGCTGTTCTTTAATTCAGGCGTCCAACGCGGCTGCTCCGGATGCTTCGCTCGAAGTCACGAAGCAGGCCATGATCGACAAGCACGTCGGCTACATCCGCCAGGCTGCGGGCGATGGCGCGCAGATCGTCTGCCTGCAGGAGATCTTCTACGGTCCGTACTTCTGCGCGGAGCAAACTACGCGCTGGTATGACTTTACCGAGAACATGCCGGATGGTCCCACTATCCGCCTGATGCGTGATCTGGCCCGCCAGAACCGCATCGCACTGATCGTCCCCATTTATGAGCGCGAGCAGGATGGTATTTATTACAACACCGCGGCGGTGATCCACAACGACGGATCCTACCTGGGCAAGTACCGCAAGACGCACATCCCCCATGTGGCCCCCGGATTTTGGGAGAAGTTCTACTTTCGCCCCGGTAACCTGGGCTATCCGGTATTCGACCTCGGTTTCGCCAAGATCGGCGTCTATATCTGTTATGACCGCCATTTCCCTGAGGGTGCGCGGGCGCTGGGGCTCAATGGAGCCGAAATCGTATTCAATCCCTCGGCCACAGTGGCCGGTTTGAGCGAGCATTTGTGGAAGCTCGAACAGCCCGCGCACGCCGTGGCCAACGGCTACTTCGTCGGCGCCATCAACCGCGTAGGTGTCGAAGCCCCTTGGAACATCGGCGAATTTTATGGCTCCAGTTACTTCTGCGATCCCCGCGGGCGCATCGTTGCCCAAGCCGCGCGCGACCGCGATGAAGTGCTCACCGCCGATCTCGATCTCGACCTCATCGCAGAAGTCCGCAAGACCTGGCAGTTCTTCCGCGACCGCCGGCCCGACATGTACGAATCGCTTGTCAAGGCCTGAGCATGGACGAGGCCCAGTTACCGGTTCCGCGCAACCTCGAGCAGTTTCCGGAATTACACCCGCCCTTCGATCGACCCGGTGCGCTGGTGGAAGCCAACCGCTGCCTGTTCTGCTTCGACGCTCCGTGCACCGCGGCCTGCCCTACCCATATCGATGTGCCGCGATTTATCAAGAAAATTGCCAGCGAGAATCTGCGCGGCGCGGCGCTCACTATTCTCGATGCCAACATCCTGGGCCTGAGCTGCGCGCGCGTCTGCCCGGTGGATGTGCTTTGCGAAGGCGCCTGCGTGCTCGATCGCTACAACCAGAAGCCCATCGAGATTGGCCGCTTGCAGCGTTATGCCATGGACAATTTCTACGCGAAAGGCGCAGATGTCGCATGGGCGGCTCATTCGGCGCAACCGCGCTCGGGCAAGATCGCTTGCGTAGGCGGCGGCCCCGCCTCGCTCGCATGCTCGGCGGAATTGCACCGTCGCGGTTTCGCAGTCACCGTTTTCGACAATCGCCCATTACCCGGCGGCCTGAACACCTACGGCGTGGCCGAGTACAAGCTTCGACCGTCCGACAGTCTGCGAGAAGTGGAGTTAGTGCGCTCCCTGGGAGTCGAATTCCGCCAGCAGGAGATCGGCCTCGATCCATCACTCGCGACCATCGAAAAACAGTTCGATCGCATTTTCCTCGGCCTGGGGCTAGGCTCCATGCTGCGGCTTGGAATCCCTGGCGAGCAAGCGTCCGGCGTGGTCGATGCGCTGCGATTCATTGCGCGCTACAAAACGTCCCACGATGTCGCCGTCGGCCGCCGTGTAGTCGTGATCGGCGGCGGCAACACCGCTATCGACGCCGCCAACGCCGCCTCTCGCCTGGGCGCTCCGGAGGTCCACGTCTTCTACCGCCGCGGCGAAAAGGACATGCCCGCCTTCGCTTCCGAATACGAGAATTCCAAGATCGAAAGCGTGCGTTTCCATTTTCTGGCCCAGCCGCTCGAGATCCTCCAGGACAATGGACGAGTGGCGGGGGTGCGGTTCATCGGGACCCGGCTAGCGCAACCAGACGCCTCCGGCCGCCGTCCGTTCGAGCCGGTCCCGGGCACCGGTTTCGTGTTCCCGTGCGACATGGTGATCCCCGCGCTCGGCCAGTCGCGTATGGTCGAACTTCTCGAGGCCATCGGCGTTGCCGTCGACAATGGCTCGATCGCGGTGGACCGTCCTACCGGCCGTACCGCCAATCCCAAATACTATGCGGGCGGCGATTGCGTCAACGGAGGGCGCGAAGTGGTCGACGCCGTGGCCGATGGGAAACGTGCCGCCACTGCCATCGCCCTAAGCTTGGAGTCGCAGCATGGCTGACCTGACCACTCTGTTTGCGGGGCGTATCCATTCTCCGAACCCCTTTTGGCTGGCCTCCGGGCCGCCCGCCAATTGCGGCGAACAGGTGATGCGCGCTTTCGATGCGGGCTGGGGCGGCGCAGTGTGGAAGACCATCGGCGAGCCCATTGTCAACGTCTCGTCACGCTACTCCTCTGTCGATTGGAACGGCCAGCGCATGATGGGGCTGAACAACATCGAACTGATCTCCGACCGGCCCATCGAGACCAACCTGCGCGAGATCGCCGAAGTCAAACGGCGCTATCCGAAACATGCGGTGATCGCTTCACTGATGGTCGAATCCAGGCGCGAGGCCTGGCATGAGATTGTGAAGCGTTCCGAAGATGCCGGCGCAGACGGGCTTGAGCTGAACTTTGGCTGCCCGCACGGCATGAGCGAGCGCGGTATGGGCAGCGCAGTCGGTCAGGTGCCCGAGTACTCCTGCATGATCACCGAGTGGGTAAAGGAAGTAGCGCGAACGCCGGTCCTGGTCAAGCTCACCCCCAACGTCACCGACGTGCGCGCCATTGCACGCGCGGCGCGTCGTGGAGGTGCTGACGGCCTCTCCGCCATTAACACGATCAACTCCATTACCGGCATCGATCTCAACACATTCACGCCGCGCCCCGACGTGGGCGGCCATTCCTCGCACGGTGGCTACTGCGGTCCTGCGGTGAAGCCCATCGCCCTACACCTGGTCCAACAGATCGCCTCCGACCCCGAGGTGGGCCTTCCCATTTCTGGTATTGGCGGCGTTGCCTCCTGGCGCGAAGCCGCCGAATTCCTGCTCCTGGGCTGTGGCACGGTGCAGGTTTGCACCGCGGCCATGCACTATGGATTTCGCATCGTGGAAGACATGATTGACGGGTTGTCCGGCTGGATGGACGAAAAGGGTTTCGCCACCATCGATCAGTTCCAAGGGGCCTCGGTCGCGAAGGTTACCGAATGGAAGCACCTCGATTTGAATTACCGGATCGTGGCGCGCATCAACCCTGACAAGTGCATCGGCTGCGACCTTTGCTACATCGCCTGTTGGGACGGCGCCCACCAATGCATCCACCGCGACGGCTACACCGTGCCTGAAAGTGTGGAGGCCGCCAGCCGCGCGCGCATTGCCGTGACGCCCATCGCCAAGCTCGATTCCTCGGCGGGCGCCGGTGGCCGCACCCCGCCCGAACGCATTCCGCGCGTCGATGAAGACGAGTGCGTCGGCTGCAATCTCTGCTGGCTGGTGTGCCCGGTGGAAGACTGCATCACCATGGAGCGCATTGATACGGGCCAGCCATCCGAGTCCTGGGAGCAGCGCGTGGCGGCCTTGGCGAAAGGCAGTCAATCGTGAACACGCTCATACGCAACGGCACGGTGGTGACGGCCCGCCAGACCCAAAAGTCCGATGTGCTGATCGAAGGCGGATTGATCAAAGACGTACGCGCCGCCATTCCGCAGCAATCTGCGGAGAAGGTGATCGATGCTTCCGGCATGTATGTGATGCCCGGCGGCATCGACTGTCATACCCATCTCGACATGCCGTTCGGTGGCACCACTTCGAGCGACGACTTCGAGACCGGCACACGCGCGGCGGCCTTCGGCGGCACCACCACCCTGGTCGATTTCGCTATTCAAGCGCGCGGCACGCGTATGCGTGACGCTCTGGACACCTGGTGGAAAAAGGCCGAGGGCAAGGCGGTTATTGATTACGGCCTGCACATGATCGTAACGGACCTGGCCGGAGCCGGGCTCGAAGATATGGACGACATGGTGCGCGAGGGCATCGCCAGCTTCAAGCTCTTCATGGCGTATCCCAATGTGCTGATGGTCGACGACGGCACCATCTTCCGCGCCCTGTCCCAGACGGCCAGGAACGGCGCCCTCATCTGCATGCACGCCGAGAACGGCAGTGTCATCGACGTCATCGTTCAGCGTGCCCTGGCCGAGGGTAAAACTGCGCCGATCTATCACGCGCTCACGCGGCCGCCGAGGGCCGAAGCCGAGGCCGTGCACCGGGCGATTGCGCTGGCAGAGATCGCCGGAGCGCCCGTGTATATCGTGCATCTCTCTTCCGAAGACGCGCTCAACGAGGTTCGCGAAGCCCGCGACCGCGGCGTACCCGCCTTCGCCGAGACCTGCCCCCAATACCTGCTGCTGTCCATCGAAGACCTCGAGCGCCCCGGATTCGAAGGCGCCAAGTATGTATTTACGCCGCCTCTGCGCCACAAGCAGCATCAGCCTAAACTTTGGGATGGCCTCAAAGATGACCACCTGCAAGTGGTCTCTACCGACCATTGCCCCTTCTGCTTCGAAGACCAGAAGGTGCTGGGCAAAGACGATTTCACCAAAATCCCCAACGGCGGCCCCGGCATCGAGAACCGCCTGCAATTGATCTATCACCACGGCGTCAACCAGGGCAAGATCTCGATCAACCGTTTCGTAGAACTGGTCTCCACCACGCCCGCGCGCATTTTCGGCATGTACCCAAAGAAAGGCGAAATTGCACCGGGAAGCGACGCCGACCTGGTCATTTGGGATCCCGCCGCGCGCCACACCATCAGTTCCAAGACGCACCACATGCGCGTCGACTACTCGATGTTCGAAGGCTTCGAGGTAAAGGGTAACGCGCGAACCGTGCTGTCGCGCGGCGAGGTCATCGTCGATGGCGGCCAGTTCCTCGGCAAGGCGGGCCGCGGCCAATATCTGCGCCGCGCCGCTCGCGGAGGAGCCTGGAGTTGATATTGCAGTGCCCGTGCCAAGCCGGGTGAGTCTTGATTGATACAATCGGGTGACGATGCGCAGACAAGCGTTCTATCCCCTCATTCTAATCGGCGCCACCGTCGCTTACGGGCAACAGAAGACTCCCACCGCTGCGGAAGCGCTCAAGGGAAACTTCGATTACGTCAACAAAAAGATTCTCGAGATGGCGCAGGATTTCCCTGCCGAGAAATACGATTACAAACTAAAGCCCGAGATGCGTACCTTCGGTGCCGTCATCGTTCACATTGCGTCCGGGAATATATACGCAGCCAGAGCGGGTAAGGGCGAGAAGGTTAAGTGGGACGATCAGGAACAGAACCCTGCGCAATACACCACGCGCGCTGCCTGCGTAGCCCTGCTCAAGAAGTCGATTGACGATGCCAACGTGGCGTTGAAGGCAAACCCCGAAGGTCCCGATAAGAACATGCAGCCTTTCCTGTCAGTGTTGCAGCATTCTTCCGAGCATTACGGCCTGCTCGTCGCTTACTACCGCGCCAACGGGCTGGTGCCGCCGGATTCACGTCCCAAGAAATAGATCGGCCCAATGCAATACGACCCAACTCTGTACAATCCCGATCTCGCGCCGGTCCCCAAAGAACGCCGTACCTGGGGCATTTACAACTACGCCTCGCTGTGGGTCGCGATGAGCGTCTGCATTCCGACGTACATGTTGGCCTCGGGTCTGATCGCCGGTGGCATGAGCTGGTGGCAGGCCATCGCCACTATTCTGCTGGGCAACCTGATCGTGCTGGTTCCCATGCTGCTGAATGCCCATGCCGGAACCAAGTACGGCATCCCGTTCCCGGTACTGGTGCGAGCGTCATTCGGCGTGCGCGGCGCCAACATTCCGGCCGTGTTGCGGGCGCTGGTAGCCTGCGGCTGGTTCGGAATTCAGGCGTGGATCGGCGGGCAGGCCATCCACTCCATGCTGAAGATTGTGTGGCCGGCGTTTCCAGGCGGAATTTGGGTTTGTTTTTTCGCTTTTTGGGCGCTCAACATGTTCGTGATCTGGCGCGGCATTGACACCATTAAGTTTCTGGAAGGCGTGGGTGCTCCGTTTATGCTCGCGGTGGGCCTGCTGCTGCTGTGGTGGATTACCCGCAAAGCCGGCGGCTTCGGGCCGGTGCTAAGCACCCCCAGCAAGTTTCACACGGCCTCCGAGTTTCTCCGTTTCTTCGTCCCCTCGCTCACCGGCATGGTCGGCTTCTGGGCCACCGTGGCGCTGAATATACCCGACTTCACCCGTTACGCGAAATCGCAGAAGGCGCAGATGGTCGGGCAAGCGCTGGGCCTGCCCACTGCCATGACGCTTTATTCGTTCATCGGTGTGGCCGTCACCTCAGCTTCGGCGGTGCTGTTCGGCCAGGCAATCTGGGATCCCGTCGAGCTCCTGGGCAAATTCAACCAGCCGGCGGTGGCCTTCTTCGCGCTTATCGCGCTTCTGATTGCCACACTGAACACCAATGTCGCGGCCAACGTGGTCTCACCTTCGAACGATTTTTCGAACCTCAATCCGCGGCGCATTTCCTTCCGCACAGGCGGCCTGATCACCGGCGTTGTGGGCGTACTGATGATGCCCTGGAAACTGGTCGGTGATTTCAGCTCCTACATCTTCGTCTGGCTCGTCGGTTATTCGGCACTGCTGGGCCCGATCGCGGGCATTATGATCGCCGACTATTTCCTGGTGCGCCGTTCGCGCCTGATTGTGCCCGACCTCTATCGTCGCAACGGCGCCTACGAGTACGGTGACGGAGTAAACATGCGCGCGGTCGCCGCGCTGGCAGTGGGAGTTGCCGTGGCCCTGGTGGGATTGCTGGTTCCGCCCTTGCGGATTCTGTACGACTACGCGTGGTTTGTCGGCTTCGCTGTTTCCGCGATGGTGTACGTTTCGCTGATGCAGCGCGTTGAAGCGCCCGCCGCTCTACCGGAGTGGGAAGGCGAAGGGTAGGCACGCGCCTCGCCATCCTCAATCGGTCCATCGGCGTTGTAGAGCGGTGCGAGAAAGATTCCATGCCGCGCCGCAATCGCCTCGATTTCCTGAACGCGCTCCGGAGTGATGAATCCTCTCCCTCGAGAGAAAGGCTCGAACCGGCGTTCCAGCGCAAGAGCCATGCCTTCGAGCAGGCATCCATGAACCACATCGGGGAAGGGATGCCGATTCAGAATGCCCCGAAAATCGGGGCTGAATCGCAATCCACCAGTGATCTGTCCCATCCCTCCGAAGAAGACTTTGACGCCAGCCATCTGCGGGCCCGGGGAAAGGTTCTTCGGGTAGCCCGCATCGCAAACGATGGCATCGGCGCGATCCGGCCCAGACGAAGCGAAGGAGACGCCAGGCTCGCAGCGCAGATTACGACGTCAGCCTGCGCGGAGAATTCCTCAAGCCCCGTCGCGATCTCTACCGGAACTCCATCCGCCTCCAATTCCGCAGCCAGTTTTCGTAGTCGCTCCACGTTGCGTGCTCTGAGCTGCACGCGCCTCACCGTCGGTCCCAGGCAGCGGGCGCAAGCGGAACCCAAATCCCCGGTTGCTCCCACAATGAGCACCGTGGATCGTCGGAGGTCTCGGCCCTCCACAGCGCACATCTTCTGGATGCCCTGGACGATGAAACCAACGGTCAACGTATTGCCGGTTGTGAAGATCGTGCCGTGCCTTTGCGGAAGCTGATCGAAGTTGCCCTCGATCAGAATAGAACTGAAGCCGCCAAGGCTCACGATCTTCGCTCCTGCCTGGGTCGCGTACGACGCAGCCCCGCGAACGCGGCCGAGGTTGTCGCGCAGGTAGTTGGCTTCCAGGCGGTCGGGAGGGATGAAGGAGTCGATGTAGAGGCCGCGTGCCTTCACGCCGGTAATCGAACCGGCCTCGACGTGACAGACGGTTCTGGGCGGAATCCATGGAAAGATATCCCGGATCTCGTCGTCCGGCAGCGGCAAATGCTCCGGTCCGCGCAGGAACGCGAGTACATCGGCCGCCGCTCTCCAACCTTCCTGGTGCCCGATGAGAGCGAAATCGACCTCGGCCGTCGACCCCGATCCGCCTACACCGGCAACTGGCTCACCCATGCGAGTGTTACCTCTCCCGGCAGCCCCAGCGTGTCCAGCGTCTTCAGGTATTGTTGCAGCGAAGCTCCCCGCAGCTCGGCTGCACTCAACCGGATGTCTGGCAGGGACGGCTTCACACAGCTGTCGTGGCACACTTCGCAATGCCCGTGCCGGCATTCCCTGGCGAGCATCTCCGCGAGTGTGGTCATCACCTCGAGATGCAGCCGGTGTACTTTGTCGTCGAAACGCTGCGCGTCCAAGGCTCGTTCGGCTCTGAGGATCGCCAGCGCGTGCTCTACGTGCTCTTCCTCCTCTGCTGAAATGGCGGCAAAGGTCTTACCGAGACTTCCCGGTGCCACTCTTCCGACGCGTGCATAGCTAGCGACGGCGAAGGATTCGAGCATAATCTCCTGGACGATCAGGCAGCCGATGAAGTCACGCTCGGTGATGCGACGCAGGAACGCGTCGCGCAGCCGCTTCCAATGCTTGGCCTCGACGTTATTGGGCACGTCCACGCCGATCCTGCGGCCCTCGGCAGCGAACCGGGCAGCGTGCCGCTCTTCACCCTCCGCGTGCTCCAATGCGTCGGCTGCTTCTGCGGGGTCGTCACAGATCTCCGATAGGGCGGTGTAGTTCATCGCCGCCACCAGTTCGCCCGTCATAGCCTGTGCCAGGACATCTTGCCAGATCAGGGCCATGGGCGAGAGGGAAGTACATTCACTCGGAAGGCAGCGGTTGAGGCCGACAGCAGGTTCCATGAATCCTCCAGGTCGCTAACTTTTACCCACAAACCTGGAGAAAAGTTCAGATCAGAGGGGAAACTGGATCGTCGAGGGATCTAGGGGAGGGGAACTACACTGGAGTGCCGCGTAGATCTCAATCGTGCTACGCGGCTTCCCAGCAATTTCGACTCGGAAGCGCGCTTACCGCGACCCTTCCTTCTTGGGGGCTTCGTCGGTCTTCTTCTTCTTGCCCTTCTTCTTTGTTTTGGTGGTGTCTTCCTTCTTGGGCGTATCCTGGGCGAAAACTACGGCTACGCTGCCGAAGGCCAGGGTCAAACCGAGCACCAGCGGGATCAGTTTCTTCATTACGTCTCTCCTTGTAATAACGACGAGTTTACTCGTCTAGGGCCATGATAGCGGGTTGCAGATGAAGCGTTGCTTAAGGCCAAATTAAAATCAGTTCATTTGATAGTCACGTTACTTTGGCCGTTGGGTCTAGGGGCGAACCAGAACTCTTTCAGTTACTTACCAGCCAATACGGCGAGCCGGGCAAGAGTCTGGCCGTGGCGGGTTGTTACATTGAAATCGGCATGAAGAAGCCTGAAACTGCGAAGCGCCTGGCCCGGAAGTTGGGCGAGAGTCAGGGCGAGGCGGCTGACCGGCTGGATCAGGTGGTGCGCCAGATCGTGTCGAAGCTGCGCCGCGGCGAAGAAGCGCCGCTTCCTGGGCTCGGCAAATTTAAGGTGGGTGCAGACGGCCGGGTGAGTTTCGAGCGCGACCAGGGTACAGATCGTGGATGAGGTGACATCAGCCGCTCAACTGGCACAGATCGTTATCCGCCGCCTCGCCCGGGGCAAGGCCGTGGAGGTGGATGGTTTGGGCGTCTTCTACCCGGATGCCGAACTGGGCGTGCGCTTCGAGCCGCGCTCGGCGCAGATCTTCCTTGCCTATGTGAAGGAGGATCAGCCCCTGGTCGAGCGTCTCTACGACGCGCTGGAAGCGGAGGGCTTCAGCCCCTGGATGGATGCGCGCAAACTGCTCCCCGGACAAAACTGGCCGCGCGCCATCGAAAGCGCCATCGAGACCTCCGACTTCTTTGTAGGCTGCTTTTCCAATAACTCCGTGAGCAAGCGAGGAGGCTTCCCCTCCGAGATTCGCTACGCCCTGGATTGCGCACGCCACATGCCGCTCGACGAGATCTTCGTGATCCCGGTGCGCCTGGATGCCTGCCGGGTGCCGCGCGCCATCCAGCGAGAGCTGCAATACATTGACCTGTTTCCAGTCTGGGAGTGCGGCCTGCGCCGTCTGATCTCGATGATCCGCAGCAAGGGCACGGCGGCTTAAGTTGCCTTACGATCCGCTTACCAATTCGAGCCATGACGTTCGGCAAGAACAGTGATTAACTGGGAAGGTGCACCCTCAGGCCGACGTGCTTTCGTTGATCGGCAATACTCCGGTCGTCGAACTTAAGGAGTTCGACTCTGGACCTTGCCAGCTCTTCGTCAAGCTCGAAAGCCAGAACCCCGGCGGATCGATCAAAGATCGGATGGCTCAATCGATGATCGAGGCGGCCGAAACCTCCGGCGTGCTGAAGCCAGGCGGCCTCATCGTGGAGGCGACCGCCGGCAATACTGGGCTGGGCCTGGCCTTGGTGGCAGCCGTCAAAGGCTACCGCCTCATCATCGTAATCCCCGACAAGATGTCGTCCGAAAAGATCTCGCATTTGCGAGCCTTCGGAGCCGACCTGCGCCTTACCCGCTCGGATGTTTCCTCGAGCCATCCGGAAAGCTACCAGAGCGTCGCCGCGCGCATCGCTACCGAAACTAAAGGCGCCTGGTTCGTTAACCAATTCGCCAACCCCGCCAATCCCCTTGCGCACGAGCGCACCACCGGGCCGGAGATCTGGGAGCAGTTGGAACATCGTGTGGATGCCGTGGTGTGCGGCGCCGGCTCAGGCGGAACCATCACCGGCCTTAGCCGCTGCTTTGCACGCATCAGCCCGGCTACCGAGTTGATCCTGGCCGATCCGGCCGGCTCAGCATTGGCTCAGTTGGTTAACAGCGGCACGCTGGGACCCTCGGGATCATTCACGGTGGAAGGAATCGGTGGCGGCTCAGTTCCGGCGGTGGCAGATTTTTCACGAGTGAAGCAAGCCATCACGGTCAGCGACGCCGACAGCTTTCACGTCTGCCGCGAACTTTTGCGCAAGTGCGGCATCTTCGCCGGCTCCTCTTCCGGAACGCTGGTGGCCGCGGCCCTGGAATACTGTCGCGCCCAATCCTCGTCCAAGCGCGTGATCACGTTTATCTGCGACAGCGGAAACAAATATCTTTCCAAAATGTTCAACGACTATTGGATGTTGGACCAGGGATACATCCAGCGGCCGCAGACCGGCGACCTCCGCGATCTGATCACGCGCCGCTATGACGAAGGCGCCGTAATCACCGTCTCGCCCGCCGACACCTTGCTCACGGCTTTTCAGCGCATGCGCATGGCCGACGTATCGCAGGTCCCGGTGATCGAGGGCGGAAAGGCTGTCGGTATTCTGGATGAGTCCGACCTTCTGGTCGCCGTCCACGTAAAGCCCGACCGCTTCCACGAATCGGTGGTCACTGCGATGACCTCGCGGGTGCACACGCTTCCTCCCGATGCTTCCCTGGACACCGTGCTGAAGGTGCTGGACTCAGGCCTGGTTCCGCTCATCGCGAGCGGCGATGCATTCTACGGCCTGATCACGCGCACCGACGTTTTGAACTATTTGCGGCGGCGGCTTCCCTAAATCCTATGCGACATCGTTTCGGCACACGCGCCATCCATGCCGGGCAGGCTCCTGAGCCGGCTACAGGCGCCATCATGACCCCCATTTTCGCCACGTCGACGTACGTGCAGCAAAGTCCCGGCGTGCACAAAGGCTTCGAGTATTCCAGGAGCCAGAACCCCACGCGTTTCGCCTACGAAAATTGCGTGGCTGCGCTCGAAGGCGGGACCCGCGGATTTGCTTTTGCGTCCGGGCTGGCGGCTACCGCAACCGTTCTCGACCTGTTGGATTCCGGAGATCACGTCATTGCGGGCGACGATCAGTATGGCGGCACGTATCGTTTGTTTGAGCGCGTGCGCCGTCGGTCCGCGGGACTGTCGTTCACCTTCGTGGATATGAGCGATGCCGAGAATGTCCGCCGCGCCGCCACCCCGCGAACCCGGCTCATCTGGGTGGAAACACCTTCGAATCCGCTGCTCAAGTTGGCGCACCTGGAGCGCATCGCCGAGATTGGCCGTTCGCTGGGCGCAATTACTGCTGCCGACAACACCTTCGCCAGCCCGTATATCCAACGCCCGCTGGAACGGGGCTTCGACCTGGTGATGCACTCGGCCACTAAGTACCTCAACGGCCACTCGGACGTGATTGGGGGAGTGGTGGTGGCAGGAACGAACCAGGATCTCTCCGACCGAATGGCGTTCCTGCAAAATGCAGTGGGCGCCGTGCCGAGTCCTTTCGATTCCTTTCTGGTGACTCGCGGGCTGAAGACCCTCCATTTGAGAATGCAGCGGCACTGTGAGAATGCCCTGATAATCGCGCAGCGGCTGGAGCGCCACACCCGCGTGGAAAAGGTGCTGTACCCGGGCCTGCAATCTCACCCGCAGCACGCACTCGCAAAAGAACAAATGCATGGCTTTGGCGGCATGATTACGGTGGTTCTCAAAGGCGACTTGGCCAGCACGCGCCGCTTTCTGGAACGCTGCGAGCTCTTCGCCCTGGCGGAAAGCCTGGGCGGCGTGGAGAGCCTGATCGAGCACCCGGCCATCATGACCCACGCCTCTGTGCCGCCCGAGCAGCGCGCGGCGCTCGGTATCTCGGACACCATGGTGAGATTGTCGGTCGGGGTGGAAGAAGTAGAAGACCTGGTGGCAGAGCTCGAAAACGCCCTCAGCGCAAAGTAGCGCCGGCGGTTGCCGCCGGTGCAGGCGCCCCGGGAATCATCGGCGGAAACCGCCGGCGCTACTGGGCTTCCGCTTGGTCCACGCCGGGAGTAGAATGCTGGCCGGGAGGGAGTGTCATGTCTGGTATTGCGCCTGCGACAGCAACGCTGATCCTCTGGGGTGTGGTCACGGCACTACTAGTCGCGCTGCTGATCTACCGTTCGTTGATCGCCATGAAGGAAGACGATCAACTCTTTCTGGACCCCGCCGCATCCAACCTGGAGAAGGAGCAACAGCAGGTTCGTATGCGGTTGGCACGTCTGGCCCCTTACACCAAGATCCTGGGAGCGACGTCCGGCCTGCTGCTGGTCGCAACCGCCGGTCTGTGGGTTTACGACCAGTTTACGAAGCCGTCGTTCCTGCCGTAGTAGGACGTCTATAACGCGCGCGGTGGGGCATGTTTTAGCTTGCCCGGTACGATGGCAGGCTAAAAGCACGCCCCACTAGTTCATCTCAGGAAAATCTGATTGTGAGACCGATGCGCAACGAGTACACTAAATTCACCCTCCCCCGAGCACACACACCGAAGGAGACTTTCCAGTAAATGACAGATCTGAGTCTGCCCGAAACTTTAATTGCTCTTCAGCGATTGGATTTGCTGCCGGAGACGCGGGAGGTAGTTGAGGAAGCGGCACGTTTGTTACAAGACGGCCGCGAAATGGAGGCGCGCGCGCTTGTGGAAAAAGCCGAAGCCCTGGCTGCCCAAGCTAGCAACGGCAAGCATAATGGGAATGGCAAGGGCAACGGCCATGGAAGTGGTAGTGACAGCGGTGACCGCCGTTGGGCCGGAACGATGATTGCGCCCATCGCCGAGAAGCTGGCGACTGGATTCACTGCGGTCCTGACCGACGTATTAGAGGACATCTACCAGCACACCGGCGATCAGGTGCAAGTTATTGCCAGTGTGCTCGAAGCGCGCATCCACGGTATTGAGGAAGCCCTTCATCAGAACGACACCGTCGAGGAGCGGCTGGAGCAGTTGGCCGCCGAACAGCGGGCGCTGCGCCAGGCACACGAGGAAACGTCAAGCGCGGTGAATCTCTGGCAGCAGGCTGGCCTCGAATCGCGCATCGCGGCGGTGGAGGAGCGAGTGACGGGGATCGACCAGGTCGTCCGCGACCTGCAGCCGCAGGTGACCACTGTGCTGACGCGTTTGGACCGCCAGACCGACACCCTGCGCTCGCTCGAGCAGCGTCATGCGCAGCGGGTCTCAGCCCTCAATCAGGTATTGGACAATCTCTCCCGGCTACGGGAGGAAGAGCCAGCCCCGGAGAGTTCGCTCCCGCTCATGTGATCGGCGGAGGCTTGTTTTCGCCGCTCACGATCCGCGGTCTGACCCTGCGCAACCACATCGGCGTGTCGCCGATGTGCCAGTATTCCTGCGAAGACGGGTTCGCGACCGACTGGCATCTGGTCCACCTGGGCAGCCGGGCCATTGGTGGCGCGGCGCTGGTGTCCACCGAAGCCACGGCCGTCGCAGCCCGTGCGCGGATCTCGCCGGCCGATCTGGGCATTTGGAAGGATGAGCACATCGCACCGCTGGCGCGGATCGCCGCTTTCCTGAAGGAGCACGGATCGGTCGCGGCGATCCAACTCGCTCATGCCGGCCGCAAGGCCAGCACGCGGCGTCCTTGGGAGGGCGGCAGCCAGATTCCCGTTAGTGGAGGCGGCTGGCAGCCCGACGCGCCCAGTCCGATGCCGTTCCGACCAGACGAGGCGCCGCCCGGTGAGCTTTCTCGTGAAGCCATCCGCGGTGTGGCCGATTCGTTTCGAGCGGCCGCCGAACGCGCGCTGCGAGCAGGTTTCCAAGTGGCAGAGATCCACGGCGCTCACGGTTATCTGCTACACGAATTTCTGTCGCCGCTGAGCAACTTCCGCAACGACGAGTATGGTGGCTTGTTCGAGAACCGCATCCGCATCGTGCTGGAGGTGGCCGACGCGGTGCGCACGGTGTGGTCCGAGAATCTTCCCTTGTTTCTGCGGATTTCCTGCACCGATTGGGTGGATGGCGGCTGGACGATCGAGCAGTCGGTCGAGCTGGCTCGCCGCGTGAAGCAGCTCGGGGTCGACGTGATCGATTGCTCCTCGGGCGGCAGTGTGCCCACCGCTCAGATCCCCTTAGCGCCCGGATACCAGGTGCCGTTCGCGGCGCGGATCCGGCGCGAGGCCGAAATTCTGACAGCGGCTGTGGGTTTAATCACAACTCCGGATCAGGCCGACGCAATCGTGCGGTCCGGAAGCGCAGACCTCGTTTTGCTGGCCCGCGAGTTTCTACGCGATCCCTACTTCGGTTTGCATGCCGCGCGGGCGTTGGGCGAGCCCGTGGCTGTGCCCATCCAATACGGCCGCGCTTTCCCGAAGTAGGGTCAACCCCGGAAAGACCGGCCCACCCCTTGTGAGACACTGGCCTTTCATGGTCCGGTTGCCGGTTATATTCCTGGCGTTTATTCCGAGCGCCTTACCTCAGAGCGCCAGCCCACCTTCTAAAGAGACCCTCACATACAACGTGGAATGGCGGCTCATCACAGCCGGCAAAGCCACCGTACAGTGGCTTTCCGTGCCGCAGCGCGACCGTCCCGGATGGCAGGTCAATCTTCACCTGGAATCGGTGGGCCTCGTATCGAAGCTTTTCAAAGTCGAGGACGACTATTCCGCCAACTTGAACCAGGCACTCTGCGTGCAATCATCCGTGATGACCTCCCGCGAGGGCACCCGCCACCATGAGACCAAAGTCACCTTCGATGCCGAGACGCGCAAGGCCAGCTATGCGGAACGTGACCTCGCGAAGAATACTCTGCTGGCGTCCCAGGAGACCGATATCCCGGAGTGTGTCCACGATGTGATCGGCGGCATCTACTTGCTGCGAACGTTGAACCTCGAACCGGGACAGAGCACTGAGGTTCCCGTGAGCGACGGCAAGAAGGTGGTAATGGCCCGGGTAGAGGCGCAACAGCGCGAGGACGTCAAAGTTCCCGACGCGACCTACAAAACCATCCGTTACGAGGTGTTTCTCTTCAACAATGTCCTGTACCGCCGCAGCGCGCATTTGCACGTATGGCTGACCGATGACCGCCGCAAGCTGCCGGTGCAGGTGCGTGTCCGGCTGCAGGTGACCATCGGAACGATCACGCTGCAACTAGAGAAACACGAGTAACCCTTTCAGGGTCTCTGCGGTACTGTTAACGCGCTAATGCCAAGCGCGAAAGCGATAATATCGTGGCCGGCGGCGATAGCGACGTACTGCTTGTTGTCGAACACATAGGTCATGGGCGACGCCTTCCAAACCTGGTTCGTTGGGAACTGCCATAGCGGCCTGCCATTCGCGGCGTCGACCGCCATGAACGCGCCGCTGTTCTCGCCGAAGAAGACCAGGCCGCCCGCTGTCCCGAGGACTCCCGCCGAGGCGGTCACCGCGCCGCTGACTTGCGGGACATCCCAGGCGATCTCGCCGGTTTGGATGTTGATCGCACGCAGGGATTTTTCGAA
Organism: Bryobacteraceae bacterium; assembly: GCA_035948775.1. Taxonomy (GTDB): domain Bacteria; phylum Acidobacteriota; class Terriglobia; order Bryobacterales; family Bryobacteraceae; genus PSRJ01. The sequence continues at coordinate 26,738 of DASZIV010000036.1, forward strand.
CGTTTCGCCGGGAGCGGGGCGGGCCGTGCCGCCCATGTAGCCCTTGAGCGGCTCCCACTCCATGTTGCGCTTCGAAAATACGTTGCAGCGCTCGAGAGCCTGGAAATAGTACAGGCCGGTGGTGGGGTTGTAGGACGTCGAAAACCAGTTCGTGCCGCCTTGGAATCCGGGGCACACGTACGTGCTGCCGTCCGGTTGTTCGGGCAGCTTATTCAGGATCGGGCGTCCGTCCGCGCCGATGCCTTGCGCCCAGTTGAGCTTCTTCAGGAACGGCTTGGCCAGCAGCAGCTTGCCGTTGACGCGGTCGAGCACATAAAAGAAGCCGTTGCGATTGGCCTGCAGCAACAGTTTGCGCGGTTGGCCCTGCCAAGTTGCATCCACCAGCACGGGCGGCTCCTGCGCATCCCAGTCATGCACATCGTGCGGCGTGAACTGGTAATACCATTTGAGCTTGCCCGTTTTGGCATCGAGCGCCAGGATGGAATCGGTATAAAGGTTGTCGCCCTCGCGTTCATCGCCGAAGAAATCGGGACCGGGGTTGCCGGCCGGCCAGTACAAGGTGTCGAGTTGCGCGTCGTACGTGCCAGTCATCCAAGTGGCTCCGGACGGGTGTTGGAGCGCTTTCTCTTTCCAGGTTTCGGAACCGGGCTCGCCGGGTTTGGGTACGGTCCAGAAGCGCCAGACTTCTTTCCCCGTGGACTGCTCGTAAGCAGCCACGAAACCGCGCGCGCCCTCATCGCCACCGGCGGTACCGGAGATCACTAGGTTTCCCACCGTCAGGGGGGCCGAGGTGCCGTTGTAGTTGAGGTGCCAGTCGGCCATCTCGGTTTCCCACAGCAGCTCGCCGTTGAAGCGATTGAGGGCCAGCATGTGGGCGTTGTCGGTGAGCATGAAGATGCGGTCGCCGGCCCAGGCCACGCCTCGGTTGAAACCGACGGCGGCGTTGCCGGCCACGCCTTTGGTGCGCGCGCGCTGGTAATGCCAGATGGCGCGGCCGCTGCCCGCATCCAGCGCGTAACACTCGTTGGCGCTCGATACATACATGATGCCTTCCACCACCACCGGCGTGTTCTCGATCGTCGAGACGTTGGGAAGAGGAAAGACCCAACTGGGCGCCAGGCGCAACACGTTGCTCCGGTCGATTTGGCTAATCGGGGAATAGCGGTTGCCGCTCGCATCGCCGTGGTAGCTGGGCCAATCGGTCTGCGAGGTGACGATGCGGTAGCGGTCGCCCTGCTTACGCAAAAGCCGAACGCGTTTGTCGTCGGTGCGAAGCTGCAGGTCAAGCATGCCTTCGCCGAGGACCTGCCCTTCGAGCGTCTGCCCTTCCGAGGTCTGAACCTTTCTGCGGACGACGGGTGCCGGTGCGTTTCGTGGTATGGGATCGCCAAGCGCGCGGAGATAGCGCACCAGCCCGTTCATCTGTGGGGCGGGCAGGTCGAAAGCAGGCATGCCGCTGGCGGACCGGCCCTGACGCAGAAACGCAGCCAGATCGCCATCGTTACGAGCGGCAACCTGCGCCGTAATGTTGGGACCGGATTCGCCGCCGGTGGCGTTTCCACCGTGGCACCGCGCACAGCGGGTCTCGTACTCGCGCCGTCCGGCATCCGAATCCTGGGCCAGGGCGAGCCCGAGCGTGCAGAAGATGCCGAGCGTCAGGTGTAGCGTTCGCATCCTTGCAAGATACCAAGTTTGAACTTCGCAAGCGAAAAGCATGCCCCACAGGCGGATATTATGGAGGGGTGGCGGACCGTTGGCGCATCGTTTGGGGGTTCGCTGTAGCCGGTGCGATCTTCGGACAGTCCTACGCTCCGCCGGCTGGCATACGGCCTGCGCGCCGGGGCTCCGCAACATCCGTATTGCCGGGCGGGCGCATCATTTCCCCCGCGGGCCAACAGTTCTTGACCCCTCCAGCCCCGTCCGGATTGGCACTGAGCGGCTCCGGTAAACTGTTGGCAACCACCAGTGGCGGACCCCCGGTGAGGTCTCTTGCCGTGTTGGAGCACGGCCAGAAATGGGAAGTGCACGAATACCCTTTAGCGCGTTCGAACGAGGAGCCGCCGGTCGACAATAATCCGGGCGCCGCTCCCCTCGGAGTGGTCTTCGCGAAAGACCGCATGGTGTTCGTTTCTGAGGGGAGCTCGGGCCGGGTAGCTCTCATCGACGCGGAAACTGGCGACCCGCGCAGTGCCGTCGATCTGAACCGGAATGGCTTCCACGATAGCTTTAGCGCTGACCTGGTTTTAGACGCATCCCGCAACATCCTTTATGTGGCGGATCCGCCCAACTCCCGCGTGGTGGTGATTGACTCGCGCCTGGGAGCGATCGACGCACGGCCGCGCGGGATACTGGCTTCCGTAGCGCTGAGCGGGCCGCCATTCGCGATGGCGCTTTCGCCGGACCGAAAGAAGCTCTATGTCACAGAACCGGAATCGGTCTCTGTGATCGATGCTTCCGAACCTGCGGCCGCCAAGGTCGAAGCGGCCATTCACAAGGCGAGCGGTCCGTCGGGCATCGTTGCCGCGGTCGGGCACGTATACGTCTCCAATGCCGCGGACGATTCCATCACGGTGATCGATAGCAGCACTAACCGCGTCGAGACCCAGATTGCGATACGCATTCCGGGCCTGGAGCAGTTGCGGGGCGTCGCGCCCGCAGGATTGGCCTATGACGAAAAGACCGGATGGCTGCTGGCGGCGGAAGCGGGTATCAACGCGGTGGGGGTGATCGACACACGCTCCGCGACCGTTCTGGGGCATATTCCCGCGGGTTGGTCTCCGACCAGCGTAGTGGTTGATCGAAGCACAGTGTATGTAGTCAATCGGTGGGGGCAGGGCAGGGGGCCGAGCGCCGTGATCGGCTCCGGATCAGTCCGGATCGTCGGTGGGGACGCGAGCGACGGGTCCGTTTCGATTTACCCGCTTCCCTCCGCTGCCGAGCTGCCGGGCCTTACCGAATTCGTGATGCGGGCGGCCGGCCTCGCAGCCAGCCCTCGGAACGAACGTTCTGTGCCGTCGGAGATCCGCCACGTGGTGGTGATCGAGAAAACGAGCCGCGCCTTCGACGAAATATTGGGAGACGTTCGGCGGGCGGCCAATGGTCCGGTAGTCGGGGCGCCAGCGCTGGCTCGATACGGGAAGCAGGGATCGATCAACGGGGGCCGCGAACGGTTGAGCCTGCACGACGTGAATGTTACGCCGAACCAGCATGCCATCGCGGATCGATGGGCGCTGAGCGACAACTTCTACGCCGATTCAGCGGCCTCGTGGAACAACGTCGGGGATCACCTCACACGCAATGGAATATCGTTCCTCCATTTCGACGCATCCAAACTATCCGGTAACTCGTCTGACACGGAACGCGCCGGCGGCGTGATTCTTGAAATCAAGAAGCAATATGTGGAAACGGGCGCGGACCTGCCGCAATTTCTCCACGTATACCTACCGAACGATCACGCCGGCAAGCTGCGCCCGCGCGACGGCTATCCGTATGAGGAATCCTTCCTAGTCGATAACGACAACGCGTTGGGGCGTCTTCTCGAGTTCCTTTCGGGAACACGATGGTGGACTGGCATGGCGGTATTCGTTACGGACGATTCCGTGCCGCGAGGCGTGGACCATATCGATGCCCATCGAACCATGCTTCTGTGCGCCGGTCCCTGGACTAAGAGGAATTACGTTTCCCATATCAACAGTAACGTTGCGGGACTTTGGAAGACGGTGTTCGCAATCCTGAAGGTTCCGCCGATGAGCCTCTTGGATGCCTCTGCGGCCGACCTCAAAGACTGCTTTGCCTCTTCGGCGGATACCAGTCCGTATACCGCGATACCGGTGGATAAGCGGGTGTACGATCCGGACATGAAAGCACCGGCTCAGTAAGACGGTGCTTACCTTCAATCAATCACGCGGTTCAGAATCGGGCCGTACGCGTCGATGCGTCGGTCGCGCAAAAACGGCCAATTGCGGCGGGTCTCCTCGATTTGGCGCGGATCGCATTCCACGATAAGCGTCTCTTCACGGTCTGACGACGCTTCCGCCAGCACCTGTCCGAAGGGATCGGCCACAAACGATCCGCCCCAAAACTCCAGCCCGTGGTCCGGTGGTCCCTCGTACCCCACACGGTTCACGGCAGCCACATATAAGCCATTGGCAATGGCATGCGCCCGCTGGATCGTCCGCCAGGCATCGTGCTGCGCCGTCCCCAGCGTCGCCTTCTCCTCAGGATGCCACCCGATCGCAGTCGGGTAGAACAACACCTGCGCGCCGCCCAGCGCGGCCAGTCGCGCGGCTTCGGGATACCACTGATCCCAGCAGACCAGTGGCGCGATGCGGGCATAGCGAGTGTCGAAGCAGCGGAACCCGAGATCGCCGGGCGTGAAGAAATACTTTTCGAAGTAGAGCGGATCGTCGGGAATGTGCATCTTGCGGTACATGCCCAGGAGCGTACCATCGGCATCGATCACCACGGCGGTGTTGTGATACACGCCTGCCGCACGTCTCTCGAATACCGAACCGAGGATAACGATTTCGAGGTCGCGGGCCAGGCGCGTGAGACTCGCCGTCGTGGGACCGGGAATGGGTTCCGCCAGGTCGAAGAGTTCCGCGCGCTCTTCGCGGCAAAAGTATTGCGAACGGAAAAGTTCCTGTAGGCAGATGATCTGGGCGCCATTGCCGGCGGCCTCGCGGATGCGCCACTCGGCTTTCGCCAGATTTTCGTTGGGATCTTTCGCGCAAGCCATCTGGATCAGGCCGACACGAAACTTGGATCGCTGCACATCCCCATTGTATGATCGCAGTTCGCTTGTGACCTACCGGGCTCTCGTCTTATTCGATATCGATGGCACGCTGATCCGCCGCGCGGGTCCTCATCACCGCGAGGCTCTGGTGGTCGCGGTGCGGCGCGTAACCGGTCTCGAGACCACCACGGAAGGAATTCCGGTTCAGGGCATGCTCGATCCCGACATCTTGACGGCCATGATGCGGCGCGCCGGCGCGTCGTTGGCGTCAATCCGTGCCGCGATGCCGGAGATGCTGCGCGCGGCCGAGCGTCACTACCTGAGGGTCTGTCCCACATTGCATAGCAAGCACTGTCCTGGCGTGGAACCGGTGTTGGATCGCCTGACGCGCCGCGGTGTACTCTTGGGTTTGGTTACCGGCAACCTCACGCGCATCGGGTGGCGAAAACTCGACAGGGCCGGGTTGCGCCGCTATTTCCGATTTGGCGCCTTCGGCGAGATGGCCAAGACGCGCGCCGGTCTGGCTCGTCTCGCCGTTCGGGAAGCACGCCGCCGTGGCTGGATCGACCGGCGTACGCCGGCTTCTTTAATCGGAGACGCACCATCCGATGTGATCGCCGCGCGTGCCAATGGTCTTCGGGCGATCGCTGTCCAAACCGGCATCACTCCTGTCGACGAACTGCGCGCACTGAAACCCGATTTCCTGCTGGCCAACCTGCGCCACTTGCGATTACATATGGTGGAAGCGGCATAACTCCGGTCTGGCCCGCGGCTGATACCATATTAGGACCTCAGGAAATTAGGGCCTCAGAAGACCGAATGGGAAAGTACCGGACTCGCACTGTTTTCATCTATGCGCTGATTGCCGCGGGGACGGCTTCAGGGCAGTACGCCATCACGACCGTGGCCGGGGGCACACTTCCACCGTCCGGAACGCTGGCGGCGAAGGCCTCCATCGGCGATCCTCCGCGGGTAGCGGTTGGCCCAGGCGGCAAGGTATATTTCGGCAGTCTGCACGCGGTCTTCGCGGTGGACGCAACTGGCACGCTGATCCGCATCGCGGGAACGGGCCGCGCCGGCTACTCGGGCGACGGCGGCGCCGCTCTGAACGCGCAGTTGCTATCGCCTGCCGGGATTGCGATCGACGCCGCGGGAAATGTCTATGTGGCCGACCTGGACACGAACTCGGTGCGCCGCATCTCGCCCGATGGCAAAATTGCGACCTATGCCGGAAACGGCGCCGCGGGGTATTCCGGTGACGGAGGGCCGGCCACGGTAGCGCAATTGAACACTCCCGACGGTCTGGCGCTCGAGTCGACTGGCAACCTTTACATTTCCGACAGGAACAATCATGCGATCCGCGTGGTCTCCGCCGACGGCAACATCCACACTGCGGCGGGCAACGGCTCACCGGGCTTCTCCGGTGACGGTGGCGCGGCCGCCGGCGCACAGCTGGCTGCGCCCGAGGGCATTGCTCTGGATAGCTCAGGGAACCTGTATATTGCCGATACGCAAAACGACCGGATCCGCATGGTGACCGCCGGCGGAACCATCGCCACGGTAGCCGGAACGGGCAATGGGAACGTTTTCGGAGATGGCGGCCTGGCTTCCGCGGCGGGACTCATTCTCCCCACCGGCGTCGCCGTGGATCAGGGCGGTAATCTCTTCATCGCCGACTTCGGCAACAGCCGTATACGTGTGGTATCCGCAGGCAAGATCGCAACCATCGCCGGCAGCAATGAAGGCGCGCCACTCGCCGACCAGGAAAATGCGCTCTCCGTTCTGTTGAACGGCCCGACCGGCGTAGCCGTGGACGCTGCGGGCAATGTTTACTTCACGGAAGGCGCGATCGGCTCCGGCTCGGGACTGGCGCAAGGCGACTGCCGCGTTTGGAAAGTTACGCTGGACAGCGTCCTGACAGTCCTGGCGGGCACCGGACTGGCGAGCTACTCCGGTGATGGCGGCTCCGCGACGAGCGCTCAACTGCTCGCGCCCATGGGTATCGCGACCGATGCGGCGGGCAACATCTATATAGCCGATACGGGGAATCATCGCGTACGCCGCATGGGGCCGGATGGTGTGATCCGGACAATTGCGGGAACGGGAGTGCCCGGGTATTCCGGTGATGGCGGACCGGCCGTCAGCGCTCAACTGAACTCGCCGACGGGTGTCGCGTTTCATCCCTCCGGCGTGCTACTCATCGCCGATAGCGGCAATTCGCGTATCCGCATGATCACGGCTGATGGCACGATCAGTACCCTCATTGGCAACGGTAACTCCAGCTACTACGGGGACGGTATCGGCTCCCTGCAAGCCTCGATCAACCATCCGCAAACCGTAGCGGTCTCACCGAGCGGCGAAGTCTACATCGCGGACACGCAAAACAACGCGATCCGCAAGAGGAGCGCCAACGGCCTAATGAGCGCCATTGCCGGGACCGGACCCGCCGGCTTCTCGGGTGATGGTGGTCCGGCCACGAGCGCCTTGCTCAACGGTCCCACAGGTGTGGCGGTGGATGCCGCCGGTAACGTATACGTTGTGGATGCGGGCAACCAGCGCGTCCGGAAGGTCACGACCGACGGTGTAATCGGCACGGTTGCCAGCTCGCTCGCTCAACCGAATTCGGTAGCAGCCGATGCAGCGGGCGACGTCTTCGTAACGACCGATGGCGATCACCGGGTGCTGATGATCTCCTCCACTGGGCAGACTTCGCCAGTCGCCGGAACCGGTGATTGCTGCTACTCCGGCGACGGAGGACCCGCAGTCAACGCCGCTCTCGATGCGCCAAGGGCGCTGGCGATCGACGCCTCGTCCGGAACCGTTTACCTGGCCGATGCCGCCGCCAACGCTGTGCGAGCGTTAATTCCCACCAGCGCGACTCCTAGTTTAAAGAGCGTGGTCAACGGTGCCAGCAATCTTAGTGGGTCAATCGCGCCGGGCGAGGTGGTCGTACTGTACGGCGGCGGACTCGGCCCGGGTCAGGTGATCGTGGGGCAGCCCATTTCCGGTCAGTACCCGAACGAACTGGCGGGGACCAGCGTGCTCTTCAACGACGTGCCGGCCTCACTCGTGTACACTTCCGGACTGCAGGTGGCCGCGATTGTGCCGGATTCGGTTACCGTGGGTTCGTCAGCTCAGGTCGTGGTTCAGTATCGGGACTTGGTGACAACCACTGTCACGGTGCCGGTAGCCAGCGTAGCTCCGGGTCTATTCACTCTGGATGGATCAGGGAAGGGTCCAGCAGCCGCCACAAATGCGGATGGATCTGTGAATTCTGCCGGCCGTCCCGCAACCGGAACCATCACCGTGTTCGCCACGGGAATCAGCCCGGGGGCCTCGCTGCAAGCGACCGTCGGGGGCAGCATCGCCCCTGCAGTTTCGCTCAACGCGGGCTCTGGCGTTTCCAATGTGACCGTGCAAATTCCGCCAGGTGTGCAGGGCAGTGCGGTGTCCGTGGTCCTTAACACCGATGGCGCATCCAGTCAAGACGGAGTGACGATCGCGATCACAGCGAACTAAAGGAACCGCGACCGCAGCGCTATACCAGTTTGTATCCCGCCGGAATCTGGAACACCGAGGGGTGCGGCTCACCCGGAACCGCGCTGTGGCACTGCGAGGTGGCCTGGGCGAAGGGACCGGTCGTCTTGGTGAGCATGGGGAGGTGCATCTTGGTGCTGGTCCAAACCTCGGCCACGGTGGGCGAACCGGGCTTAGGGAGCGGCGGAGCGCCAGGCACGGCCGGCGCACCGGGAAGCGCCGGCGCTGCTGGCATCCCCGGCAGGGCGGGCGCGGAAGGCATCCCGGGCACAGCAGCAGCAGCAGCCGGCATCCCAGGCACACGGGGTGCAGCAGGCATACCCGGGACCGTTGGGGCGGCTGGCTTTCCAGGCAGAACCGGCGGCGTGAACGTGAACTGCTTGCCTACGACCTCGTGGCCGTTGATCACGCTCTTGCCCAAATCTTTCACGTTCACGGCAGGCGCCAAAGGAGCGTGGGGAAGGGCGAAGCCAGGCATGCCCGGCGGAGGCGGGGCCTGTCCGGGTTGGGGCGGGGCAGCCGGCGGGGTGGGCATCACCCGAGCTTGCTTCTTCAAGTGGTCTAACAGGACTGTGCGTCCGGCGGCAGGGTCCGTGATCAGCGACGTATTCCCCGTATCGACGCGGGTTTTGCCGTCAGCCGAACGAAACAACCGGGAGGAAACTTGCTGGGGAGCGGCGCCCGGGCTCGCATGCTGCACCGTATGCAAGTATTCGGCCGTTGCGGGAGGTAAGGCTACAGGCGGAAAGGGCGGGGTCACAGCGCTTCCAGATTAGCATGAGCAGTCCGGATATCGACGGCACGCCGCCATTGGCGGGCTTACGATAAGAGACGGGAAATATATGGCAACTCAGATGAAGATTCAGCTGCGTCAAGTGTCCGCCTCCACGTCGGAAGCCACCGTGCGCGACCATCATGTGACGATCGACCGGCCGGTCGCCAAGGGTGGCGCGGACGCGGGTCCCATGGGAGGGGAACTGTTTCTGGCCGCCATCGGAGGCTGCTTCATGAGCAATCTCCTGGCGGCCATCGCCGCCCGAGGTGAGACGGTCTCCAATGTGCGAACTGAAATCATTGCCACTCTCGCGGAATCGCCCGCCCGGTTCACCGCGGTGGAACTGTACGTCGCGGCAGATGGTTCGAATCCCGAAGTTCTCGAGCGCCTTGTAGAGATTGCGGACCGTGGCTGCATTATGATGAACACCCTCCGCGGCAAGCTGGACGTTCAGGTGCGGATCGGCGTGCCCGCCTGAGTCGCCATACAGTGAGACCGCGCGCCTTCCTATTCGACGCCTATGGCACGTTGTTCGACGTGCATTCTGTCGTCATGCAGGGGGCTCGGGACATTCCGGGAGACCACCGGGTTCTTTCCGCGCTGTGGCGACAGAAACAACTCGAGTACACCTGGTTGCGTTCGCTCATGGGCCGCTATGAAGACTTTTGGGAGATCACCAAAGCCGCGCTTCATACGGCTGTCAAGCAACTTAAAATCGAAGCCGGCGACGGCCAACTGGAGAAACTGCTGCAGGCTTACCTTTTCCCGGCAGCGTTTGCAGATGCCAAGCCGGCTCTCGCAGCCCTCGATGCGGGTCAGGCCGCCATCCTATCGAATGGCTCGCCCAAGATGCTGCAATCGGCGGTTCGCCACAATGGCATGGAGACCTATCTTGGCGAACTCATTTCGGTGGACCGAGTCAAGACTTACAAGCCCTCTCCCCGGGTCTATGCGCTCGGCACCGAAACCCTAAACCTGCCCGCCGAGGAAATTCTCTTCGTATCGTCGAACGCATGGGACGCCGCCGGGGCCAAGGCGTTCGGTTACCGCGTATGCTGGTGCAACCGTTCCGGCGCGGAACCCGATCATTTGGGATTCGCACCCGATATGGTAGTGAGCAGGCTGGACCAAATCGCTGCTGTTGTCTGAGGCAAGCTCATTTTCGTACACCATCGTTCGACTTCACGGACCACTCAATCAGAACAGCTGCAATGCGTGGACTGATCCATTGTGGGTTCCGTCCCAGGGGCACAATAAAGACGATGGATTTGCGTCCGGGTTTCCAGTAGCCGACTCCCAGGCATTCGTCATCCCCGCCTGTGGGAGATGCCGCGGGCGCGAAATCGAAGGAAGTACGATAGTCGCATCCTCGTCCTGTCCCCGCGGCAACAAGCACCTCGCCTGCGTCGTTCACAGAGACCGGATCGCTGATCGTGCTGTGCTCCACGCATTGTTTGGCGCCTGGGCGTGATAGAACGCACAGAGGGCGCACATCGTTGAAGTAGGCGACCTTGGATCCGTCCGGACTGACGCCGAAGTAGAGGTAGTCGACATCTTCAAACGCAGCCAGTTTGGCAGCAGGCGGAACGCCCTCGTAAAGGTCGCTTTGGTGATCCTTCGTTGTTCCCTCTCTGGTCAGGCCGATGACGACGCGCCGATCGGCGCTGCAACGGAAGCGCACGTAGGATCCGAACGTCAGGTTTTCACCGGTCACTACATCGCGAGTACTCGTTTGCGGCGCGTTCTGGTTCGGCAAGATGCCGCCGCATGTGCTTACCAGACCCTCGATGCCTTCGACCTTCTTGCTGGTCCCCGTTTTCAGATCAATGACGATGGTGGTATGTGCAGCGTTGGCGAACGCGAAACTCGAACGCCCATCGCTGACGGCGAAACTCTCGATGTCACGCCGATGCGTGACTTGGGTTGTTCGATTGCCGCACAGAACGGTCACATCGGCTCGGAGGACGAACGCCAGGCAGGGTTCCTTGGGTTGCGCGAACATCGTCCCCGCGATGGCGATGAGGGCAAAGGCGGCCATTCGACAAAATTGTGGGGGCATTTGCCGGCGCTCTAGTGGGTCATCGCGTAAATAACGTAATTCACGCCAACGCGTAGCCCTAGCGCGGAGAAACGTTGCGGGTATTGCGGGTTGTCGGCATGTTCCCAGGAATCGCCCAGGTCCTGGTTGAAAGTCATGGCCACCATCACGCGGCCCCGGTCATCGTAGATGCCGCGCCAGTGCGGCACTGTTCCGTCTTTTTCGGAAACGCTTCCGGAGTAGACGTATTGCAGGCCCGGCACCTGGTAGCGGTCGTTCAGATCGTAAACCGAATGAAAGATGCCATCGGGAGTGGGGATCTCTACAATCTCTCGGTCGGGGAAGACGCGGTTCATGCTGGCGATGAAGACGGCCCACTCAGCCCTGCCGTGGAAGTCGTCGCACATGAAGAAACCACCGCGCAGCAGGAATTCGCGCAGGCTTTTGGCCTGGAAGTCGGTCAGGTTCCAGTGCCCCACCTCTACGCCGTAGAGCCACGGCCAATCGTACTGGTCGCCTTCGTCCAAGTCCACAGGCTGCTCCACCGAGCGCACATGCAGCCGGGTCAGGCGCCGCAGGGCCGCCGAAAGGTGGCGATCGGAGCGCGGGTAATCGATGGTCCAGTTGGAACCGCCGTGTTTCCAATCCTGGCTGTAGCGGTAACCGAAGTTGGGAATCGGCGGGTACATCAGCCGTGCGAAAGCCCATTCGGTCTTCTCGTTCCAGTCAGGCCCCTTGGGGAAATCATCGTACTCCACGCCAGGGTACTCGCGAAAGGGGCGCTGAAACGCGAACAGGGCGCCCAGGAACAACACCGCACTGACCAGCAAAAACGAGACCCGCCTCATGAGACATGGGCCGCCGCCATGCGACCTTGACCAAAGCATAGCGCGGCTACTTGGCGTCGCGCCAGTTATCCCCCACGCCAACATCCACCAACAGCGGTACATCGAGCCGGCACGCGTTTTCCATTTCGCGCTTCACCAGCGTGCGGACGGCCTCCACTTCCTCGGGAGGGCACTCGAAAACCAGTTCGTCGTGGACTTGCAGCAGCATGGCGGCGCGATGGGAACCCCTTTGTAGGGCTGCGTCGATCCGTACCATTGCCAGCTTGATCAGGTCGGCCGCCGTTCCTTGCAGCGGCGAATTCACCGCCGTGCGCTCGGCAAACCCCCGAGAATTCGGGTTGCGGCTGTTGATGTCGGGGATGGGCCGCTCCCGTCCGAACATGGTCTTCGTCACGCCGGTTTGCCGCACCTCGGCGATGGTCTGATCGATGAACCGCCGGACGCCTGCGTACCGCAGGAAATAGCTCTTGATATATTTCTCCGCTTCGCCGCGCGGGATTCCCAACTGCGCCGCCAGACCGAAGGCGCTGATGCCGTATACGATTCCGAAGTTGACGGCCTTGGCCGCGCGCCGGGCGTCGGGCGTAACCATCAGCGGCGGCACACCCATAACCTCGGAGGCGGTGCGCGTGTGAATATCTTCGCCTTCCTGAAACGCCTGTACCAGGAGTGGGTCGCCCGAGAGATGAGCCAGCAGGCGCAATTCAATCTGCGAATAGTCGGCGACCATCAGCTTCCAGCCATCGCGGGGGATGAAGGCGGCGCGGATCTCCCGGCCGAGTTCCGTACGAATCGGAATGTTCTGCAAATTGGGATTGGACGAGGAGAGCCGCCCCGTGGCCGCGCCCGTTTGGTTGAAGCTGGTGTGCAAGCGCCCCGTGTGCGCGTCGATCAGGGCCGGCAGAGCGTCCACGTAAGTGCCCTTGAGCTTGGTGAGCTGCCGGTATTCGAGGACCTTGCGGACAATTTCATGGTCGGCGGCCAGGTCTTCCAACACGTCGGCGGCGGTAGAAATGACTTTGCCTTTCCCATATTTGATTGGAGCGGGGAGGTGCAGGTCTTCAAAAAGCACACGACCCAGTTGCTGCGGCGAACTGATGTTGAATGTCTTCCCCGCCAGTGCGTGGATGTCGGCGGTCAAGGTGGTGATTTCGCGCTCCATCAACTGCGAGAGCCGCCCGAGCTCCTGGCGATCGATGCGCACTCCGGTACGCTCCATTTTGGCCAGCACAGTAGCCAAGGGCAGCTCAATCTCGGTGTACAGTTTCTTTAATCCGCGTGATTCAACGGCGTCCGCCAGTTGTGCCCAAATCTCCAGCGTGATATCGGCCCGCTGTTCCGGCGAAGCGCTCAGCTTCAAATCCAGCCGCCGCCGGGCCTGTTCGTCGAGCGGGCAGCCCGAGGGGTCCGCATCCAGCAGAAAGGCATACAACATCACGTCGTGATCGAATCCATGTGCCTGGATTCCCAACCGGTCCAATTCCAGCACTGCGGCTTTCACATCGCAGGTAATCTTGGGCGCGTCCGCGTTTTCCAGCCACGGCTTCAAGAACGGCAGATTCTCGGAGGACACCGCGCGCGCCTCGCCGGGACGGAACGCCAGTCCCACGGTATCGAGCGCAAATTCGCCCTCGGCCGATTTCGCGATGGCCACCGCCACGGGTTTGTCCGTTGGCAGCCAGGCTTGCAATTCCTCCGGTCCGCTAACCACGCGGTAATCCCGCTCTCGTGTGTCTTCGGCGGGGCCCAGTTCCTTCAGCAGGCTATGAAACTCGAGTTCTTTATACACCGCTTTGAGCGACACGGTGTCGGGTTCCCGCGCCTTCACCGCGTCCAGGGAAAATTCGATGGGAACGCCGGTGGCGATGGTGGCCAGGCGCTTACTCATGCGAATCTGTTCGGCATTGTTCTGCAAGCTCTCGCGATACGCTTTCCGCTCCACTTCGGCGGCGCGTTCCATGGCCGCTTCCACCGACCCGAACCGGTCGATCAGATCCTTCGCGCCTTTGTCGCCGATGCCGGGTGCTCCCGGGATGTTGTCAATGGCGTCGCCTTTCAAAGCCAGCAGGTCGATCACCTGCTCGGGCCGCACGCCCATGAATGTCTTGACCTTTTCCGGGTCATACCACTCGTCGTCCTTAGCCGGGTTCAGCATGAAGACGCGGTCCGTCACCAGCTGCAACATGTCTTTATCGCTGGAGACGATGACCACCTCCAGGCCATCCTGTGCGACGCGACGCGCCAGCGTGCCGATCACGTCGTCGGCTTCGAATCCGGAATACTCGAGAATCGGTATGCGCATGGCCTCCAAGACACGCCGCACGTAGGGGATCTGCTCACCCAGGTCGGGCGGCATTTCACTGCGATTGGCTTTGTAGGCCGCGAATTCCTGCTCGCGGTGGGTCGGCCCCGCGCTCTCGAAAATGGCGGCAATGTATTCCGGATCAAACTGTTTGGATAATTTCCGCAGCATGTTGTTGAAAATGTAAACCGCTTCCGTGGAAATGCCGGTCGAGGTTCGCATCGGTGGCGCGCCGCTGCGGGCGCGGGCGTGGTAGGCGCGGAAGATGAAACCGAACGTGTCGATCAGGAATAGTCGTTTGTGCGGCACTCGGCCCATCATAGCGACGAAGCATTTCCGCTACAAGACGTTTCCAAAGTGTTGTATTTTAGCCACACCAATGTCTGCTGGAATGCTTTAAAATCAGAACGTTGGGGTAAGGCTAGTTAGTTGCTATAAAAAGCACCAATGCCGAGGATTCAATTTGCGGTTTGAGACCACAGTACAACGCCCGGTGGAAGCCCGGGGCGTTGGACTCCATCATGGCGTACCGGTGCAGATCCGCATTTTGCCGGCGCCCGTATCCACGGGAATTGTTTTCGTTCGTACTGATCTGGACAATTTTCCCATTCCCGCCAGTTGGCGGCACGTCGCGCGCGTCAGTTACGCCACCAGCTTAATGCGGCAAGGCGTTCTCATCTCCACCACCGAGCATCTGCTGAGCGTGTTGTATTCGATGGGGATCGACAATGCGTTCATCGAGATCGACAACCTGGAGGTGCCAATCCTCGACGGGAGCGGCCGGCCGTTTGTCGACCTGCTGCTCCACGCGGGAATTCGCCAGTACCGGCGGAAGCGGCGCTACCTGAGGATCCGGCGTCCGATTTCGGTGGAAGAACGCGGAAAGCGAATCACTATTTTGCCCGCCGAGAGTTTTCAGTTGACCTGCGAAATCGATTTTCCGCACCCGATGGTGGGACGGCAATCGCTCGAGATGGAAGTTACTCCCGAACGATACGCCTCCGACCTTGCGCCTGCCCGGACGTTCGGATTTGAATACGAACTCGATCAGATGCGCAGCATGGGCCTGATCCGCGGCGCGTCGCTCGAAAACGCAGTCTGTTTCACCAGGGAGGGCGTGTTGAACCCGGGTGGCCTGCGTGCCGCCGATGAGTGCTGCCGGCACAAGGCGCTGGACCTGATCGGCGATCTGGCACTGCTGGGCCGCCCGCTGCTAGGTCACGTGATCGCCGAACGCGCCGGCCATGCCATGCACACCGCGCTAGTAGCCCGCATCATGTCAGACGCATCGCTCTACGAGATCCTGACATTCGACCAACTGGCGTCGCGCGTCGCGCAGGCGTTGGTGTCGTAGGGCTAGCGGGGCCGAAGCGCTGTAACGGGCCAGCAGACGCGCGCCCCTGCTGTGTTCACTGGAGCCCAAGCTGAGGCGGGTCGCGCGGCCTACGAAAACAGTTGCGGGAGACGCCATACCTACACTTTGCTTGGACGCAATGGTGCGGAAACCGAGTTCCCACCTCTTAAATCGCTGCCCGAGCCGTTCCTGAAGTTCATCGGGCCTCGCAAGCACGTCCCCGCGCTCATCGGAAAAGACTTCGTTATGTGGCTAGCCCGCGGGTTGGTTAGTGCGGGAGCAAACGGGCATTACTTGGATGAGTGGATCGGACACTTTCCGGTGACGCCACTTATCCATTCACCGGGACTCGACACGTCGTTGTGCCCATGGCCCCCGGCAACCAATACTGACACCAGCTCTTCGTGATTTCTACTCTACTCCAGGAGGGGTGCGCCTGCTGTGTTCGTCAAGTAGAATTTTTCGGCCAGTTCCAGAGCCTGAACAGTATCGCTCTGCCATTGACCGTATTCGGGCTCCCATGGGAACGCAGTGTTCCAGAGTCGGAAAGACGACTCCCCTGGCGCGCATGGAGGGAACAGAGGTACGAGGAGGAGTTCAGGTGCCGCAGCGGCCCAGCGATAGATGCGAATATTCGCTTCAGCACGAAGGAAGCTGAGGAAAGCACCCTCGTCTTCTTGGGAAAGCGCGACAGCAGTCTGTCTGCCCATGTCGCAATCCAGTGTATCCCGATCTCCACGGAGGCCGTCGCCGTTAGAAATTGTGGCCGAAAGACGTTACCGGTAACAATCCTCGGGGGTGGCGGCTATCCATAGCGGGCAGGCACCGCCGACCGTCATCGTAGCGCGGCGCAGATATTAGCCGCGGGGTGATTCCTCCTGATCGATGGCGCTGTGGTTGGGATAAACTGAACGCGATGTTCCGACCAGCGTCTGTTCTTCTTCTCGTGGCCGGCTTAACGGCTGCCGCAATTTGTCTTGAGGGATCCCGAACCCCTACTCGCGAAAAACCGGATCCTCTCGAAACACCGGCGGCAATTACCACTACAATCCTGCGATTGGAGGAACGCCTCGATGAAGCCGAATCCCGTCATCGCGTGGCTAGGGTCGAGGAATTGATCGCTGATGACTACTGGGGAATCACCGTGGGCGGAGGCATCATCACCAAACGCGATGTGCTGGCTGAGGTCGCTGGAAATGAGGAGGTCTCCTCGCAGTCGAGCGATCAGGAGGTGCGTCCGATGGGAAATGCCGCTGTCTACACGGCTCTAGTGTCGGACCGGGGCAGAGATCAGAAAACGGGAGAACCGTACGCGCTGACGACCCGAGTGATGGATATCTGGCAGAAACGCGGAGGCGAGTGGAGGTTAGTCAACGACCAAACCACCGCTGTGACTCATGACCATGTGTCTCAATGACGGCCTACAAGTGCCGCCTGCTACTCTACCGCCAGGCGCCTAGAATCGCTCCCATTAACACCAGCGCCACCGTGAGATAGCCGCCATTCACGAGCACGTAAGTCCAGGGGCGCCGCTCGAACAGGGAAACCACGCCGATCCCATGGCGATCCAGCCAAAGCCCGCCAGAAAGCCGGCGGTCGCGCCCCAGGCCAGCGTCGTTTTCGGGTCGTTCAGAAACATCGCCAGGTTGAAAGCCATCACCAGGCTCAGAACGAAACTGATGGCAAACGTCTTCGCAGTGGCGGCCGGCGTTTCATTGGCGCCGAAACCATTGGCCTTTTTCCAAACGCCGCCGAACATCACCGGCGAATACCAGAGCCCGCCCAGCAGAAAGCTCGACAACGTGGCAACCAGGATGGCCCAGAGATTCAAGGTTTGGAGGTTCATCTATCTACTTGGTCTCGCCCCATTCTTTGGCCCAATCGAGTGGGCCGTTCACAAAGCGGCGTCGCAGGGTCTCGAGCAATTGCGCGTTGCCTTGGGCTAGATAATCGTATGCCTTGTCCCATTCTTCGCCGTTCTTCCATCCAGTTTGAACCAGCCGCACGACGGTGGAATCGCCCTTCGCTAGAAACTCGAACTTGGCGGTAGTCCGCTCCGCGCGAACGTGAGGAAACTGCTCGGGCGCCAGGGCGGACATGATGATCTCTTGTTCGGGTATAAAGTTGAGGATGGTTCCTCCGCCACTCTTGCCTCCGGGAAAATGCGCGGTCCACTCGCCGCCCTTCCGCAGATCAACCACCGCGCCCGGCGTGAGCCAGGTGCTTAGGCCATCGCTGGTGGTGAATGCTTTCCAAACGGCTGTCTGCGTCGCCGGCACGGTCGTCTCGAAGATCAATGCCTTATCAGGAGCCGCCTGCTTAGTGACTTTCACTGGGCTTTGGGCGAAGGCAAGGGCTGCGGCGGCTAGTAGGAAGAGTGCTTTCATATGTCCCACTCACTTCTTGGTTGATCATTCAAGTAAACAGCAGTACCCTAATAAAGTCAACAGTTTTTTGCATGCCTAAAACCCCCAGCAGCAGGGATCGCTTGATCGATTCCGCGCGGTACCTATTCTGGGAGCGTGGCTACGCCGGAACCAGCATGGCCGATCTCCTCAGCCACGCCGGCGTCAATTCGGGCAGCTTCTACCACTTTTTCGAGAGCAAGGAGGCGCTGCTGCGGGCGGTCTTGGAAACCTACCTGGGCGCTCTCCGGCCGATGATTGTCGAGCCGGCTTTTGCCCGGGCCCAGGAACCCGTGGAGCGGATTTTTGCAATCCTCGAAGGGTATCGCGAACGAATTCTCCAGACAGAATGCAAATACGGATGCCCCCTCGGCAGGCTCGCATTGGAGATCGATCCGGAGAATCGTCCTGCGCACGGCTTGATCGCTGAAAACTTTCAGGGCTGGATCGGCGCGGTCCGCGAGTGTATCGATCAGTTGCAGGACCGGCTGCCCGCTGGCACCGATCGCGACGCGCTGGCCACCTATGTTCTGGCGGTGATGGAGGGCGGAGTGATGCTGTCGCGATCTTACGGGTCTGTCGATCCATTCGACCGGACGATCGCTCAGCTACGCGAACATTTTCGTTTGCTACTGGCCTAGGCTGGGCAGCGCATGGCGCCGCCCTACTCTGGCAATTTGAACGCGATCAGCTCCGCCGGGAAGCCCGGTCCGGCGATCGCCAGCGCCACGTATTGCTTACCGTTCACTGCGTAGGTCATGGGCGTGCCCGTCTGTCCAGAGGGCATATACACGGCGCCGACTTCGCGGCCGGTGGCCTTGTCGTAAGCGCGCAGCATCGCACCCACCTGTCCTGACGGCGTTGTGAACGTGCCGCGCTCACCCGCGATTACCAACGTCTTCGTCACCAACACACCGAAGACGCCGGGACGGCCGGTTCGTGGAATCGTCAGCCCCTTGAGAGCGGGGTGATTGCGAATGTTGTCGGGAGTTTCGCCGTGAGCGATCTGCCAAACGATGTCGCCCTTGTTCAGATCGATAGCGGTGATCTGTCCGTAGGGCGGCTTCGCCAGCGGCAGGCCCTGTACCGTCAGGCCTCCTCCGCCACCCTCACCACCGCCTCCTCCGCCCGGAGGCCCAGTCCGCGGCGCTGCACTGCCTGAGATATAGCGCATGTCCGACCGGCTTCCGGGCGGTACCAGGCCAAGAGCAGTCAGGGATTTCTGCGACGGAATGTACGCGATGTGGGTCTCCGGATCGAACGACCCGCCTGCCCAATTCGTGCCGCCGCCCGCTGTAGCCAGCGCAAGCGTGCCGTACGGACCTTCCGGCTTGCTCACAGTCGGCGGCGTAAAGACCGGCCCCAGTTTGTATTTGGAAGCCAGCTTGAGTCCCTCTGCGTGCAGCTCGGGAGTAAAGTCGATGACATCAGCCTCTGTGAAACCCTGGCGATCATAGTTAGGCGGCTTACTTGGGAAGGGTTGCGTGGGGCTGGTTTTCTCGCCGGGGACATCTGACTGTTCCACCGGTTTCTCCACCATCGGCCAAATCGGCTGGCCGGTGATCCGATTGAACACATAAAGGAACGCCTGCTTGGTCGGCTGCGCGAGCGCCTTTACTGTCTGGCCGTTCTGTGTGATGTCCACCAACATCGGCGCGTCCGGAATGTCCATATCCCAAATGCCGTGGTGCACCAACTGGTAGTGCCATTTCCGCTGACCGGTCTTCAGGTCCACCGCTACGACAGTCTCGCCAAAGAGCCCGTTACCGGGGCGATGGCCGCCATAATAGTCGCCGGTCGGCAGCTCCACCGGTAGGTAAGCCATGCCGAGTTGCTCATCGATGCTGATCTGGCCCCAGACCCCGGTATTGCCGGTGTAAGTCGCGGAGTCGTTTTCCCAAGTGTTGTAGCCGAACTCTCCGAGTTTCGGAATCGTATGAAAGATCCACAGGCGCTTTCCGGTCTTGACGTCGAATCCGCGCACGTAGCCTTTCACATTAGTCTTACTCGTGGGTATGCCGCCCGGCTTGTGTGCGGCGCCGACGATGACCGTGTCACCGGCCACCGCCGGGGTAGCGTGCAGGCCGATCTCACCATTCTCCGGATCGATCTGCTGGTCGTCATCTTCCTTTAGATCCACGATGCCGGCTTTGCCGAAGCTCGCTATGCGGTTGCCGGTCTTGGCATCCAGAGCCACCAGTTGGTAGCCCGGCGTGACGTAGAGAATGCGTTCCTCACGCCCATCGGTCCAGTAGGCGAGGCCACGCCCGGAGAGCTGCCGTGGCGCTTTGGTGCCGCGCGTACCTTCGCGCTCAGCGTGCGTCCACAGCAATTCGCCCGTGGCCGCATCGAGGGCTACAACCGCGCGCCGCGTTCCGGCAGTGGAATAGACAACACCGTTGGCCATCAGCGGCGTCCCTTCGAAATTGAACTCCGGCCGCGGACCCAGGTTCTCGGTCTTGAACCGCCAGGCGACCTGGAGCTTGTTAAAGTTGTCGCCGTTGATCTGGTCCAGCGGCGAGTAGTGCGTGTTCCCAAGGTCGGCGCCATAGGCCCGCCACTCTCCGTTCTTCGCTCCGGTCTGTGCGGCAGCCGGCAAGCCGGCTGCTAACAGCAGGCATGCCGTGGTGACTACTGCGGCGGACAGCCGGGAAAAGGTTCGCTCCATGTTGGTCTCCTCTGAATGGTGCAGTGTACACCAGATGAGGGCCGGTTTCATCCGCCCCAGGTGCGGTGACGGCCATGATAGAATCACGCGTAGCTTCACGCAATCCGTTCTGATGCGATCCTACAGGGGGCAGCAATGGTAATCGATGCACATGCGCACGTCACGGCGCCGGATAGTTTATGGGTTTACAAGGCGCAGATTCTGGCGCATCGGGGCGGTCACGGGCGTGGCGGCGTCAACGCCACCGACGAAGACATTACCAAGGCGCTGAACTCTCCGGTCTTCGGCGGTTCCTCTCATCTGGCGCAGCTGAAAGAAGCCGGCACCGATATGCAGATCATCTCGCCGCGGCCTTACCAGATGATGACCAGCGAGCTGCCCCGGCTGGTCACCTGGTTCATGGAAGAGACCAACAACATCATCGCGCGCCAGGTGAAGCTGTACCCCAACGTTTTCCGTGGCGTCTGCGGCCTGCCGCTCACTCCCAACGTTCCCGTGCAGACGGTGCTGCCATATCTGGAAAAATGCGTGAAGCAGGATGGCTTCGTAGGGCTACTGCTGAACCCCGATCCAGGCGAGTGTACTGGCGTCGAGACTCCTCCGCTGGGTGACCGCTACTGGTATCCGCTCTATGAAAAAATGGTCGAGCTGGATATCGCCGGCCACATTCACTCGATGGGCTGCAAGTCGGAGCGGCTTACGTATTCGACGCATTTCATCAACGAAGAGACCATCGCGGTGGTGTCGCTGCTCACTTCGAATGTGTTCAAGGATTTCCCCTCGCTGAAGATAGTGGTGTCACACGGCGGCGGGGCAGTGCCCTACCAGTGGGCCCGTTGGGAAGCCAGCTCGCTGCGCGGGAAGGGCCCGCGGTTCTCCGACACTCTGCGCAACCTGTACTACGACACGGTTCTCTACTCGTCCGATTCGCTCACGCTGCTCATTAAGACCGTGGGCGCGGACCGCTGCCTCTTCGGCACCGAGCGGCCAGGGGTGGGCACCGTCAAAGACCCCAAGACCGGCAAGTGGCTGGATGAGACACGGCACCTGATCGAGGCGTTTGATTGGTTGAGCGCGGCGGAAAAGAAAATGATTTTCGAGGACAACGCCAAGAAGGTCTTCAAAATCGATGTAGCCGCCAAAGAATCCAAGGGGGCGAGTTCGTAGCTCTCGCTCTACGGCAGGCACGGGCCCATGGTCAAACTGAAGATCGAGCATCTCTCCAAACGGTATTGGCTCGAACACCAGGAGCGCGACGTGCCGGCGCTGGACGACGTGAGTCTGTCTGTGGCAGACGGCGAATTCATGGCGATCGTCGGACCGAGCGGCTGCGGGAAGACTTCGCTGCTTAATATAGTCGCGGGCCTGCTGCCTTACGAGCAGGGCTCTGTTTCGATCGACGGCAAACGCGTGGAAGGCCCTGGCATCGACCGTTCGGTGGTCTTCCAGAACCCCAGTCTGCTGCCATGGCGAACCATAGCCGGCAACGTTCGCTTCGGTATGGAGATGCAGCGCCGCTTTGACAAGGCCACCATGCAGGAGCGCACCGAGTATTTCCTCAAACTGGTAGGGCTCGGCGGCTTCGAGCGGCACTATCCTTCGGAACTCTCGGGCGGCATGCAGCAGCGCGTCAACCTGGCGCGTGCACTGGCGTCCGACCCCATAGTGCTGCTCATGGACGAGCCGTTCGCCGCGCTTGATGCGCAGACACGCGAGTTCATGCAATCTGAGCTTTTGAAAATCTGGGCGAAGGCGCGCAAGACGGTGCTGTTCATTACGCACCAGATCAACGAAGCGATTTATCTTGCGGACCGCGTGGCGGTGATGAGCTCCCGTCCCGGGCGCATCAAAGATGTATTCCAGGTTCCCTTCGATCGCCCGCGGACGCTGCACCTGAAACGAGACCCGCAGTTTTTGCAGATCGAGGACGCTATCTGGCAATTGATCGAAGAGGAGTCGGAGCGCATGGGGATGGTGGTGGCGAACTAACCGTTATGACTCCGATGCGTCCGGACATTTCGCCATCCGATGTGGGGCCGGTGGCAGCGCGCCCTGAGACTTCCATTTCGTCGAAGAAACAAGGCGGGAGCATGCGCCCGCCGAAGAGCTTCTACGAGAAACACCAGGCCACGATTCTGGGCGGCGGAGCGGTACTGTTCGTGATGGTGGTGTGGCAGATTTTTTGGTCTGCTGGAAAGATCTCCCCGCTCTTCTTCAGCGGCCCTTCCGCGATCGCCAAACAATTCAAGGAGGGCTTGCTGCACGGCACTCTGCTCAGTGACCTCGGTTATAGCGGCAAGAACTTCATTTTGGGATTTGTGCTGGCGGCGATTACCGGAGTCATTCTGGGGGTGATCATCGGCTGGTACCGCACCATCCGGCTGTTAATCGATCCGTTCTTGAACGCTTTATACGCCACACCGCGCATTGCCATGATCCCGCTCATCATCATCTGGTTCGGGATCGGCATGTGGTCGAAAGTCTTCATCGTTTTCATGTCGGCATTTTTCCCGATCCTGGTGAACACGGTCGCGGGAGTCAAGAATATTGACCGCGACCTGTTGCGCGCCGCGCGCGCGTTTTGCGCTTCGGATTGGCAGATCTTCACCACCATCACGATTCCCGGATCGGTGCCGTTTATTCTGACCGGACTGCGCCAGGGAGTGGCGTTAGGATTGATCGGCGTCGTGGTGGGCGAGATGTTTGGCGGTAGCCAGGGCATCGGTTTCATGGTGGCCTATGGCGGGCAGATGTTCCAGACGGACACGCTGTTTGTCGGCGTTCTGCTCATCGCCTTCGCGGGCATTCTGCTTACCTGGCTGGCCGAAAGACTGGAGAAACGCTTCTCCCGATGGCGGCCGGAACGTTGAGCGCCATGGAAGAAGTGCTTGCCCGTTTGAGCCGCGTGGATGCCTGCGCGGTCTCCGATGCGCTCGACAAACTCGGACTCAAGGGCGTCGTCACTGGAATTCACCGCTTCTCGACCGATCGCCGCATTTCAGGACGCGTTTTGACGGTGAAGCTGGACCGCGCGGAAGGCCGTCCACCTACTACGCGTCATCTGTGCACGGCGGCGATTGAAGCGGCTTCGCCCGGAGACGTCATCGTAGTCGAGCAACGGACTGGCCTGGATGCGGCTTCCTGGGGTGGTAATCTTTCGATCGGCGCCAAAATGCGCGGCGTTGCAGGCGTGATCATCGACGGCCCCGCGCGAGATATTGACGAGAGCCGCCAATTGGACTTCCCGGTTTTTGCCCGGGACCACACCGCCCGCACCGCGCGCGGGCGCATCGTGGAAGTGGCCACCAACGAACCCGTCACGATCGGTGATATCCCGGTCTCATTCGGCGACTACGTGGTGGCCGACGCAAGCGCCGTGGCATTTATTTCGCCTGGAGACATCCTACGCGTGCTCGAAGCCGCCGAGTCGATCGTAGAGCGCGAGAAAGCCATGGCGGAAGCGTTGCATCAGGGGAAGCCGATCAGCCAGGTGATGGGCGCGAATTACGAGCACATGCTGAAGCGATAGTGGGGTTCATGGCAGACGACACGAATATCCAGCGGGCGTCCAAACTCGACACCACGGCCCTCAGTGACGCGCTCGATCGCCTGGGCATCGCGGGGCAATGCCTCAACATCAAGCCTCTCGATCCCCGCTTTCGTTTAACAGGCCGCGCCTTCACCATCCTCTACGGGCCGGCCGGCAAGCCTCCGGGTACGGTGGGCGATTATATTGACGATGTGCCGCCCGGCGGTGTCGTGGTGCTCGATAATGGCGGCCGCGAGAATGCCACCGTGTGGGGCGACATTCTGACGATGGTGGCGACCCGGCGCGGCATCGCCGGCACCGTGATCGATGGCGCTTGCCGCGATACCCACCTGGCGCGCGAGTTGGTCTATCCGATCTACAGCCGCAGCTATTCCATGCGTACTGGTAAAGACCGGGTGCAAGTGGAAGCGATGGGCGGAACCGTGAATATCGGCGACGCGCGGGTGAACGCGGGGGATCTGCTGCGCGGCGACGCCGATGGCGTCCTGGTGATCCCGCGTGCGCACGAAGACGAAGTGCTCAAGATTGCTGAAGAGATCGACGCCATTGAAGAGCAGATCCGCAAGTCGGTGGAAGCCGGCATGACTCTCGCTGAGGCCCGGCGGCAACTCGGGTACCACCAGTTGCAGAGTAAAACGCGTTAACTTCCCAGGCAAGCCGGTGTTTCGAGCCGTGACCAACAATGACTGTTAGAACGCAATCCTCGCCGCAATCTGCAACTGCCGCGCGCCGGACAGGTTGGTATTGGTAGCTGTGGGGGCTCCGAACCCGGTGGGCGTGAAATTCTGCACCACGCAGTTGTTCGTGTGCCCCGCGCAAGCGCCGGACCCCACCGTGGTGTAGTTATACTCCGTGTAATTCACCGTGTAGATGTTTGTGAAGTTGAACAAGTTGAAAGCCTCGCCCAGGATGGAGAACTTGAAGCGCTCCTTGAACGTGAACGTGCGGCCAATCCGAAGGTCCAAGTCCTTTATGCTTGGCTGCGTAAAGGAATTCCGTGGCTCGTCATAAACGCGAGCGCCGCTCAACGCGGTTCCCGAGTTGTTGTTGGTGCCGCCTGTCAGGCCACCAAGCACGCCGCCGGCAGGCGGGTTGGCGCCGTTGATCTGACCGCTATAGGGCAGGCCTGTGCCGTACGAAAAAATCGTAGAGAGAGTCCACCCAGTGGCCAGATACCTGGCAGCCGAGTTGGTAATCTTGTTACCCATTTGCGGAGTCCACACGATCGTGCTGGTGAAGCGGTTACGCTGATCCAGGTCGGAACGCGCGTATTCCAGCGAGCGGTTCTTGGGATCCACCGGGAAGTTCTGGCCGCCGCCGTTAAAAGTCCCAAACTGCCCCTGGATTTCGCCGCCGTCCATGGCCTTGGCCAGTGTGTAGTTGAAGATGAACTCCAGACCATGGGAATACCTCTTGTGGAGCGTGATGACCATGCTGTTGTACCAGGAATTGACGTCGCTGAAAGCGGAAAGGACTGGGCCGGTTGGGTCGATGCGGGTTGTGTAGAACGGCACTGTCAACGACCTTATGGTGCTACCGGTCGGACTGGTGATGTCGTAACTGCGCGTCGTGGTGGAAGGAGCGATATTCTGGTCGATAAACGCAGGTAGACGCATTCCACGGCTAACCACATAACTGGCTCCGACGCTAATGCTGCCGGGCAACTCGTGCTCGAAGGAGACGTCGCCTTCATGTGCGCGGGGGTTGGCGAAATCCGGCACCTGGCCGCGCGACGTCTGCGTCAGAGCCGGAGGCGTGAAAGGTGTCACCGTCGGAACCAGTGCGCCCGCGAAGGGGGCGATCGGCGCGCCACCCGGAGGCGTAAAGATGAAATTCGGGAAGGCCAGGGATGGGCATGAAGTCGGTGTGCAGTTGAAGGTCTGCTGGATCACACCGTTCTCCACCCGTGTTGCATAGAACATGCTGTTGGAGGTTTTGGCGTAGAACAGGCCATATCCAACTCGCAGTACGGTGCCTTTTGCGATTTGCCAGGCCGCGCCGACCCGCGGCGCGAACTCGTGTTTGGGAATATTGATCGTGGATGTGTAAAGCGTGGTCAGCGGCGTAGCCGTGTTGGGCATGGACGGCTGTGGGATGGTGGAAAGATCCCAGCGCACGCCATAGTTGATCGTCAGGTTTCTTCTAGCCTTCCAACTATCTTCGGCGAAGAGGGCGTAGTCGTTGTTGTAAAAGTCATCCTTTCCCACGTGTGTGACGGGATCGTTCACCTGCACGAAAGTGCTGAAGTGGCGGCCGGTGAGTCCATCACCCAGATTGATTCCCGCCAGATCCGCCACCCAGTTGCTGAAACTGTTCGCACCAGAGTAATTGTAGACGCCGCCGCCTTGGAACAGGTTGATCAACAGCTCGTGGACGAAGTTCACATCAGCGCCAAATTTAAAGGTATGCGCGCCCTGGACCTTGCTCAGCACATCTGAGAATTGCAGGCGATGCTCGTCAGGGAAGGCAGGACGTGGCAGCGCGTTAGGCAAGCCATAGGTGATGAAGTTTGTGATAGTTACGCTGGGAGCGGTGGCATTGGCCGCAACCACCTCGAAGTCCCGCGACCACTGAAAGCGAAGCTCATTGATGGTGGTCGGACTGAGTGTCGAACTCCACTTGGCGACGAAATTCCGTTCGTGGCTGACGGCCTTGCCGTTTGCCGAGTTGGACGAGTTATTTGCCGTGGTGGAGGTGATATAGGAATCCGGAGCGCGGAAGTTGTCGAAATTGAACGAGGCGTTGATCTGGTTTTTCTGGTTCAGCGAGTAGTCCAGCTTGCCGAAGGCGATGTCCTGGCTCTGAAAGCGCGGAAACGCCCCGAGATTACCCAGGATGAAAGCATTGGCCGCCGCACAAATGGATGTGGGGATTCTCGCGTTGCAAGCTTGCGGGTAGGTGCCGCTGCTGGTATAAGAAATGGGGTTGACCTTGCGCGATCCGTCATATGTCAAGAAGTAGAACAGCTTGTCCTTGATGATTGGCCCGCCAACGCTACCGCCGAATTGCTGCTGCTGGTGGATCGGCTGGGTGTAAATACCTTTCGATTTTTGCAATGGATCGAGGGCGTTCAGCGTGGGATAGCGCAGGTAATAGAACAAATCACCGTGAATCAGGTTGGTGCCGGACTTGGTCACCGCGTTGATGACGCCGCCGGCCGCCTGCCCGAGCTCCGCCGAGTAGTTGCTGGAGGCGACCTGATATTCCTGGATCGAATCGATGCTGTAAACGTAGGGCAGCGTGGTGCGGCCCTTCTGTTCGGAAAAGAACGCCTGATTGTTGTTGGTACCGTCCACGTTGCTGCTGTTGTACAGGCCCGAAACCCCGCGGTAAGAAGCCAGACCAGTAGTGCCGTCATTGGTGACATTGGGTGTAAGGAACTGGAAGTTGGCCCAATTCCGTCCTGCCATCGGCAGATTGTCCTTAGAAACTTGCGAGACAACTTGGGACATATCCGTTTTCTCAGTGTCCACCGCGGACGTTTCACCCGTTACGGTCACGCTCTCTGAGGTGGCCTGCACCGACAACGACAGGTCGAGAGTCAACGTTTGACCCACTTGCAGAACAACGTCCTTGCGGATCAGCTTGGAAAAGCCGGATTTGGCGGTAGTAACTTCGTAACTTCCCGGTGGAAGAAAGGGCGCGGAATAGAGGCCCGCTTCGTTCGTCTGCACGATACGATCGACACCCGTATCTACGTTATGGATGGTCACGGTCGCATCGGGCACCAAGGCCTGATTAGGATCCCGGATTGTTCCGTTGATGGTGCCCGAACCTGTTGTCTGCCCCCAGGCAGCCGCAGCCGCTACGATCCAAAGAACACCGGCGCAAAAACTGATGCCCCACGTTTTTTTCATAACCCGATCCTCCTGATGATGTGCCGACAGATGCACTTTGCCGAACCCTCATGGCGTGGAGGGCAAAAGAGTGGTACGAAACCTCTAACCTTCAGTGGAAGGGATAGATTACCAGAAATCGAGTTACAGAGATGTCAGAAATTCACGAGATGCTTGTAAACCTGCGCGGCATGCAGGTAGCGCTGGCGGCCTTGCCGCCAGTGCTTCTTTTTTAACCCCCACGCGGCCGAGGTGCCTCCCGGCTCCGCTCTGACGGGCCGGCAGGGACTACCTCTTAGTCTGCAGTTCTATCGCCTTCTTGATGTGATCGTTGTCGGGGTTGTTCTCGATGCACTCGTATTCCTCGACCCGCACATCCACCGGCTTCCGCAGAACCGATCCGGTAACCCACGGTTTCGTGAGCGCGCCCGGATCCTCCACCGAGGCTTCGTAGGAAATGGTGTCGTCCTCGTTGCGGCGATACTTTTCCACCACGTGCAGTTTGTCGGTGTGGATGGTCCCCTGGCCGCTTATCCAGGTCTTGTCGTTGAAGCCCGTCACATCCACAACCAATGTGTCGCCGTCCCACTTGCCAACCGAATCGCCCATCCATGTGGGCGTCAGATCGTCGGGATGCTGCAGTTTGTCGTTGAGAGGGATGCGGCGGAAGGCCCGGAAAGCTTCGTAAAGGATTACAACTTCTTTGGGAGTCTGCACGATTTCGAGCGGCATCGGCATACTCACGATGCGCGGAACGCCGGGCAGCAGGCACTTCGAGGTGGGGTCATCGAGCACCGTAAACGTCTTCGACTTGGCTGCGGCCCAATCCTGGTACGGAATCGGCTGGCGGGCAGGCGGGCGATACTTCGTGGGCGGCAACGGGTGCAGGGGAGGCGCGCCCTTTTCGCCGGTGATGCTGACCCCGAAGCCCTGCCAGGTGCCCGAAAGATCCGGCTTGCCATCAGCGGCGCGCGGAACGGATTGCGCCTGAGCGAATGCCCCCACCGCGACGAGACTAAGGAAAAGGATTCTCATGTCAGAGCTCCCGATCAATTGCCCACCGGCCCGGCAAATTTCTTGGTGCCGTCG
>DASZIV010000037.1:0-25500 GCA_035948775.1 Bryobacteraceae bacterium
GCAATGGCTGGTTCGCAACCAGGAGCCGGACGGAAGCTGGTATGGCCGCTGGGGAGTGGCGTATATCTATGGCACCTGCTTCGCGCTGCGCGGCCTGGCGGCTTCCCAAGAAAGCGATCGCGAGGCCCACGTCCTGCGCGCCGGGGAGTGGTTGCGTTCCATTCAGAGTGCCGATGGTGGTTGGGGCGAAAGCTGCGCCAGTTACGACCACGGCTCCTACACGGCCGCCGCGAGCACACCCTCGCAAACGGCATGGGCCATCCTGGGGCTGCTGGCAGGCGGCGACTCCTCGAGCCTCAGCGTCCGTCACGGCATCGAATATTTGCTCGATACTCAGAATTCCGATGGCAGTTGGAACGAACAACTGGCTACCGGTACCGGTTTTCCCAAGGTTTTCTATTTGAACTACCACTTGTACAAAGACTATTTCCCGTTGCTGGCCCTGGCTTCGTTCGTGAAGCAGGGGGGCCGTTCGATCGGATAGACGAAACCATGAGATTCCCATTCACCATGACCGCCGGCATGGCCGGATACATCATCAAGAACAAGATGCGTCCGCGGCCGGAATGGCAAAAGACCGTGGCGCCCGCGGCCGACGGGGCCAACCCGTTTCGCATTCTGCCTTCCAAGACCGGTGAGAAACGGCAGCCGCATCCCATGATCAACAAACGGTTTCCGATCGTGCTCATGCTCGAGCCGCTTCACGCGTGCAATCTCACCTGCACAGGTTGCGGCCGCATTCGGGAATACGAATCCACCATCAGCGAGCGCCTGCCGGTAGAGGAGTGCCTGGCGGCAGTGGACGAGTGCGGCGCGCCCATGGTGTCCATCTGCGGCGGCGAGCCCATGATGTATCCGCAGATCGGCGAACTGGCGAAGGGAATCCTGGAGCGCAACCGTTATATCTTTCTCTGCACCAATGGAATGTTCATTCGCAAGCGTCTCAAGGAATTCCAGCCGGACAAGCGTTTCTACTTCAACGTGCATTTGGACGGCATGGAAAAGACGCACGACATCTGCGTAGAGAAAGAGGGCGTGTTCCGGGAAGCCATCGAAGGAATCAAGGTGGCCAAGGCCGGCGGCTTCCAGGTTTGCACCAACACCACGGTCTATAAAGAGACCGACATGCGCGAGATCGAGGAGCTGTTCGAATACCTCAAGCAGTTCAACGTGGACGGCCACCAGATTGCGCCGGCTTATGGCTACTCCTCTGTCGATGATCGGGAGATCTTCCTCACGCGGGACGATATCCACGAAAAGTTCAAGGACATCGACCGTCTGGCGAAAAAGTATGCCGTGCGCCAGACGCCTCTTTACATGGACTTCCTGAAGGGCGACAAGGAGCTTCCGTGCACCGCGTGGGGTAATCCAACCTACAACGTGAAAGGATGGAAGGGCCCCTGCTACCTGATTACCGATGGCCATTACAAGACGTTCGAAGAACTGATGACGCAGACCCCCTGGGAAAGTTATGGCCAAGGCAACGATCCGCGCTGCGAGCACTGCATGGTGCACTGCGGATTCGAACCGTCGGCGGCGCTGAGTATCAATGCCGGAGTTGCCGACAACCTGAAGATGCTGGCGTGGATGCTGCGCTAGAGCACCTCCTCAGCCCCGTGAGCGGTGCCTTTAGATACTTCCTCCGATGAAACCCGCTCTCGTCACCGGTGCATCGGGATTCCTTGGCTGGCACGTGGCGCGCGTTCTGCGGGAGCGCGGCTATGCCGTTCGAGCGCTGGTGCGCCCCGGCAGCGAGGTTGCCGAACTCGAGGTCGAGCGGATCACCGGCGACCTCCGCGACCCGTCTTCGCTCGAGCGTGCCGTGGCCGGGTGCGGTCTGGTGTTCCACGTGGCCGCCGATTATCGCCTTTGGGCCAGGAATCCGAAAGATCTCTACCGCTCCAACGTGGATGGCACTCGCAATCTGCTCGAAGCGGCGCGCCGCGCCGGAGTGGAGCGGATGGTCTATACCAGCACCGTGGGTTGTATTGGGATCCCCCACGGTGGTATCGGCGAGGAGACCACGCCGGTATCGCTCGAAGACATGTCGGGCGACTATAAGCGCTCGAAGTTTCTCGCCGAGCAGGTGGTGCTGCAGTTCGCGCGCCAGGGCTTTCCCGCGGTGATCGTGAATCCCACCGCGCCCGTCGGCGACCACGACGTGAAGCCCACGCCTACCGGCCAAACCGTGCTGGATTTCCTCAGCGGCAAGATGCCGGCGTTCATCGATACGGGCTTGAATATCGTAGATGCGCGCGACACCGCCGAGGGCCACTGGCTGGCCTGCGAGCATGGACGCGTGGGGCAGCGCTACATTCTGGGCTCTGAGAATTTAACCCTGGCGCAGATCCTTCAGTTGTTGGCGAACATTACCGGCCGCAAGGCGCCTACCATGAAGCTGCCCTACGCGGTGGCTTACTGCGCGGGTATGTGCAGCACAGCGTGGGCGGAAGTCACCGGCACACCGCCGCGCGTTCCCATCGACGCAGTGCGCATGGCCCGGAAGAAAATGTGGGTGACGCATGAGAAGGCGCGGCAGGAACTGGGCTTTCAACCTGCTCCGGCTGAGACCGCATTGCGTCGCGCTGTCGAGTGGTTCAGCGGAGCGTGGCACGCGCCGGCTCGTGTACCTGCGGCTTGATGAGGCTCATCTTTGTGGCTTCAGATCCTATGGAATTTCGCGGTATCGCCGCCATGGTCGAAGAGAAACGGAGATCTCACATCGGAGTGGACTGGGCACGCTCAGCTCGTTTGCACGGAAATCAGGTCCTGCTCGCGGCAAATGGCGTGGGTTGGAAGCGCGCGGCCGCGGCTGTGGATGCGGCTCACAACGTGTTTCCGGCCGATGCCGTGATCAGCACGGGGTTTTGCGGGGCACTCGATCCGCAATTAGCAATCGGCGATGCCGTCGTCGCAGCCTGCGTGGCGGGGCCGGACGGCCGCTATCCGGCGCTCCCATTCCCAGGAAACAACCGCGCTGTGAAAGGACTGGTAATCTCGACCGACCACGTGGTGGGCACCGCGGAGGAGAAGCGTTCCCTGCGAGAGAAGGGCGGCTGTGCAGTAGAAATGGAGGCCGCGGGCGTGGCCGCTCGCGCGCAAACTCTGGGATTGCCATTTTACTGCGCACGCGCGGTTACCGACCTTGCCACTGAAGATATGGCGAACGATTTCAATGCCGTTCTCCGTCCCGACGGCCATTTCGATACAATTGGTATATTCAGGCATATATGGAGGCGGCCAATCGCCCGACTGCCGGAGTTGATCCGGTTGCGCCAAAACTGTGAACGGGCCGCCAAAACCCTGGGGGATTTTTTTGCCGACTGCCGATTCTGAGGTGAGCGCCATACCCGTGACCATGCACGCCGCGGTGTACCGAGGAAAAAGTGTAGTGAGCGTGGAGGAGATTCCCACTCCGGCCATCGGAGCCGGAGAAATCCTCATCCGCGTGGAAGCCTGCGGTATCTGTCATACCGATCTGAAAAAGATCGAGCACAACCTGCTCGATCCGCCGCGCGTCTATGGCCATGAGACGGCTGGTGTAATC
The DNA here is from genome assembly GCA_035948775.1 of Bryobacteraceae bacterium. Lineage (GTDB taxonomy): Bacteria > Acidobacteriota > Terriglobia > Bryobacterales > Bryobacteraceae > PSRJ01. The sequence continues at coordinate 3,548 of DASZIV010000037.1, forward strand.
GCTGCGGTGGGAGTTGGTGTTACCCAGTACAAACCGGGCGACCGCGTAGTGGCATTTCACCATATCCCCTGCTTGAACTGCTTTTACTGTGCGCGCAAGCTGTACGCGCAGTGCCGCGTGTATAAGCGCGTGGGGATCACCGCGGGATTCGAACCAGCCGGCGGGGGCTTTGCCCAATACGTGCGAGTGATGGACTGGATCGTCGAACGTGGCATCGAGAGAATCCCAGAGGGCGTTTCCTTCGAGCGCGCGACGTTGGTGGAACCTCTGAACACGTGCTTGAAAGCGATCGTGCAATGCGATCCCCAACCGGACGACTTTGTAGTGGTGATGGGACAGGGCCCGATCGGACTGATGTTCACCATGCTGGCCCGTCGTGCGGGCGCGCGTGTTGCAGCCACCGACACCATCTCCGAGCGGCTTGAAATCGCCGGCCGCTGCGGCGCGAAATTCGCCTGGGACCCGCGCCAGGTCAATCTGAATGCAGAAGTCAAGAAACAAACAGAGGGACGCGGGGCCGATCTGGTGATCGTTGCAGCTTCCGTGCCTGGAATCGTCACTGAGGCGATCGCCTGCTCCCGTCCGGGCGCTCGCATTTTGCTTTTTGCCCAGACGTCGGCTGCGGAAAGTATAGAAGCGTCCGGAGCAGATATCTGCGCCGGCGAACGCACGTTATTCGGCTGCTATAGTGCATCGGTGGATTTGCAGAAAGAATCAGCAGCGTTGGTATTTTCCGATGCTTTGCCCTTGGAAGCGCTGATTTCGCATTGTTTACCTTTGGTTAAAATCCGTTCAGGTTTCGATTTGGCATTGCATCCTGGACCTAAATCGTTGAAAATAATCGTTCAGCCACAGAGGTGGGTATAGTGAATAGCCAGATGATGGCTGCAGTGCTCTACGGCAAGGAAGATTTGCAGGTAGAGCCGGTAGCTATTCCTCAAATCGATAGCGAAGACATCCTGGTCCGTGTGAAAGTGGCGCTGACCTGCGGCACCGATGTGAAGGTCTTCCGCCGCGGCTATCATGCTCGCATGATTGTGCCCCCGGCGGTATTTGGGCACGAACTGGCGGGCGACATAGTTGCCGTGGGTGAAGACGTCCGCAAGTTTCGTGTGGGACAGCGCGTGGTGGCGGCAAATTCGGCGCCTTGCGACGAATGTTTTTTCTGCGGCCGCGGCCTGGAGAACCTGTGCGAAGATCTTTTGTTCAATAACGGCGCGTACGCGGAATACATTCGCATTCCGGGACGCATTGTCAGGCGCAACACTTATCTGATTCCGTCGCATGTCAGCTACCATGACGCAGCCCTGGTAGAGCCGCTAGCCTGCGTGCTGCGTGGTTTCGAAGAGACCAATCCGCAACCGGGCGATACCATTTCGATCATCGGCCTGGGGCCCATCGGACTCATGTTCGTGAAAATCGCCAAGCTGGCCGGTTGCCGCGTGATCGCAGTGGGCCGCCGCCGGCAACAACTGGACCGGGCCGCTTCCCTGGGAGCCGACGAGTTGATCGAAGCTCCGTCGGATTCCGATCCCGTGCCTGCGATCCGGCGCATGACGCATGGCCGCGGCGTGGATATCGCTATGGAAGCCGTGGGCAAGCCGCAGACCTGGCATTGGGCCGTGGATATGGTGCGCCGCGGCGGCACGGTGAATTTCTTCGGCGGGTGCCCCAACGAGAGCAAAGTGAGCCTCGACACCGCTCTGCTGCACTACTCCGAGATCACTTGCAAGGCCACCTTCCATCACACTCCGGTCTACATTCGCAAAGCGCTCGATTTGATCTGCGCCGGACATGTGACCGCGTCGTTCTTCGTCAACCGCGAAGAGCCGCTGGCCAATTTGCTCGAAGTGATGCGCCACCTGATGAGCCATAACGGGCATCTGAAGACGGCAATTCTTCCGTAGGGGATCATCGGCGTGGGCGCACCCGCGTTACTGCCTCCCATCGAATTCGTGCGGTCCGAGGAGGCTCTTCGGCAAGCGTATTCGCTGGAGCAGGCGCGCGCATACACCCGGTGGCTGGCTACCCACCACTACGAGAATTTTCACGTAGTTAGTTTCCTGCTGCCCAAGCGGTTGCACCAGGATTTCTACAACGTCTACGCTTATTGCCGATGGGCCGACGATTTGGGTGATGAAACCGGCGACCGCGCCGAGAGTCTTCGCCTGCTCGCCTGGTGGCACTCGGAACTCGATGCCATGTATGCCGGGCGGGCCACGCATCCGGTGTTTGTGGCGCTGCTGCCAACCGTTCAGCAGCACGGTATACCACGCCAGCCGTTCGCCGATCTGATCGTAGCGTTCGTGCAGGACCAAACCGTCACGCGCTACCGCAACTTCGAGGAGCTGTTTGGCTATTGCCGCTGCTCCGCGAATCCCGTCGGCCGGCTCGTGCTCTACCTCTGTGGTTACCGTGATGCCGAGCGGCAGAGACTGTCCGATGCCACATGCACGGCGTTGCAGTTGGCAAATTTTTGGCAGGACGTGACCACCGATCTGCTCAAAGACCGCATCTATATTCCGCTGGATGTCATGGAGCGCCACGCCTACGCGCTGGAAGACCTGTTCGCTCATCGTTTCACGCCGGCTTTTCGCGCGGTCATGCAGGAGATCGTAGGGAAAGCGCGCGAGCTGTTTCTGGAGGGGCTGCCGCTCGTGCGCATGGTGGATCGCCGGCTGGCGCTCGATCTCGACTTGTTCAGCCGCGGCGGGATGCGCGTGCTGGAGAAAATCGAAGCCCAGGGGTATGATGTTCTCCGCGCGCGCCCGGCCATCTCTAAAACCGAACGAGCGTGGCTGTTGCTGGGTTCGCTGGCGCGCGCGGCCTTTTCGCGGGCAGCCTGATGACGGATCTTGCTCAGTCTTACGACTATTGCCGGCGCGTAGCGCGCAGCCGCGCCAAGAACTTCTACTACTCATTCCTGCTTCTCTCGGCCCACCAGCGCAAGTCGATGTGCGCCATCTATGCCTTCATGCGCTACTGCGACGACTTGAGCGACGAACCGGGCGCCAATCGCGCCGCGATCGATGTCTGGCGCCAGGAAATGGAAGAAGCGCTCCAGGGCCGCTTCAGCCAGCATCCGGTGTGGCCCGCATTTCATGACACCGTCCAGCGCTTTGCCATTCCCCACGAATATTTCCGCGAGATGATCGGGGGAGTCGCGTCGGATCTGGAGCCGCGCGAAGTACAGACGTTCGACGAGCTTTACCGCTACTGCTACCAGGTTGCCTCGGTGGTGGGCCTGACCATTCTTCATATCTTCGGCTTCGATACCCCCGCCGCCCTGCCGCTGGCCGAAAAATGCGGCGTGGCGTTTCAATTGACGAACATCCTGCGGGATATCCACGAAGACGCCGGGCTCGGCCGTGTTTATCTTCCCGCCGAAGACTTGCGCCGCTTTGGAGTTACCTCCGAGGATTTACGCGCGGGAAATCGGAACGAGTCCTTTCTGCGGCTCATGCGTTTTGAAGCCGTGCGGGCCCGCGCCTATTACGACGAATCGCTGCCGCTGCTCGACCTGGTGGAACGCCGCAGCCGCCCGTCGCTGTGGGCGCTGATCACGATTTATTCGCGCCTGCTGGAGCGCATCGAGGCTGCCAACTTTGATGTCTTCTCCCGGCGCGTGCGGCTCTCTTCGCTCGAGAAATCATGGATTCTGGTGAAAGCCCTGGTTTCCGGCCGGTCGCAAGGCGCAGAGCGCGCAGCCGCTATTCGATAAAGCTCAACTGCCGCGGATCGGCGGTTTCCTCGCGCGGCTTGGGACGCTCCAGATCGTCATGCGCCGGGTCGAACTTGCGGATAAGCTGATTGAGGCGGAGAGAAGTTTCCCAGATTTCGAGGAGCAGCCCGCACCTGGCACAGCCGCCGCGGATGCCGCCCGGCCCGTCTACGGCGGGATTGTAGCCCTTATGCCTTCCGCAACGGCCCGCGAACTTGCGCGATCGAATCTTCAAACCATCTACAGTAGCAAAAGCACCGCTCGCTTTGGCCACCTCGACCCCATGTCATAATGATGAAAAACCTTGGCTCACATACTGAATCTCAAAGAGGCCATTCAGGAGGCAGTGCGTGACGGCGACAGCATTGCCCTGGAGGGTTTTACCCATCTGATCCCTTTCGCCGCCGGGCATGAAATCATGCGTCAGGGGCGCCGCGACCTGACGCTTATCCGCATGACTCCGGACTTGATCTACGATCAACTGATCGGCGCGGGTTGCGCTTCGAAGCTCGTGTTTTCGTGGGGCGGCAACCCCGGTGTCGGCTCGCTGCATCGCTTGCGCGACGCCGTGGAGCAAGGTTGGCCAACGCCGCTCGCCGTGGAAGAACACGCGCACGCCGGTATGGCCGCGGCATATGCCGCGGGTGCGGCGCATCTGCCCTTCGGCATTTTGCGCGGATACCTGGGAACCGATCTGCCGAAGTACAACCAAAACATCAAGTTCATCGAGTGCCCGTTCACTGGAGAGCGTCTGGCGGCGGTGCCGGCGCATCGTCCTGACGTGACCGTGATCCACGCCCAGAAAGCCGACCGCCAAGGCAACGTGCTCCTCTGGGGCGTGGTCGGCGTGCAGAAGGAAGCGGTGATGGCCGCGAAGCGCTCGATCGTCACTGTGGAAGAGATCGTCGACCGGCTCGACGCGCCGCCCAACGCGATGGTCCTGCCTTCATGGATCGTCGGCGCCGTCGCCGAAGTGAAGGGCGGAGCGTTTCCGTCGTACGCCCAGGGTTACTACCCGCGAAACAACGCCTTCTACAAACAGTGGGACCCGATTTCACGCGAACGCACCAGCTTCCAGGCCTGGATCGAGCAGCACGTTCTGGGGACGAAGGACTTCGCCGGATTCAAGCAAAGCCTCGAGGAGGCCACCACGCGTGTCTGACAAGAATGGCTACACTGCCGACGAGATGATGACCGTCGCCGCGGCGCGCATGATTCGCAACGGCGCCACGTGCTTTGTAGGCATCGGCCTGCCTAGCGCCGCCGCCAACCTGGCACGCCTCACGCACGCGCCCGATACGGTGCTCATCTATGAATCGGGCACCATAGGCACCAAGCCGCCGGTGCTGCCGCTTTCCATCGGCGATGGCGAGCTGTTCGAAACAGCCGAAGCCACCGTCTCGATCCCCGAGATTTTCTCCTACTGGCTGCAAGGGGGGCGCATCGACCTCGGCTTCCTGGGCGCCGCGCAGATCGACCGCTTCGCCAACATCAATACCACCGTGATTGGCGACTACCACAAGCCCTCAACGCGTCTGCCCGGCGCAGGCGGAGCGCCTGAGATCGCGGCATCTTCCAAAGAAGTGCTCATCACGCTTCGCCACAACAAGCGTGCGTTCGTGGACAAACTGGATTTCGTCACCTCCGGAGGCCACATGGAAGGCGGCGACAGCCGCGAGAAGATGCGGCTTCCCGGCAAGGGCCCCACCGCGGTGATCACCGATCTCGGCATCCTGACGCCTGACCCCAAGACTAAGGAACTCACCCTCACCAGCCTGCATCCTGGCGTCGCCGTTGAGAAAGCCGTGGAAGCGACCGGCTGGGAATTGAAAGTTGCGCCCCAGGTCGCCACCACTCAACCGCCTACTGAAACCGAGCTCGCGGTCCTGCGCGATCTGCACGCGCGCACGGCTCGCGCCCACGCCGGTAATGGCTGATGCTGTCCTTCGTCTACCAGAGCGCACCGTCCCGCGTAATTTTCGGCGTGGGCTCGCTGGATAAGCTACCCGACGAGATTCAGAAGCTGGGCGCCACCAAAGCCCTGGTACTATCCACTCCCGAGCAGCGGCAAAGCGGGTTGGACATGGTGACGCGATTGGGTGTGCGCGCCGCCGGCCTGTTCGACAGGGCGGTGATGCATGTCCCCATCGAAACCGCGCAGGCCGCACGCGAAGAAGCCAAGCGCCTGGCCGCGGACTGTTGCGTGGCGGTAGGTGGCGGTTCCACCACGGGCTTGGCGAAGGCCATCGCTCTAGTCTCCACTCTGCCCATCCTGGCCGTTCCTACCACCTATGCCGGCTCGGAGATGACGCCGATTTGGGGCATCACCGAAAACGGCCATAAGACCACGGGGCGCGATATCCGCGTCCTGCCCAAAACGGTTCTCTACGACCCTTGTCTCACCATAACCATGCCGGCAATGCTCTCCGCCACCAGTGGCATGAACTCCATCGCCCATTGCGTGGAGGCGCTGTATGCGCAGGAGGCCAATCCGATCATCTCTCTGATGGCCGAGGAAGGCATCCGCGCGTTCGCCCAAAGCCTGCCCGTGGTGGTGAAGGAACCGGGCAACCTGGAGGCTCGATCGCAAGCCCTATACGCGGCGTGGCTCGGCGGAATAGCGCTCAGTACGGTAGGCATGGCGTTGCATCACAAGCTCTGCCACACCCTGGGAGGCACGTATAACCTACCTCACGCCGAAACGCATACCGTGGTCCTGCCCCATGCCGTGGCCTACAACACCCCGGCCGCCCCGGAAGCCATGTCGCGCATCGCGCGCGCACTGGGCACACGCTCGGCAGCCGAGGGCCTCTACGATCTCGCAGCTCGTTTAGGCGCGCCAACTTCCCTGGCCGCGCTTGGCATGAAGGCCGGCGACCTGGATCAGGCGGCGGATATCGCCGTGCAGAATCCTTACTACAACCCGCGCCCCATCACCCGCGATGGAATCCGCGCGTTACTCCAAGCTGCATTCGAAGGACGTAGGCCATGACGAATTTCGTGCTGGCCGCGGCGAAGGTGCCTCATTATGCTATCCCGGCGTGATATATTCCGAATTCCGATCGCTCTCCCGTTTATGGCGCAAGCCCAACAGCCACAGAAAGCGCGCCCCTTTCGCGTGGAGGTTCCGCAAGCCACCATCAAACGCATCATTACCCGCGTGCGCGAAGCCCGCCTGCCCGACCGAATCGATGCGCCCGACTGGAGCTACGGCGTCAACTGGGACTACATGCGCGCGCTCGCCGAATATTGGGCCACTAAATTCGACTGGCGCAAAGCCGAAGCCAGCCTGAACCGCTATCCGCAATTCGTGGCGCGGGTGGAAGACTACGACATTCACTTCTACCACGTACGCGGACGCGGCCCGAACCCCATGCCGCTCATCCTGACGCATGGCTGGCCGGGCTCGGTGTTCGAGTTCCTGGAAGGGATCGGCCCGCTCAGCGCGACATTCGACGTGGTGGTGCCGTCACTCCCCGGCTTCGGCTTTTCTTCCAAACCCAAAGGCAAGCCGGTCGGCCCGGTGACGACGGCACGGCTGTGGCACCGCTTGATGACCGAGGTCCTCGGCTACCGCAAATTCGGCGCGCAAGGCGGCGATTGGGGCATGCGCGTGACCATGGAGTTGGCGGCGCAATTTCCCGAGTCGGTGATCGGCATCCATCTTAACGCCGCCGCTGCCGGGGCACCCATTCCCGACGCGGAGCAGACCGCCGAAGAACGCGAGTGGATCCGCGCTGTTACGGCCGCCCGCACCGCCGAGCTCGATTACTTCAACGAGCAACAGCACAAACCGCAGACCGTGGCCTTCGCGCTGTACGATAACCCGATCGGCGCGGCCGCCTGGATTGCCGAGAAGATGAAGGGTTGGAGCGATGCCGGCTTCACCGAAGATCAAACCTTGACCAACGTCATGATCTACCTGGTGACCGACACCGTGGGAACGGGCGTCTGGTTCTACCGCGGCGCGGGGGACGAGCGCTCCCAACTCCGCGGCAAGCTGATGACTCCCACAGGCTTCGCCGCCTTCCCCAAGGAGATGCCGTACCTGGCGCCACCCCGTAGCATCATCGAGCGCGGGTTCAACCTGGTGCACTACACCAAAATGCCGCACGGCGGCCACTTCGCCTGTCTGGAGCAGCCCGAGTTGTTGACCGCCGACATACGAGAGTTCTTCGGCAAGCTGCAAGGTTAGGCATTACGCCTGTCTCCTTTTCGTAATAATTGGCGGGTTTTCTTTCTGCCAATCGCTTTTTGCTATTGAATTAGCAAACCGACGATCTTAGAATCGTGAAACCCGACCAAGCACAAGAAAGGGACACACCTTATGGCAATAAAGAAGCGCCGCAAGACGCCGCCCGCCGGAAGCTCTGGGACTCCTGCCCCCCAGCCGCCCTCGGGCGAACCGATATTTGCACAACCGGAGCCTACCGGCGACCCGGGAAAGTTCCGGACGCCACACCCATCTGACACGGCCGCCTACAAGATCCTGGACAAGGAAGCCAAGACCTTGAAGCCGCTTCCGTTCGGGCCCTCGCGCGGCGGCGTCGAGCCCATTTTGAAACTGCAAGACATCTTTGGGGCCAAGGAAGGTCCGGGTGTTGTTCAGGCCGTCACGCAGCGAAAGCAGATTGTGTTCCACGCGCTCGGCGATACCGGAAATACGCGCAGCGTCCTCTCCCAGAACGCCGTTACGGACAAATTAGTCACCGACTTTCAGGAGCAGGATCAATCCCAGGTTCCGGTCTTTCTCTACCACTTAGGCGACGTCGTCTATAGCTTCGGAGAAGCTAAGTACTACTACGATCAGTTTTATGAACCCTATCGTAACTATATAAGACCGATCGTTGCCATCCCGGGAAATCACGACGGCATGGTGGCTCCCGGCGACACAACGCCGTCGCTCCAGGCCTTTCTGAATAACTTCTGCACTATGGGCTTTCATTCCTCTCCAGACGCAGGAGGGCTTGACCGCACGACCATGGTCCAGCCGGGCCCTTACTTTACGCTAGACGCTCCATTCGTACGCATTCTCGGTTTGTACAGCAACCGGCTGGAAGATCCGGGTGTGATTTCGAGTCAGGGCGGAACGGTTTCAGCGCTTACCGATGTGCAGCTCAATTTCCTCGACGCTGCGCTGCAACGCATCGCCGATGAGAAGTTTGCCGGAGCAGTCATCATCGCCGTGCATCACCCTCCTTACGCTACGGGCAAGCATAGCGGCAGCCCCCTTATGTTGAAAGACATCGATGCCGCGTGTAAGAAGACCGGCGTTTGGCCCCACGCGGTGCTCTCCGGCCACGCGCACAGCTATCAACGATATACGCGGAGCATCAATAAGATGGAGATACCTTATGTCATTGCCGGCAATGGGGGCCACGGCCTGACGCCGCTGGTCCGGCCCGGCCAGCAGGTCCTGCGCGTGCCGATGCGGACGCCGTCTGATCCGAATGTTACGTTTGAGAGCTACGACGATCAGGACTACGGCTACTTGCGTGTTGTGGTGACGACGCAACAGCTGCGCATCGAATATCACCCGGCGCCGGACGGCGGCGCGGCCAAGACGCCCGACGATGCCGTCACGGTGGATCTGGCCAGCCGCACTCTGGTGCACTTTAAAGCGGCCAAAGCATAGCACTCAGGGATGATTGCGCCAATAATGGAAGGCATCGGCATGAAGTTCCCAAATTTGTTCTTGTTCGCGTCGTGCATTTGTGGCAGTGCAATGGCTGCCGACAATCTCGCCTCGATGTGCCCGGCGCCGTCCAAAGCAATTCAGGCGAGCTGCCGGGAAATTACCTATAAGGACTTGCCCGCAAGGGCCAGAGCACTGTTACAGAAGTTGAAGTGTGAGGTTCGTCCTGGCATCAATTATGATTACGGGAATGCCGTCGACCTGAATGGCGACGGCTCACCGGAGTATCAGTTCTGTTGTCATGAAGCGCCCCACGGACCTTGCGGTTCGGTGCTCATTGGCAAAGTGGGAAACGAGTGGAAGGACCTGACGGCCAAGCAGGGTCTGCTCGGATTTGATGGCGTCTGCACAGGTTTTGTAATTCTCGAGAGCCAGCGGGCCGAGTTCCACGATGTTTGTCTTCCTAACGAGTGCTCGCCTGCCCCGGCGGCCAAATCATCGGCTTGCGCGCCGGCAATTTGGCAATACGACAATGGCCGTTACCACTCCGTAGATGCGACGGCTGGCAAGTCGCCCAAGTGAACGTTGGCAAGTTACTTTCCGTAGCTCACTCGCCAGATCACTTTGGCGCCATCGTCGGTCACGTACAACGCGCCGTCCTTGCCCACAGTTACACCCACCGGCCGGCCCCACGATTTACCGTCCGGCGTAACAAACCCGGTGAGGAAGTCTTCATAAACCCCGCTGGCGTGGCCGTTCTCTAACGGAATGCGGATCACTTCATGGCCGGACTTCGTCGCGCGGTTCCAGGAGCCGTGCTCGGCAGCGAATGCGTCGCCGCGGTATTCTGCTGGAAACTGGTTGCCCGTGTAGAAGGTCACTCCCAGCGAGGCGCTGTGCGGCTGCACCAGAATGTCGGGAACAATCACCTTATCCTTCGGCGCGGCGTCGCGGCCGGGAACACGCTCATCCACGTTCGCTCCCATGTAGTACCATGGCCAACCATAGAAGCCGCCCTTTTGTACATGCGTCACGTAATCGGGGACCAGATTATCGCCCAGCATGTCGCGCTCATTCACGGAGCACCAGACTTCGCCGGTTGTAGGATTCACCGCCAGACCAGCCGGGTTGCGGATGCCCGACGCGTATACACCCACAAATTTTCCTTCCGGCGTGTATTCGAGAATGTTGGCGCGATGCTCGTTGGGACCCTTTTCGTTGATGTTGTCCACGGATCCCACCGCCACGAACATGGACTTGCCGTCTTTTGAAAACACTACGTCGCGCGTCCAGTGATTTCCGTTGGCGGGCATTTCCGGCACGATGGTCTGCGGCTCGCCAGTGGCCTTCAAGTCGCCACTCTTGTAGGCGTACCGCACCACGGAGCCGGTGTTGCCCACGTACACCCACTGGGGATTCGCGCCTGCCGGGTAGAAATTGATGCCGTAGGGCCGCGTCAAGCCACTCGCGAAAACCGAGACTTCCTTGCCCCGCACGACCTTGATCTGTCCTTTGCCGCTCTCGGCAACAAACAGATCGCCGTTGGGAGCCGTGCGGATCTGCCGCGGCGTGTCAAAACCCTCCAGATATAGTTCCACCTTGAAACCAGCGGGGGCTTGCGGCATGGCGCCTTCGGGTCGCGGGCTCGTTGGGAAGTTCGTTGACGGCTTGGTCTCGAGGGGCTTAGGCAAAGCGTCCACTGTGATCTTGTGGAACTTACCCGGTTGCAGGTCCTTTGCGTCCGCGAAAGTCTGCAGGTCCTTGGGGTCAATCTTCACACCAGCCGCATGTACCAGCCAGCCGGCCGCCACCAGGCAAAGTCCGGCACTAATCGTCCAACGAAACTTGTCCATGATCGCGAAGTATACCATTCTTGCAGCGCCTGTCTCCCGGGGTCATAATAAGACCATGCGCTCGAAGGTCTTGTGCTTGCTGCTGCTGTTTCTGGGGGTGCTGTGGGCGCAGGATAAAGTCTACGTCTGCCCTATGGACCCGGACGTGCGCTCGAGCAAGGAAGGCGTGTGTTCGCGGTGCGGGATGAAGTTGGTGGCCGGCCTGCCCGACCCTGTCGAGTACCCGCTGACCTTGACCATTACGCCGCACAGGCTGGCGCCGGGCCAGAAAGCGACGCTCGACTTCGCGGTGTTGGACCCGTGGAAGGGCCGGCCCGTTACCAGTTATCAGATCGTTCACGAGAAGCTGTTCCACATGTTCGTGGTCAGCCAGGATCTGCAATTCTTCGTCCACGACCATCCGGTACTGCAGCCTGCCGGCGATTTCGTTTACGAGATCGCTTTTCCCCAACCCGGCATGTATCGCGTGTTAGGCGACTTTTATCCGGATGGCGCGACGCCACAGTTAGTCACCAAGACGGTCATCGTGCCCGGCGCGGCGCCGGCTCCCGTCAAACTAGCGCGCGACTACGCCACCAAGGATGCAGCCAACCTGCAAGTGTCGCTCACCACCGATCCGCCACAACCGATCGCCGGGCAGAAGACACAGATGTACTTCCACCTGACTCCCGCCGAAGGTCTGGAGAAATATCTGGGTGCGTGGGCTCACATGCTGGCCGGCAGCGACGACCTGATCGACCTGATTCACACCCACCCGCTGATTGCCGATGGAGGCCCACAGGTTCAGTTCAGCTTGGTATTTCCCCGAGCACGAACCTATCGGGTGTGGGTACAGTTCCAGCGCAAAGGTATGGTCAACACGGCGCATTTCGACGTCCCCGTCAACGAATTGCAATAAGTGATGCGCTGGCTTGCAATGGGTAGTCCCCCCTAAACCAAATCGTAATAAGAGGTTTCAGTTCTATAACCCGCGGAGTACGAACAGGGCTCTCAACTTTCTCGTTTTCCAGGCATGATTGCTCTGCGGCCCCGTGATTCGCCTTCATTTTGGCTATCCCCCCTGCATCCGGGGATTCAGGGCCGCAGAGACTTATATGTACCAGCGAATCGAACTTTCGTGCGAATGCGGCCGGCAACCGGCGAGAATCCGGGAAGTGGGACTGACGATTGACCGGCAGCTGGTGATTTATTGGCGCTGCAGCCAATGCCGCAAGCACGTCTACGTCGTCAAGTCATTGGCGGATTACTGGCGCGAGTGCCCCACCAATGCCCAATTGCCCCAACAGGGCGCGCCCTTCGAAGCCGGAGACGCCTTGTTTCTGCGGCGCGTAGGGATTCGCTTTCCGGACGAGCCGGAGCAGTAAGCCGCTGGTACCGCTGAATCCGGGAAATCCCCGGTTATCGTCGGCGGGCAAAGCGCCGCAGCCGGAAGATCTCTACTAAGGCGATATACAGATTCGCCATCCCCAAACCGCTCACTGCTCCCCGGAAATAAGTATTGGTCCAATAGCGCCGCCACTCGGGTAGGAACGACGAGAAGTAGTTCGTGCTCCAATATTCGCTCCAGGGAAAGAACAGCAGAAACAGGCCGATCTCCAGGCAGAAAGTCACCAGCAAGATGGCCGATAACTTGTGATACCAGCGGTATTCCGGTTGCTCGATAGGTACCGGTCCCGGCGCCGTTTCCTGTGTAGCCGGGGGACCGGCGGTCGACCCCGGCTCCATTGGCATCATGCAGCGCCCACTCCGATCGCGGACTGACGCGTATCGAAGAGCTCCAGCTGCGCTTCATACACCACGGGGAACAGCGAACACGCGCGTACCGGCTCGAAGCTCAAGCGATGCAGCGGTGTGGGACCGTGCTGCCGGATCGCTTCTTTGTGCTCGGGCGTGGAGTAGCCCTTGTGGGCCGCCAGCCCGTACTGCGGGAACACCTCGTCCCATACGCGCATGCAGGCGTCGCGATAAACCTTGGCCACAATGGACGCGGCCGCGATGGCGTGACAGCGGGCGTCGCCCTTGATCAGGGACCGCTGGGGAATGGAAAGCTCGATCGGCACGGCGTCAATCAGCAGAAAATCGGGAAGCGGCTTGAGGCGGCTCACCGCCAGCCGCATCGCCATGCACGAAGCCTGGTAGATGTTAATGTAATCGATGGTGGCAGCATCCACGGCGGCGACAGCCCACGCTACGGCGCGCTCGCGAATACGCTCCGCCAACACCTCGCGGCGTTCCGGTTCGAGCAGTTTGCTGTCGTTCAAGCCGCGCACCGGCCGGTCGGGCGATAGAATCACTGCGCCGGCAAACACCGGTCCGAAAAGCGCCCCTCGACCCACTTCGTCGACACCGGCCACAGCACGAAAGCCGCGGGCATGCAACTCGCGCTCCCAGGAGGATTCACAACGGAATTTGCCACCCGTGGCTTCGGGTCGCATGAGAAGTAGCGACTATTCGCGCTCGCGAAGACGGGCGGCTTTGCCCTTCAGTCCTCGCAGGTAGTACAGCTTGGCGCGCCGGACACGTCCCGTGCGGACCACATCAATGTGATCGATCACTTTGGCGTGCATGGGGAAAATACGTTCCACACCTTGGCCGAAGCTGACTTTGCGGACGGTGATACTCTCGCCCATCCCCGTGTTGTTGCGGGCGATGACCGTGCCTTCAAAGGCTTGCAGCCGTTCCTTATCGCCTTCCTTGATCTTGACGTGCACCCGAATGGTGTCGCCGGGGCGAAAGGTGGGGAGGTCGGTGCGCTTATTCTTCTGGATGTACTTCATCATCAACGCGTTCTGCATGACAATTTCCTTAATCCTCTATCTTACCGTGACCGGTGGCCGCTTCGCCCGGTTCTTCGAGCAAATCCGGGCGCAGCCGTGCGGTCTTTTCCCGCGCGGCCCGTCTGCGGAATTGCCGTATCTGCTCGTGGTTCCCGTTCAGGAGCACTTCGGGCGCTTCCCAACCTCGAAAATCCGCTGGGCGAGTCCAGTGCGGGCAATCCAGAAGCCCCTCGCCGTGGCCGGTATCCTGGAACGATTCGAAGGCCGCCGAGCATTCATTTCCTAACACGCCCGGAAGCAGACGAGCCACGGTATCCACGATCACGGCCGCCGCCAGTTCGCCGCCGCTCAACACGTAATTGCCGATGCAGACCTCCTCGTCGGCCAGGTATTCCGCTACGCGCTCGTCGACACCCTCGTAGCGCCCGCAAATCAGCAACAATTCCTCATCTTGGGCGAAACGGTTGGCCATGGCTTGATCGAACAGTCGGCCTTGCGCGGAGAGCAGCAGCACGCGCTGGCCTTTGTGGCGTTCCGCCCAGATCGATTCCACAGCTTGAAAGATCGGTTCGGCCTTTAACACCATGCCTTCACCGCCGCCGAATGGACGATCGTCAACAGTCTTGTGGCGGTCGTGGGTCCAGTCCCGCAAGTTGTGGATCCGGATATCGAGCACGCCAGTTTCGCGCGCGCGGTTCACCACCCCGTGCGCGAACGGCCCCTCGAAGAACTCGGGGAAGATCGTCAGCACGTGGAAGATCACTTTAAGTTCAAGTCCTTCAGTCCCTCCGGCAATTCGACGGCGATGCGTTTATTAGCAGGATCGATCTCCACGCAGATGGACCGAACGAAGGGGATCATCAACCCGTTCTCCAGAACCAACAGGCCCGGTCCCCCCGACTCGTTCCAATCCGCCACGCGTCCGAGAGACTCCGCGGTTCGCCGATCCACCACCTCGCAGCCAACCAGATCGGACTGAAAGAACTCGCCAGGCTCGAGCGCTACACGCTCGCTCGCCGGAACCCGAACCTCTGAGCCACGCAGCTTCTCCGCTTCGGAAATGCTGTCAATGCCGCGAAATTTCAGTATCAGGGAAGCATCATGAAACCATGCGGATTCCACTTCATACCGCTCCCCGCCGCCGAACAGGTACACCTCCCGCAGGGCTTGGTAACGTTCCGGTTTGCTGAGAGGCAATGCCAGGATTTCGCCGCGGTTGCCGCGCGTTTTGCCTAAAACGGCTACCGTGACCCATTCGGGCGTGGAGTGGTCTGGAGCGGCCTCCGACAGGCTCACTCGAGAATTTCCAGCGTAAAGCGGCGATTCAATTTCATGCCAGCGGCGCCTAGGATAGTGCGGATCGATCGGGCCGTGCGGCCCTGTTTGCCGATCACTTTTCCCAAGTCGCTGGGCGCCACTTTCAACTCCAAGACGGTAACCTGTTCGCCCTCGACTACCTTGACGGCGACTTCGTCGGGGATATCAACGAGAGCTTTGGCAATGTCTTCGATCAACTGCTTCATCTACCCCGCCTCCTACAGCACATGGTAGCGCGAAGCCACCGCGTGACAATCGGAAGCACCCCTGGGCCCGGCACCTAGTCGTTCTGTTTCTTACAGTTATCGGGGGTGATTCCGGCCTATTGTTACGCTGGCTGAGCAGTAGCTGCGGGATGATCCTTCACCAAGCGCTTGACGGTGTCCGACATCTGGGCGCCATGCTGCGTCCAGTATGTGAGACGATCGTGCTGCAGAACCACCTGCGCCGGGTGGCTCAGTGGATTGTAATGCCCCAACACTTCCAGGTTGCGGCCGTTGCGGGCGCGCTCTTTCTCAATCACCACCACTCGATAGAACGGTTTCTTTTTGGCGCCAAACCGCGCCAGACGAATCATCAGCATTTGCACTCCAAATCAGAAATAAGACACCGCTCCCTAACGGTCGCGGCTTTAACGCCTAGCCGCGCATTTCCCCAAAGGGAAATCCCGGCGGCAACTTCATTTTCCCGAACTTCCGGCCCATCATGCCACCCATGCCACCCGAGAGACTCTTCATCATTTTCCGGGCCTGGGCGTACTGTTTCAACAGTTGGTTCACTTCTTGCACCGAAGTGCCACTGCCCTTGGCAATGCGCCTGCGCCGGCTCCCGTTGATAATCATGTGGTTGGACCGCTCGTGGGGAGTCATCGAATCGATGATGGCCACCACATGATTGATCTCGTTTTCGTCGATTTTGACGTCCTTCAGTTCTTTGAGCATCCCCACTTTGGGCATCATGTCCAACAGGGAGCCAAGAGGGCCGAGCTTGCGCACCTGCCGCAATTGGTCGCGAAAATCCTCCAGGGTGAAGTCGTTTTCGATCAGCTTGCGCTGCATCTCTACAGCCTGTTTCTGATCGATTTCTTCGCTGGCCTTTTCGATCAGCGAAAGGATATCGCCCATGCCCAGAATACGGTTCGCGGCACGGTCGGGATGGAACGGCTCCAGGGCGTCGAACTTCTCGCCGACGCCTACGAACTTCAGCGGCTGTCCGGTCACACTACGGATCGAAAGCGCCGCACCGCCGCGGGCATCGCCATCCATCTTGGTGAGAATCACACCCGTGATGCCCAGGCGCTTGTGAAATTCGTCGGCGGACTTCACAGCGTCCTGACCGGTCATGGCGTCGGCGACGAACAGAATTTCTACGGGATTAAGCTGCTCTTTGAGCTGTTGCAGCTCCACCATCAGGTCGTCGTCAATGTGCAAGCGGCCGGCGGTATCCACCAACACCACGTCGCGGCCTGATTGGGTAGCCTCGCGCCGCGCACCAGTAGCCAACTCGAGCGGTTTGCTCTCGCCGTTCGCACCCTCGTAGATCGTTTGGTTAATGTCGCGCGCGATCACTTTGAGCTGCTCGCGAGCGGCGGGCCGGTAGACGTCCACGGAAACCAGCAACGGCCGATGACCATTTTTCGAAAGCCACCGCGCCAGCTTCCCGGTTGAAGTGGTCTTGCCGGAACCCTGCAGCCCTACGATCAGGAAAACGCTAGGCGGCTCATTCGCGAAACGCAGCTTGGATTCGTGGCTGCCGAGGATCTTGATCAGCTCCTCGTGCACGATCTTGATGACCTGCTGCGAGGGCGACAGCGCCATGAGCACTTCCTCGCCCATGGCCTTGACCTTGATATTCTCGATCAGTTGTTTGACTACCCGAAAATTCACGTCGGCTTCGAGCAGTGCCAGGCGGATTTCGCGCAGGGCACCCTCCATGTTCTCGGCCGAGAGTTTGCCTTCGCCGCGCAGGTTCTTGAAAACCCGCTGCAGTTTATCGGATAAGTTTTCAAACATGTTTATGACACCGACAAGCCTGTGCCTATGATTTCAGCAGTGCGGTTTCTCTATTATAGCGGGTTATTCCGCGGGTGCGATGCGGATGCTGCTGGCAGCCATCTTGCCGGTGCGGTCCATACCAAGTTCGTAGAGTACGCGGGTTCCGGGACGGAGATCAGTGGCCAATCCTTCTGCGAGGCGGGAGACGTGAAAGAAAATATCGCGGCCGCCGTCGTCCGGGCGCAGGAACCCGAACCCCTTGGTCTCAAAATAGGTCACCACGGACCCGGCCTGCTCGCCGCTGGGAACTTCACCACCGGCGTCGCCGGCTTCGGCGGCGCCTAAGGCTGACCTGCTGGTTTTGTCACCGACTCCTTGCTTGACCAAGGCAAGATCCGCTTCGGTCCAGTCGGCGGGTTGCGCTTCGGAGGGAATCTTGAGGTCCGGATTGCGCTTTCGGGCCTCCTCAAACAACCGTTTCTGGCGTGCGTTCAAACGAAAATCCTCTGATTCTGCGGCTAGACCGTCGCCGGCACAGCCTTTTTGCGGCGGGAGCCCTTCTTTTCGGCGGGAGGCTGCCGGTCGCTCTTTTTCAGACTGCCCATCACCAAACCGGTGACGAACTTCTTTTCACCGTGATCGTCGAACTTGATCACGATGCGCTCTTCGCTGCTGGACATAACGGTCCCCAGCCCGAATTTTAGATGCTCCACTTGGGCGCCTTGCGAATACATGTTGGAAGCCATAGGGTTTTAGTCTTTACTCCTCAAAACATTGCGGATGGGATACTGCGTCGGGAGTGCAGTTATCGGGCAGAAGTACCACAATGAGATCTAAAGATATTGTAGCAAATTGAGGACCAATCTGTCGAGGCGGGGCCGTTTTTGGACTCAAATGTAATACATCAACGAATCCGGTTTGTTCTTCTCCGGTTTCACTTCTTCAACCTGGCGGAGAAGGTCGGCCAAGCTGGTCCGATCGAGCACATCGGCCATGGCGTCTCTTACTTGCCTCATAATGATGCGGGTGCCGCAGCGTTCTACATCGGGACATTCCGCGCAGGGCTTATAGGCGGATTCGCTGGCACAGGGCAGCGGCGCCAGCGGTCCCTCCATCAGCCGGATCAAGGAGCCGAGGGTAATAGTGGAAGGAGGGCGGCTCAACTGATATCCGCCGCCCTTCCCGGTCTTGCTGCGGAGCAGTCCACGGCTCTTCAAGCTTAGAAGGATGAGCTCCAGAAATTTGGTGGGGACCGATTCTTCCCGCGATAAGGTGGCGATGAGTACGGGGCCTTCGCCGTAGCGCCTGGCCAAATTCAACACCACTTTCAGGCCATACTGAGTGCGCTTAGAGATGGTCCGCATCCTCTTCTACAGTACTCCAGTGGTGGGACAAGGCCGCAACCAGCCGGAAGAAGTTGATTTTGACTCCGGAGTGCGGCATCAAACCACTCATGCGCAAAACGTTACTGTTCGTACCTGGTGGTTTTCTGCTGATCGTACTTGCGGTGCACCAAGGCAGCTACGTGACCGGTTATAAGAAGCAGGGCGACGGGAGTTGGAAGGCCATGTCGGACATCAACGAGTCGGAAGTTTCGCCACCTGGCGGGAATTAGGGGCCGGAGTTACGTGGGCACGGAAGCGCCATCTCCGATGACGGTCATCCACTTGCGCACGCGCCACGATTTCACCAGGCCGTTGCGGACGTAGGGGTCGGCCGCGGCGAAGGCTTCGGCGTGCTCCGGAGAAGGACCCCGAAACACCAGCAGCGCTCCATCGGCGGGATCCGCCAGCGCTCCGGCAATCACCAGCTCGCCGCGTTCATGCGCCTGGCTAACCAACGACAGGTGCAGTTGGCGGAAGGCGCCGCGCCTAGCGACATAATCGTCCACAAGTTCGTACTGAAGAACGAAGTGCATGGTGATTTCTCGGCTCAGTATAGCAGCGCCGAGTCAGCGTTTCCGTGCCGCGGTCTCTGTTAGGATTTCGGTAATGAATTCTGCCGTAGTCTCGATTTGGCGCGCTCGATCGAACACCGGAAGGTAGTTTGGAATTGCTGAGCGCTTCTGTTCGATCGCCTCAAGGGTGAGCCGATCCATCAGGTCTGCTAAGGCATCAACAAAACAGGGGTCCCACGGTGTCGTGCCCGGCAACCGCCAAACGCCCCCATAGTCCAGGTCATAAGCGGCGGGAATCTGATTGGTAATCAAGGGCACGCGAACAGACAAGTACTCGCTCACCTTTGTGGTGTAGCGAAAGCTTCCTACGTTATCCACGCTCTGTGGGAGGGTTACGGCATCCATCGCCGAGAGATATTCCGGAACCTGTTTTCTCGGCACGCGGCCAGGCAGGAAGATCGTCTCACCGAGTTTCGATCCAGCAATCTCGCGCAAGCGACCGAGGCCGTCTCCATCGCCCACAATCAGCACGCGGACGGCGGGGTTCTTGACGGCTAGAATCGCCTGTACCAGTTCATGCCCGTAGCAGTAATTCCAACGCTTAGACCAGATCAAGGAGCCGGCAATTCCGAAAACGATCGCATCTTCCGGAATTCCCAGACTTCGGCGCACTCGCCAGCGGCTCTCGGCGAGTTGCGGCTCGCTGTATCGGAATGGCGCCCAACCGGCTGCCGTCATCCCTTTGGGGGCTCCCATGGTCAAGGCGCGGCCGACCAGGTACGGAGTCCAGCCGATGAAGCCGCTCGAGTTGCGATAGAGCAGCCATTCGAACAGAGCAAATACCGACTTTGCGACCGGCCAGCGAGCCCCCAGAAAAGGAGCAATGGCATCACCGCTGCTAACAATGTAGGGAATCCCGTAGATCCATTTGGCGAGCATGATGGCCAGCCCGCCAGCACTTCCGGTGCCTTCCATGACTACCAGAGAGTAGCTATGGCTGCGCGCCTTCTGGAGAATCTGGAGCGCACTCGCCTTCTTATGCTGCCGTTGGAAGGCCAATATCCCGGCCGGCAGCTTGCTCAGCAGATCGCGCAGCCTTGCCTCATCATCGCCGCCGGCGCCCTGCGTGGCGAACGCCAGAATACGGCTCCGGGCGATAACGGCCGCACCGTCCGAAGACGAGGCGGCCGCTGAGTCAGAGTGGGAGGTGTAAGTTTCCAGTGTTGTCGTCATCCTAAGCCCATCCGGTAGACCCGCTCCAGCCAGTCTTCCGACAAACAAGTGCCCGAATTCAGCAAAGAATCTCGCAGAATGTGCGCCGCGTCCGCGCTAACCGCGTAATGCAGCGGTGGAGGGTTAAGGATTACGGAAGATGGGAAGAGAAAGACTGCGAGGTGAGAGTTGTCTAGGACAAAGTATTGTCAGCCATACACCAGATCGCGATAGAAATTCCGGAAGTGAGCGGCCGACTGCACTACGGAAAACCGGCTCACGCGTTGCAGGCCTGCCTCTGCCAGCCGCTGACGCAGAGCTGGGTCGACTAGCAGCAGTTCGATGGACTTGGTCCACGCCGCAACATCCTTTTCAGGCAGGATGATCCCCGCGTCACCGACAACATAGGGAATCTCACCGGAGTCGCTCGCGATGACTGGCACCCCACAAGCGAATGCTTCGATCAGCATTCGGCCGAATTGTTCCTTCCAATTGGATCGGGTCTGGCTGGGAGCCACCAGCATGTCCATCGCTCCGAGGTAGTTCGGGACTTCGTCATGCCGTGCGAGCAGAATTTTGACGCGGTCGGCCCAACCGAAACGCTCGGCCCACTGTTCGATCTCGCCTTTCCACTCACCACTGCCCAGCAACAGGAGACTCCAGGGAATAGCGGGATCCAGAGCTTCCAGCGCCTGCATCAGGACGCGCAGACCCTTCGCCTCGACTAACCGGCCCATGTACCCGATCACTGGTTTCGTCAGGCCCAACGTCCGCCGTACTTGCTGGCGTCTTTCTTCGTCCGCAGGCCGGAACAACGTGGTATCGACCGCCAGTGCGATTACCGAGCCACGCTCCGGCACGTAACCGCGATGCACCTGAACGTCGAAAACGCTTTGACCGGCGGCAACCCAACGGTCCGTCGCGCTCAGACAAATGCGCTCGAGATATCCAAACGGCGGTGGATACTTCTTGTCGAGATTTTGGCAGGTATAAAACGAGAAACGTGCGCCGCTGTGTTGGGCCAGCTGGGCCAGCTGATACCCTGAGAAGATATAGGGCTCTTCCCAGGCGAAAACTCCCTGAAACGAATGCCGGCGAGCCAGGTCACGCAATGGCTTTTGCGCGTAATGAAACACATGAACGCGACTGGTCCAGCGGGCCGGAATGGGGACCAGCCGCAAGGGGCTGCCGTGGGGTTCGGGTTCGCAATGGATGGGCCGCAGGTCGCCATGATAAAAGCTCGGCGCGGCTACGGTGATGTCGAAAGATGGATCGCGAGCCACTTCCCGGATGGTCGCCCGGTTGACAGCCAGAACGTAGGAGTGACCAATCGCCAGCAGCCGGATTGGATGCGCTCCGGACCTAGCTAGCACGGCTTCATTACCGTCGCGTACAAGGACAGCGTGCGGCTCACCATGGTATCCAGACTGAACTCCTGGCGGGCGCGTTGAACGCCGGCCGAGCCCAGGGTCCGGCGCAACTCGGCATTGTCCAGCAGGCGAGTCAACGCAGCGGCCATGGCGTCAGGATCCGCGGGAGACACGGTG
>DASZIV010000038.1:0-1809 GCA_035948775.1 Bryobacteraceae bacterium
AGACGCGGGCATGATGGTGATTCATGTCGTTGTCGCATTCCGGCCCGGCCATCCCGAAATCAGCCCTCGTAACGCCGGGTTCAGCGCGCTGAAGGCAAACGGAATGCGGGTGGCCGGGAGCGAAGGCGCCGCGATCCATCCCGCCGCGGCGGCGCGAGAGGGGGAACCGATCGTGGTCAAGCACCGCGTCAGCCCGTTCGTTGGCACCGACCTGGAGACGCTGCTGCGCGCCAACGGCATCGACACGCTGGTGCTCGCCGGTGTCCAGACAGCGGCGTCGTGCTGTCGACCGTTCGCCATGCCGGCGATCTGGATTATCGGTTGGTCGTCGTACGCGATTGCTGTGCCGACCCGGATGCAGAGCTGCATGCGATGCTGCTCGACATCGTCATCGCGAAACAGGCGGCCGTTGTCACCACGGCGGAACTCGCCGGCGCCCTGTCTGGCAGGTCTTCATGACTGGCGCGGGCTTGGGCTTTGCCTTCGTGGTGGCGGAAGATGCCTGCGGTGCTATGGCGGTGGAGGACCATGAGTACGCGGAGAAGACAATGTTCCCGCGCCTGGCGAAGGTTCGTTCAACGGAGGAAGTGATAGCAGCACTTGCTTAAGGCTGAGCCCATAAGCGAGGACGCGACGGAAAAGCTACCGGCGCGCATCTGGAAGATTGCGGCAGTGGCGATCCTTGGTGCATTTCTGTCCCCAACGGACGCCACCGTGGTGAATGTGTCCCTGCCGACGCTGGCGGTTGAGCTTCGCAGCTCACTTTCGACGATCCAGTGGGCGATGAGCGGATACCTGCTGGCGCTGGCCCTGATGCTGCCGCTGAACGGCTGGCTGGTGGACCGCATCGGTGCCAAGCG
Source organism: Bryobacteraceae bacterium (assembly GCA_035948775.1). Taxonomy (GTDB): domain Bacteria; phylum Acidobacteriota; class Terriglobia; order Bryobacterales; family Bryobacteraceae; genus PSRJ01. The sequence continues at coordinate 861 of DASZIV010000038.1, forward strand.
ACTGTACCTATGGTGCTTTGCGACCTTTACGTTGTCGTCCGCGCTATGCGGAGCCGCGTGGTCAGCGGAGTCCTTGGTGGTGTTTCGCGTGCTGCAGGGTATGAGCGGTGGACTGCTGGCGCCAATGGCGCAGATGATGCTCGCTCGCGCTGCGGGCAAACACATGGCGCGCGTGATGGGCGATGCAGCGCTTCCGATTCTTCTGGGTCCGATCCTGGGACCGGTGCTGGCTGGAACGATTCTTCAACATGCTTCTTGGCGGCGGCTATTTCTGGTCAATGTGCCGGTGTGTCTGGCCGGAATTGTCTTGGCGGCGTTGTTCCTGCCGGATGATAGCGGCGAACGCAGGGTACGCGCCTTCAGTAGGCCGCGGGTTCGAGTCCCGTCGCTCCCGCCAATTCTTCGAATCGGCGCCGCATTTGTTTGTCAAAACGTCACAGGCCAAGTCACTTCGCGTTTTCTGTTAACCACCGCAGGGTCGAAAATGTGGGCTAAACCTTGAAAACATGTAATGGCTTACTCTCGTTTTCATGAAGTTTCGCGGGCCCCAGGCCCTGGATCACACTCTTAGAAAATCTTCCCACTAGCCGACTTCCGAGTACTAATCTCGGATGGCGGGGGCTGGATTACTTTCTGTTTGCCGACGATCCGCCCGACTTCAGTGTGCACAGCCTGCGGATAGCGAGTTGACGCGCCCGCGTCATCCGACGCTATAGCGATACCGTCTGCTCATCACGGCCGTGAGATCGGCGAGACAACGGTGTCAATACGATTGTCACGGCATAAAGCCGCCCATTGCGGCTGGGCGCCGCCATTACATGCATGAGCTTTTCGATATAGCGATTGACTTCTGCAATCTGGGCCTGCGAAAGCCAGCCGGTTTTGCGCAATGCCCACAGTTCTCGGTTCGGACCTGACACGGATGCGTCCGCAGTCTTAAAGCTGTTGC